>NZ_JBHTFM010000016.1:0-569250 GCF_042674865.1 Kineococcus sp. GCM10028916 | reverse complement strand
GCCAGGTCCCGTCTTCTTCCAGTCGCCGTGACCAGCGGTAGCAGGTCTCCCACGCCGGTAGGTCGCGTGGCATCGCCCGCCACTTTGCACCGTTGTCGACGATGTAGAAGATGCCGTTGAGGACTTCGCGCAAGTCCTGGCGCGGGCGGCCCATCCGTCCCTGCTGAGGTAGGAGGGGCTTGATCAGCTCCCACTCCGCATCAGTCAGGTCGGACGGGTACGCCTTGCGATCACCAGCCACCGCACCAGCATGCCCGACATGGACCCACATCTGAAACAGTCACTCAGTCGACGGCGGGAGTTCGTGGCGCCCACCAGGGCCGACGGTCCAGGTGGAGGTCGACCGGGAACGTGGTCGGTGAGGTGCCCGGCGACATCTCGGGAATCCACGCCACCGACCTGGGACCGTGCTGCGGACAGGGGAGTCGGTGCTGGTTCGGCCCTGGTGTGACGGGACTCGGTACGGCAGGCTCACGCCACCGCGACCGAACCCCTGCTTCGACCTGGGTGCACGACACCTCACGCGCAGGACGTCGGGAACAGGCACGTCGTGCCGTGTCGACGACGGAGAAGACGGCCCTCGGGAACTTGCGCAGGTCCTGGCGGGGAGGTCCTCCCGGCTCTGGCGACACAGGGGCGCTCCGGCGAGAACGGCCGTGCGGCGGGGTGGTCACCCCGCCGCCAGCACTGCCGCGATCCGTGTCGCCGAGCTCGCCGCGATCATGATGGTCGGGGCCTGCGTGTTTCCACGGGGAACGGTGGGCATCACCGATGCGTCGGCGACCCACAAGCGATCCGCGCCGTTGACCAGCATCGTGTCCGCTACGACGACGGCGCGCGCGTCGCTGCCCATCCTGGCGGTGCCGACGGGGTGCCACTGGCTGTAGACGTGGTCCCGGATCCACTCGTCGAGGGCGAGGTCGCTCGATCCCGCGGCGGGTGAGATCGCACCGTCGGTCACCGCGGTGAGCACCTTCGTCTGGAACAGCTCCTCTGTCCGGCGCAGTCCCTGACGGAGGGCGACCGCGTCCTCCGGTTCGCCGAGCAATCGGGGGTCGATGGACGGTGCGACCGCGGGATCGCGGGAGATGACCCGCACGCTGCCTCGGCTGCGCGGGGTGAGCAGCGAGACGACGCACGACACCGACGGTTCGGCCATCGGGGCGAGGTGATCGTCGAGTCCCACCCGCGCCAGGAACATCTGGATGTCAGGAGCGCCGTCACCGGGTGCGGTCGCCAGCATGGCGCCGGTCTGCGTCAGTGAGGCGAGCGTGCCTCGGCCCAGCTCCGCCTGGAGCAGGGCTTCGTCGGCTCCAGCGCTCGTGAGGAGCCCCTCGCCGCTCCTGGCCCGCCAGCTCGTGTAGACGACGGGGTGGTCGGACAGGTTCTGGCCCACCTCGGGCAGGTCGAGCACCGTTGCGACCCCCAGGTCGTCGAGCTCCTCTCGGCCCCCGACACCTGAGAGCACCAGGATCTGCGGCGTGCGGACCGCTCCTGCCGCGAGCACCACGCCTTCGCGGGCCCGTACGTGCCTCGTGGTGCCGTCGGCGAGGGTGACTTCCACGCCAGTGGCCCGGTGGCCGTCCAGGACCACCCGATCCACCCGTGCCCCGGTCGTCAACCGCACGTGGCCAGACCGCAGCGCCGGCTGGAGGAAGGCGTCGACCACGCTCCAACGGCGCCCCCGGGAGATGTTCGACGTCGTCAGCCCGACGCCTGTCGACTGCGGACCGTTGAAGTCGTCGGTGATGGGCAGTCCCAACTCGCGCCCGGCCAGGACGAACGCGCTGGAGATGGGGTGCAGATCGGAGGCCGTCGAGAGAACCATCGTCCCCGGTGCGCCGGGGGTGCGACTTTCGATCTCCGCGTACACCTTGCTGACGTCCGCAGGCCCCCAGCCCGTTGCTCCGGCCGCCTCCCAGGACCGGAAGTCTTCGGGGTGGCCGCGGAACCACGCCATCAGGTTCAAACTGCTCCCGCCGCCCACTCCGAGGCCTTGGGCGAAGGGCACCGCGCGTCCCCCCAGGGCGCTCTGGGGAGCGAGTTCGTCGTTCCAGCTCAAGGACGGGTCGGCCAGACGGGCGAGAGCAGCTCCGGGAACCACCCCGTTCGCCTCGGCACCGGTGTTCGTTCCGGCTTCGATGACGAGGACGTCCCGCACCCCGGCCGCCACCAGCCGGTACGCGAGAGTGCACCCGGCAGCACCTCCGCCGACGATGACGAGACCGGCTTCGGCCGGCAGATCGGACGACGTGACGTCAGGGGTGTCGAATGCGGTCATTGACCCATCGTCCGTCGGGGTGGGGCCGGAGCGTCCTGATCTGTCCGCTGAGTGGACACCCGTTGCGCGTACGATCGACCGGTGCACGAGTTCGAGCGCTCTCGTCCGGCCGTTTCCGTCACGTCGGCCCGCGATCGAGAGGACGCTCCGTGCTACGACGCCATTCGTTTCGGGCAACGCCGGGATGACGCTCGCGCGAGACTCACCGCGAATCCGGCCCCGGGGAGTTCGAGAGGAGGCCGCGGCGTCCTGGAGGGCGCATTCGCCATCCTGAGAGCCCTCCCGTTCAGCCCCGCGGAAGGCCAAGTGGCTGCGCTGGCGGACATCACCGGGATACCCCGCAGTTCGGTGTACCGCCTCCTCGACCAGCTGATCGGCGAGGGTGTGGTCGTGCTGTCCTACGGGCGGTACCTTCTCAGTTCCGAGATGCTGGTCATGGCTGAGCTCAACGAACCGGACGTGGGTTTCCGGCCGGTGGCGGAGCGGTACCTGCAGGCCCTCCGGGAACGCACGGGAGCGACGGTGACCTGCGTCGTGGCCGAGGGGACGAGGGCCTACGTGATGAGCGTCGTCCCAGGGGTGGAGAAACTGCCCGCGGACCTCTACCCCGGCCGCGAGCTGCCACCTGGTGCGGCTGCTTCCGTCCTGCTCGCTCCGACGACGATCGGCACGCCCGGACGGCGGTTCGTGACGGACCGGGAGGACGTTCTCCCGGGGCTGACCTGTTACGCGACGAGCATCGTGCTCCGCGACCGACGGGTCGCCGCGCTGCAGCTCTGCACGCCGCCGTCTGCACCCGCTGAACACTTCGCTCCCCTCGTCAACCGCGTGGCGGCCATGATCAGCCAGGCCATGTCCGCGACCGATGGCGGTCGCGGATAGCGCGGCACCCAGGAACCTCACGGACCGGACCCAGGAGGTCGCGCCCGTGCGCCGGGGACCGGGAACCGAGGTCGAAGGCGTCTCGGTGTCTGGTCGGGGAGAACTGGTGAACTCCATGGAGGTTTCGTCAGTGCCGGGTTCGGACACAGCGCGGGAGGTTAGGGTCGGGCTCGCGACGTACCGGCACGGCGTGCCTGAGTTGGACCGTGGGAGTCGGGGTCTTCGCCGACGTCTTCTCGCGCCACGACGCTCACCACTGCTGGCGGAGGTCTTCGCCCCTGCTCTTCCGGCACTACTCAGACCGGGACTCCGGTGAAGCGGCGAGGCCTGCCCGGAGTTCGGGCTGGGAGGTGTCCCCGGCTCGTCGACCGCAGCGTCCTGCACCACCACACCAGCGCGGGCACCAGCCCCATACCGGCTCGGCGTACCCGTCCGACGGGCCACCTCGGTCCGGCACCACACCGGACCGCCGCTCACACCCCACAGGAGTAGTGCACATGGACAACACGACCACGACGGTGACCGCCCTCGGCATCGGGCAGCGGTGGGTCGAGGCCTGGAACGCCCCGACGCACGAAGCGTTCGTCGGGCTCTTCGCCGAGGACGCTGAGTACTTCGACGTCACTTTCGGGATCCGCCGCCGCGGGCACGCCCTGCTCAGCAGGCACCACGCCCTCTGGCGCGCGGCGATCCCCGACTTCGAGATGACCCTGGAGAACGCGCACGCCGGCGAAGGCTTCGTGGTCGTCGAGGCCATCGGGCGAGGGACGTTCACCGGTGAGCCCCTGGCCGTCGGTACCATGACCGCCACGATGAAACCCTTCACCGGCCGGTGCGCGGCGATCCTCACCCTCACACCGACCTTCGAGATCCAGTCGTGCCACGAGTACTACGACCGGTCCGTCATGCCGGGTGGGGCTACGACCCCGGGCGGTCAGTAGGCCGGCGCCGCTGTGGCCGGTCGTCCAGATCGTCCTCCCGCATCCAGCGACCTCAGCTCGTCCCGCCGGCGGTCCACGGTCGACTCCTGAGCAGGTCGGGGTCGCGCCCCGGTGCAACGCCTGCTCGGACCGACCCTCACGCATCGACGTCGTGCAGCTCGTCGACGAAGAACGGGTCGGTCGACATCTTGAACCGGTCCCGCAGGTGAGGCAGCGAACCAAAGGCCCGCCAGGTTCGAGGGACGGTGGTCCGGGACAGATCGAGGTGCTCGGCCATGGATCGAGTCGACCAGTGGGTGGCGTCATCCGGTTCCGTCTCCGGCGTCGTGACGATGGTTCTCGACGTGGGCGTCGGTCACCGACCGCCGCCAGCCGGGTCGAGGTTCATCGGCGAGGCCTTCGAGGCGGTGCTCGGCGAACCGGGCTCGCCAGGTGGTCACGGTCGGTCGTGAGGCCTTCAGCTCGGTGGCGATGGCGGAGTTCGACTTGCCCTCGGCTGCGGCCAGGACGATGCGACTGCGCGTCGCCAGGCCGGCTGCGGTGGTCCGTCGACGAGACCAGGACCGCAGCTGGTCCCGTTCGGCCTCGGACAGCGTGATGTTCGGTGGTTCCGGTCCGCGAACGCCCGCCATGACCCCGGTCTACGGAACTGCCAGCGAACCATCGATTCAGAACACCAGGCACCGGGCCGCTCCGGTCTCGATGGGACCGCGCGGCTCGGCGTCCGGGCCTGCGAGGCGGGTACGAGGCGGCTCGAGGCTACGCACGGATCATGGCCTCGAACGGACGATCTTGAGTTCACAGTCTCCGGCCAGGCGTCTGCAGCTCTCACCATCCGCGGAGATCAGGCGTGGGACCGTTCCAGCGTCCAACGCCCGGGCAGCACCTGAGGACTCGCACGTCGGCGTTGCGCGGGGCCGCGACGATCTGCATCCCGGTGCGGGTTGCGGCCCCGTGGTCCAGGCTTCGTCTCACGCTCCACCCGGGCACGCCCGTGGGCACCGATCTCCATCGTCAGGGCCAGTGTCCACGCGGCGTTCGGGGTCTCGGCATCCATGGTCATCAGTCCAGATCGAGAACCAGGCACCGCAGTACCCTCCGCACCACGCGGCACACGACTGCGCCTGTCGTGGCCTGGCCATCGGCATGACGGCGAAGTGGTGACGCTGTGACCCGTCGGGTGTCGGGGTGACAGCGGCCGACGCTCGTTCCAGGTTCCGCAGAGGACCTGCGCGATCGCGTCGGCCACGGTCTCCGGGGTGCGCCAGGTGGTGAGGTGGTCGCCGTGCGTCTCGCCCACGTCGGTTCGCCGCGCGGGGGCAGGTCGATGACGTCCCCGCCGCAGGGCCGGCCGACGAGCACCACCGGAGCGGGCAGCGCGTGGAGCACAGTGCGCACGTGGTCGGCGTCCTCGAGGAGGCCAACCCTCGCGTTGCGGTGGGAGGGCAGGTCGCGGCGGCCACGCGGAGCGGTTGCCGCGGGGCGCGGATGTCTCCGCGCCGAGGATTCAGGACTTCGTGGCGCGACACCACGCCATCGCTTCACGTTTCTGCGCGCCGTCGAGAGCGGCCTGCGTCGACATGGGTCTCTTCCACGAGGAAGACGTTGACATGAGGAACTTCCACAACGGGTACACCCGAGTACGGCGAAGTCTCTGGGTGGAGCTGTGAGCGTCTACGCCCGAGGCGATCTGCGAACTCGAACCAGCAGGTGGTCTGCACTGCGAACCCCAGCGGCCCCGTGGTGCACCACTCGCGCACCGGCGCGAGGGCACGAGGTGGCGCGCCGGTGCCGCTGCGTCGCACGCCGGGGTGAGGAGCGTTCGCGACCGAGCCTACCGGCGGAGCACGTGGGCGGCGTCGGCCTGCTGGACCGGGCGCATGACGATCTTGTCCAGGTCGACGTGCGGCGGGCGGGTGACGGCGAAGGCGATGACGTCCGCGACGTCGTCCGCGCTCAGCGGGGTGAGCCCGTCGTAGACCTTGTCGGCCGCCTCCTGGCTGCCGAGGCGGACCAGCGAGAACTCCGTCTCGACCATGCCCGGGGCGATCTCGGTGACGCGGACGGGGTCGCCCAGCAGTTCCTGGCGCATGGTGCGGCACAGGGCGTTCACCCCGTGCTTCACCGCCGTGTAGCCACCGCCGCCGGGGTAGACCTCGAACCCGGCGATGGAACCCAGGACGACGACGTGGCCGTTGCCCCCGCGGCGCATCCCGTCCAGCAGGGCCTGGTGGACGCGCAGGACCCCGACGACGTTGATGTCGTACATGGCCTTCCAGCCCTCGGGGTCACCGTTCTCGACCGTGTCGGAACCGAAGGCGCCCCCGGCGGAGTGCACGACGACGTCCACGTCGCCGACCTGCGCGGCCATCGCGGCCACCGACGCCGCGTCGGTCACGTCGAGGGCGACGGCGCGGCCCCCGACCTCGGCGGCCAGTTCCTCGAGGCGGTCCACGCGACGGGCGGCGGCGATGGTCGAGAACCCCGCGGCCGCCAGCGCGCGCACGGTGGCGGCGCCGATGCCGCTGCTGGCCCCCGTCACGAGGGCGGTTCGCTGGGTGGGGGGTTCCGTGGTCTGCGGTGCAAGCGCCATGCGGGTCATCCCAGCAGATCGTGCGCAGGGGGAGGACACTGGCCCCGTGCCCTTGTTCCTCCCGCCGTCCAAGGCGAAACCGCCGCCCCCGCCGCTGCGCACCGACGACCGTCGGGCCGTGCTCGTCGGACTCGGGGTGTGGGCGGTCCTGCTCGTCGTCGCCCTCGCGGTCCCCGAGGTCCGCGGCACGGGCCAGGGGCGCTGGCTCGGCTCGTGCGTGGCGGGTCTGCTCCTCGGCGTCGTCGGCCTGGCCTTCCTGCACCGCCGCGACAGGCGGACCCCACCCCCGTCGGCCTGACGTCGCTCAGGGGAGGCCGGGGAGCTCCGCGCCCAGCACGGCGGCCGGTGAGTCGGTGGTCAGGAGTTCGGTGAGCGCCCCGCGCAACGGCCACGCACCCGCGACCTGCGCCAGCCCGCAGGCCGCGGCGGCCGGGTCGACCGCGATCACCTCGTCCTCCGCGGTCACCCAGAAGCGCACCGGCTGCCCGTCGCACCGCAACGAGGTCACCTGCGACCAGGTCGCCGGGACCCCCGCGGCGAGGACGCCGACCGTCGCGGGGACCGGGTGCGTCTCCCCGGCGGGGTGCTCCAGACGACCCGCTCCGCGCTCGGAGCTGAGGTCGAGCTCCAGCAGGTCCGCGACCGCGGTCGCCGCGGCGGCGGGGACCAGTAGGCGGGGCCCCAGGTCGGTGCGCTGGGCCCACGCGGGGGAGTCGACCACGACGACGTCGTCCGCCTCGGCCACGACCACCGCACCGGCCGCGTCCAGGGCGGCGAACCGTTGGGGTGCAGCGAAGACCGCCGCCTGCGCGGAGCGACCCAGCAGGGCCCAGAGCAGCATCAGGTCGACGGCGGCCGGGGGAGAGCCGGCGCTGGCCCGCAGCAGCCCGGGGAGGTCGTCGGCGCCCGCGCTCGCCAGGTCGGGGAGCACGCCGAGGGCACGCCGGGCGAGCGGGGGCAGCGGCGCGACCCACTCCGGGGCGAGCGGCAGCCACGGCGGGGCCGCACCGTCGGGGGCGCGGGACACGTCGGGCAGCGGGCCGTGACGGCGCAGCCACCACGCCACCAGACCCTGACGCCGGTGCGCGCCGAGCGTCCACGGACCGGTCAGGGCCTGCAGCCCCGCCGGTGACCCCGCGAGGTCGGCCAGCACCTCGGGCCAGGCGTCGAGGACCAGGTCCAGGTCGCGGACGACGACGACGTCGGCCACGAGGGCCTCGCCCTCCTCCACCAGGTCCGCCCAGACGTCCTCGACGTAGTCCGCGAAACCCGCCAGCCCCGCGTCGTCGGCGCCGTCGAGGTCGTTCAGGTCGAGTTCGGCGACGTGGGTGAGGGCCGGGCCGGACAGCACCCCGACGGCCCGCAGGACGTCGGACCCCCACTCCTGCAGCGTCTCCGGTGCCACCGGGGTGACGTCGTCGGGGTCGAAGGCACGCTCCGCCAGCGTCCCGGGCAGCAGCAGCGCGCCGGCCGGCGCGAGGTCGTCCTCGACGTCGGGCAGGGCCAGGTCGGCCAGCCAGGGCAGTTCCCGTGCCGTCCGCAGGACCGTCTCCTCCTCGGCCGCGGAGCCCGGCTGCGAGCCGATGACGGCGGCGACGAGGTCGAGGACCGCCGCGGCGACCTCGTCGGGGTCCTCGGCGTCGGGGGAGGCCACCACCGCGGCGCGGACCGCCGGGTCGGTGAGCACGGCCCACGCCCCGCCCTCACGGGCCCCGAGCCGCGACAGCAGCTCCCGCGCCGGCCCCTGCGAGGCGGCCGGGTCCACGACCCGCAGACCGTGCGCGGCGAAGACCTGCGCGGCCTGCGTCCCGAGGAGGTCGGGGTCGTCGAGCAGGACCGTCCCACGGGCCCCGTGGACGCGTCGTCCGTCGAGCAGCGGGACGGGCAGCCCGGACATCGCCTCCCGCGCGGAGGGGTCCGCGGCGAGCGGAGCCAGCGCGGCGAACAGCTCGCGGCTGCCCTCGGCGTCCAGACCGGGCAGCAGGTCCAGCACGTCGGCCAGACCGAGGCGCGTCACCCCGAGCTCGGTGAGCAGGCGGTCCACCGCGCGCGGAGCCGCCACGAGACCGGCCAACGCCGGGGCGAGGGCTCCGAGCAGGGCGGGGTCGTCCGCCCCCGCGCCGGTGAGCGCCACCGCGGAACTCGGCCGCAGGAGCATCGGTGCGCCGTCGACGCGTTCCACCGCACTCAGCACGGGGGCGGCCCGGGCGCGGTCGAGGACGCGCAGGCGCAGCTCGGCGTCGACGCGACCCGCCGCGGCGCCGTAGGGCAGCAGGGCGAGGGCGTCCCCGCCGTCGCCGGCGAGTTCGCTGAGCAGCGCGCAGAACGCGTCGGCGGCGGCGTCGAGGAGGACGTCCGCGGCCCGTCCCGGCGCGATCCGGCGCCGGTCGGGACCCAGCGGGAACGTCGCCACCAGCACCGCGGGCCACGGGAGGTCCTCGTCGGTCGGGGTCGGGGCGCACACGACCCCGGGCGTGCGGGCCTCCGCCGCGGTGGGCAGCGCCCAGGTCAGCTGCCAGCCGAGGCGCCGTCGGTCCTCGACCCCGCGGTCGGCGAGGTCGGCGGGGTCGTGGCGACCGCTGCGACGCAGGACCCGCCACCGCTCGTGGACGTCGGCGAGGCGACGAGGGGCCGCACCCGGGACCTCCACGACGATCTCGGCCAGCGCCGGCAGGGCCAGCAGCAGCACGTCGTCGACACCCCCGGGGGACCCCGTGAGCAGCGCCTCGACCGCGGCCCGCGCGTCGGCGTCGCGCAGCGGCAGCTCCACGACGGTGTCGTAGCCCGCGGGGACGGCCGCCGCGTCGGGAGCCGGGAACGGCAGCCGCAGCGCCGGGACGTGACCGTCACGACCGTCCACCTCGGCGACCAGAGCGGCGGAGCCGCGCGACCTCAGCAGGTCGGCGGAGGCGCTGCGGGAGAAGCGGACGGCACCCGGGACCGAGCGGACCGCGGGGTCGTCGCAGACCGCGAGCACGGCGGCGAAACCCACGCCGAACCGGCCGACGACCGCCGTGGCCGGGTCCCGCTTGGCGCTCGCCCGCAGCGTCGCGAGACCCTGCACGCCGGCGGCGTCCAGCGGGGTGCCCGTGTTCGCGGCCAGCAACCGGCCCGGACCCCCGGCCGGGTCGTCGAGCAGGCGCAGCAGCAGCCGGCCCTCGACGCCCGCGGCCGACGCGGCGTCCGCCGCGTTCTGGGCGAGCTCGACGACGAGCCGGTCGCGGTAGGCGCCGAGGGAGGCGTCCTCCTCGGCGTTGGCGTCCTCGCGCAGCCGCGCGGGGGAGTCGTTCCAGGCGGCGAGGACGCGGGCGCGCAGGGCGGCGGTGCCGAACGGATCGACCCCGTGGGCGTCGGTCAGCTGCCGGCTCCGGCGGTGAGCTCGTCCTCGAGCGTCTCGTCGGCGCCCGTCCCCGAGGGGACCAGCTCCAACCCCTCCGGGTCGAGGTCGTCGATCAGCGGGACGGCGGGGGCGTCCGCGGTGACCTCGACGTCGGTCTCGCTGTGCGCGCCGCAGCCGTGGTCCAGGCTCACGACCCGTGCGTCCTCGGGGGACCACTCGTTCGCGCAGACGCCGAAGACCTGACGCAGCGAGCCGGCCAGCGGGAGGAAGTACCCGCAGGTCGAGCAGGGTGCCTTGGCGTGCTCGGTGATCTCGTTCTTCGGGCCGCGGTCACCCTCGTACCAGCGGGTCGCGGCCTCGTCGCGGCCCGCCAGGTTCAGGACGCGCTCGCGACCCAGACCGAGTTCCCAGAGGGCGAGCTCGTCGGCGTCGGCGTTGCTGGTCCACTCGTAGCCCGGGTCCAGGAGGGGGTCGTCCTCCCGGCGCGGCAGCGTGTCCTGCGGACCGACGTCGCCGGGGGCGATGCGCTGGTCCCAGGGCAGCCACGTCGGCGCCTGCAGGGCGTCCTCGCCGGGCAGCAGGCAGACCTCGTTGACCGTCACGTTCTTCGCGCGGGAGGCGCGGGTCACGGTGACCGTCCAGCGCCAGCCGCGGTAGCCCGGCAGCAGGCACGCGAAGGCGTGGCTGACGATCCGGTCGCCCTCGGCGGAGGCGTCGAGGTGCTCACCCACGCTGCCCGCCTCGGCGACGTCCTCGGCCGCGGCGCGCGCGAGCTCGACGGCACCGCCGGCGGCGGCGTCGAGGGACGGCTTGCGGGCGCGCTTCGCCCTCTTCGCCCCGGGAGCGGTGTCCGCGGTGTCCGCGGTGTCCTCGCTCACGCGCCGGCCTCGAGGTCGTCGGCGACGGCGCGCAGGACGGTCGCGAACTTCCCCGCGGCGTTCTTGTCGGGGTAGCGACCCCGGCGCAGCGTGCCGGAGACGCCGTCGAGCAGCTTGATGAGGTCCTCCACGATCGGGACCATGTCCTCGGGCTTCTTCCGCGTGGCGCGGGCGACCGAGTGCACCGGGTCGAGCAGGCGCACCGAGAGCGCCTGCGTCCCGTTCTTGCCCTGCACGACGCCGAACTCGACGCGGCTGCCCTTGGACAGCGTCGCCGTGCCCGTGGGCAGCGCGGAGGCGTGCACGAAGACCTCGGCGCCGTCCTCGGCGGCGAGGAAGCCGAATCCCTTGTCGGCGTCGAACCACTTGACCTTGCCAGTCGGCACAGGAACCTTCTCCAGTTTGCGGTGCGGGCGCTGCGGGGTGTCCGCGCGCTCCGGCGGGTGTGCGTTCGGTGTCGTGAGAGCCGGCTGCGGCGCACCCCCGGGCGAGGAGCCCGGGACGCGCCGTACCGGCGGTCCCCCCCAGGTTAACGGGGGAGGGGGACCGCGCGCTTCCCGTTCTGCAGGTCGGCGGCGTGGGTGGCGAGCCAGTCGGGGAAGTCCTCCAGGCCGGCGAGCACCACGTCGGCTCCCGCGTCGAGCAGCGCGGCCCCGTCGTGGGAGCCGGTCGTGACCGCCACGGAGACGGCTCCGGCCACCTGCGCGGCCCGGACGTCACCCGGGTGGTCGCCCACGTAGGCCGTCGCTCCGAGCTCGGCGAGCCGCTGCCCCTTGGCCTCGGCGAAGAGGTCGCCGGTCACGTCGGTGTCCTGCACCGCCCCGGCGAGGCCGGTGACCGAGAGGACGCGGTGCACGTTCGGGGTGTGCTTGGCGCTGACGACGACGCTGCGCCCACCGTGCGCGGCCGGTGCGGCGAGGGCCGCGGCGGCCGCGGGGTAGGCGCGCACCGAGGCGATCCCCAGGGAGGGGTAGAGCTGTCGGTAGCGCGCGGCGAGGGTCTCGATCGTCGCCGCGGGCGTCCCCGGGGCGAGGCCCGCGAGGATGAGCTCGAGCGGCATCCCGGCGTAGGGCCGGGTGTGCGCGGCGGTGACGGTGATGCCGACCTCGGCGAGCACGGCCCGCAGGGTCGCGGCGATCCCGTCGCTGGAGTCGACCAGCGTCATGTCCAGGTCGAAGCCGACGACCGGGACGCCGGCCGCGGGGGCCTCCCGGCTCGGGTCCCCGACGGCCTCGGGCACGGTGCTCATGGCCCCAGCGTAGGTGCTCGTCCCGGGCCGACCCCGGCGCGCCGGGGGTGATCACGCGGTGAGACGCTTTCCACCGCCGGTTGCGCACCCCTCGTGGCTGCGCGATGGTCACGGTGCGAGGCGGGGTCGGTGCCGCCGGCTCTCGTCCCACGCACGTCACGTTGACGAGGAGTGAAGAGGAATCGCATGGCTGACTACACGCTTCCGGACCTTCCCTACGACTACTCCGCGCTCGAACCCCACATCTCCGGGGCGATCATGGAGCTGCACCACGACAAGCACCACGCCACCTACGTGGCCGGGGCCAACACCGCCCTGCAGAAGCTGGCCGAAGCCCGCTCCACCGACGACTTCGCCACCGTGAACCTGCACGAGAAGAACCTCGCGTTCAACCTCGGCGGACACGTCAACCACTCCGTCTTCTGGCCCAACCTCAGCCCCGACGGCGGCGACAAGCCGGTCGGTGAGCTCGCCGCGGCCATCGACGACAGCTTCGGCTCCTTCGAGGGCTTCCAGAAGCACTTCACCGCCACCGCGCTGGGCATCCAGGGCTCCGGCTGGTCGATCCTGGCCTGGGACTCCATCGGGCAGAAGCTCGTCAACGTCCAGCTCTACGACCAGCAGTCCAACATCGCCCTGGGCCTGGTGCCGGTGCTGGTGCTGGACATGTGGGAGCACGCCTTCTACCTGGACTACAAGAACGTGAAGCCGGACTACGTCAAGGCCTGGTGGAACGTCGCGAACTGGGCGGATGCCGCTTCGCGCTTCGAGCGTGCGCGCACCCAGACCGTGGGGCTCATCGTCCCCTGAGGACCCCGCAGCGCCGAGCGACCCCCCACCGTGCGGTGGGGGGTCTTCTCGTTCCCGGGCCGGTCACCCCGGAGGGGCCTCGCGTCAGTACAGCGTCGCGTGGTCGGCGGGGTCCCAGGCCAGCACCGCGAACACCTGCACCACCGCGGCCTGCTCGAGCAGCTGGGTGGAACCGTCCAGCACGCCGTCGTGCGGGAAGTGGAACAACCCGGTGGCGGGGTCGCGGCGGTGGCGCCAGACCCGCTCCGCGTAGGCCGCCATCGCGTTCCGGTAGGTGCAGCCGCCGACGACGGACTCGAGCAGCAGCAGGTTCTTGAACCAGATCGAGTTGAAGAACGGCGGGTGGTCGTCGACGCGACCGCCGTCGACGAAGTAGGCGATCGAGGCGTCGGCGACGCGGCGCGCCTCGCGCAGGTACCTGCGCTCACCGGTCACCCGGTGGAGCAGGGTGTTCACCCCGACGGGAACCCCCTGGTTGTAGGACCAGACCGTCGGTTCGACCGTCCCGTCGAGGCCGAGGTGGTCGGAGTACAGGCCGTCGGGACGACGCAGGTACCGGTTGGTCCAGGTGTAGTACTTCTGCGCGCGGTCCAGGTAGCGGCGTTCACCGGTGAACTGGAACAACCGCAGCGCGAGTTCCGCCCCGGGCATGTTCGACACGGTGTTGCGGTCGGTGCTCCACGGCGCCTGCGTCCAGAACACCCCGCCGGGATCGGCGTGCGTGGGGTCGACGTCCCAGCCGGACTCGACGAGGTCGGAGATCCTGCGCGCCTCGCGCAGGGCGGTGGGGTTCGGCGCCATCCCGTGGGCCTGGACGTCGAGCAGTCCCACCCACTCGTTGTCGTCGTAGAACAGGTCCCCGCCGCCGGCGTACGGGGGGAGCGGGGCGGACGCGAACCCGGGGAGACCGGTCGTTCCGGCGCTCGTCCAGTAGAGCTGCTGCGCCGCAGCCAGATCACGCAGGTCGTGGCGGTAGCGACGACCCGCGCCGCCGGGGATCCCCGTCAGGTCGAGGGCCGCCACGTGGGCCTGCGAGAACGGCCACTCGTAGGAGTACGCCGGGTCGTCGGGGCCCACGGGGAGCTGCTCGTGGAACAGTCCCGAGCCGTCGTCCACGCTGAAGTGGTCGAGCAGGGCCCGCCAGGCGTTCCCGGCCCGGTCGGCCCAGGGGGAACCCCGGTCGGCGGCCCGTGCCGCGGGGGCGAGGGTTCCGGTGGCCGTGGTGGCGGCGATGCCGGTGAGGATCGTGCGTCGGGTGAGGTTCTTCCGGGTGGGGTTCTGCACGGAGCACTCCAGACGTCGGTGTCGAGGCCTGAGAACGTTCTCACCGTGAGTTGCGGGTGGTCAACCACCCTCGCGGTTCAGGTGCCCGCGGAGTTCGGCGAGGAACGCCCGGGTCGCGGCCGACGACCCGGGCCCCGCGTGCAGGACGCAACTGCGCCGGGCGGGCCCGTCGGTGACGGCCAGGGTGTGCACCCCCTGGGCCGGGCCCACCGCGGAGGCCGGGAGCAGGGCCACCCCGAGGCCGCAGCGGACGAGGTCCAGCAGCAGCGGGAGGTCGTCGGTCTCCACCACGACGTCGCGGGCGAGGCGGGCCGCGGTGAAGGCCTCGTCGCTCTGGCGCCGTCCGCCCGTACCCGCCGGGAAGTCGACGAAGGGCAGGCCGGCGAGGTCGCGCAGGCGGACCCGTCGACGCGTCCGCAGCGGGTGCCCGGCGGCGACGACGGCGACGTGCGGTTCGGTGGCGAGCACCTCGACCTCCACGCCCGTGGGTGGGGAGTCCAGCGGGAACCCGGCGATGCCGACGTCCAGGGTCCCCGCCGCCACCTGGGCCAGGGACACCTCGCTGCTGTGCACGGTGACGGTGGCGCGGATCCCGGGGTGACTGCGCTGCAGCGCCGCGAGCACCTCGTGGATCCGCAGGTCGGGCAGCGTGGGGATCGTGCCGATCCGCAGCCGGCCCTCGATCGCGCCGGAGGCCGCGACCACGTCGGTGCGCAACCGGTCGAGTTCCGCGAGCACCGCGCGGGCGCGGGGGAGCACCGCCTCACCGGCCGCGGTGAGCCGGACCCGTCGGCTGGTGCGCTCGAAGAGCGGGGTCCCGAGCTCCTCCTCGAGGGTCGCGACCTGGTGGCTCACGGCCGACTGCGCGATGCCGAGGTCGGTGGCGGCCCGGGTGAAGTGCAGGCCGTCGGCGACGGCGAGGACGCAGCGCAGCTGCAGGGGGGTCACCGGCCGACGGTACCCCCGGCGGCACTCGTCGATCGCGATGTGCGATCGATCGAGCCGGTTCGACCGCTTGGACAGTCGGACCCGGGCAGACGACGATGGTGGCGTGCTGACCCGACCGCTCCTGCTCGTCATGGCCGTCGCCACCGGACTCACCGTCGGGGGGAACTACGTCAACCAGCCGCTGCTGGACACCATCGCGGGCGACCTCGCCGTCAGCGACGGCCGGGCGGCGGCCTTGGTGACCGTGGCCCAGGTCTCCTACGGCCTCGGGCTGCTGCTCGTCGTCCCGCTGGGTGACCTGCTGGAGCGTCGCCGGCTGCTCACCGTCCTGGCCCTGCTCGCGGCGGCCGGGCACGCCGTCTGCGCGCTCGCCCCGAACTACGCCGTGCTCGTGGTCGGGACCGCGATCGCCGGGGTGTTCTCCGTCGCGGCCCAGGTCCTCGTCCCCTTCGCGGCGGAACTGGCCGAACCCGGCCGGGAGGGTCGCGCCGTCGGGACGGTCATGAGCGGGCTGCTCATCGGGGCCCTGCTGGCGCGCAGCGTCTCCGGTGCGCTGGCGCAGGTCGCGGGCTGGCACGCGCCGTACGCCGTGGTCGCGGTCGGTCTGGTGGTCATCGCGGTGGTCCTGCGGCGCAAGCTGCCCAGCAGCGTCCCGCAGGCCACGGGCGGCTACCTCGCCACGCTGCGGTCCGGGGCGCGTCTCGTCGCGGAGCTGCCGCGGTTGCGGACCCGCGCCCTGCTCGGCGGACTGGGCTTCGCCGGGATCTCGGTGCTGTTCGCGACGACGACGTTCCTGCTGGCCGGTCCGCGGTTCGGGATGTCGGAGCTCGAGATCGGCCTCGTCGGCCTCGCCGGGGTGGCGGGGGCGTCGATGGCCTCGGTCGCCGGACGGATGGCCGACGCCGGTCGCGGCCAGCTCACCACGGGGGTCGGGGCCGTCGGACTCGTGCTCACCTGGGGACTGCTGGGGTTGTCGGCCTCGACGTGGCTGACGTCGCTGCTGCTCTTCGTCCTGGGGTTCGGGCTGGCCGACATGTTCCTGCAGGCCGTCCACGTCTCGAACCAGAACGTCGTCTACCCCCTGCGCCCGGCGGCCCGTTCCCGGCTGAACTCCGTCTACATGACGACGTACTTCGTCGGCGGCGCGCTCGGGTCCGCGGCGGGCTCGGCGGCCTGGGGGGCGGGCGGCTGGTCCCTCGTCTCGGCCGTGGGGGCGGGCTTCGGCGTCCTGACGATCCTCGTCTGGCTGGTCGACCTGCGTCTCGAGCGGGCCGGGCGGCCGGCTGCGGTCAGCGCTGCCGGCGCCGGTAGCCGATGATCCCGCCCGCGCCGGCCCCCACGACGACGATCGCCGCCGCGACGCTGATGAGGGCGCCGTTGCCACTGCCGGAGTCGGGCCTGGAGGGGTCGACGGTCCCGGCCGTCGAGGTGCCCGGGCTGCTCGAGCTCGGGGCGGCCGTGGGCACGGGGTCCAGGGTCGTCGTGCTCGTCGGGGTCGCCGCCCCCGTCGCGGTGAAGGTGTAGCTGCCGGAGATCGGGTGCCCGTCCGAGGACGTCACCCGCCACTGCACCTCGTAGCTGCCCGCGGGGAGGTCGCCGGTCAGGGGCTCGGTGATCGTCTCGTCCACGATCCGGGGTTCGCCGGAGGAGACCACGCCGGCCGGGCCGGTGACCTGGACCTGGGTCCCGAGGGCCAGCGGCGCGGACGACATCGTCAGCACGACCGCGTCGGGCGCCACGTCGACCGTCGAGCCGTCGGCGGGGTCGGTCGACTCGAGGCGGTCGTGGGCGGCGGCGGGACCGGCGGTGAGCACGGGCAGGACGGGGGTCAGCAGCCCGGCCAGGAGCAGCACCCCGGCGCGGCGCCGGCCCGGGCGCTGGGTGGCGTGGCCCGTCGTGGCGCGGGCGGTCCGTCGGTCACTGAACGTCTGCACGGGGACAGACTACGGAGCGTCGTTGTGGAGCTCGGACGGTCCGGCGGAGCGAACGAGTGCCCCGGGACACCTTGACGCCACGCGCTGTAGCCGGTTGGCTGCACCCCGTCGTCACTGAATCACCGAACGTCACTCGATGCACACGACACGTCAACCGTCGCTCCTGTTCCACCCTGGAGGCCGTCATGGTCGTCCCCCGTCCGCACCCAGCCGCAGGACCGGAGGGCGGCAGCCGCGGCCCCGTCCGGCTCGCCCTCGCCCTGGGCACCGGCCTCGTCCTGGCCCTCGTCCCGACGCTGACCGCGAACGCCGCCCCCACGCCCACCCCGGCCGCCTCGGCCTTCCGGGACGGCGACTACGTCGTCACCCTCGCCCAGGACCCCATCGCGAAGTACGACGGTTCCCTCCCCGGCCTGCCGCAGCTGAAGTCGGCCGGTGGCGACCTGGACATGACCCGGTCGACGACCCAGCGCTACCGCGACCTGCTGCTGTCCGCCCAGACGAAGGTCGCCGACAGCGTCGGGGTCGCCCCGCTGCAGCGCTACACGGTCGCCCTCAACGGGTTCTCCGCCAAGCTCACCGGCGCGCAGGCGACCAAGCTCGCCGCCACCGCGGGGGTCGTCTCGGTCGCTCCCGACGTCGAGCGGCACCTGGTCACGAGCAGCGCCGAGGCCTCGGCCGCGGCGAGCAGCGTGACCACCACGACCAGCGCCACCACGACCAGCTCGACCGGCGCTGCGAGCACGGCCGCCGCCCCCGCCCGCACGACCGCGGACTACCTCGGCCTCACCGGGGCCGACGGGGTCTGGAGCCGGCTCGGCGGTGTGCAGCAGGCGGGCCGGGGTGTCGTCGTCGCCGACCTGGACACCGGGCTCTGGCCCGAGCACCCCTCCGTCGCCGGCGCGGCCCTGCCCACGGGGGCCCCCGCGGGCGACCCCTACGGCGCCTACCGCAGCGGCGGCACGATCCGGATGGCGAAGGCCGACGGCGGCACCTACACCGGGACCTGCGAGACCGGCCAGCGGTGGACCGCCGCCTCCTGCACGACGAAGGTCGTGGGCGCCCGGGCGTTCTCCGACGGGTACACCGCGGTGCACGCCCTCGGTGACGCCGAGTTCACCTCCGCCCGCGACAGCGACGGCCACGGCACCCACACGGCCACGACGGCCGTGGGCCGCAACGGCGTCCCCGCCACCATCGACGGCGACTCCTACGGCGACGTCACCGGGATCGCCCCCGCCGCCGCACTGGCCGTCTACAAGGTCTGCTGGACCGGCGACGACGGGACGAACGGCTGCCAGACCTCCGACCTGATCGCCGCGATCGACCAGGCCGTCGCCGACAACGTCGACGTCATCAACTACTCGATCGGTTCCGGCGCGTCGACGACGGCGGCCGACCCCGTCGAGATCGCGTTCATGGTCGCCGCCTCCGCCGGGATCTTCGTCTCCGCCTCGGCCGGGAACTCCGGCCCGACCGTCTCCACCACCGACCACGCCAGCCCGTGGGTGACGACCGTCGCGGCGGCCACCTCGGTGCTGCGCGAGGGCACCGTCGTGCTCGGCGACGGCCGGAAGTTCGTCGGGGCCCGGTTGACCCAGGAACCGCTGCCCACGACCCGCCTCGTGCTGGGTTCCGACGTGGCCGCCGCGGGGAAGACCGCCGACGACGCCGCGATCTGCCTCGCCGGGTCGCTGGACCCGGTCAAGACGAAGGGCAAGGTCGTCTTCTGCCGGCGGGCGGTGACGGCCCGCGTCGACAAGTCCGCCGAGGTCGCCCGCGCCGGTGGGGTGGGGATGATCCTCTACAACCCGACGCCGAACTCGCTGGAACCTGACGCGCACGCGGTGCCGACGGTCCACCTGGACGCCGGGGCGGGCAAGACCCTCCTCGGGTACCTGCGGACGCACCGCACCAACGCGACGGTGTCCTTCCAGCCCGGGAACACCACCCGCACCCCGACGCCGGCCCCGCAGATCTCCGCGTTCTCCTCGCGCGGGCCCGCGCTGGTCGACGGCGGCGACCTCCTCAAGCCCGACCTCACCGCCCCGGGTTCCGGCGTCGTGGCGGGGTACTCGCCCGTCGCGGACGGCGCGCGCGGCAACCTGTTCGCCCCCGAGTCGGGGACCTCGATGTCGGCCCCGCACGTCACGGGCCTGGCGGCGCTGTACTACGCCGCGCACCCGGAGTTCACGCCCATGATGGTGAAGTCGGCCCTCATGACGACCGCGCGGAACCTGCTCGGTCCCGACGGCACCCCGGCCCGCGACCCGTTCGCCGGGGGGGCGGGTTTCGTCGACCCGACGAAGATGCTGACCCCGGGTCTGGTCTACGACTCGACCCCGGTCGACTGGTTGCGCTACCTCGAGGGTTCCGGCGTCGCGACCGGGACCGGCGTGGGTGCGATCGACCCGAGCGAGCTGAACCAGGCCTCGATCGCGGACGGCGACCTCGCGGGGGCCCGCACCGTGACCCGCACGGTGACGGCCACCACGGGCGGGTACTACTACGCCACGGCCCAACTCGCCGGGTTCGACGTCCAGGTCCAGCCCAGCGTCCTGAAGCTGGACGCCGGGCAGAGCGCGCAGTTCCGGGTGACCGTGGCCCGCACGACCGCGGCGCTGAACACCTGGGCCTCGGGCTCGCTGACGTGGAAGGGCGGCGACGACCTCACCGTCCGCTCGCCGCTCGCGGTGCGACCGATCCCGCTGGCGGCTCCGGCCGAGGTCGCGGGGACCGGCGCGAAGGGTTCCGTCCAGGTCGGTGTCACCTCCGGTTTCACCGGTGACCTCGACCTGACCACGACCGGCCTCGTGGCCGGGAAGCGGAGCGCGGGCTCCGTCGCCGTCGGGGACAGCGTCGAGTTCCCCGTGACGATCCCGAAGGGCACCACGTTCAGCCGCTTCGACCTGCACGGGGAGGCCGGGTCCGACGTCGACCTCTACCTCTACTCCGCCGCCGGGGAACTCCTCGACCTGTCGGCCTCCGCGTCCACCGACGAACGGATCGACGACTTCGTCGACCCGGGGAACTACGTCCTCGTCGTCGACGGCTACGCCCCGGCCCCGGGGAAGTCGTCGATCGGGTACACGTTCACCTCCTTCGTCCTCGGGCCGGACGCGAAGGCGGGTTCGCTGACCGCCACACCGGACCCGTTGCCGGTGCGCACCGGTCGCCAGGCCACGTACACGCTGTCCTGGTCCGGGCTGGACCCCTCGACGCCCTACCTGGGCACCGTGGGCTACGGCGACACCACGCGGTCGACGGTCCTGACCGTCGGCTGACCCTCCCGCGGTGACGAGACCGCCGTCCCCACCCGGGGGCGGCGGTCTCGTGCGTTCACGCCGAGGGTGTCTCCCCGCGCGTGCCGCCCTCGTGGTGGGGCAGGACCGGTGCCGCCGGGTCGAGCGCGGGTGGCAGAGTGGGCCCGTGCAGCAGCAGAAGGCCGAGCCGACCAACACCGGGGCGATCGGCGGCGTCGTCGCCTCCGTCGCGGGGCTCGTCGTCTCGCTCGCGTTCGCCCCGCTGGGACTGGTCATGGGTGTCGTGGTGGTGGTGCTGGGGGTGCGCGCGTTGCGCTCCGGACACCCCGACCGCGGCTGGTGGACCCTCGCGCTGGCGCTCGCCGTGCTCTGCACGGCGTCGGGAGTCTTCGGGACGGTCGTCGGGTTGGCCAACGTCCTCGGATGAGGCCGCTCATCGTCACGGCGACGTTCGACGTCGCGACCCAGGCGAGCTTCGACCGGTTGCGTGAGCGGTGGTTCCCGCCGGAGCGCAACCAGCTCGCGGCCCACCTGACCCTCTTCCACGCCCTGCCGGGGGAGGCCCTCGACGACGTGTGCGCCGCCCTGGACCGCGCGTGCGCGGGTGCCGCGCCCCGCGCCGAGGTGACCGGGGTGCGGTCGCTGGGGCGCGGCGCGGCCCTCGTCCTGGACTCACCCGGGCTGGCCCGGGTCCGGGCCGGGCTGGCCGCGGAGTTCGCGGACCGCCTGACCCGGCAGGACGGCCAGGGGTTCTGCCCGCACGTCACGGTGCAGAACTTCGTGACCCCCGAGGTGGCCCGTTCGACCGTCGAGGAACTCGGCCGGGGCCTCGTGCCCTGGACGGTGCAGGTGAGGGGTCTCGCGGTGCACCGCTACCTCGGCGGCCCGTGGGAACTCCTCCGGGAGTCCTGCTTCACCGCTGCCTGATCAGGCTCTCCCGTGGGGGAGCGGCAGGGGTTTCGTGCACAGGACGTCGGGGCAGGTGAGGTAGCCGAGCCGGGCCCAGAACCGCAGTCCCGCCTCGTTCTCGGGCATCACCAGCAGGTTCACCCGAGGTAGGCCGCGCCCGGCGAAACGCCCCTCGAGCTCCGCGACCAGGGCGGCGGCGAGTCTCCGCCGGCGGTGGGCGGGGAGCACGGCGAGGCGGTGGATCCAGCCGCGGCGGGCGTCCGTGGTGCCGACCACGACTCCGACGATCCGGTCCTCCACCTCGGCGACGAGCAGCAGTTCCGGCGCGTTCGCGCGGATCGCCGCGAGTTCGTCGGCGGGGAGGGGTTCCCGACCGCAGGCGGCCCAGACCGCCTGGACCCCGGGCAGGTCCGCGGGCGCGAAGGCGCGGATCACCGGCCGGCGAGCTGGACGGCGGAGGGCAGGGCGGCCAGCACCGCGTCGATCTCGTCGGCGGTGCTCGTCGGGCCGAGGGTGAAGCGCACGGCGGTGCGGGCGAGGTCGGCGTCGATCCCGGTGGCCAGCAGCACGTGCGAGGCGTCGTCGGAGTCGGCGGCGCAGGCCGACCCGCTGGAACAGACGATCCCGACCTGCTCGAGCTCCGCGAGGACGGTCTCGCCGCCGACGCCCGCGAAGCAGAAGGAGGCGTGGCCGGGCAGGCGCCGGGTGCGGTGACCGGTGAGGCGGGCCCCCGGGACCGTGGCCAGGACACCATCGATCAGCCTGTCCCGCAACGAGGTCAGCCGGGCGACCTCGGCCTCCCGGGCGGTCGCGGCGGCGTGCAGGGCGACGGCGGTCCCCACCGCCGAGGCGACGTCGGAGGTGCCCGAGCGTCGGCCACGTTCCTGCCCGCCCCCGTGCAGGACGGGCGCCAGCGGGACGACGCCGCGGACCCAGAGGAACCCCGCGCCGCGCAACCCGCCGAACTTGTGCGCCGACGCGGACAACGCGTCGACGCCGAGTTCCCCGACGTCCAGCGGCAGGTGCCCGGCGGCCTGCACCGCGTCGGTGTGGAACGGGACCCCGAACGCGCGGCAGCGGGCCGCGATCTCGGCCAGCGGCTGCACCGTCCCGATCTCGTTGTTGGCGTACATCACCGACACGAGCGTCGTGTCGGGGCGCAGCACGGCGTCGAGCGCGGTCAGGTCGAGCAGACCGTCCCCGTCGACCCCCACCACGTCGACCTCGAACCCGCTCTCCCGCAGGGCGGACGCGGTCTCCAGGACGGCGGGGTGCTCGATCGCGGAGACCACGACGTGGCGGCCCCGGGGGTTCGCCGTGGCGATCCCCGTGATGGCCAGGTTGTCGGCCTCGGTGCCGCCGGAGGTGAACACGACCTCCCCGGGACGGGCCCCGAGGACCTCGGCGACGGCGTGGCGCGCCGCGTCCAGCCCCGCCTTCGCGGCCCGGCCGACCTCGTGGCTGCTGGAGGGGTTCCCGGTGACCTGGGTCAGGTACGGCCAGACCGCCTCGAGCACCTCCCGGCGCGGCGGTGAGGTCGCGGCGTGGTCGAGGTAGATCACGCGCTGACCGTGGTGTCGAGCCCCAGGTCCAGGGTGCGGGAGTTCTGGGTGAGCGCGCCCACCGAGATCAGGTCGACCCCCGTCTCGGCGATGGCGCGGACGGTGTCGGCCCGCACGCCGCCGCTGGCCTCCACGAGGGCCCGCGAGCGCTCCCGGACCAGGCGGACCCCCTCGGCCAGGTCGGCCAGGGAGAAGTTGTCCAGCATGACGACGTCGACGTCGGCGGCGAGGACCGCCTCGAGCTGGTCGAGGCGGTCGACCTCCACCTCGATGGTCGTCGTGTGCGGGACCTGCGCCCTCACGCCCTCGAGCGCGGTGGTGACGTCGATGCCCTGCGCGAGCAGCACCGCGAGGTGGTTGTCCTTGACCAGCACGGCGTCGGAGAGCGACCAGCGGTGGTTGTGCCCGCCCCCGGCCCGCACGGCCGCGCGTTCGAGCGCGCGCATCCCCGGGGTCGTCTTGCGGGTGTCGACGACGCGGGCGTTCGTCCCGGCGACGAGGTCGACGAACGTCGCGGTGTGGGTCGCGATCCCGGACAGGTGCTGCAGCAGGTTCAGGGCGACGCGTTCGGCACGCAGGACGCCCCGGGCGGTCCCGCGGACCCGGCCCAGCACGTCCCCGGCTCCGAACCGGGTGCCGTCCTCGGCGAGTTCCAGGAGTTCCAGCGAACCGCCGGTGAGGTCCGCGGTCCGGGTGAACGCCGCGCGGGCGCAGGCCGCACCGGCCAGGACGCCGGGTTCGCGGGCCACCAGTTGCGCGTCGGCGAGCGCGTCGGGCGGCAGCAGGGATTCGCTGGTGACGTCGCCCCAGGGGGCGTCCTCGGCCAGCGCGAGAGCGACGACGGAGTCAGGGGTGTTCACGGGATCCTCCGGAAGGACCGGCGCCGGGCGTACCCCGGTGCGGTGGGGTGGTCGCTGCGGAAGTGCGCGCCGAGGCTCTCCTCCCGCGCGGTCGCCGCGGCGACCAGCAGGTGGGCGGCGAGCACGAGGTTGGCGTCCTCGCGGGTGTGGCGGGGCACGTCGAGGTCCTCGGACAGGATCTCGACGGGGTCCTCCTGCGGGGTGAGCAGTTTCATCGCCACGGCGAGACCGGCGTCGTCGCGCACGACACCCGCGTGCTCCCACATGGCCGACTGCAGGTCACGGCGGCCGACGTGGGACGCGACGGGCAGCGCGGCCCCGGGCACCTCGACGACCTCGTCCTCGGGGAACTCCGCCGCGGCGACGCCGTTCTCGCGGATGTCGCGCACGACCTGACCACCGGTGACGAGCGCCTCCAGCAGGGAGTTCGACGCGAGCCGGTTCGCGCCGTGGACCCCGGAACAGGCGACCTCGCCCGCGGCCCACAACCCGGGCAGCGTGGTGCGCCCGACGGCGTCGGTGCGGATCCCGCCCATCCAGTAGTGCGCGGCGGGGGTGACGGGGATCGGTGTCGTCTCGGGGTCGATGCCGGACTCCCGGCACAACTGCGCGATCCCGGGGAAGCGCTGCGCGAAGGGCTTCCCCAGGGTCGCGGCGACACCGGTGGCGTCGAGGACGACGGGTTTCCCGCCGTGCTCGGCCATCGCGGCGGCGATGGCCCGGGCGACGACGTCGCGCGGGGCGAGTTCGGCCCGCGGGTCCACCCGGAGGGTGAACCGTTCACCGGCGGCGTCGAGCAGCACGGCGCCCTCACCGCGCACGGCCTCCGACACCAGGAACGGGTGCGCGACGGCGGCGACCGTGGGGTGGAACTGGAAGAACTCCAGGTCCGCGACCGCCGCACCGGCGCGGAACGCGGCGGCCAGGCCGTCGGCCGTCGCGACCGGGGGGTTCGTGGTGTGGCTGAACAACTGTCCCGCCCCGCCGGTGGCCAGCACGACGGCCCCGGCGTGGACCCGCAGGACGTGGGTGGCCCCGTCCTCCTCCGCGCCGGAGATGAGGTCGGCACCCACGACGCGGCCCCCGGAGGTCCGCAACCCGGCGAGGAAGGTCTGCTCGCGGATCGTCACGTCGCTGCGGCGGACGGCCGCGGCGAGCGCGGCGGAGATCGCCGCGCCGGTCCGGTCACCGCCCGCGTGCAGGATGCGCGAGGTCGAGTGCGCGGCCTCCAGACCGAGCGCCCAGCCCCCGGAGGCGCCGCGGTCGAACTCCACCCCGCGCTCGGCGAGGACCCGCACGGCGGCCGGGCCGGCCTCGCACAACGCCTGCACCGCAGCGGGGGAGGACAACCCGGCGCCGGCGGCCAGGGTGTCGGCGACGTGCGCGGGGACGTCCTGCGGCCCCACGGCCGAGGCGATCCCGCCCTGGGCGTAGTGCGTGCTGCCGTCGCCGAGCCCCGTCTTCGTGGCCAGCACGACGCTGCCGTGGTGGGCGGCCTCGAGGGCGGCGGTGAGCCCGGCGATCCCGGCGCCGACGACCAGGACGTCGACGTGGAGCTCCTCCACGAGTTCGCGACGGCGGTTCACGGGTGGACGGCCAGCATGCGTTCCACCGCCGTGCGCGCGTGGCCCGCGACGTCGGCGGCGACGCTGACCTGGTTCACGACCCGGCCCTCGACGAGGGACTCCAGCACCCAGGCGAGGTAGGCCGGGTGGATGCGGTACATCGTCGAGCACGGGCAGACGACGGGGTCGAGGCACTCGATCGTCAGGTCGGGCCGGGTGTCGGCGAGGCGACGGACCATGTTGACCTCGGTCCCGATCGCGAACGCGGTCCCGGCCGGGGCGGCGTCGACCGCCTTCTGGATGTACTGCGTGGAACCCGCCTCGTCGGCGGCGTCGACGACCTCCATCGGGCACTCGGGGTGGACGACGACGCGGACGTCGGGGTTCTTCGTCCGGGCCTGCGCGATCTGGTCGACGGTGAACCGCTGGTGCACCGAGCACCACCCGCGCCAGAGCACGACCCGGGCGTCCTCGAGGGTCTCCGCGGAGTTCCCGCCGTGGGGTTTGCGGGGGTCCCACACGGGCATCCGCGCGACGTCGACGCCCATGGCCTTGGCGGTGTTGCGGCCCAGGTGCTGGTCGGGGAAGAACAGCACGCGCTGCCCCCGCTCGAAGGCCCACTCCAGGACCTCGCGGGCGTTGGAACTGGTGCAGACGATCCCGCCGTGGGCGCCGCAGAAACCCTTGAGCGCGGCCGCGGAGTTCATGTAGGTCACCGGGATGACCGGCACCCGGCCGTCGGCGTCGGCCTCGGTGCCGTAGAGCGCCTCGAGCTGTTCCCAGCAGGCCTGCACGGAGTCGATGTCGGCCATGTCGGCCATCGAGCACCCCGCGGCGAGGTTCGGCAGGATGACCGGCTGGTCCGGGGTGGTCAGCAGGTCGGCCGTCTCGGCCATGAAGTGCACCCCGCAGAAGACGACGAACTCCGCCTCCGGGTGCCGCTGCGACTGCTGCGCGAGCTGGAAGGAGTCCCCGACGAAGTCGGCGTAGCGGACGATCTCGTCGCGCTGGTAGGCGTGGCCGAGGATCGACACGCGCGGTCCCAGGGTCGCCTTCGCCGCCAGGATCCGGCGGTCCAGCTCCTCGGCGGGCAGCAGCCGGTACTCGGCCGGGATCTGCTGCTGCACCGGGGAGTCGGCCGGGGCCGGGTCCTGGCGGGAGGCTCCCGCGCCGTAGGTCGGCAACGGCAGGGGCCGGCCGGGGACCGCGTCGAACTGCCACGGGGCGGTGGGCAGGTCGGGGTCGCAGGTGCTGTCCGCGCCACCGGGGGCGCGGGTGAGCAGGGCGATCTGCGTGGGGACGGACGCCATCGTGACGGGCCTGTTTCTCGAGGAGTTCCTGTGAACGTTGCCGGAGCGCTACGCGAGCGGACCGGCGGTCATCAGCGGGCCGGCGACCCCGTCCGGGACCACCGCCCGGTACAACGTCGGCGGCCGGTGCCGGCCGCCCGTCTGGCGTTCCCCGGTGGAGACGACGGTTCCCGAGCTCTCGACCTGGCGACGGAAGTTCGCCGGGTCGAGAGGGCGCTGCAGGATCGCCTCGTGGACCTCGCGCAGCTGCGCCAGGGAGAACTGCTCGCCCAGGAAGTGCAGGGCGACGTGCGCGTGCTGGACCTTGGTGCGCAACCGCCACAGCGCGTACTGCACGACCTCGTCGTGGTCGAAGGCGAGGCCCGTGCAGTCGTCGGCGGAGGTCCAGCGGACGTTCTCGCCCTCGACCGTCGCCGCGGCCTCGTGGTTCCTGACCAGGGCGGAGTAGACGACGGAGACGACGCGCTGACCGGGGGAGCGGTCCGGCTGCCCGAACGTGTAGAGCTGCTCCAGGTAGCTCGGGCGCAGCCCCGTCGTCTCGGCCAGGGTCCGCCGTCCGGCGTCGCTGAGGCTCTCCGTCGTGCGCACCCAGCCGCCCGGGAGCGCCCACTGGTCGGCGAAGGGGGCGCGGGTGCGGCGCACCAGCGGCAGGTGCACCCGGACGTTCCCCTCCCGGTCGGGCAGCAACGCGAAGATCACCGTCGACACCGCGACGAGGATCGCCTGCTGCTCGGTGGTGCTCATGGAACGCGGCCCCGGTCTCAGTAAGGGTGGTTCTGACAGTAACTGTGCCGGGTCGAACTGTAGGACACGGGCGCGGCACGCCACAAGCCGCCCCGTCGCCCGGGTCCGCTCCGGCGCGCCGGCGGTCGGGGAACTTCTTCGGAATTCGGCGTGACAACGGCGCGGGAGCGGTCTTACCGTTGACCTACACGGGAGAGGAGGTGGTCCGAAGAATGGTTTCTCTTGGGACGCGTGAGGTGGCTGCCCGCTAGCAGCTGCGTGAACGGACGCGGACCGCTCTGGTCGCCCCGCGCAGCGCGGCGAGATCACGGCAGTCACCGGGTCCCCGGGCGCCGGTCTGTCCAACCGGCCCGCACCGTGACGGCGAACGCCGTCGTGGGGGCGGAAGCGCCCGGGGACTTCCCACGCCCCCGTCCTCCGCGCTGAAGTAGCCCCGGGCCACGACCTATCCTGACCGGGTGAGTCCACCGCCGGCGCGATCCGGCCCCCCGAGTCCCGGTCCCGCACCGACCCGCCGCCGGTTCCTCGTCGACACGACGCCCCTGCGCGAGGTCCCCGCGTTCCGCCGGCTGTGGGTCGGCCAGTCGCTCGCCGCCATCGGCACCCAGCTCACCGTCGTCACCGTCGGGTTGCAGGTCTACTCCCTGACCTCCTCGACCTTCGCCGTGGGACTCGTCGGGATCTTCGCCCTCGTCCCCCTCGTCGGGCTGGGGCTCTACGGCGGTTCCCTCGTCGACGCCCACGACCGCCGGCGGGTGGCGCTGTTCGCCTCCGTCGGGCTCTGGGTCCTCTCCATCGCCATCGCGGCCCAGGCCTGGGCGCACCTGGACTCCGTCGGTCTGCTCTACGGCCTCGTGGCGCTGCAGAGCGCGGCGTTCGCGATCAACAACCCGGCCCGGTCGGCGATCGTCCCCGGAATCGTCCCGCGGGCGGTGCTGCCCGCGGCCAACGCGCTGTCCGGGATGACGAACGCCATCGCCCTGACGATCGGGCCGCTGCTGGCGGGACTCCTCGTGGGGGCGTGGGGCTTCCAGGCCGCCTACACCGTGGACGCGGTCACGTTCGTCGCCGCGCTGGCCGGGGTGCACGGGTTGCCCGCCATGCCTCCCGAGGTCCTCGGGGGGTCGCAACGGCCGGGACTGCGATCGGTGCTGGAGGGGATCCGGTTCCTGGGGACCCGCCCGAACATCCGGATGACCTTCCTCGCCGACCTCTGCGCCATGGTCTTCGCCATGCCCCGCGTCCTCTACCCCGCGCTGGGGGCGGCGGAGCTCGGCGGCGGTGCGCGGACGGTCGGGATCCTCGGTGCGGGGTTCGCGCTGGGTTCGGTGCTGGCCGGGTTGTTCTCCGGGCCGCTGGGGTCGGTGCGTCGCCAGGGTGCGGTCGTCATCGGCTGCGTCGCCGTCTACGGCGTCTCGGTCGCCGCGTTCGGGGCGGTGCTCGTCCTGGTCCCGCAGGGGGCCTCCGTGAAACTCGTCCTCTGCGTCCTGCTGCTCGCCGTCTCCGGCGCCGCCGACGCCGTCAGCTCGATCTTCCGCGGCACGATCCTGCAGGTCGCCACCCCCGACGCGCTCCGCGGCCGGTTGCAGGGGGTGTTCATCGTCGTCGTCGCGGGTGGACCGCGCCTGGGGGACCTCGTCCTCGGGTCGACCGCCTCCGGCGTCGGTGAGGGTTTCGCGGCGCTCGCCGGGGGGACGGCCTGCGTCGTCGCGGTGCTCTCCCTCGCCCGCTGGCAACGGCGCTTCCTGCACTACGACGCCCGGAACCCCCGACCCTGAGCCCCCGGCCCTGAGTCCCGGCGCTGAGTCCCGGTCGGTCAGCCCTTGACGCGGGCGTAGTCCTCGAGGGCGACCTGGCGTTCGTGGGCGTGGTCGACGATGCGCTCGGGGTACCCGTGGTCGTAGCCGCCGGGCGCGTCCCAGGGGGTGTGCGCGGACTTCCCCGCGAGGTGGCCCAGCTCCGGGACCCAGCGGCGGACGTAGCTGCCGTCGGGGTCGAACTTCTGGCCCTGGGTGATCGGGTTGAAGATCCGGAAGAACGGCGAGGCGTCGGTCCCCGACCCCGCGACCCACTGCCAGCCGTGGTTGTTGCTGGCGAGGTCCCCGTCGCGCAACCAGTGCATGAACTCCCGCGCCCCGGAGCGCCAGTCGACGTGGAGGTCCTTGACGAGGAAGCTCGCGACGATCATCCGGACCCGGTTGTGGACCCACCCGACGGAGCGCAGCTGGCGCATCCCGGCGTCGACGACGGGGAACCCCGTGCGCCCCTCGGCCCAGGCCGTGAACGACTCACCCACGGGTTCGTAGTTCATGGCCGCCAGTTGCGGTCGGTAGTACTCCCGGGCGGACTCCGGGCGGTTCCAGAGCACGTCGGCGTAGAACTCCCGCCAGCACAGTTCGGTCCGGTAGGTCTCCGCCCCCACCGACCGCTTCGCGCGCAACGCGGCCAGCAGGGTCCGGGGGTGCAGCTCGCCCCACTTCAGGGCGTGCGAGAGCTGGGAGGTGCCGTCGTGGTCGGGGCGGTTCCGTTCGCCGTCGTAGTCGGCCAGGGCGCCGTCCAGGAAGTCGTGCCAACGCGCGAAGGCGGCGTCCTCGCCAGCCTCGGGGAGTTCCAGGTCGCCCAGGTCCGGCTCGGCCGGCCAGTGGGAGCCGTCGACCCCCGCACCGTCGTGCACCCAGTCGACGTCACCGGGATCGGCGGCGGGCGCGGGCCAGCCGTGCTCGTTCCAGGCGCGTGAGAACGGGGTGAAGACCTGGAACGGCTTGCCGGAGCCGTTGAGGATGGTCCCGGGCCCGATGGCGTAGGGCGTCCCGGTCCGGACCAGTTCACGGTCGTGACCCGCCAGTGCCGTCGCGACCGCGTCGTCGCGCCGACGGCCGTAGGGGCCGGCGTCGGCGCTGACGTGCACCCGGCGGGCCCCGACCCGTGCGGCGACGTCGTCCACCACCTGCGCCGGGTCGCCCGCTTCGACCACGAGGTTGCCGTCCAGGGACGCGTCGAGCGCCCGCAGCGAGCGGAGCAGGTAGGCGCGACGGACGTCCCCGGAGGGCTTCCAGAGCGCGGGGTCGATGACGAAGAGCGGGAGCACCGACCCTTCCGCCGCCGCGGCGAGCAACGCCGGGTGGTCGCTGAGGCGGAGGTCCCGACGGAACCAGAGCACGCTGGTCCTCGGGTCACGGTCCTGTTCGCGGGCGGCCACGCCGGGACGCTATCCGCGCGCCCGCCGCCCCGCCCGGTGGAGGCCCGGTGGACGTGGGGCCCCGACCCGTCGGACGCTCTGCGCGAACACGCCCCGAAGGCCCCGGGGTCAAGGGTGCGACCACCCGTCGCGATGAACGATGATGGGCACCGTGAGCGATCTCATCGACACCACCGAGATGTACCTCAAGACGGTCTTCGAACTGGAAGAGGAAGGCATCGTGCCGATGCGCGCTCGCATCGCCGAGCGGTTGCACCACTCCGGCCCGACGGTCTCCCAGACCGTGGCGCGGATGGAACGCGACGGGTTGCTGCACGTGGGCACCGACCGACGGCTGGAGCTGACCGACGCCGGCAAGCAGAAGGCGATGCGGGTCATGCGCAAGCACCGCCTCACCGAGCGCCTGCTGACCGACGTCATCGGACTGGAGTGGAGCCTCGTCCACGAGGAGGCCTGCCGCTGGGAGCACGTCGTCTCCGAGGAGGTCGAGAAGCGCCTCGTGGCGATCCTGGACCACCCGCACTCCTCGCCCTACGGCAACCCGATCCCCGGCCTGGACGAGCTGGGGGAGGAGTGCTCGACCGAGGACTTCCGCTCCGGCGTGCAGTCGCTGACGAGCCCCGAGCTCGAAGGACGCTCCGTCGTCGTCCGGCGCCTCGGCGAACCGCTGCAGACCGACGTCCCGCTGCTGGCCCGCTTCCACGCCGCCGGCCTGGTCCCCGGGGTCGAGGTCGTCGCGAAGTCGTCGGCCTCCGGCGTCGAGGTCGCGGTGGGCGACGGCGTGGTGGACCTCACGTCGGCCGAGGCGTCGCACATCTTCGTCGCGCTCAGCTGACCCCGCCCCGACCCGGGAACCCCTCGACGACGCGGGGTTCCGGGCCCGGCAGCAGCCCGGACAGCCGCCTGCCGGCCCTCCCGCGGGTGATCCGCGACGGAGGGTGAGGGACGGCGTCACCCGTTCGGCCCCCGCCGCTGCCCGCTCCGCGTCCCCGGTCGTCACTCTCCGTAGATCGAGCTCGACGCGTCGTCACGTCCCCGGCACCAGTTCGTCACCGGGTCGTGACATTCGACCGTGGATCGGGTTATGGTCCACCCGCATCCTCGACAGCGCACGCGGATGCCCTCACGTGGACGCCGAGCCCTGCCACCACGTCGAGGTCCCCCGAGACATTTCATGGCAGGGGTGGGGGAACCACGTTTCCCGGGCGGAGCACGACCACCTGGTCGCGCCGAGTCCTTGGGGTGAAGCCGGTGCGAACCGGCCGGGGGATACTCCCTCCCGAACCCGACAGCTCACCTCGCAGGCGTCGGAGAGGCCACCACCTTGACGACTCGCGTCCAGGCGCGCCACCGCGCCGCCGTTCGTGCCCGTACCCCCCTGACCGACCTGTCCGACAGCGTCGCCCGCACCGCCGGCGGCGCCGTCCGCACCGGTGCGGTCGCCGCCGCCGCCGGTGGTCTGCTCGTCTCCGTCGCTCTCCCCGCGAGCGCCGTGACCAGTGCAGCCCCGGCCGCCGTCGGCTCGAGCGTCGCCTCGGTGGCGACCGCCGTCCCCGCCGCCTTCGGCACCACCGCCGCCGGCGTCGTGTCGGCCCCCGTCACGGTGAGCACCCTGTCGAGCACCGCGACGTTCGCCGCCGCCCCGGCCGCTGCGCCCGTCATCGTCGCCGCCCCGGTCCTCACCCGGGCCACCCGCACGGCGGACGCCGTCCCGGTCGTGGCCTCCAGCGTCGCGGAGAACGCGATCGTGCCGGAGCCCGCGCCGGTCGTCGCGGCTCCGGTGGCCGCACCGGCTCCCGCGCCGGCTCCTGCACCCGCCCCGGTCCAGGCCTCGCTGGGTGCGCGCATCCTCGACGTGGCCGACGACTACGCCGGTGTCCCCTACGTCTACGGCGGCACCACCCCCGCCGGCTTCGACTGCTCGGGCTACACCAGCTACGTCTACCGCCAGGTCGGTGTCGAGATCCCCCGGACCGCCGCCGCCCAGAAGTCGGCCGCGGCCACGATCTCCCGTGGCGACGCCGTCCCCGGCGACCTCGTCTTCTTCAGCAACGGTTCCGGCCGTGCCTTCCACGTGGGCATCTACGCGGGCGGCGGGATGATGTGGGACGCGCCGCGGACCGGCAAGCCCGTCCAGCTCCGCGCGATCTGGAGTGACGCCGTCACCTTCGGTCGCCTCGCTGCCACCGTCTGATCGAGGCAGGTCACCGATCGGCGAGTGGTCGTCGCTCGGTACGCAGGAACGGCGCTCGTCGCGTCCACCGGAAGAGGTTCCCGCCTCCGACGGTGGTGCGACGGGCGCCGTTCTCGCGTTCACGACCCGGCCGATCCGGGCCACCTCCCCGGTTCCGGCGCGCCCGGTGGGATTCACGGGAAAGTTGCTGACTCCACCACCCCTCGCGACGTAGGGTGCCGTCAACGACGACGGCACCCACGGAGGTCCGATGACCAGGCGTCACGGCGGCACAGCCACCGTGGTGCCCCACGCCCTCCAACAGCACGCGGAGCACCACCACCACGTGCACCACCACCACCACCATGTGCACGTCGTCGCTCTCAGAGGCGCCCTCCCCACCGGGGACGGCGCCTCTCGTCGTCTCAGGAGGTGGATGTGCGCACGCTCGTGCTGAACGCCGGCTTCGAACCGCTGGCGGTGGTGTCCTTCCGCAGGGCACTCGTCCTCGTGCTCGCCGGGAAGGCGTCGGTGGTCCTCGCCGACGCCGACCCCGTCGTCGGCGCGACGATGAGCCTCGAACGGCCCTCCGTCATCCTGCTCACGCGTTACGTCCGCGTCCCACGCGGCCAGGTCGTCCCGGTCAGCCGGCGTGGCGTCCTGCGACGCGACCACCAGCGCTGCGCCTACTGCCGCGGCCACGCGAGCACCGTCGACCACGTCCTGCCGCGCAGCCGTCGCGGCCCGGACAGCTGGGAGAACCTGGTCGCCTGCTGCGTGCGCTGCAACAACGCCAAGGGCGACCGCACACCCGAGGAGATGGGGTGGAGCATGCCGTTCCGACCCGCTGCCCCGCGGGGCGCGTCCTGGGCCGTGCGGGGTGCCGAGACCCCCGATCCTCGCTGGGACGAGTTCCTCGCCACCGCCGCCTGAGCTCGCTGCTGCCGTCCCCGGCGCGAAAAGGGGAGGTCGCGGCGGCGGCCGCTCGCTAGCGTCGGAGCGCTCCCCGGCCGGTCGGCCGGGGAGCGCGGCGCGACGGGGGAGCTACGGTGACGGGTCGTCCCGGACTGACGGTGCGACGACTCGCGGGAGCAGTGACGACCCTCGCGACGGTCCTCGGGGTAGCCGCGGCGCTCGCCGAGGTGCTGGGGACGGTCGTCACCGGCCAGCTCGCGGAGCAGCCCACGGCTGCGCTGCTCACGGTGCTGGCCTCGCTCGTGGTCGGGGCCAGCGCCGCCGACACCCTCGGACGGGTCGCGCTCGCGACCGCCGTCGGCCGGGCCGAGGGGCGCTTGCGCGCCGACCTCCTCGCCGCGGCCTTCGCCCAGCCCGTCCCGGCGCTGGCGGAGCAGGCCGTCGGCGAGGTCATCGACCGGGTCGACGACGATCCGCGCCAGCTCGCCCAGCTGGTCCGCGAGGCGCTGTGGGACCTCGGTCGCGGGCTGACCCGTTCCCTGCTCGGCTGGGTCGTCGCCGGGCTGGTGTGGTGGCCGGCCTTCGTCGCGTTCCCGGTCGTGGCCGTGCTCGTGTGGTCCACGGCGCGCCGGCTGACCCCCCGGCTGGTGCAGCGCAAGGTCGCCGAGGAGGTCGCCTGGACCGACCACGCCGCCCAGCTCGAGGAGGCCGTCGCCGGCCGTGACGACGTCCGGTCCAGCCTCGGCCAGGCGCACGTCGTGCGCCGCTACGCCCAGAACGCGGCGACCGTCCTCACCCGGGTCCGGGCGACGAACGATCTCGCCGCCGCCGTCGCCCGCCGCACGACGCTCGTCCTGGGCTCGGTCTGCTCCGCGCTCGTGGTCGGCGGGGTGGCCCTCGTCGGCGACGGTCGGCTGAGCGTGGCCCAGCTCGTCACGGTCTGGTTGCTGTGCACGGGTTTCGCCGGCGACCTCACCCAGATCAGCGGTCGCCTGCCCGAGGTCCAGGCCGGACTCGGTGCGGTGCAGCGCATCCGGTCGCTGCTGAAGTCACCGGCCGAACCCGTGGGCGGGGTACCCGTCCCCGCCGGGACGCCGGCCGTGGAGTTCCGCGGCCTGCGGTTCGCCCACGCCGGGGGTTTCGCCCTGCGCGACGTCACACTGACCGTGCCCGCCGGCACCACGTGCGCCCTCGTCGGGCGCAGCGGGTCGGGGAAGTCGACGCTCGCCGCGCTGGTGTCCAGGGCGCTGGAACCCCCGCGCGGGGCGGTGTTCCTCGGCGGGGTCGACGTCGCCGACCTCGACGTCCACCACCTGCGACGCGCCGTCGGCGTCGTCACCCAGCGGACGGAACTCCTCGCCGCCACGTTGCGGCGCAACATCACCCTCGAGGCGGACGTCCCCGCGGAGCGCGTCGCCGCGGCGCTGGACTCCCTCGGGCTCGGCGACTGGGTCGCCGCTCTGCCGGACGGTCTGGAGACCCGGCTGGGGCCGGGCGGCTCCAGCCTGTCCGCGGGGGAGGAGCAACTCGTCGCCTTCGCCCGCCTCCTCGTGCGGGACGTGCGCGTCGTCGTCCTCGACGAGGCCACCGCCCGGATGGACCCCGTCACCGAGCACCGGGTCACCGCCGCCGCGCAACGCCTCCTCGCCGGCCGGACCGGGATCCTCATCGCCCACCGGCTCTCCACCACCGCCCGCGCGGACGGCGTCGCGGTCCTGGACGCCGGGCGGGTCGTCCAGCAGGGGTCGCGGTCCGACCTCGCCGCGACCCCCGGGGCCTTCGCGGACCTGGTGCGCGCCAGTGGGCACGAGGAACTCGCCGAGGAGCACCAGGAGGGCCGGGTGCTGCACACCCGACCCCGTCGCGAGCCCCGCGAGCCTCCTGAGCCGACGCGTCCCCGGCTGGTCCGCTCCGTGGCACGGGCCACCACCCGGTTCAAGCGCTGGGGGCTGACCGGTGCCGTGCTGTTCGCGGGTGTCTCGATCGTCGGCATCCACGGGCCCGTCGTCGGCTGGCTGTGGGGCGTCGTGGTCCAGACCCTGCAGCGGGGCGGTGGTGCGCGACAGGCGTGGCCGGCGATGGGAGCCCTCGTGCTCGCCCTGCTCACCGTGCCGTTCCTCCTGGGCGCCGCGATCGCCCTGTACCCGCGGTGGTGGAACGCGGTCACCCTCTCGACGCGGTTGGCGGTGCTGCGCGGGCAGACCCGCCAGCACCGCCTCGCGCGGGTGCCGGCCGGCGAGGTCGCCGCCCGCAGCCTGGACTCCGAGCGCTTCGTCCTCTACGTCGACCGGTGCGTCGACGTCGTCATCGGGGTGTTCGTCGCCGCCGTCACCGCCCTGGTCGCGCGCGACCTCACGGCGGGTGCCGTGGTGGCCGTCGTGATGCTGGGGTCCGCCGCGATCTCCGTCGCCGGGGCGGGGGTCTCGGGGCGTCGGGGGCGGGCGGCCGGCGACGCGCGGGCCGGTTTCGGGCGCGACCTGGGCTCCGCGGTGGACTCCGCCCGCACGGTGAAGCTCGCCGCGGCCGTCCCCGACGTCCTGCGTCACCTGGCCCGCATCGACCACGAGCGGGTCCACGCCTCCGTCCGGGAGTTCCGGGTGCGGGCCCTGCTCGAAGGGGTGCCGGGGGTCCTCGTCCAGTGCGGCATCGTGGCGACCTGGCTGATGCACCTCACCGGCCGGTGGTCCCTGGCCGACGCGCTGCTCGTCGCCACCGCCGTCGCCGGGGCCTCGTACTACGGCACCGTCGCCGGCGCCGTCATCACCGAGGCGCCGGTCGCCCGGGAGTGGCTGCGGGCCGTCACCGACCTTGCCGGCACCGAGGACGTCGTCCGCCTGCCGGCCGGGGTCGACCTCGTGCGGGGCACCGCCCCCGCTCCGGCACCCCCCGCCAAGGAGGCGCTGCGGCGGGTGTCCGTGCAGGGGTTCGCCGCCGTGCACGACGACGGCACGGTCGGGGTCGAGGACGTCGACCTCGAGGTCGAGGCGGGGGAGCTCGTCCTGCTCACCGGCCGCGTCGGGTCGGGGAAGTCGAGCCTGCTCGCCGCGCTCGCGGGGCTGGTGGACCACGAGGGGTCGCTGTGCTGGAACGGCCGCGACGTCGGCGACCCGCAGACGTTCCTGCGCCCCGGGCAGGTCGCCTACGTGGCCCAGGTGCCGCGCGTGCTGTCGGGCAGCTTCGCCGAGAACGTGACCCTCGACCACGCCCACGCGCGGGTCCTCGCCGGGCACGCCGTGCGGGACGCCCGGCTGGAGCTCGACGTGCGCGAGGCCGGTGGGGACGCCGCCCTCGTCGGGCACCGCGGGGTGCGGCTGTCCGGAGGTCAGGTCCAGCGCCTCGCGCTGGCCCGGGCCCTGGCGAGCGGCGCAGAGCTCCTCGTCGCCGACGACGTGTCCTCCGCCCTCGACGCCCGCACCGAGCTCGAGCTGTGGGAGTCGCTGCGGGAGCGGGGGACGACGGTCATCGGGTCGTCGTCGAAGCGGTCGGCGCTGCTCGCCGCCGACCGGGTCGTGGTGCTGGCCGAGGGCCGCGTCGCCGCCGTCGGGGCGTGGAAGGAGCTCGAACCGGACTGGGGCTTCCTCTCCGGCTGAACGACGGACGGCGTCCGGGGTTCCGCCCTGCGGATGACGAGGACGGCGCGGGCGGGTGCGACGCTGGGGGCATGGACGAGAACAAGAGGCAGGGCGAGTCGATCGACGCGGTGCTGCGGGGTCTGCTGAAGCAGGGCCGGCTGGACCCGGGGGCCGAACGCCTCGCGGAACAGGGCATCGACCGGCTGAAGGCGTTCCTCGGCTCGACCCCGGGGGCGCGGACCACGACCGGGACCGAGGTCCCCGAGGACGCCGAGGTGGTCGTCCCCGGCGGGCGGGAGATGCTGATGCACACGATCCCGCTGCCCGACGGCACCCGGGTCGAGGTTCTGGTGCCGGAGCGCCTCACCCGGGCCGAGGCCGACCGGGTCGCCGGTGTCCTCACCGCGCTGGCCGTCGATGAGTGAGGTGGCGGTGGAGACGATCGACGTCGAGGTGACCGGGATCGTGCGCCTCGGGCAGTTCCTCAAGCTCGCCGGCGCCGTCGACTCCGGGGGGGAGGCCCGTGAGGTCCTCCAGGCCGGGGAGGTGACGGTGAACGAGGAGCCCGAGGACCGCCGGGGTCGTCAGCTCTCCGACGGTGACGTCGTCGCCCTCGGCCAGGGGTCCTGGCGGGTCCTCGTCAACTGATGCTCAGCCCAGCACCCGCACCGGGCGGCCCGCCCGCCACGCCGTGACGTCCTCGACGGCGTCGAGGTACATCCGGCGGTAGGAGGCTTGCGTCACGTACCCCGTGTGCGGGGTCAGGACGGTGTTCGGGGCCTCGCGCAGCGGGTGGCTGAGGGGCAGGGGTTCGACGTCGTACACGTCGAGCCCCGCCCCGGCGATCGTCCCCGCGTGCAGGGCCGCCACGAGCGCGTCGGTGTCCACGACCGGGCCCCGCGAGGTGTTCACCAGGAACGCCGTCGGCTTCATCGCGGACAGTTCCGCTGCACCCAGCAGACCGCGGGTGCGTTCGGAGAGCCGGGTGTGGACCGAGACGACGTCGCTGCGGCGCAGCAGGTCCGCCTTCGAGACGGGTTCCACGCCGAGCTCCCGGGCCTGGGACGGGTCGAGGTGCTCCGACCACGCGAGGACCTCCATGTCGAAGGCCTGCGCGATCCGCGCGACCCGGCGGCCGAGGTTCCCCAGCCCGATCGTGCCGAAGGTCAGTCCGGCCAGGTCCAGCCCCACGCCCAGTTGCCAGTGCCCCGCCCGGAGGCCCGCGTCCTCGGCCGGGACCCGCCGGGCCAGGGCCAGCACGAGGGCCCACGTGAGTTCGGCCGTCGGCGTCGCGGTCGTCGGTGTGCCGGCCATCCCCGTCCCGCAGACCAGGACCCCGTGGCCCGCGGCCGCGGGCAGGTCGATCGCGGCGTTGGCCATCCCCGTCGTCACCAGCAGGCGGAGGTCGGGCAGACCGGCGAACTCCGCCGCCCCGAACGGTGTCCGCTCGCGCATGGCGACGACGACCTCCACGCCGGCCAGGCGTGCGCGCAGGGCGTCTCCCGCGAGGTGCTCGTGGACGAAGTCCACCTCGCCCAGACCCGAGAAGTCGGCGAACCCCGCGGCCACCCGCTGGTAGTCGTCGAGGACCACCACGCGCCGGCTCACCCGCGCCCCAGCCCGTCGATCGCGGTGACCTCGTCGTCGGTGAGGGCGAAGCCGTCGACGTCGAGGTTGGTGGCCTGCCGACCGGGATCACCCGACTTGGGGATCACGACCACCCCGTGCTGCACGTGCCAGCGCACGACGACCTGCTCGGCGCTCACGCCGTGCGCCCGCGCGACGCCGGTGAGGACCGGGTCCTGCAGGCTGGTCGCCTTGAACGGGGAGTACCCCTCCAGGACGATCCCGCGGTCGAGGTGACCCTGCAGCAGGTCCGCGTCGAAGAGCCGCGGACCCCACTTCACCTGGTTCACGGCCGGGGTCACCCCGGTGGCCGCCGTCAGCTCGTCGATCTGGGCGAGGGAGTGGTTGCTGACGCCGATGGCGCGGACCTGCCCGCGCTGCTGCGCCGCGACGAACCGTTCCCAGACGTCGGGACGGGCCCGGCCCTCCGGCGGCCAGTGGATGAGCCACAGGTCCAGGACGTCGCGGCCCAGCAGTTCGAGGCTGCGGGCGAGGAACTCGTCCTCCCGGCCGGCGTGGTCCTGGCGCAGCTTGGTGGTGACGACCACGTCGTCACCGTCGTCGTGGCCCGCGATCGCCCGGCCGACCTCGGCCTCGTTCTCGTACATCGTCGCGGTGTCCAGCAGGCGGTACCCGAGGTCGAGGGCGCTGCGCAGCGACCGCTCACCCGCGGCACCGCGCAGGCCGTAGGTGCCGAGCCCCACGAGGGGCAGGTCGAGCGTGCCGTCGAGGGTCCGGACGGGAGTGCTGGGAGTGCTCACGCGGGGACGCTACGACCCGCGGGAGCCTCCCGCACCCGCTCAGTCCTTCAGGCCCGCGTTCATGTCGGCGTTCATGACGTAGCGCTGGAACACCAGGTAGATGACGACGAGCGGCACGATCGAGATGACCGAGGCGCCGAGCAGGACCGACCAGTTGACGTTCTGCGCCCCGACGATGCTCTGGATGCCGATCTGGAGCGTGAACTTGCTCGGGTCGTTGAGGACGATGAGCGGCCAGATGTAGTCGTTCCACCGCCACTGGAAGGAGAAGATCGCCAGGGTGATCATGATGGGGCGGGCGATCGGCAGCATGACGCGGACGAAGGTCGTCAGCTCGTTCGAGCCGTCGATGCGGGCCGCTTCGAGCAGTTCGTTCGGCACCGTGGAGAAGAACTGCCGGAACATGAAGCAGCCGGTGGCGGTGATGATCGAGGGGACGACGATGCCGGCGAGGTGGTTGTAGAGGCCCAGGTCGCGGATCACGAGGAACGAGGGCGACAGGATGACCTCGGTCGGCAGCATCGTCGTGGCGAGGATGCACATGAAGAACGCCTTGAGCCACCAGTTCTGGTACTTGGCCAGGGCGTATCCCGTCATGGCGCTCGCCAGCACCGTCAGGACGGTGGTGCTGACCGCCACGATGAGGGTGTTGGTGAAGTAGCCGGCGAAGTTGAAGCTCGTCCAGGCCTGCTCGTAGCCGGCGAACGTGGGGTTCTTCGGCAGCAGCGTCAGCGGGTAGGAGAAGAGGTCCCCCGCCGGCTTGAACGAGGACAGGACGAACCACAGCACCGGGAAGCCGTAGAGCACGGCGAGCAGCCACAGCAGGACGGTGGCCCCGACGGTGCGGCCCGGCGAGCCGCCCTCACGGATCCGGGTGCTGCGGCGCAGAGCCGGTGCTTTGGGGCGCGGCAGCGAGGAGAGAGCCATCTCACGCCTCCCGGCGTCGGTTGACGAGGACCTGGAGCAGGGCGATGCCCATGAGGACGGCCATGAGGACGAACGAGGCGGCGCTGGCGTAGCCGATCTGGCCCTGCTGGAAGCCCGTCCGGAAGATGTACTGGACGACGAGGTTGTTCTCCGTGCCCGGTCCACCGCCGTTCAGGGACTGCAGCAGCGCGTACTCCTTCATGGCCCCGAGGCTGCCGAGCAGGATGACGATGAACGACGTCGGGGCGATGCTGGGCAGCGTGATGTAGCGGAACCGCTGCCAGGACGTGGCCCCGTCGATCGAGGCGGCCTCGTAGTAGGAGGTCGGGACGTTGCGCAGCGCCGCGACGAACAGCAGCATGTTGAAGGCCGTCCCGCCCCAGGCGCCGGCGATGGCGACGATGACCAGCGACAGGTTCGCGTTGGACTGCCACGGGACGGCCGAGCCGCCGAGGGAGGTGATGAGGAAGTTCACCAGCCCGAAGTTCTCGCCGAAGATCCACCGCCAGATGACGCCGGCGACGATGGGGGAGATGAGCCACGGGATGAAGAACAGGACCCGCGCCACGGTCTTGCCCTTGGCGTGCGGGCTCGTCAGCAGCGTCGCCATGGTCAGCGACAGCACGTAGTTCAGCGGCACCGACATGACGGCGAACAGGACCGTCCGGCCGAACGCCGAGTAGAACCCGGCGTCGCCGAGCAGCTTCTCGTAGTTGGCCAGGCCCACCCAGGGGGCCGAGCCGACCCCGGTGTAGCTGGTGAACGAGTAGTACAGCCCCGTCACCGCCGGCCAGACGAAGAACAGGAGGAACAGGACCACGTTGACGCCGACGAACAGCAGCGGCGCCAGGCGGTAGCGCGCCGCGCGTCGGCGGTTGGCGGAGGCTCGCGGAGCCTGCACGAGGGCAGCGGGGTCGGTCCCGACGGCGGCGGGGACCGGGCCCGGTGAGGTGGGGGTCATCGAACCTCCTGGGGAGCGCGAGCGGACGTCAGGCGATCTGCTCGTTCAGCAGCTTCACGATGTTGGCCACGGTCTCCGCCACGGTCTGCTGACCGTTGATGGCCTTGCCCACCTCGTCCTTGGTGGGGTCGGTCGTGATGGCCTTGCCCGCGAGGGTCAGCTTCTCACCCGCGTCGCTGCCGGACGTGGAGATCGGGTCGGCGAGCTCGATCTCCTTCTGGTAGAGCGCGTAGCCGTCGAGGGCGGCCTGGTTCGTCCCCGGGTAGGCCACCTCGAGGTCGTTCTCCACCGGCAGCCAGCCGTTCTTCGCCGCGACCTTGGTGTAGTTGGCCGGGTCGTAGAGGAACTCGACGAACTGCATCGCCGCGTCCTTGGTGTCGCCGTTGTCGAACGCCACGACCTTGCCGCCGGAGTTGATGTCGGTGGCCTGGGTCGGCTGCGCCGGGGTCGGGACGGCCGCCCACTCGAACTGGGTGATGCTCTCGGCGAAGTCGGCGATCTGCCAGACGCCGGAGAAGTAGGCGACGACCTGGCCGCTCTTGAACAGGGCGTTCGGGTCGCCCCCGGAGGTCCACACGGACTTCGGCATGACGACGTCGTCGTTGAGGTCGACGAACTTCTGCAGCGCCGCGGTGGTGTCGTCGTCGACGGAGTACTCGGTGCCCTTCTCGTTGAGCTGGAAGCCCTTGGCCCCGTGCTCGTAGAGGAAGGCCCGGATGCGCGCGGGCGAGGCGTCGTAGACGAGGTCGTACTGGGCGCCGGCCGCGGTGCGGACCTGCGTCGCGGCGGCGAGGAACTCGTCCCACGTCCAGGTGCTCGCGGGGTCGGTCGGGTAGGCCACCCCGGCCTTCTGGAAGAGCGTGGTGTTGATGAAGAGCCCGGCCGCGGTGATGTCGGAGGGGATCGTCAGGATCTTGCCGTCGTCGGTCTTCTGGTAGAGCTTCTCGTCGATCTTGTTCGTGGCGCTCGTCGCGACGGCGGTGAGGTCCTGCAGCTTGTTCGTCCAGATCGGGTCCAGGGACGGCGCGCTCGCGACGTCGGGAAGGGAGTCGGCCTGCGCGGCCTGGCGCAGCTTCGTCTGGTACCCGTCGTAGGGGACGTTGACGATCTCGACCGTGATGCCCTTGGCCGCCTTGAAGGCGTCGGCCAGGTCGTAGTACCCCGCGGCCTGGGCCTCGCTGGCCGAGAGCCAGAAGGTGATCTTCTTGGCGTCACCGCCACCGGTACCGGAATCGTCCGAACCGCAGGCGGTCAGGGCGGTTCCCGTGGCCGCTGCGGCCAGGGAGCCGAGGAGGATGGATCGACGACTGGTGGTGAACTCGCGCATGGTTGGACGTCCTCGTCTCCGGTCACGAACCGTCTCCTCCGCCGGCGGTGGAGGCCGGTCAGGGCTGACCGGGGGAGGTGGACGGCACTGCCCTGAGCAGCAGCGGCAGTTCCGGCAAGTTAGGCGGAAAGCCCTTACCTCGTCAAGTGCCGAGAGCCGCTGGAGTCGGGATGACTTCACGTCAGAACATGTGCACACTGACGTCCGTCGGACCGCTGCCCCCGCGTGCGTCGGGACGACCCCCCACCCCAGCGCCCGGAGGACTGATCGCGTGCACCCCGACCCCGCTCCCGAACTCCTCGACCGCGGGTTCACCGACCTGCTGGTCGCCGACCTCGACCGCAGGGTCGCACAACTGCTCGCCGGCCGGGCGGGAACGCTCAGCCCGCTCGCCCACCGCGAGACGACCGCCCGGCTGAAGTCCCTCGTGGCGGCCTGGTCCCACCCGGGTTCCGAGCACCACCACGACGACCGGCTGCTCCCGCCGGCCGACGGGCTGCTGGGGCAACTGGCCGCGGCGCAGACCCCCAGCGGCCTCTTCGACAGCTCCAACCTCGCCTCCCCGCCGGACACCGCGTTCACGGTCAACGACCTCTGCCTCACCGCCGAGCTCGCCGGCCGGGAGGAGGCGCTCACCGGGATCGCGGACGGGCTGCGCGAGATCGGGCGCCGCACGCTGCCGCCCCTGCTCACGGGCGGCGTCCACACCCCCAACCACCGGTGGGAGCTCGCGAGCGCCCTGGCCCGCCTCGACGCACTGCTCGGGCACGAGCCCGCCGTCCGCGCGCGGGTGGAGGAGTGGCTGGCCGAGGGCGTGGACCAGCAGTCCGACGGGATGTACTCCGAACGGAGCCCGCTCTACGCCGGTGCCGTCACCAACCCCTCGCTCCTGGTCCTCGCCGACCTGCTGGACCGCCCCGACCTGCTCGACCCGGTGCGGCGCAACCTCGAGGCGTTCCTGCCCCTGCTCGACGAGGACGGGCTGCTGGAGAGCGTCCACTCCCGGCGTCAGGACCAGCACGAGGTCGGCCACCCCGGTACCGCGTTCGTGCTGCCCTACCGGCGCTTCGCCCTCGAGGAGGACCGCCCCGACTTCGCCGCCGCGGCCCGCTCGCTGCAGCGCCACGGCCTGGACGGTCGCCACGGCCTGCCCGAGGTGATGGCCCACCCGCGGCTGGGGCTCGCGCTGCCCGCAGGACCCGAGGAGTGGCGCTGGAGCGGCGCTGCGCTGCTGCCGGACTCCGGCCTGGCGGTCGAGGCGAGCGGCCGCACCCGCACCGTCGTCTTCGGCGGCAGCGACCAGCCCGCGGTGCAGAGCGTCCGGTCGGGAACGGCCAACACCGCCACCTTCCTGCGCTTCCGGCACGGGTCGGCCGTCGTGCAGTCGCTGCGCCTCTCCAGCGACTTCTTCGGGCTCGGGCCGTTCCGCAGCGAGACGCTGGAACCCCGCGACGGCGGCGGGTACGTGCTGCGTCAGCGGTTGCGGGCCGGCTACTACCAGCCGCTGGCGGCGGCCGACCACGATCCCCTGGGCGCGTACCCCCTGGGGGACGAGGGCCGCTTCCACGCCGCGATGGCCTTCGAGCGGCGTGCCGTCGACGCCGTCGAGCTGGACACCGAGGTCGAGGTCCTGCCCGGCCCGGACGGGGTCGAGGTGGTCGTGCGTACCGCCGGGGCCGCGACGTCCTTCGCGCTAGAACTGTCCCTGCGCCCGGGGGGCACCCTGGAGGGTGCCGAGCAGGTGTCGGCGGACACCTACCGGCTCACCGGTGAGCGCTGCCGCTGGTCCGTGGGGAGCGACGTCCTGGAGATCGGCCCGGGCGGCGGGGACGGTCCCGCCCAGCCGGCCCGCTACTCCGGCGGGGAGCAGTACGAGTACCTGCGGGGCGGTCACGACGCGGAGGGGGTGCGCCTCTACGTCACCGGCCGGACCCCGGGGACGGTGCGGCTCTCGCTGCGGGTGCGCTCGGAGGGACTCGAACCCCCAACCAACCGGGTAGAAACCGGTCGCTCTATCCGTTGAGCTACGAGCGCGGGTGCCGCCGTCGTGGCCGGCGCGCCCACCCTAGCGAGTGGGCGCGGGCCACAGGGTACGTCCGAGGGCACCCGTGCGTCAGACGGGTGCCAGCACGGCGCGGACCTCGTCGGGGGTGAGCTCCGTCGCCGGGGCGAAGGCGTCCCCGGCGACGTGGGACAGCAGCGAACGCCGGAAGGCCGTGGCCGCGGGGGAGTCGTCGAGGGTGAGCGTGCACACGACGAGCCGGCCCGTCCCCACCCGGGCCTCCAGCAGGACCCCGAGGCGCCGGGCGGAGAACCAGGTGTCGATGGGCTGCACCAGCGGGCGCAGACTCGCGGGCAGCCCGTCCAGCACGAGGGCCTTGGCGCCGTGCAGCAGGTCCCACCACTGCCAGTCGGTGTGTCCTTGCGAGGGGAAGCCCGCGAAGAGCGGGTGTCCCGGGTCGTGGGTGATCCCCAGCGTGTGCGGAGCCTGGTCCCGCGTCCACGCGGTGTTCCAGAACACGGGGGTGAAACCCAGTTCGACCTCCGTGCGGACCCGGGCCGGGTCCGGGGTCAGCAGCACCGTCGCTCCCGCGGCGGTGAGGCGCAGCGCCTCCTCGACGTCGGCGGTCCGGGTCACCTCCGGCTCCGGGGCGGGCGCGGGGGCGTAGACCCACAGCGACCAGTCGTTCTCGTGGACGGTCCCACCGCTCGCCCGGACGCGGACCACCAGCCGCACCTGGCGGGTGCGTTCGCTCCACCCCGGCTCGAGCGTCACCGTGCCCAGCCGCGCGTCGTTGCCGTGGGGGACCTCTCCCCGGCTCAGCACCCCACCGGCCAGCACCGGACCGTCGGTGTCCTCCACCCGCCAGGAGACCTCCGCGTCCAGGACGCCCGGCCCGAAGTGGGCCACCTGGACGTCGAAGGAGAACGCCTCGTCGGTGCGCAGGGTCCGCCGGGGCAGGCGGGCCAGCGGCACGACGGGACCGCAGAACCGGGCGAACTCCGCGGCGGTGGCGTAGGGCTTCTCGTCCCAGAACGCGTCCAGGACCCCGACCGGGGCCGTGCCCTGCCCCGGGAAGTCGTTGAGCCCCAGCAGGTGGAAACCCGCGAAACCCGGAGTCCGCAGCGCCGTCTCGACCTCCTCCTTGTAGCAGAGCAGCTGCAGGCGACCCGACGCGTGCAGGAACTCCTCGGCCTGGTCGGCCATCCCGCTCCGGCGCAGGAAGTCGGCGAAGATCCCGGAGTTCCTCGGCTGCATGAGTCCCGTGTACTTCGAGGCCTCCTGGAAGTCCGGGTACGCGCACCACTGCCCGACCTCGTGGCTGACGACCGGTCGCGCTCCCGCGGTCACGAAGGCGGAGTGGTCCGACTCCGTCTCCGGCGGGGTGGCGTTGAGCCGGGAACCGAGTCCCTCCTCCCACCGGTGCAGACGGGGGTCGGGCACGTTGTCGAAGTCGTTCTCCGGGATCGCCGGCCACCCGGCGGCACTCGTCCAGAGCCGGCGGGGATCGAGACGCCGGAAGTGCGCCACCCAGGCGCCGAGGAACTCCACGTCGCGCCCGGCCGGTTCGTTGCCGTGCGCCATGGCCACGAACGAGGGGTGGTTCCCGTAGGCCTCGAGGATGCGTTCGGTCTCCTCGTGGAGGAAGCGGTCGACGGGGCGCCCCTCGCCGAGCGCGGCGCCCTGGTTCGCCCAGACCGGGCCCTCGACCTGCAGGAGGACGCCCTCGAGGTCGGCGGCGGTGAAGGCCGCCTCCGGGGGGCACCAGGAGTGGAAGCGGACCAGGTTCAGGCCGTGCGCGCGAACGGTGCGCAGGACCCGGCGCCAGGGTTCCACCGCGGTGGGCGGGTACCCCGTCAGCGGCCACACCGCGGACTCCAGGGTGCCGCGCAGGAACGTCGGCCGGTCGTTGACGGTGACCTGCGTCCCCCGCACCCCCACCTCGCGCAGGCCGAAGGTGGTGCGCCGCGTGTGGTGGTCCCGCCGGTCGCGCACCGTCGCGAGCAGTTCCACGGTCACCTCGTAGAGGGCCGGGTGGAACTCGTCCCAGGTCTGCGCGTCCGCGCCGAGGGGCAGGTCGACGTCGAGGTGGCCACCGCTGCCGGTCATCCCGCGTTCGCCGAGGTCGCGGGGGTGGTCGGTGAGTTCCTGGTCCCCGTCGGAGTCGTAGCTCGCGGTCACGGGCGGCGGGACGTGCTCCCCGGGGACGTTGAACCGCCGTGCGGAGACGATCACCGTCCCGTGGCCGACGCCGAGCGGTCCGCCGGCCAGGTCGACCCGGACGCGGGCGCTGCGGCGCGCGACGTCGGGGACGACGGTGACGCGCCGGATCGTCACGGATGGGACCGCCTCGAGGCGGAGTTCCCCGACGACCCCGTTCCAGTTCCCCTGGGTGTGGTCGCTGACGCTGTGGGCGTTCGGGCCGACGTCGACGACGGTGCGGTTGTCGATCCGCAGGGTCAGCACGTGCCGACCGGGTTGCAGCTCGCCGAGGTCGTGGCGGTGCGGGGTCGAGAGGCTGCGCTGCGGACCCGTCCGGCGGTCGTCGAGCCAGACGACGGACTCCCAGTGCACCCGCTCCAGGTGGAGGACGACCCGCCGCCCGGCCCAGTCCGGGGGGACGTCGACGGTGCGCTGGAACCACACCGCCCCGCGGTAGTACGTGTGCGGTTGCAACCAGAAGGGGACCGAGACGTTCCCGTCCTCGCGGTAGGGCGCGTACCTCTCGTCCTCGTAGAAGGACCGGTCGACGACGAGACCCGTCCAGGGGGTCTCGAGGGTGACGGGATCGCCGAACCCCTGCTCCTGGACGGAGCCCGGCAACGTGAGGTCCCGGGTCGCGACGGCGTCCAGGACCGCGGGGCGGTACCAGCGTTCGTGCTCACCGACCCCGTCCGGGTCGAGGGCCGTGCGCCAGGGGCCGCTCAGGTCGAGGACGTGGTGATCGGGTACGTCGTCGGGCATCGTGGGTCCTCCGATCGGTGGTGGGTCGTCAGCTCTTGACCGCACCGGCGGTCAGCCCCTCGAGCAGTTGCCTGCGCAGCAGCACGAACACGACGAGGCTGGGGATCGCGGCCAGGACCGAGGCCGCGATGACCATGTCGATCTGGTGGCTCTGCGCGCCGTAGAGGGCCTGGATGCCCAGCGGGAGGGTGAACCGGTCGGGGTCGGAGACGATGACCAGGGGCCAGATGAAGCTGTTGTAGCTGTTCAGGAAGTTCCACACCGCCAGCGCACCGAGCGCCGGGCGCATCAGCGGCAGGACCATCTGCAGGAAGGTGCGGAACTCCGAGCAGCCGTCGAGGCGCGCGGACTCGAGGATCTCGTCCGGGACGCTCTGCTCGATGAACTGGCGCATCATGAAGATGCCGAAGGCCGGGGCGACCCACGGGACGATCAGGGTGACGAGGGGTTCGGTGACACCGCTCTTGACCAGCACGATGAACAGCGGGACGACGATCACCGCGAACGGCACGGCCAGCGAGCTGAACATGACGTCGAAGAGGATCCGCTTGCCGCGGAACTCGTACTTGGCGAAGCCGAACCCCGCCAGGGCGCAGACGAAGACGGCCACGACCGTGGACAGCACCGCGACCAGCGTCGAGGTCGCGAACCAGGACCAGAACGGCTGGGTCGAGAGCAGGTTGCGGTAGTTCTCCAGGGTGGCGGGGGAGGGCAGCAACGACGGCGGGTAGCCGAAGATGTCACCCCGGGCCTTGAACGAGGCCGACAGCGCCCACAGCAGCGGGAACACGAAGACGGCCACGAGGACGACGAGGACGACGTAGAGCGCGACCCGGCCGGGGGTGAGCGGTCGGCGGGTCCGCTGCGGGCGGGGCGACGGCGCGCGGAGCGCCGGGTCCTGCTGGACGGTGGTGCTCACCGGGTACCTCCCACTCCGAAGACTCGGTTGGCCGTGCGGCCCAGCGCGAACACCAGGACGAACATGACGACGCCCGCGGCCGCGGCGTAGCCCATCTGCTGGCGTTCGAACGCGGCGCGGAAGATGAACTGGGCGACCGAGAGCGTCGACTCGCCCGGACCGCCCTGGGTCAGCAGGTACGGCTCCTCGAAGATCTGGGCGCTGCTCACCAGGGTCGTGACCGCGACGAACGCGGTGACCGGTCGCAGCACGGGCAGGGTGACGGCGAAGAACGTCCGGACCGGTCCGGAACCGTCGAGGGCCGCCGCTTCGTAGAGTTCGCGGGGGACGTTCTGCAGACCGGCGAGGAAGAAGATGGTCATGTAGCCCGTCCACTTCCAGACGACGAGCAGGACGACGCTGAGCTTCGCCCACGACGGGTCGCCGAGCCAGTCGATGCCGCCCCAGCCGAAGACGCCGCGGAAGAAGGCGTTGAACAGGCCGAACTCCCGGTCGTAGAACAGGGTGAAGACCAGGGCGATGACGATGGGCGAGAGCACGACCGGGGTGAAGTAGGACAGCCGGAACAGGTCGCGTCCGCGCAGTCCGCGGGCGTTGAGCGCCTGGGCGATGAGCAGGGCCAGCGGGAGGACGACCAGCATGCTGACGGCGACGTAGATCGCGGTGTTCCCGACGGCGGTCCAGAAGCTGGTGTCGGTGAACAGCCAGCGGTAGTTCTGCAGCCCGACGAAGGTCGGACTGCCGATGCCGGCCCAGTCGGTGAGGCTGAGGTAGGCCCCGACCCCGATCGGGACGATCATGAAGAGGCCGTAGAGGACGAAGAACGGGGAGATGAAGACGTAGGGGGCCCGGCTGGGGGTCGCGCCCGTGGTGGTGGGGGTGACGGTCGTGGTGCGCGGGGCGGTCGTGGTGGTCATTCCCGGGCCTGCTTCCGGTAGTTCTCGACGGAGTCCGCGATGGCCTGCGAGGCGGTGGTGCGCCCGCGGATCGCGGCCTGGACGGGCCCGGCGAGCGCGGACTGGAGGATCGCGTAGTTCGGGCTCTGGTAGAACGCGGGGAGGTCGGTGGCGGCCTCGCCGAGGACCTCGAACACGCGCTGACCCCCGAGGTAGTCGTCCTCGATGGCGAGCAGTTCGGGGTCGGAGTAGAGGGACCGGAAGGTCGGCAGGTAGCCGGCCGCCTTGTAGCGCAGCAGTTGTCCCTCACGAGTGAGGTAGGTGGCGGTGAGGAGTTCCTTCGCCGCCTCGGTGTTGACCTTGTCCTTGGTGACGGCGAACCCGGTGCCGCCGGAACTGGAGGCGATGTGCCCGCCGCCGGCGAAGCGGGGGGCGACGCGCATGCGCCACAACCCCTTCTGGTCCGGGACGTTGGCCTGCAGGCCGTAGGCGTTGTACCAGTTCGGCATGAACGTCCCGATCAGCTGCCCCTGCTTCAACGCCGCCGCCAACGGGGCGCCGTAGGCGTCGGGGAGGTTGATGAGCGCCCCGCTGGCGACGCCGCGGGCCATCCAGTCGACCGTCTCCACGGCCTCGGGGGAATCCAGGACGAGCTTCCCGTCCTCGTCGAAGAACCCGCCCCCGCGTTGCAGCAGCCACTGCAGCAGGGAGTTCGCGGTGTCGCCCGGGGTGCCGGTCCCGACCATGGCCAGCGACTGCCCGGTCCTGCGGTGCAGCGCCGCGCCGACCTCGAGGAGGTCCTCCCAGGTGTCGACATCGGTCGGGAGACCGTTCTTCGCGAACTCGTCCTCGCGGTACCAGTAGATGCTCAGGCAGGTGTCGGACTCGATCGCGTAGACACCCCCGTCGACGGAGTAGGGCTGTCGGCGCAGCAGGTCGTCGCCGTACTGCTCGAGGTCGTCGGTCCAGTCCACGAGGATGTCGCCGGCGACGCCGCTGCGCATGACGCGGTTGAACTGACCGACCTCGATGCCCGTGAGGTCCGGGGTGCCCTTGCCGACGATCGCCTGGTTGACGAACCGGGTCATGACGTCGCCGGCGGCGCTCTGGGTGACCTGGACGTCGTAGCGGAACGGGGACGTCGTCGAGAGTTCCGCGGCGGACTCGGTGAACGTCTTCACGTACCCGGGGTCGTGGGTCCACATCTGCAGGTCCACGGCGCCGGACGAGGCCGCGGGGCCATAGGCCGCGTCCGCGCAGCCGGCGAGGGAACCCGTCGCGGCGAGTCCGGCACCGGCCAGGAAGGTCCGGCGGGAGGGGGTGGGCTGGGGCCATCGGGTCTGCATCGCGTCCTCGTCGACTCGGGGGTGGGTGTCACGGGGGACCACGCCGTGGGTCCGACGTCGTCGTCCGCCCACGCCGTGACGCTACGTCGCGCGGAGTTCCCGCAACCATGGGTGATCCGACTCAGACCATGGACGAAACCCCGGTGGCCACGACCACCCGCGCGATCCGCACGACCTCGACGGAACGGACGTGGACACCGTCCGGCACGTCGCGCACGGACGGGTCCACGAACACCCCCGTCGCCACGCGCCACGGCAGGAGTTTCAGGTCGAGGCCGTCGCGGCTCACCGCGTCCCGCCACGGGGTCAGGTCGAGTTCCCACACCCGGCCGTGCCAGAAGTGGTCGCTGACCACGACCCCGTCGACCACGGCCCGGCCGACGTCACCGGTCCAGTCCACGCGCAGCAGCACCCGGTCGGTCCCGGTGAGGAGTTCCGGCGGGACGTCCACGTGGACCCGGGCCGCGCCGGAGAAGTCGGTGGGGGCGCTGAGCCGGTCCGCCGGCCCGCCGCGACGGGGCGCGGGCGGGGCCGGGGCGATCGGGTGCAGGTCGCGCAGCAGGGTCACCGTGCCGCTGCCGGCCACCGCCACCGTCCGCGTGGACCACGGGTCCTCCGCCCGGCCCGTCAGGACCGAGAGCGTGATCGCGTCCCGGTCGGTGTGCAGGACGAGCCCACCCTCGCCCGCGTAGAGCGGGGCGTCGCTGAGGACGAGGCGCCGCGCGCCGTCCAGGTCGAGGGCGTAGAGGCGGTTCGCGGTGGCCTCGTCGAGCACCACCACCCGCACCCCGGGGAGTTCGACGACGCACGAGGGACCGGGCTCCCGGGTGAGCGCGACGACGGTCGCGCCATCCCGCAACTGCGCGCGGGCGGTCCCGGACACCGCCGGCCGCCCCTCGAGGACGAGTTCGACGGGAACCCCGTCGGTGGCGACGAGGACCACGAACTCCTGCTCGGCCACGGTGGTCCGGGTGAGGACCTGCGCGGTGGCGCTGCGCAGGACGAGCCCGTCGGTGAGGGGGTAGCGGACCGGCCACGCCACCGACACCCCGGCGGGCAGGTCGACCGGGCGGCTGGGCAGGGTCACCGCGCCGTCGTCGAACTCCACGGTGAACCGGACCCCGGGCTGCGCCGCGAGGGGTCGGCGCGCCGGTTGGTAGGTGGTGACGAACACGTACCCGCGCCGGCCGTCGGAACGCACCGCCCAGCGCAGTTCCGCGGGGTCGTCGCTGCCGCCGCCGACGACGGTGGGCATCGTGGCCAGGGCCGGACCGTCCTCGGCGAGCCACAGGTGCTGGCGGCGCAGCAGGTGGTGGTGCCGGCGGACCTGCCCGTGCTCACCGATCGGGGCGGCGAAGTCGTAGCTGCGGGTGGGGACGTCGTTGGGGTACCCGGTGGCGTGGGACTCCTGCTGGGTCCCCTCCACCCCGGTCCGCTGGGTGCCCCCGGCGTAGACGTAGTACCCCTGCCAGACCGAGCCGCTGCCGATCTTCGCCAGGGCCAGTGCGGCGACGTCCTCGGGGGTGACGAGCGGTCGCCGGTGGTACGCGACGTGCATGCCGCCGCCGAGTTCGCAGGTGGCGAAGGGGAACGCGGTGTCGTCCGTGCGCGCCACCGCCGCGGAGGTGACCCCGTCCAGGGCGGCCCGCACGTCGGCCCCGACGCTGAGGTCGTCGCGGTCCTCGGTGTAGCGGAAGTGCAGGCGGCCGTAGGCCGGCCAGTCGGTGCCGGCCTCCTCCCAGAACCCGTCGGCGTAGGCGCCGTAGACCGGGAGCAGCGTGTCCGGGACCTGCGCCCCGCCCCAGCCGGTCGCGGTCCAGACCGGCACCCGGAGCCCGAGCTCCTCGGCGGTCTCGCGCAACCGGGCCAGGTGCTCCGGCTGGTCGTAGAGCTCGTTGTCGATCTGGACGGCCACGACCGGGCCCCCGGACGCGTGGGTCAGGTCGGCGACCTGGGCGGTGGTCTCGGCGTAGAAGCGGCGGGCGAGCTCGAGGTAGGCCGGGTCGTTCGTCCGGGTCGCCAGGTCACGGGCCACCAGCCAGTCCGGGAACCCGCCGTGCCGGGACTCGCCGTGGGCCCACGGGCCCAGCCGCAGCACGACGTCCAGGCCGTTCCCGGCCGCGGTCACCACGAAGGCGCGCAGGTCGAGGTCGCCGTCCCAGCGGAAGTCCCCGGGGGCGGGTTCGTGGGCGTTCCAGAACACGTAGGTGGCCACCGAGGTCAGCCCGCCGGCCCGGGCGTGGCCCAGGACCTCGGACCAGCGTTCCCGCGGCACGCGGGAGAAGTGGACCTCGCCCGTCACGGGGAACCACGGCCTGCCGCCCCGTTCGAGCCGGCCGCTGGTGACCTCGATGCGGTCCGGGGTGCCGGCGGGTTCCCCCAGCGGGAGGTGCTCCCGGCGGACGTCCGCGGGCCTCCCGGCGCGCAGGGTGCGGGTGGGGTGCGCGACGTCGGCGTCCATGACGGCTCAGGCTAGGTGCGCGCCCCGGTGGGGAACCATGGGTGATCCCGCGCCGGGGATGGACGAAACGCTCACGCGGTCCGGGCGCGGAACGCCGTCGGCGACTGGCCGTGGGTCCGGCTGAACTGGCGGGAGAAGTACAACCCGTCGTCGTAGCCGCAGGCGGTCGCGACCTCCGCCACGCTCAGCGACGTGCCGTCGAGCAGTTCGCGGGCGCGCGCCATCCGCAGGTCGCTCTGGTAGCGCAGCGGGGAGGTCCCGACGTGCTGGCGGAACAGGGTTCCCAGCTGCGAGGGACTGAGCCCGACCATCGCCGCGAGGGCGTCGACGGGGGTCCGGCGCGGCGTGGTCGCCCGCAGGTGCTCGACGGCCCGTTCCACCGGGCTCAGCGCGGGGCCGCGGGGCCGGCGCCCGGTGGCGATCACCTGCGTGAGCGCGTGGAACGCGGCCCCCGAGGCCTGGACGAGCCCCCCGGCCGTCCCGGTGTCGAGGGCGTCCAGCACTCCCGACACCAGGCTCGTCAGCGCACCGGGGTCGCGCAGGTGCGAGACCGGACCGCCCGCCGCGGAGGCCGCCGCGGTCAGCAGGTCGTCGGCGTCGGGGCCCGTGACGTGCATCCACCACAACGTCCACGGGTCCTCGCGGTCGGCCCCGTACTCGTGGGCGACCCCGGCGCGCAGCAGGACGGCGTCGCCGCGGTGCACGGGGTGGGAACCCTGCGGGGTGCGGCACCAGCCCGCACCGTCGGTGCAGAAGAGCACGACGTGCTGACGGGCACCCTGCGGGCGGCTGCGGCCGTGGTCGGCGGCGCGGGGGAAGAACCCGGCGTCGGTGACCAGCAGCCGGTCCGTCACGGGGCGGGTCGTCGCCTCCCGCACGACGGGCCGGGGGAGGACGAACATCCGCTGCCCGGCGAAACCGTCGCGCACCGGAACCACTTCGTCCATCCGGCCATGCAACGCGGTTCCCCGGCCGGGGTCAAGCGAGCCGCCGTCCGGTGGTTCGTCCATGCCCACCGTCGATCGGGCCATGGCGCCGGCGTCGTGGCCCGGCCTAGCGTGCTCGACCGTGGAGCAGAGAGCAGTCCCGGCCATCACCCTGCCCGAGGTCCCCGACGAGCTGCAGCCGGAACTGGCGGCGGGCTCGGCCGTGGCGTGGAACGCGCCCCTGACCATCCGGACCTACGAGGCGGGTGGACCCAGCCCGTTCCCGATGTACCTCGACCGCCGCGTCTACCAGGGCTCCAGCGGCACGGTGTACCCGCTGCCGTTCGTGGAGCACGTCGCCGACGAGGGCGTGGACCGGGAGTGGCAGGCGGTCCACCTGGAGAACCGCTACGTGCGGCTGGTGGTGCTGCCCGAACTCGGCGGCCGGATCCACGTCGGCCACGACAAGGTCACCGGGTACGACTTCTTCTACCGCAACGACGTGGTCAAACCCGCGCTCGTCGGGCTCGGTGGGCCGTGGATCAGCGGCGGGGTCGAGTTCAACTGGCCGCAGCACCACCGGCCCGGCACCTACCTCCCGGTCGAGACGACGATCGAGCACGACGAGGACGGGACCGTCACCGTCTGGTGCGGTGACCACGACCCGTTCCACCGCATGGCCGCCCAGCACGGGGTGCGGTTGCGCCGGGACAGCTCCGTCGTGGAACTCGCGGTGCGGTTGCACAACCGGACCAGCGAACGGCAGTCGTTCCTGTGGTGGGCCAACGTCGCGGCCCGCGTGCACGAGGAGTTCCAGTCGTTCTTCCCCGAAGACGTCCGCCACGTCGCCGACCACGCCCGGCGGGCGGTCACCGCGTTCCCGCGGGCCGATCGCCCCTACTACGGGGTCGACTACCCGCAGCGGGCCCGCGAGGAACCCGGCGCCGACCGGATCGACTTCTACCGCAACATCCCCGTCCCCACCTCGTACATGGTCATCGACTCCCAGGGCGACTTCTTCGGCGGGTACGACCACGCCGCCGGGGCGGGTTTCGTGCACTGGGCCGAGCGGCGGATCTCCCCCGGGAAGAAGCAGTGGACCTGGGGCGACGCACCGTTCGGGCACGCCTGGGACGCGCAGCTGAGCGACGACGGCGGTCCCTACGTGGAACTCATGGCCGGGGTCTACACCGACAACCAACCCGACTTCAGCTGGTTGCTGCCGGGGGAGACGAAGACGTTCGTGCAGCACTGGTACCCCGTCCCGGCCGTCGGCGTCGTGCACCAGGCCACGCCCGACGCCGCGGTGCACGTCGAGCGGGGTTCCGCGGTGGTGGCGCGCTGCGCGGTCACCTCGCCCCGGCCCGCCGCCGAACTCCGGATCCTGCGGGACGGCGAGGTCGTCGCCGCGCGGACGGCGGACCTGGTGCCGGGGGTTCCCGCGGAGCTGACCTGGGCAGGGTCCGGCGGGGGGCTCGGGGTGGAACTCCTCGACGCGGCCGGTCGCGTCCTCGTGCGCTGGGCTCCGGTCCAGGGGGGCGAGGTCGAGGCGGACGCCGGCGAACCCGAGGTCGCGGAGGAACCTCCCGCTCCCGAGGCGACGGGGTCGGTGGAGGAGTTGTTCCTCACCGGCCTGCACCTCAGCCAGTACCGCCACCCGACGCGGTCGCCGGTGCCGTACTGGCGCGAGGCGTTGCGTCGCGATCCCGGCGACGTCCGGACGAACCTCGCCCTGGCCGACCGGGCCTACCGCGCCGGGTCCTACGAGACGGCGCGGCGGGGGGTGGAGACGGCGTTGCGCCGCCTCACCCGCCGCAACGCCAACCCCCTCGACGCCGAGGCGTACTACCTGCACGGTCTGGTGCTGGCCCGGCTCGGCCGGGTCGAGGACGCCGAACGGGCGTTCGGGAAGGCCGGCTGGGACGGCACCTGGGCCGCGGCGGCGGGTCTGGAACTCGCCCGGTCGCTGGCGCGCCGGGGTCGTGACCGCGCCGCGCTGCGCGTCCTGGACACCCTGGACGGCGTGGTCGGTCACGACACCCGGCGGATCGCGGTGCGGGTGCTGCTCTGGCGTCGGAGCGGGAACCACCGGGGTGCGGCCGAGGTGCTGCGGGCCGCGCTCGCGGTGGACCCGCTGGACGCGACGCTGCGCTTCCTGGACCAGCGCGAGCTCGCCGACGACGCGGGTCTGCTCCTGGACGTCGCGCTCGACCTGCGCGCGGCCGGCGAGCGCGGGCAGGCCCTGCGGTTGCTCGAGCGCGTCGCCGCGGTCCCCGCCGGTGCCGCCGGGAACTTCCGGCCCGTCGCGGAGTACACGGCCGCGGTCGTCCACGAGGAACTCGGCTCCCCGGTGCAGGCGGCGGCGGCCCGCGAGCGGGCCCGGCGCAGCGACCCGACCCTGGCCTTCCCCGCCGGCCTCGACGCGCACGACGTCCTGCTCGCCGCCCTCGACGCCGATCCCGCGGACACCACCGCGGGGTTCCTGCTGGGGAACCTGCTCTACGCCCACGGTCGTCGGGTCGAGGCGACGGAACTCTGGGAGACGTGCGTCGCCCGGGGGATGCGTCACCCCGTCCTGCTGCGCAACGCGGGCCTCGCCGCCCACAACGTCTCCCACGACGACGAGCGCGCCTGGGCGCGCTACGCAGCGGCGGTCGAGGTCTCCGGTGCGGACGCGCGGCTGCGCTACGAGCAGGACCAGCTGGCCGTCCGGCTCGGCCACGACCCCGCGCAGCGCTTCGCGCGCCTGCGACCGGTCGAGGACCTCGTCCTGACCCGCGACGACCTGACGGTGGACTACGTCGCCCTGCTGCTCGACCAGGGGTTCGCGGCGCGGGCCCGCGAGATCCTCTCCACCCGCCCGTTCCACCCCTGGGAGGGCGGCGAGGGCCGGGTCGTCGCCGCCTGGGACGCGACCGCCGCCGCGCTCGGCGTGGACCCCGGGGACCCCCCGACCTCGCTCGGCGAGGCCCGCCCCCTCCACCCGGCCCCGGCGGCCGTGGGCGCCGACGGCGCCACCGACTACTTCGCCACCAGCCTCCCGGACCTCCTGCTCTTCGCGCGGGAGGACGGGGACGGGTGGTGAGCGTCCCGGGACGGGCGTTCCACCTGGTGGCCGCCGGGTACGAGGCCCACGTGGTGAGCGTCGGGGCGACGCTGCGCCGGCTGACGTCCCGGGGTCGCGACCTCGTCCTGCCCTTCGAGGCGGCCCAGGTGCGGCCGGCGATGTCGGGCGCGCTGCTGGCGCCCTGGCCCAACCGGGTCGGCGACGGTCGCTACGTCTTCGGGGGTGCGACGCACCAGCTCGACGTGAACGAGGTCGACCTGGGCAACGCCACGCACGGCCTCGTCGCGTGGTCGGACTTCGAGGGCGCCCGGACCGCGCCGGACCACGTGCGGCTCACCACGACGATCGAGCCCCGGCCGGGCTACCCCTGGCGCATCGACCTGTCGGTCGACCTCACCCTCGGGGAGTCCGGGCTGCGCCAGGAGGTCACGGCCGTCAACCGCAGCGGCTCTCCCGCGCCCTTCGGGGTGGGCGGACACCCGTACCTGCTGGCGGGGCCGCCGGGGGAGCGGGCGCTGGACGCCTGGTTCCTCGAGGTCCCCGCCGAGCGTGTGCTCACGACCGACGAGCGCCGGCTGCCGGTGGGGGACATCGCCGTCGCCGGCGCGCTCGACTTCCGAGCGCGGCGGCCCGTGGGTGACGTCGTCCTCGACCGGTCCTTCACGGGGCTGCGGGCGGGGCCCGACGGCCGCGTGCGGGTCCGGGTCACCGACGCCGGGGGCCGGGGCGCCGAGCTCGTCCTCGATCACCGCTGCCCCTGGGTCCACGTCTACTCCGCCGACCTCTCCACGGGAGCAGCCCACCGCGCCGCGCTCGCCGTCGAACCCCTGACCTGCCCGCCGGACGCGTTCCGTTCCGGCCGCGACCTCATCGGCCTGGCCCCGGGGGCCTCGACCACGGCGGGCTGGACGATCCGGGCCGTGGGTGGCGGCGGGGACGTGGCGAGCGACTAGCCTGGGGCCCGTGGCGGAATTCATCTACGTGATGTCCAAGGCTCGCAAGGCGCACGGGGACAAGGTCATCCTCGACGACGTCTCGATGTCGTTCTTCCCCGGCGCGAAGATCGGGGTCGTCGGCCCCAACGGTGCGGGCAAGTCGAGCGTGCTGAAGATCATGGCGGGGCTCGACCAGCCCTCCAACGGCGAGGCCCGCCTCTCGCCGGGCTACAGCGTCGGCATCCTCATGCAGGAGCCGGCCCTCGACGAGACCAAGACCGTGCTGCAGAACGTCCAGGACGGTCTCGGCGAGCTCAAGGTCAAGATGGACCGCTACAACGAGATCACCGGTCTCTTCGAGGACCCCGACGCCGACTTCGACGCCCTCATGTCGGAGATGGGCCAGCTGCAGGAGGAGCTCGACCACGCCAACGCGTGGGACATGGACTCCCAGCTCGAGCAGGCCATGGACGCGCTGCGCTGCCCGCCCGGCGACTCCGACGTCTCGGTCCTCTCCGGGGGGGAGAAGCGTCGCGTCGCCCTGTGCAAGCTGCTGCTCGAGCAGCCCGACCTGCTGCTGCTCGACGAACCGACCAACCACCTCGACGCCGAGTCGGTGACCTGGCTGGAGCAGCACCTCGCGAAGTACCCCGGTGCCGTGCTGGCCGTGACCCACGACCGCTACTTCCTGGACAACGTCGCGCAGTGGATCCTCGAGCTCGACCGCGGCCGCGCCTACCCCTACGAGGGCAACTACTCCACCTACCTGGAGAAGAAGCAGTCCCGCATGGAGGTCCAGGGCAAGAAGGACCTCAAGCTGGCCAAGCGCCTCAAGGACGAGCTCGAGTGGGTCCGCTCCAACGCCAAGGGCCGCCAGACCAAGTCCAAGGCGCGCCTGAACCGCTACGAGGAGATGGCCGCCGAGGCCGAGCGCACGCGCAAGCTCGACTTCGAGGAGATCCAGATCCCCGCCGGTCCCCGGCTGGGTCAGGTCGTCATCGAGGCGAAGGACCTCAAGAAGTCCTTCGGTGACCGCACCCTCATCGAGGGTCTGTCCTTCTCGTTGCCGCGCAACGGCATCGTCGGCGTCATCGGGCCCAACGGCGTCGGGAAGACGACGTTGTTCAAGACCATCGTCGGCCTCGAGGACCTCGACTCCGGCGACCTCAAGATCGGCGAGACGGTCAAGCTGTCCTACGTCGACCAGTCCCGCGGTGGCCTGGACGCGTCGAAGTCGCTGTGGGAGACCGTTTCCGACGGCCTGGACTACATCCAGGTCGGCAACCAGGAGATGCCCTCGCGGGCCTACGTCTCGGCGTTCGGCTTCAAGGGCCCGGACCAGCAGAAGCCGGCCGGCGTCCTCTCCGGCGGGGAGCGCAACCGCCTCAACCTGGCGCTGACGCTCAAGGAGGGCGGCAACGTCCTGCTCCTCGACGAACCCACCAACGACCTCGACGTCGAGACCCTGGGGTCGCTCGAGAACGCCCTGCTGGAGTTCCCCGGGTGCGCCGTCGTCGTGAGCCACGACCGCTGGTTCCTCGACCGGGTGACGACCCACATCCTGGCCTACGAGGGCACCGAGGAGAACCCGGGGAACTGGTACTGGTTCGAGGGGAACTTCGCCGGCTACGAGGAGAACAAGGTCTCCCGCCTCGGGCCGGACGCCGCGCGCCCGCACCGCGTGACGTACCGCAAGCTCACCCGCGACTGACGGGAACCTCCACCGGCGAGGGGGGTGCGGCGGCGACGACCCGGTCCCGCCCACCCTCCTTGGCCGCGTAGAGCGCGGTGTCGGCGCGGGCGAACAGCTCCGCCGGGCTCTCCAGCCCGTCCCAGCGCGCCACCCCGGCCGAGAACGTCTGCCCCGCCGGGGTGAGCCCGCGCAGGCCGTCGACGAGGGCGAGCGCCGCGTCGGGGTCGTGACCCAGCAGCAGCAGCACGAACTCCTCCCCGCCCCAGCGGCCCAGCATCGCCGCCCGGCCGGGGCCGACGGCGGCGTGCGCGGTCTCCAGACCGGTCCGCCACCCGGCCGCGGCCGCGACGAGCAGGCTGTCGCCGGCCTGGTGGCCGAAGGTGTCGTTGAAGGACTTGAAGCGGTCCAGGTCGAGGATCGCCACGTGCAGCGTCGAACCCTCCCCGCGGGCGCGGGTCTGCAGGCGCTCCAGCTCCGCGTCGCTGGTGCGACGGTTCGGCAGCCCGGTCAGGGCGTCGGTGCGGGCCAGGGCGGCGAGGCGGGCGGTCTGCCCCTCCAGGTGGCGCAGCAGCCCCGACATGCGCAGCACGACGAGCAGGAACAGCACCACCGAGGACAGCGCCACCGCCCACGCCTCCAGCTCCAGGCCCAGCGCGAGCTGGAGCATCAGCATCCCCGGGGAGACGAGGCTGGCCAGGGTCAGGGCGGTGAGGCGACCGCGGGTGAAGCGGGTGTCCCCCTCCCCGTCCACGACGTCGGTGAGGCGGCGCATCGAGGGGTGCAGGGCGGCCGCGGAGAAGGCGACGTAGCCCAGCAGCCAGGGCAGGGTGATCAGCCCGTGGGCGTCCGCGCCGGTCATCGTCGTGTACTGGTAGGCGCAGTCGGCCACCAGCAGCAGCGCGTTGGCGCCGACCAGCCAGCGGAACGCGACCGTGCGCGCGCCCCCCGTCGTGAGCAGACGCACCAGCAGGGCCAGCAGCAGCACGTCACCCAGCGGGTAGGCCGCGGCCAGCACCTGGGCGACGCGGGACCCCTCCGCGGCCGCCAGCCCCGGACGCATCAGCAGGACCCAGCTGACCAGGACGAAGCCGACGGTGAAGATCGCCGAGTCGATGAGGCCCTCGCGGTCGCGGCCGCCGCCGCGGGCCCGCACGAAGCGCCAGAACCCGGCGGCGATGAGGACGTAGCTGGTGAGGTACAGGACGTCGGCGGGCGAGGGGAACGGCGAGACGTGCAGGACCCAGGTGTAGGCGGCCCACAGCAGGTCGGCGCAGGCCCACACCCCGATGCCGGCCGTGACCAGCCACCAGCCGCCGGCGGCCCGCGGGGCGTGGCGCCGCACCCCCGCGGCCATCACCGCCACGCACCCGAAGCTGACGACCGTGTACAGGGCGTCGTGGCCGATCCCGGCGGGCAGCAGCACGCACAGGACGGAGAGCAGGGTGGCGACGATCAGGTGCACCCGGAACAACGTGTCGGGACGGCGGGGGGTCACGGTGGTGGATCGGCGCCGCGGCCGGTGCCGCTGAGGTGGGGCCACCCGTTCGGCCCTCTCCTGCGGGCCCCCGGACGCGCGCGTCAGCCCGCCGGCAGGTACCGCCGCGTCGCCGTCCCGTTGAGGTCGTGGTCGCCGATGGCGCGGCGGCGGTGGATCGCGGGGTTGTGGGTCGCGATCGTGCGGGCGTTGCGCCAGTGCCGGTCCAGCCCGAGGTCCACGTCGACGGCGGAGGCACCACCCACCTCGAACAGGTTCGCCGTCGCGTCGACGACCAGCGGCAGGACGACCTGCTGGGCGCGGTAGACCTCCAGCTGGGCCTGCAGCAGGACGTCGTGGTCCCCGTCGGCGAGGTGCCTGCTCAACGCGGCGTCCAGGGTGCGGGCCGCGCCGAGGACGATCGCCCGGGCCGCCGACGCCGCGCTGGAGAGCGCACCGACCTCGGCCTGCACCAGGTGGTGCTCACGGGGCAGCGCCTCCCCGGCGTAGCCGAAGATCCGCCGCCGGCCCCGGACGTAGTCGACGGTGTCGTCCAGGGCGGCGAAGCCGATCCCCGCGACCACCGCCAGCAGCACCAGCTGGAAGAACCCGAGCATGTACGTCTGCGCGTCGTCGTCGGGGTCGATCCGCCGCACGTGCCCGGGGTCGATCACGACGTCGGTGAACGTCGTCGTGCCGCTGCCGGTGAGGCGCTGCCCGAAACCCTTCCAGTCGTCGACGACCTCGACCCCGCTCGCGCCGGTCGGGACGAAGACCTGGACGCTGTCGCCCTCGAAGGCGGCGGAGGTGTCGATCCAGTCCGCGTAGATCGACCCCGTCGTGTAGAACTTCCGGCCCCGCAGCCGCAGACCCTCCGGCGTGCGTTCCAGGACGGTGGACAGGTCCGAGGTCGTCGAGGCCTCCGAGACGGCGTTGCCGACGAGGTCACCGTCCAGCACCCGCTTCCACCAGCCCTCGCGCGCCCCCGGGTCGGCCTCGAAGTACTGCTTCTCGACGAACGCGAGATGGCCGCGGAAGACGTGGGCGACGTTGCAGTCGGCCCGGGCCAACCGGATCAACCGGTCGAAGAGGACCTCCAACGAGGCCCCCTCGCCGCCGACCGACGCGGGGACGTGCGCGTTCGGGAACCCCGCCGCCGCGAGCTCGCGGACGAGTTCGCGGGGCAGTTCGCGGTCACGTTCGCGCTGGGCCGCCCCCGCGCGGACGCGGGTCAGCAGTTCCTCGAAGGTCTCCTCGCTCAGCACGCCGACACGGTGCCACACCGCCACCGGCCCCGGCCCGAGCGCCCGACGTCAGCCCGCGGACGGGACCCGCACCATGCCCTCCTGGGCGACCGTCGCGACCAGCCGGCGCTCGCGGTCGTACATCCGACCCGTCGAGAGACCCCGCGCGCCGGAGGCGTTCGGGCTCTCGACCGCGTACAGGAGCCACTCGTCGGCGCGGGCGGGGCGGTGCCACCACATCGCGTGGTCGAGGCTCGCCACGCTCGTCCCCGGGCTCGACCAGGCCAGCCCGTGCCGGCGCAGCACCGGTTCCAGCACGCTGAGGTCGCTGGCGTAGGCCAGCGCGCCCCGGTGCAGCAGGTCCTCGCCCGGCAGGGGCGCGTCGAGGCGGAACCACACCGACTGGTGCGCCCGGCGCTGCGGGTCGGCGCTCCCGTACAGCGCCGGTTCGACGTGGCGGATCTCGACGTGGCGGCCGCGGCCGATCTGGCGGGCGCGCGGGTCGTCGACCGCGTCCAGGATCTCGTAGTCGCTGCGCAGGTCCTCGGGCTCGGGGACGTCGGGGGCGGGTTCGAAGTGCTCCAGCCCCTCCGAGGCGGTCTGGAAGGAGGTGATCCCGGAGAGGATCGGCACCCCGTTCTGGGTGGCCTGGACCCGGCGGGCCGAGAAGGACCGCCCGTCGCGCAGGCGCTCCACCGAGAACGCGACCGCGACGTCCGGGTCGCCGGGACGCAGGAAGTAGGCGTGCAGCGAGTGCAGCCGCCGGTCCGCACCGACGGTGCGGCCGGCCGCGACGGCCACCTGCCCCAGCACCTGCCCGCCGAACAACCGGGCGCGCCAGTGCGGGAGGTTCGGGCCGGTGAACACGTCCAGTGCGTCGTCGGCCGGCTGGACGTCGAGCACGGGCAGCAGGGGACTGGTGGTCACCCGGGCACGCTACCGGGAGCGGGGGTAGCGTCGGCGCGTGCTCGCCGCCCGCGCCGTCCGCGCCCTCGAACCGGGGTCAGACGACCCGTTGTCCGCGCTGGAGGTGGCCGACGCCCCGGCCGCCGAGGCCCCACCGGGCTGGGTACGCGTCACCGTGGCGGCGGCCGCCCTCAACCGGCACGACCTGTGGAGCCTGCGCGGGGTCGGGTTGCCGCCCGAGCGACTGCCGATGGTCCTGGGCTGCGACGCCGCGGGGACGCTCGACGACGGTTCCGAGGTCATCGTGCACGCGGTCGTCTCCGACGAGGACCACGCGACGTACAGGGGTGACGAGACCCTCGACCCGCGGCGGACGCTGCTCTCCGAACTCCACCCCGGCACCCTCGCCGAGCACGTCTGGGTCCCGCGCCGCAACGTGCTGCCGCAACCCGCCGGGTGGAGCGTCGAACGGGCCGCGTCGCTGGGGGTGGCGTGGCTCACGGCCTACCGGATGCTGTTCACCCAGGCGCGGGCCGTCCCCGGCCAGACGGTGCTGGTCCAGGGGGCCGCCGGCGGGGTCTCCAACGCGCTCATCACCCTGGGATCCGCTGCGGGACTCCGGGTCTGGGTGACCGGGCGCACCCCGGAACGGCTCGAGAAGGCCCGTTCCTGGGGGGCGGCGGCGACGTTCGCGAGCGGGGAGCGGTTGCCCGGCCGGGTCGACGCGGTGTTCGAGACGGTCGGCAGGGCGACCTGGAAGCACTCCGTCCAGGCGCTGAAGCCCGGTGGCTGCGTCGTCGTGTCCGGCGCCACCACCGGCGGTGACGCCCCGGCGATGCTGGAGAACGTGTTCTTCAAGCAGCTGCGGGTCCTGGGTTCCACGATGGGCACCCGTGACGAGTTCGAGCGCCTGCTGCAGTTCTGCGTCACCGCCGGTCTGGAACCCGAGATCGACTCCGTCCACGCCCTCGCCGACGCCCGGGACGCGTTCGCGCGCCTGGACTCCGGCGAGGCCGTGGGGAAGGTCCTGGTCCGACCCTGACCTGACGACTCCCGTCAGGGGAGGCGGAACCAGGCGGCGGTGTCGGTGGGGACGCGGCCGGCGTCGAGGTCGCCGCTGGCCACCAGCAGGGTGGCCCCGGCGGGCACGGCGACGGGGTCCGGGCCGAGGTTCGCCACGACGAGGACGTCGGCGCTGGTGTAGGCGAGCACGTCGCCGCCGTCGATCTCGTCCCAGCGCAGGGTGCCGCGCCCGAGGTGGAGTTCCCGGCGCAGGGCGATCAGCGTGCGGTAGAGCTCCAGCGTCGACCCGGTGACACCCGTCTGGGCGGCGACGGACAACCGGCCCCAGAGTTCCGGCTGCGGCAGCCAGCTGGCCGGGCCCGGGCCGAAACCGTAGGACGGTTCCCCGCCCTCCCAGGGGATCGGGACCCGGCACCCGTCGCGGCCGGTGTCCTCGCCGTTCGTCCGGGCGAACGAGGGGTCCTGACGGACCTCGGCCGGCAACGTCGTCACCTCCGGCAGACCGAGTTCCTCACCCTGGTAGACGTAGGCGCCGCCCGGCAGGGCGAGCATGAACGTCGTCGCCGCGCGGGCCCGGCGCAGACCGAGCTCGGCGTCCGGTTGCGGGTCGTCGGGACCGACACCGCTGGTGGGTTCCTGCCCGGCGGGGTAGCCGAGGCGGCTGGCGTGCCGGACCACGTCGTGGTTGGAGAGGACCCAGGTCGCCGGGGCGCCGACGGTCTCGTGGGCGGCCAGCGTCGAGGTGATGACGGCACGGAGTTCCGTCGCGCGCCACGGGGCCCGGAGGTAGTCGAAGTTGAAGGCCTGGTGCATCTCGTCGCTGCGCAGGTAGCGCGCGAGACGCTCCGGCGGGGTGACCCACGCCTCCGCGACGAGCATCCGGTCACCCGGGTAGGCGTCCAGGACGCGACGCCAGCCGCGGTAGACCTCGTGCACGCCCTCCTGGTCCCACATCGGGGGACGCTCGCCGGTGGCGGCGGAGCCGTTCAGGAGGGCCTGGTCGTGGTCCCACTCGGGCAGGCCCTCGGCCTTGACCAGCCCGTGGGCGACGTCGATGCGGAACCCGTCGACCCCACGGTCCAGCCAGAACCGCAGGACGTCCTCGAACTCGGCGACGACCTCGGGGTTGGTCCAGTCCAGGTCGGGCTGGCTGGAGTCGAAGAGGTGCAGGTACCAGGAACCGTCCTCGACGCGCGTCCAGGCCGGACCCCCGAACACCGAGCGCCACGAGTTCGGCGGGGCGTCACCGTCCCCCGCGCGGAACAGGTAGCGCGCCCGCTCGGGCGAACCCGGGCCGGCGGCCAGGGCGGCCCGGAACCAGGCGTGGTCGGCGGAGGTGTGGTTCGGGACGAGGTCCATCACCACGCGCAGGCCGAGTTCGTGGGCGCGCTCCGACAGCCGTCCGAAGTCGTCGAGGGTCCCGAACATCGCCTCGATGCCGCGGTAGTCGGCGACGTCGTACCCCGCGTCCTTCTGCGGGGAGGGGTAGACGGGGGAGAGCCAGACGGCGTCGACGCCGAGCGCGGCGAGGTGCGGCAGACGCGCGGTGATGCCGGGCAGGTCGCCCATGCCGTCACCGTCGCCGTCGGCGAAGCTGCGCGGGTAGACCTGGTAGATGACGGCGTCACGCCACCAGGGGACGCTGTTCGGTTCGCTCACCGGTCCATCCTGCCGCCGGGCGGGGAGCGGTGCACCGTGGCCCCGGCCCCGCCGGGGGCGCGGCGCAGGGTGAGGAAGAGGCGGTGGCAGGTGACGACCACGCCGACCCAGGCCAGGCCCAGGGCCCAGCCGACGAGCACGTCGGTGAGCCAGTGGTGACCGAGGAAGACGCGGCTGAGTCCCATCGCGAGCGCGTAGGCGATCGCGAGGACCACGGTGAGCCTGCGCGCCCACCTCCGGTGCAGGCGACGCAGCAGGAGGTAGGCCACGATCCCGGCGAGGGCGACGGCGTTGAGGGAGTGCCCGCTGGGGAAGGAGAAGCCGAACTCGTAGGGCGGCACGGCGTCGGCGTGCGGTGGGCGGGCCCGGGTGACGGCCGCCTTGCCGGCCACCGTCAGGGCCAGCGAGCCGAGCATCGTGGTGACCACGAGCACGGCGGGTGTGCGGTGGCGCCAGAGGAGGGAGAGGACGGTCGCGGCGGTGACGGCCAGCACGGGTGCCCCCACCGGGCCGCCCACGTGGGTGAAACCGGTCACCAGCGAGTCCAGCAGGGGCGTGCGGTGGCGCATCGCCAGCGCCAGCGCGGGGTGGTCCAGCTCGGCCACGCCGTCGTCCTCCACGACGCTGTCGTAGACGCCGTCGACGAGCGCGGCCAGGACCGCGGTCAGCAGCAGGCCGACGCCCAGGGTGAGCAGGAGCACCTGGTGGGGGGCGAAGCGGTGCCCGAGGGCGAGGGCGAGGCGGACCAGGCGGCGTCCCGCGGCGGTGGGCCAGTGGGTGAGGTCGCGCCGGCCCACGAAGTCCTGGTCACGGCCCTCGGCGAGCTGCCGCGTCGCTCCGGGTTCCGCCCGGCCGGTCGCGTCGTCTGCTTCGTGCCGTGTCAACCTGCTCCACCCCGGTCGTCGATCTCGACGGGGCGCCGGTGCGCGCCCCACCGGAGCGACTGTGGCACGACGGGGCGTGGGGGGCCGCCCGAGGCTCAGGCGGCCAGATCGCCCCCGGTGGGCGGGTCGAGGCGGTAGCGCAGCAGGTCCAGGTGGCCCCGCAGTTCGGCGGGGAAGCGGTGGCCGAACTGCGCGAACCAGCGCTCGAGCCGGCCGACCTCGTCCAGCCACGCGGCCGGGTCGAGCGCGAAGAGTTCCGCGAGGTCGGCCGCCGGGAGGTCGAGTCCGGCCACGTTCAGACCCGACGGGGTCGGTACCAGGCCCACGGGGGTGTGCCGGGCGTCCGCACTGCCCTCCAGCCGTCGGCAGATCCACTCCACCACGCGGGAGTTCTCGCCGAACCCGGGCCAGAGGAACCGGCCGTCGTCACCGCGGCGGAACCAGTTGACGGAGAACACCTCGGGCAACCGCGTGAGCCGGTCCCGCATCGAGAGCCAGTGCCCGAAGTAGTCGGCCATGTTGTAGCCCGCGAAGGGCAGCATCGCGAACGGGTCGTGCCGCAGCTCACCCACGGTCCCCTCCGCGGCCGCGGTCCGCTCGCTCGAGATCGCGGCCCCCATGAACACGCCCTGGCTCCAGTCGCCGGCCTGGGCGACCAGCGGGACGTTCGAGCGGCGACGGCCACCGAAGAGGATCGCGTCGATCGCGACGCCCTCGGGCGCGTCGAACTCCTCGGCGATCGAGGGGCACTGCGCCGCGGACACCGTGAACCGCGCGTTCGGGTGCGCCGCGGGGGTCCCCGACCCCGGGGTCCAGGACCGGCCCCGCCAGTCGGTCAGGTGGTCCGGGGCCTCCTCCGTCATCCCCTCCCACCAGACGTCGCCGTCGTCGGTGAGGGCGACGTTGGTGAAGATGACGTTCTCGTGCAGCATCTCCATCGCCGTCGGGTTGCTCGACCAGCCCGTGCCCGGTGCGACCCCGAAGAACCCCGCCTCGGGGTTGATCGCGCGCAGTCCACCGTCCGGACCGGGACGCATCCAGGCGATGTCGTCGCCGATGGTCTCGACCCGCCAGCCGGGGAGCGTCGGGCGCAGCATCGCGAGGTTCGTCTTGCCGCAGGCCGAGGGGAACGCCGCCGCCAGGTGGAACACCCGCTGCTGCGGGGAGGTCACCTTGAGGACGAGCATGTGCTCGGCCAGCCAGCCCTCGTCGCGGGCCATCACCGAGGCGATCCGCAACGCGAAGCACTTCTTCCCCAGCAGGGCGTTGCCGCCGTAGCCGGAACCGAAGGAGAAGATCTCCCGGGTCTCGGGGAAGTGCGCGACGTACTTCAGGTCGTTGCACGGCCAGGCGACGTCGTCGCGGTGCCGTCCGACGGCGTCGACCAACGGCATCCCGACGCTGTGGACCGCGGGGACGAACGGGGTTCCCGGGGTGATGGCCGCGAGGGCGGCCGACCCCATCCGCGTCATGGTGCGCATGCTGACGACGACGTAGGGGGAGTCCGTCACCTGGATCCCGAGCTGCGAGATCGGGCCGCCGACGGGGCCCATCGAGAACGGGACGACGTACATCGTGCGACCGCGCATCGACCCCGTGAACACCCCGGCGAGTTCCTCGCGCAGCGCCTCCGGCTCGCGCCAGTTGTTCGTCGGCCCCGCGTCCTCGCGACGGTGCGAGGCGATGAACGTGCGGCTCTCGACCCGGGCGACGTCCGAGGGGGCGGAGCGGGCGAGGAAGCTGCCCGGACGCAGGTCCGGGTTCAGCGGGACCAGGGTGCCGGCGGCGACCATCTGCGCGGTGAGACGGTCGAACTCGGCCTGCGACCCGTCGCACCAGACGACCTCGTCGGGCTGGGTGAGCCGGGCGGCGGTCCGCACCCAGCTGAGCACGGCCTCGTTCGCCGTGGGGGTCCCCTCCAGCCGCAGGGTCGCCCGGGGCTGCCCGGTGGGTGTCCCGCTGTCCGTCTCACGCGTCACTTCGGTCGTCACGTCGGCGTGCCTCCTCGGAATCGGTGGTGGTTCGTGTTTCGACCCTGACGGCGACCGAGCGGTCGGACAACGGCCCGAGGCCGTGAAGAACGGCCGATCTTCACCTACCGTGAAGCACATGCCTCGATTGCGCGTCGCTGCGCTCGAACCGCTCACCGACCCGGCGCTCGCCCCGGCGGAACCCGGGACCGGGCTCGACGCCCTCACCGTGGGCCGCCGGATCCGGCACCACCGCGGGGTCAAGGGCTGGACGCTCGCCCAGCTCGGCGAAGCCGTCGGCACCGCGCCGAGCCAGCTCTCGCAGGTGGAGAACGGCAAGCGCGAACCCCGGCTCTCGCTCATCACGGCGCTCGCCCGCGCCCTCGAGGTCACCCCCGCCGAACTGCTCGACCCCTCGCCCCCGCCGACGCGACGCGCCGCGCTGGAGATCGAGCTCGACCACGCCCAACGCTCGCCGCTGGCCCGCACGCTCGGCCTCCCCGAGGTCAGCGCCGGCCGGAAGCTCCCCACCGACGCCCTGGAGTCCCTCGTCCGGCTCCACCGCGAACTGGCCCGGCGCCACGACGCGTCCCACGCGACCCCCGAGGAGGCCCGACGCGCCAACACCGAGATCCGCCTGCTCATGCGGCGCACCGACAACCACCTCCCCGAGATCGAGGAGCTCGCCGAGGACCTCGTCCGCTGCGCCGGGTACACCGTCGGCGCGCTCACCCACCGCCAGGTCGCGCGGATGGCCTCCGACCTCGGGTTCAGCATCATCCACGTCGAGGACCTGCCCCACTCCACCCGCACCGTCACCGACCTCGCCCACGGCCGGATCTACCTCCCGCCGGCCTCCATCCCCGGCGGCCACGGGCTGCGATCCCTCGCGCTGCAAGCCATCGGGCACCGCGTGCTCGGGCACGAACGCCCCGCCAGCTACACCCAGTTCCTCCGGCAACGACTCGAGATCAACTACTTCGCGGCGTCCTGCCTCCTCCCGCGCGCCGCCGCCGTGCAGTTCCTGTCGGCCGCCAAGGCCGACAAGGACCTCGCCGTCGAGGACTTCCGCGACGCCTTCGGCGTCACCCACGAGGCCGCCGCGCACCGGCTCACGAACCTGCTGACCTCCCACCTCGGCATCCCCCTGCACTTCCTGCGCGTCGGCGAGGACGGGGCGCTGTACCGCGGGTACGAGAACGACGGCGTGCCCTTCCCCCAGGACGCCTCCGGCAGCATCGAAGGACAGCCGGTCTGCCGCCGCTGGACCGCACGGACGGTGTTCGACGTCCGCAACCGCACCACCGAGAACTACCAGTACACCGACACCCCCGCCGGGACGTTCTGGTGCTCCAGCCAGACCGGGAGCAGCGGGGACGGAGGGTTCTCGATCACCGTCGGCGTGCCCTACGCCCACGCCAAGTGGTTCCGCGGGCGCGACACCCGGGTGCGGACCCGGAGCACCTGCCCCGACGGGGACTGCTGCCGCCGCCCACCCCTCGACCTCGTCGAGCGCTGGGCCGACGCGGCGTGGCCCTCGGCGCGCCTGCACGCGCAGACCCTGGCCCCGCTGCCGTCGGGACGTTTCCCCGGAGTGGACGACCGCGAGGTGTACTCGTTCCTCGCCTCGCACGCGCCCCCTGCGGGTGGGTGAGGCGCTGTCGGGGCTCGTTCCGGGCGGTGCGGTGACGGGGGTGGCGGATACTCCGTCCGCGCCTCGCCTCACGATCGTCGATCGGCGCTCACTCCGGACATCCGCCACCCCCTTCACCGCACCGCCCTTCCGGGACCCGTTCTCGCCCTCACCGTGCCGGGTGGGACGTGGCCGGTGGGGGTCTTGGGGGCCGGGGCCCCGGGCACCTGACTGCGGAGGGTGCTGGTGGGGGTCCGGGGGGCTGGTGTCGGGGGGGCGTGTCAGGGTGTCGGTGAGGCCACGGGAGTGGCCCCACGCCGACCCGCGGCTCAGGTCCACCGAGCCGGTCCGGACCTGGAAGGGGCCTGTACGACATGACGACACTGACCGGCGCAGCACCCGAGGTGGACTCCTCACCGTTGGACGTCGAGGCGGTGCGGGAGCGGGTGGCGACCGCGGCGCTGCGGCCCTCCGAGGTCGGGTCGGTGGGGCTCGAACTGGAACGGCACGTCGTGGACCTGCGTGACCCGGGGAGCCGGGTCGGCTGGGACCGGCTGACCGGTGTGCTGGCGGGTTTCGCGACGCCGCGGGGGTCGAAGGTCACGCTCGAGCCGGGTGGGCAGGTCGAACTGTCGACGCTGCCGGGTGACGGGGTGGTCGCCGCGGTCGAGGCGCTGCGCGTGGACGCGGACGCCCTCGACGCGCGGCTGGCGGCGGAGCGGCTGGTCCTGCAGTCGACGGGGACCGACCCGCTGCGCGCACCGCAGCGGGTGAACCCGGCGTCGCGCTACGTCTCGATGGAACGGCACTTCGCCTCCATCGGGGACACCGCCGGTCCGGCCATGATGAGTTCGACGGCGTCGCTGCAGGTGAACCTCGACGCAGGCCCGGCGCACGGCTGGGCCGACCGCCTCGCGCACGTCCACCGGCTGCTGCCGGTGTTCGTCGCGCTCGCCGCGAGCTCGCCCGTCCAGGGCGGCGCCCGGACCGGGTGGGCCTGTGCGCGGCAACGGATCTGGCAGGACCTGGAACCCGGCCGGAGCCGCGCCGGGACCGCCATGTCCGACCCGGTCCCAGCCTGGACGGAGTTCGCCCTCGCCGCGCCGGTGATGTTCGTCCGCGGCGGGGACGGGGAGTTCACCCCCGTCGAGGGGACCGTGTCGTTCGCGGCCTGGGCCGACGGCTCGGCGCGGCTCGGCGACCGCTCACCCACCGCCGCCGACGTCGACGCGCACCTCACGACGCTCTGGCCCCCGGTGCGGCTGCGCGGGTTCCTCGAACTGCGCGTGCTCGACGCCGTCCCCCGCGCGTGGTGGCCGGGGCTGGCCGCCGTCGTCACGACCGTCGTGGACGACCCCGTCGCGGCCGACCGCGCCGCCGAGGCGGCGCATCCCGTCGCGCACGCCCACCTCGAAGCCGCCCGCGACGGACTCGCCGACCCGCGGATCCGGACCGCTGCGCTCGGGGTGCTCGAGGCCGCCGCCGCCCGCGTCCCGGACGGGCTCGCCGCCGACGTCGAGCGTTGGCTGGAGGCCCTCGACCGCGGTCGCGGCCCGGCCGACCTCGTCCTCGACCGCTTCGAACGCTCCGGACCGACCGCCTGCCTGACCGCGGAGGAACTGCGATGAACGACACGACCCGGACCGACACGACCCTGACCGCTGACCTCGCCGTCGAGGCCCTCGACCGCGCCCGCGCCACCACGACGAAGCTCACCGACGCCGCCGACGCCGAACTCACCGTCCAGCACTCGACCCTCATGAGCCCCCTGGTCTGGGACCTCGCCCACATCGGCCAGCAGGAGGAGCTCTGGCTGCTCCAGCAGGACGGCCCCGACCGCACCCCGGTGTTCCACCCCACGATCGCCTGCCTCTACGACGCCGCCGAACACCCGCGGGCCACCCGGACCCGGCTCCCGCTGCTTGACCCGGCGCAGTCCCGGCGGGCCATCGCCGACGTCCGCCACCGGGTGCTCGACTCCCTCGCCCGGCTCGGACCGGAGGAGTCCGCGTTCGCCGCCGGCATGGTCGCCCAGCACGAGCACCAGCACGACGAGACGATGTTCGCCACGCACAACCTGCGCTCCGGCGACCCCCTCTTCACCGCCGCCCCCACCCCGCCGGGGCGTCTCGTCCCCGCCGCCGCCGTGCTCGTGCCGGCGGGGGAGTTCCTGCTCGGCGTGGACCCGGCGGAGGAACCCTGGGCCCTGGACAACGAGTCCCCCCAGCACCGCGTGCACGTGCCCGCCTTCCGGATCGGGCGGGTGCCCGTGACCAACGGCGAGTGGGCGCAGTTCGTCGAGGCCGGCGGCTACGACGACCCCCGGCTGTGGACGTCGGCGGGCTGGGCCCACCGGCAGGCCGACGACGTCTCGGCCCCGATGGGCTGGGCCGCCGACGGTGCCGGCGGCTGGACCCAGCGCCGGTTCGCGACCGAGCAGGCGCTCGACCCCGCGCGACCGGTGCAGCACGTCGACTTCCACGAGGCCTCCGCCTACGCCCGCTGGGCGGGGGCGCGGCTGCCCACCGAGGTCGAGTGGGAGAAGGCCTGCGCCTGGGACCCCGCCCTCGGGCGCCGGCGGCGGTGGCCGTGGGGTGACGGTCCGGCGACGCCGGAGCGGGTCAACCTCGGCGGCGGCGCCCTGGGACCCGCGCAGGTCGGCGCCTACCCGGACGGGGCCAGCGCCTACGGCGTCGAGCAGATGATGGGTGAGGTGTGGGAGTGGACGTCCTCGGCGTTCGCACCGTGGCCGGGGTTCTCACCCATGCTCTACGACACCTACTCCGCGCCGTACTTCGACGGCACCTACCGCGTGCTGCGCGGCGGCTCCTGGGCCAGCGACCCGGTGTCGGTGCGCCCCTCCTTCCGGAACTGGGACTTCCCGGTCCGGCGGCAGATCTTCACCGGTCTCCGACTCGCCTGGAGCGTCTGAGTGTGCCGCCACACGGCCTGGCTGGGCCGGCCCCGGAACCTGTCGGAGTTCCTGCTCGAGCGACCGCACGGGTTGCTGCAGCAGAGCTGGGCGCCGCGCCGGCAACGGCACGGGACGGTCAACGCCGACGGGTGGGGCGTCAGCTGGTGGAGCCCGCCCGAGGCCTCCTCCGTCCCGGGGCCGGCGCGCTGGCGCAGTTCCGGGCCGATGTGGTCCGACGCGTCGCTGGCCTCCGTCGCCGCCCACGTCGCGGCCGGGTGCGTGGTCGCGGCGGTGCGGGACGCGACGGTCGGGATGCCCACCGACGAGAGCGCCTGCGCCCCCTTCGTCCGCGACGGGTGGTCCCTCTCGCACAACGGCGTGCTCGACCGGTCGGTGCTGCCCGCGGACGCCTGGCCGCGGGCGGAGTCGGTGTGCGACTCCGCGGTCCTCGCGTCCTACCTGCTCGCCGCACCCGAGGAACTCGGCAAGCGGATCGCGGTCGTCGGTGCCGACGACCCCGCCGCCCGGCTCAACGTCCTGCTCGGCGACGGGGAGCGGCTGCTCGCCACCGCCTGGGGCGACACCCTCAGCGTCCTCGAGACCCCCGACGGGGTCGTCCTGGCCAGCGAACCGCACGACGACGACCCCCGCTGGCGCGACGTCCCCGACCGCACCCTCGTCGAGGCGCGCCTGCACGGTGGGCGCGTCGTCGTCACCGAAACCCCTCTGGAGACCGCGTGACCCCGCCCCGCCTGTCCCTGGAACGCCACCTCACCCCCGACGACCTGTCCCTGACGCTGCGCGCCGACGTCCGGGCGGGCCTGACGGCGAACGCGAAGACGTTGCCGCCCAAGTACTTCTACGACGAGCGCGGCAGCCGGTTGTTCGACGAGATCACCCGGTTGCCCGAGTACTACCCGACCCGGGCCGAACGTTCGCTGCTGGACCTGGTGGCCGGTGAGGTCGCGCAGATCACGGCGGCCGACGTCCTCGTCGAACTCGGCAGCGGCACGAGCGAGAAGACGCGGGTGCTGCTGCACGCCCTGCGCGACGCGGGGACGCTGCGGCGCTTCGTGCCCTTCGACGTCGACGAGACCGTCCTCGCCCAGGCCGGGACGGAGATCCTGGCGGAGTTCCCCGGGCTCGACGTGCAGGCCGTCGTCGGGGACTTCGAACGCCACCTCGGGGAACTCCCGCGGGAGGGCCGACGCCTGGTGGCGTTCCTGGGCTCGACCATCGGGAACCTGGAACCCGCCCCGCGGGCGAGGTTCCTGGGCGAGCTGGCCTCCGGGATGGGACCCGGGGACCACCTGCTGCTCGGGACGGACCTGGTGAAGGACACCGGCCGGCTCCTCGCCGCCTACGACGACAGCGCGGGGGTGACGGCGGCCTTCGACAAGAACGTCCTCTCGGTGCTCAACCGGGAACTCGGTGCCGACTTCGACCTCGACGCCTTCGACCACGTCGTCGTCTGGGACGCCGGGCTCGAACGCGTCGAGATGCGGCTGCGGGCCCGCCGCGCCCACGAGGTGCGGTTGCCCGGCCTCGACCTCGCGGTGCGCTTCGACGCGGGGGAGGAGGTGCGGACCGAGGTGTCCTCGAAGTTCCGCCGGGAATCGGTGGAGAGCGAACTCGCCGTCGCCGGTCTCGACCTCGTCCGCTGGTGGACCGACCCCGCGGGGGACGTGGCGCTCAGCCTCGCCGCCCCGCGGGCCGTCCCGGTCTGAGGCCAGACGTATCGTCATGGTCTGAGGTCAGACGAAGCGGACGACGTCCTCGACGTCGAGGCGCGGCAGTCGGGGACGGAACGCGTCCGGGCCCGGGTAGCCGATGTTCACGACGAGGTGCGAGCGCCAGTCGGTCCCGGCGAAGAACTCCGCGTCGACGGCGGCCCTGTCGAACCCACCCATCGGGCCGGCGGCCAGGCCCAGCGCGCGCACGGCGAGGATGAAGTACCCGGCCTGCATCGCCGAGCTGTAGGAGCCCATGCTCTCGCGCATCTCGGTGTTCTCCTCCAGCACCGGCTGCATGCCCGCCATGAACGGGGCGACGGTCGGGATGGCGTCGTGGAAGCGGTCGTCGACGGCCAGGACGGCGGTCACGGGGGCGCTCGCGGCGCGGTCGCGGTTGGTGTCATTGAGCAGCGGCACCAGGCGGGCCTTCGCCTCCGGGGTCCGGACGAAGAGGACGCGCATCGGCTGCAGGTTCGCACCGGTGGGGGCCCAGCGGGCCAGTTCCCAGACCTGGGCCAGCTGCTCGTCGGTGACGGGGGTGTCGGCGAAGGTGTTCGCGGTGTGGGCGTCGCCGAAGAGGGCGGCGCGCGCGGAGTCGTCGAGTCCGAGCGGACGTTCGTCCAACGTGGTCACAGCTGTTCTCCTCAGAGTCGCTTGGCATGCAGTCGCTACTTCGAAAAAAAGAGTAGCACTGGCGAGAGGAGTGTCAACGGGTACAGTCGTGGAGTGAGCGAGCAGGTGGAGGACGTGCAGGCCGAGCACACGGCGCGGTCGTGCGACGGTGCCCTGGCGCGCGCGTTCGGTTTCCTCGGCAAGCGGTGGAACGGGATCCTGCTCGCGACCCTCAGCTACGGCCCCACCGGGTTCTCCGAGCTGCGCCGCAACGTGGGCGGCATCAGCGACTCCGTGCTCGCGGACCGCCTCAGCGAGCTCGCCAAGGCCGGGCTCGTCACCCGCACGGTCCACGAGGGGCCGCCCGTCGCGGTCGTCTACGAGCTGACCGCCTCCGGACGCGCGCTGACCCCGGCCCTGCAGGAGCTCACGACGTGGGCCCGCGAGAACCTCACCGAGGACCGCTGCCGGGGCCAGGACTAGCGCCCCGCTACTCCTCGAAGGTGTTCAGCATGCTGTGCGCGGCGCGCTCCAGGTAGTCCCACAGGACCCCTTCCTGCGCCGGCACCAGGTGCAACGACTCGACGGCCGCACGCATGTGCTGCAGCCAGCGGTCCCGGGCGTCCGGGTTGACCTTGAACGGCGCGTGCCGCATCCGCAGCCGCGGGTGCCCACGCTGCTCGGAGTACGTCCCCGGACCACCCCAGTACTGCTCCAGGAACATCCGCAGCCGCTCCTTGGCCGGACCGAGGTCGGCCTCCGGGTACATCGGACGGAGCACCTCGTCCTCGGCGACGCCCGCGTAGAAGGCGTCGACGAGCGTCACGAACGTCGCGTGCCCGCCGACCTCGTCGTAGAAGCTGCGGGTCCCACCGTCCGGCCCCGCCGGCGTGCGGCCGATGAGGTTCTGCGGGCGGACGAACGGCAGGTCGGGGCTCACCCCACCAGTGTCGCGCCCTCGCGGACCTCGACCGCACCGGGACCCGTGGACGCCAGGCTCGTCGGACCCCCGTGACGGGCCGCGGCCTCCGCCGCGTCCTTCACGTTCTTCTGCATGCCACCGAACACGACCCCGTGGAACGGGCTGATCGCCGCCCAGTAGGCCTGGCCCGCCAGACCGCGGGGGTGGAAGAGGGCCCGCTGGTGGAAGAGCGTGCGCCCCACGGCGTCCGTCTCGACCCGCAGGTCCAGCCAGGCCAGCCCCGGCAGCTTCATCTCGGCGCGCAGCCGCAGCAGCCGGTCGGCCTGACGGTCCTCCACGCGCCACCAGTCCACGGCGTCGCCGATCATCAGGTGCTTGGGATCACGCCGACCCCGGCGCAGCCCCGGACCCCCGGAGAAGCGGTCCATCACGCCGCGGACCGCCCACGCCATCGGCCACGAGTACCAGCCCTGCTCGCCGCCGATCCCCTCCAGCACCTCCCACAGCACGTGCGGCGGGGCGTCGACGACGGTCGTGCGCTCGTCGACGTAGAGGCTGCCACCGGCCCAGTCCGGGTCGGAGGGCAGCGGGTCGCTGGGGGCGCCCGGCACGGACGCCGAACTCCACCGCGTCTCGACGTTGGCGTCCTGGATGCGCTGCAGGGCCAGCGCCACCGCGCGCTTGAAGGGGATGAGGCCCTCCGCCGGGTCCGGGACGTACCCGGCGATGTCGTGCTCCTGGCAGAACACCTCGTGCACCAGGCTCTCCACCAGCGGACGGGCGATGGACTTGGGGACGGGGGTCACCGTCCCGACCCAGTGGCTGGACAGCTTGGGGGACATCACCTTCACGGGGAGGACGTAGCGCTTGGGGAGGCCGGCCACCTCCGCGTACCCGCGCATCATGTCGAGGTAGGTCATGACGTCGGGGCCACCGATGTCGAAGGTGCGGTTGACGTCCGCGGGCATCGAGGCCGAGGCGACGAGGTAGCGCAGCACGTCGCGCACCGCGATCGGCTGGATCCGGTTGTGCACCCAGCGCGGGCACACCATCACGGGCAGCCGCTCGGTGAGGTAGCGCATCATCTCGAAGCTCGCCGAGCCGGAGCCGAGGATCACCGCCGCCTGCAGCACCGTCGTCGGGACGGGGGAGTCGAGCAGGATCTCGCCCACCTCCCGGCGCGACTCGAGGTGGGTGGAGAGCTCCTCGCCCTCGGGGTGCATGCCGCCGAGGTAGACGACCCGGGAGACCCCCTGCTCCGCCGCCGCCCGCGCGAAGGTCCGGGCGGTGCGGCGGTCCTTGGAGGAGAAGTGCCCGCCGCCGCTCATCGCGTGGATCAGGTAGTAGGCGACGTCGACGCCCTCCAGCGCGGCGGTGACCTGCCCGGCGTCGGAGGCGTCGGCCTGCACGACCTCGACGTCCTCGATCCAGGGCCGGTCCCGCAACGCCTCGGGGCGGCGCGCCATCGCCCGCACCCGGAAACCGGCCTCGAGCAGCTCGGGGACCAGCCGACCACCGATGTACCCGGTCACCCCGGTCACCAGCGCGAGCCGGCCCTCACCTGCTGCGATGTCGCTCATGGCCCCAGTGTCCGAGCGGAACACCACCCCCGCGACTCGGCGGGCCCGCGGCCTCAGAGACCGCGGTTCGTCGTCCCCGGATCCGCGGCCGCGGCGTCCTGGGCCGCGACGTCCGCCTCGCTCGGGGCAGGCGGCTGCGGGGTGAGCGCCGCGGTGGGGTCGCTCAGGCGACGGGCCTGCGGAGCGTGGTCGTCGTGGCGCAGGAACACGGTGCGCTGGGCCAGGGGGAACTCGATCCCCTCGGCGTCGAAGACGGCCTTGATGCGGCGCAGCAGCTCGCGCTGGACGGCCCACTGCTGCATCGGACGGGTCTTCACGACGAGGCGCAGGACGATCCCGTCGGTCGTCATCTTCTCGACGCCCCACACCTCGGGGGCGTCCATCACGAGAGGGCTCCAGTCGTCCTCGGCGACCAGGTCGTCCGCGATGCGCTGCAGGACCTCCTGCACGCGGGCGAGGTTCTCCCCGTAGGCGACGGAGACGTCGACGACGGCCCGGGCCCAGCCCTGGCTCTGGTTCCCGACCCGCACGATCTCACCGTTGCGGACGTACCAGACGGTGCCCTTGACGTCGCGCAACCGCGTCACCCGCAGGCCGACGGCCTCCACGGTGCCCGAGGCGTCCCCGAGGTCGACGGAGTCACCCACGCCGTACTGGTCCTCGGCGAGCATGAACACGCCCGACAGGAAGTCCTTCACCAGCGCCTGCGCACCGAACCCCAGCGCGACCCCCGCGATCCCGGCCGAGGCCAGGAACGGTGCGATGGCGATGCCGATGGTGTCGAGCACCACGAGGACGGCCAGGATCCCCAGCACGAACGTGACGGTCGACTTGAGCACCGAGGCGAGGGTCTCGGCCCGTTGCTGACGGCGTTCGTTGAGCAACGGCGAGGACTCGAGCAGCCCGTTGCGGCGGCCGCCGCTGCCGCCGAGCTTCCCGGCCCCCGTCGAGATCCCCGTCGCGACCCGGCCGATGACCCGCATCAGCAGGAACCGGGCGATCCAGCAGATCAGCAGGACGATGACGATCTTCAGGGGCTTGTCGAGCAGGAACGTGACGACGCTCTGGGCGCCGTCGGCGGCGTCCTCCGAGGTGACGCCGGTGAGGGCGTGGGTGATCGAGTCCAGCACGGGGTGGGACGACTCCTTCTGCGTGGTGTTCCTGCGTGGTGTTCCTGCGTGGTGTTCCTGCGTGGTGTTCCTGCGTGGTGTTCCTGCGTGGTGTTCCTGCGTGGTGTTCCTGCGTGGTGTTCCTGCGTGGTGTTCCTGCGTGGTGTTCCGGGGGTCAGCCGAGGTCGAGGCCGGTGGCCCGCGCCGCGAAGGCGAGGGTGTCGCGCACGAGACCGGCGCTGCGCGAGAGCGAACGGGCACCGTGCCCCACGTCCTTCTCCCGGCGCAACAGCACCGGGCGGGTGCCCGGGTCGCTCGCGGTCGCGTGCTGCAGGGCGGCGCACAGCTTCCGGGCGTGCAACGGGTCCACCCGGGAGTCCCCGTCGAACACGGTGAACAGCACGGCCGGGTAGGCGGTCCCCGCCACCACGCGGTGGTACGGCGAGTACGCGTGCAACCACCCGAACTCCGTCGCGTCGGCGGCGCTCCCGTACTCGTCGCTCCAGGTGGCGCCCAGACCGTGCAGTTCGTAGCGGACCATGTCCAGCAGGGGGGCGCTGCAGACGACGCCCGCGAACAGCGACGGTTCCTGGGTGGCGGCCGCTCCGACCAGCAGCCCGCCGTTGGAGCCGCCGTGCACGCACAACTGCTCGTGGGTCGTGAACCCCCGCGCGACGAGGAAGCGGGCCGCCGCGTGGAAGTCGTCGAACACGTTCTGCTTGTGCTCGCGCATCCCCGCGCGGTGCCAGTCCTCGCCCTCCTCGCCGCCGCCGCGCAGGTTCGCCACCGCGTACACGCCGCCCGCCTCCACCCAGGCCAGCGCGTCGGGTGCGTAGTGCGGGGACAGGCTGATGCCGAACCCCCCGTAGCCGTAGAGGATCGCGGGCACCGGGGCGGTGGGGACGCCGTCGGCGTCGAGCAGGTCGGCGCGGACCGTGACCTGCAACCGGACGGTCGTGCCGTCGAGGCTCGGGTACTCCAGCAGCGTGCTGACCACCGCGGGGACCTCGACCGCACCGGGGGGCGCGGACTCCACGGAGAGTTCCCGGGTCCGGGCGTCGAAGTGCCAGACGTGCGTCGGGGTCGTCGCGTCGCTGTAGCCGAACCACAGGTCGTGGCCGGGTTCGGGACGTCCCACGAGACCGCCGATGGAGCCCGTCCCGGGCAGCTCGACGCGGCCCAGGTCACCCGGCAACCGTTCACCGGTCTCGAGGTCGTGCACCGTCACCGAACTCACGGCGTGCTCGGTCCAGCCCACGACCAGCAGGGGACGGGCGAGTTCGGGTCCGTCGAGGACCGCGACGTCGTCGAGCAGGGCCCGGCCCTGGGGGACGAGGTCGCGCCAGTGCTCCACCTCCGGGGTGGCCGGGTCGGTGACGGCGAGGCGGCCGCGGGGGGCGTCGAGGTCGGTGAACACGTAGAGGCGACCGTCACGGCCGACCCAGGCGCTGGTCTGCGCGTCCCGACCCGCCACCACGGTCCGCAGCTGCGGCGCCCCCGGGGCGGAGGTGGAGAGGTCGGCCAGCCAGAGGTCGTTGCGCGGCGCCGTCCCGTCCGAGGCGCTGACGACCAGCCAGCGGCCGTCGCGCGAGGTCCAGACGCCGTAGTAGTTCGTCACCGACAGCCCGTCGCCGAACACCTCGACGTCGCGGGCGGGATCGGTCCCCACCACGTGCAGGTAGACCCGGCGGTGGTACTGGCGCTCCTCGGCGGGCACGGCCTCGGCCGGCAACCGGCGGACGTAGTAGAACGAGCGCTCGCCGTCCGCGCCGGCGGGCAACCAGGCGATGGGGGAGTAGCGGGCCCGGTCGACCGGACCGTCCACGACCTCCCCCGTCGCGACGTCGAGCACCCGCAGGACGCTCTCCTCGCTGCCGCCCTCGGAGAGCTGGTAGGCCAGCAGGTCCCCCTCCACGCTGGGACGCCAACCGTCCAGGGTCGTCGTCCCCGACGGGTCCAGCGCGATCGGGTCGATCAGCGTCCGGGGCGCCGCACCGGGGTCCTCCACCTGCAGGACACCGTGCTCCGCGGTCGGCTCGCGACGGGTCCGGAACACCCGTTCCCCGCGGTGGACCGGGCTGCCGACGGAACCCGTCGCCATCAGCTCCCGCACCCGTCGTTCCACGCGGTCACGGCCCGGCAGCGTCGCGGCGTGGGCCGCCCACGCCTCGTCCTGCCACCGCGACCAGGCGAGCGTGCGCTCGTCCTCGACGTCCTCGAGCCAGCGGTAGGGGTCGGGGACCGCGACCCCGTGCAGCTCGTCGACGAGGTCGAGGCGCGGGGCGGGAGCCTCGCCTGCGGAGGTCGGGGTGCTCATGGGCGACCACCCTAGGCGCGGCCCCCGACGCGGCGCCCCGACGGGCACGGGTCCCGGATTCGAACGCGGTCACCCGGCGACGCGCACCCCGTGGACGAGCCTCCGCCGGTGTCCTCTGGCAGAGTCGCGGGGTGTCTTCTGACGTCGCCGACCCGGCCGTCCTCGCCGACCTCGCCACCGCCTGCGGGGTCGCCACGACCTTCACCGACTGGCAGGGGAAGTCGACCACCGTCCCCGCCAGCACCGTCACCGCCGTGCTCACCGCCATGGGGTTCGACGTGAGCACCACCGCCGCGGCTCGTCGTGCCCTGCACGACGTCAAGCTCGCCCCGTGGCGACGGGTGCTGCCACCGGTCGTGGTCGCCCGCGAGGGACGGCTCCACCACGTCCCCGTCCACGTCGCCCACGGTGACCCCGTCGACGTCGTCGTGGACCTCGAGGACGACGGCGGCTGGGCCCCGCTGCGCCAGGTCGACCGCTGGATCGACCCCGTGGACGTCGACGGCCGCCTCACCGGCCGCGCCACCTTCGAACTCCCCGACGACCTGCCGCTGGGCTGGCACGTCCTGCGCGCGCGCACCCCGGCGGGCGAGACCGAGTGCCCCGTCGTGGTCACCCCGGACGTGCTCGAACTGCCGCCGACGCTGCGCAGCGGCCGCAGCTGGGGGTACCAGACCCAGCTGTACTCGGTGCGCTCCTCGCGCTCCTGGGGCATCGGCGACCTCGCCGACCTCGCCGACCTCTCGGCCGTGGGGGCCTCCCAGGGGGCGGGCTGGATCCTGGTGAACCCGCTCGCCGCGGCCTCGCCCGTCCCGCCGATGGAGGCCTCGCCGTACCTGCCGACCACCCGGCGCTTCGTGAACCCCGTCTACCTGCGCGTCGAGGACGTCCACGAGGTCGCCTACCTCTCGCCCGGCGACCGGGCGCTGGTCGAACGCCTCGCCGAACGCGTCCGGCCCGCCGACCACGACGCGGGCGAGATCGACCGCGACGCCGCCTGGGCCGCGAAGCGGCAGGCGCTGGACGTCGTCTACGCGCACGGCCGGACCACCGCCCGGGAGGCCGCCTTCCGCCGCTACGTCGCCACCGAGGAGCCGGGGCTCTCCGGTTTCGCCACCTGGTGCGCGCTGGCCGAGCACTTCGGGCTGCCCGCCTCGGAGTGGCCGGCCGAGGCGGCCGACCCCGCGGCGGCCCAGGCCTCCGGGCTGGTCGACGAGCTCGCCGACCGCATCGAGTTCCACCGCTGGCTGCAGTGGCAGTGCGACGAGCAGCTGCGCACCGCCCAGGACGCCGCGACGGCGCCGGGCACCGGCCCGGGGATCGTCCACGACCTCGCCGTCGGCGTGCACCCCGACGGGGCCGACGTCTGGTCGCTGGGCGACGCCCTCGCGCACGGGGTCACCGTCGGCGCCCCGCCGGACGCGTTCAACCAGCAGGGCCAGGACTGGAGCCAGCCGCCGTGGCGGCCCGACCGCCTCGCCGACCTGGCCTACCGCCCCTTCCGCGACATGGTCCGCACGATCCTGCGGCACGCCGGTGGCCTGCGGGTCGACCACGTGCTGGGGCTGTTCCGGCTGTGGTGGATCCCGCAGGACGCTCCGCCCGCGGAGGGGACCTACGTCCGCTTCGACCACGAGGCCCTCATCGGCATCCTCGCGCTGGAGGCCCAGCGCGCCGGTGCCGTCCTCGTCGGCGAGGACCTCGGGACCGTCGAGCCGTGGGTGCGCGACTACCTCGCCGACCGCGGGATCCTCGGCAGCGCCGTCCTCTGGTTCGAGTACGACGAGGCCGAGCCGAAGGCGCCCGAGGACTTCCGCGAACTCGCGCTGGCCAGCGTCACCGTGCACGACCTCCCGCCGACCGCCGGCTACCTCGCCCAGGAGCACGTCGCCCTGCGCGACCGGCTCGGGCTGCTGACCCGGCCGGTCGCCGAGGAACGCGCCCGCGACGCCGCCGAGCAGGAACGCATCCTCGGTCTGGTCCGCGACCGCGGGCTGCTCGCCGCGGGCGCCGACGAGCAGGCGACCGTCGAGGCGCTGCACCGCTACCTCGCGCTGTCGCCCTCGCTGATGGTCGGGGTCTCGCTGGTCGACGCCGTGGGGGACCGCCGGACCCAGAACCAGCCGGGGACCTCCTCGGAGTACCCGAACTGGCGGATGCCCCTGACCGGACCCGACGGCGAGGTCGTCCTGCTCGAGGACCTGCCCACCAACCCCCGGGTGCAGTCGCTGGCCCGGGCCGTCGAGCAGGCGCTCGCGGAACCGGGCGACCCCGCGCAGCGGTGATGCAGGTCTGACACCCGCTTTCCGACCCCCGGCGTCGAGGTCGGCGCTGGACACGGCGGGACCGGGTGCCGCGAGGCACCCGGTCCCGTGCTCACGTCAGTGCGTGTCGCGCTCCTGGGCCCGCAGTGCGCGGGCCACACCGTCGCGGTTCTCCAGGACCAGCCGGCGCAGGGCCGGCGGCGCGTCGGGTTCGTCCTCGAGCCACCGGTCGGTGCGCTCCACGAGGGCGCTGTCCGCCAGCTCGAGCGGGTAGAGGCCCGTCACGATCTGCTGGGCCATCTCGTTGGTGCGCTCCGCCCACACCTCGCGCAGGGCGGCGAAGTACGGCTCCACGAACGGACGCAGCAGCGCCTCGTCGTGAGCCCGGCCGAAGCCGCCGATCACCGAGGCCTGCACGGCGTTCGGCAGGTCCCCCTCGGTCACGACGGCGTCCCACGCCCGCTGCTTGGCCGCCGGCGTCGGCAGGGCCGCGCGGGCGGCGGCGGCGGAGCGCTGCCCGGTGGCCGTCGCGTCGCGCGCCAGTTCGGCGTCGATCGCGTCGGCGCCGAGGGTGCCGCCGGCGACGAGCGCGGTCAGCAGGACCCAGCGCATGTCGGCGTCGACCTCGAGACCGTCGATGACCTGCGACCCGTCGTAGAGACCGGCGACGATCGCGAGGTGGGCCTCGCTGCGGGCCAAGGACGCGAACGCACGCACGAACTGCAGCTGGGTGTCGCTGCCGGCCGGTGCAGCCCGGAGCAGCTCCAGCAGCGTGTCCGCGGTGCGGGAGCGGACCTCGTCGCGGTGGGCCGGGGCGGTGTACAGCTCCACCGTCGTGCTCAGCTGGCGCAGCAGCACCAGCGCGACCGTGGAGTCGGCCCGGGCCGCGTCCCCGGGCAGCAGCGTCGTGAGCAGCAGGTCGACGTAGTCGCGGGCGGGGGACTCCCCGTCGCGCGTCATGTCCCACAGCGCCGCCGACACCAGCGAGCGCGGCAGCGAGTCGCGGAAGGCGTCGAGGTGCTGCAGCGCCGTGGTGAGCGAGGCCTCGTCGAGCCGGATCTTGGCGTAGGCGAGGTCGTCGTCGTTGACCAGCAGCAGGTCGGGACGCTTGCGGCCCACCAGTTGCGGCAGGTCGGTGCTCGCCCCCGCCGCGTCCAGCTCGATGCGGTCGGTGCGTTCGAAGGTGCCGTCGACGAGGTCGTAGCACCCGAGGGCGATCCGGTGCGCCCGCAGGTGCGGGTGCGCGGACGGGGCCTCCTGGACCAGGGCGGCCGCCGTGACGGTGCCGTCCGCGTCGGTGCTCAGCACCGGGCGCAGCGTCGCGACGCCCGCGGTCTCCAGCCACTCCCGCGACCAGGCGCCGAGGTCACGGCCGGAGGTCTTCTCCAGCTCCCGCAGCAGGTCCACGAGTTCGGTGTTGCCGAAGGCGTGGCGGGCGAAGTAGGCCCGGACCCCGGCCAGGAACTCCTCACGGCCGACGTAGGCCACGAGCTGCTTCAGGACGCTGGCGCCCTTGGCGTAGGTGATGCCGTCGAAGTTCACCTCGACGTCCTCGAGGTCATTGATCTCGGCGACGATGGGGTGCGTCGTGGGGAGCTGGTCCTGGCGGTAGGCCCAGGACTTCTCCAGGGAGTTGAACGTCGTCCAGGAACCCCGCCACTCCGTCGCCTCGGCCGCGCAGAGCGTCGACGCGAACTCCGCGAAGGACTCGTTGAGCCACAGGTCGTTCCACCAGCGCATCGTCACCAGGTCGCCGAACCACATGTGCGCCAGCTCGTGCAGGATGGTGACGACCCGGCGTTCGACGGTGGCCTGGGGGACCTTGGAGCGGAAGACGTAGCTCTCCACGAAGGTCACCGCCCCGGCGTTCTCCATCGCCCCAGCGTTGAACTCCGGGACGAACACCTGGTCGTACTTCGCGAAGGGGTAGGCGCGGTCGAACTCGCGCTCGAAGAACTCGAACCCGGCCTTCGTCGCGGCGACGACGTTGTGCGCGTCGAGGTGCTGGGCCAGCGACTTGCGGCAGTAGACGCCCAACGGGATCGTCCGGCCGTCGGAGGAGACCAGGGAGTCCTCGGAACCCTCGTAGGGCCCGGCGATGATCGCCGTCACGTAGGAGGAGAGCCGCGGGGTCGGTGCGAAGGTCGTCCGCCGGCCCGCGGTGACGTCCTCGGTCGAGGCGACGGGGGAGTTGGAGACGACGCGCCAGTGCGCCGGTGCCGTCACCACGAAGGTGAACTCGGCCTTGAGGTCGGGCTGCTCGAACACCGCGTAGACGCGTCGCGAGTCGGCGACCTCGAACTGGGAGTAGAGGTACACCTCGTCGTCGACGGGGTCGACGAAGCGGTGCAGCCCCTCGCCGGTGTTCATGTAGCGGCAGTCCGCGACCACGCGCAGCTCGTTCTCGGCGGCGAGGCCGTCGAGGGCGATGCGGGCCTCGTCGGCCACGACGGCGGGGTCGAGGGAGGTCCCGTTGAGGACCACCTCATGCACGCCGGCGCTGATGAGGTCGATGAAGGTGGAGGCGCCGGCGGTCGCGGTGAAGCGCACCGTCGTCGTCGAGCGGAACGTGCTGGGGCCGGTCGTCAGGTCCAGGTCGACGTCGTAGTGCTCGACCTGCACGAGCCCCGCACGGGTCCGCGCCTCCTCGCGCGTCAGGTTCTCGCCGGGCACCGCACGTCCTCTCGTCGTTGGAGCGTCGCCACGGGATGTCCCCCTGGACGACGCGAAGCACTCTGCCACGAGCCCCCGGCCCGTGGCCTGTCGCACCCGGCTGTCCCGTGTCGCCGGTCGGGAGCAGGATGACCGTCATGACCGCCACGACGCTCGAGAACACCACCGACACCACGACCGCGACCGCCGACTTCTGGTTCGACCCGCTGTGCCCGTGGGCCTGGATGACCTCCCGCTGGATCCTCGAGGTCGAGCAGGTGCGCGACATCACCGTCCGCTGGCACGTCATGAGCCTCTCCGTCCTCAACGAGGGCCGGGACCTCCCGCAGGAGTACCAGGAGCTGATGGCGAAGGGCTGGGGCCCGGTCCGGGTCGTCACCGCCGCGCGCAGCCTGCACGGCGACGAGGTGGTCCTGCCGCTGTACACGGCCATGGGCACCCGGATCCACCCCGGTGGCGACAAGGACTTCGACGTCGTGATCCGCGAGGCGCTCGCCGAGGTGGGACTGCCCGCCGACCTCGCGGCCGCCGCGCACACGGACACCTACGACGCCGAGCTGCGCGCCTCCCACCAGGAAGGGATCACCCGGGTCGGCGAGGACGTCGGGACGCCCGTCGTGGCCTTCGGCGACGTCGCCTTCTTCGGACCCGTCGTGACCCCCACACCCAAGGGCGAGGACGCGGGCCGACTGTGGGACGGCTGCGTCCTCGTCGCCGGGACCCCGGGGTTCTTCGAGCTCAAGCGCACCCGCACCCAGGGTCCCGTCTTCGACTGACCGTCAGGTCACGATCCGCTGGGGGAGTCCGCGCTCGTCCGGCTCCCCGCCGAGGACATCGGCGACACCCTCGACGAACCGCAACGCCGACCACGCGCACGCGGCCGCGTCGAGGTGGTCGTCGCCCGGGGGTGCGGGCGGCCCGTCCAGCCAGCCGGCGAGGGCCGCGACGCGTGCCTCGCGCCCGGCGGCGGTCTTCTTCGACGGCAGGACCGCCCCGGTCATCGCGGCGAACGAGAGCTCGGGGTGGGTCTCCACCGCGAGCCGCCGCACCCGGTCCTGCGTCAGGGCCTCGTCGAGGGCGAGGACGGGCCCGCGCAACCCCCACGTCTGGGCCGAGAGACCCTTCCCCCGCAGGAGCTCGCGGGACACCTGCCGCGCCGCGGTGTAGTCGGGTGCCCGCAGCACCGCGCGCGGCGGGACGAGGAAGACCCGGGCGTGGGCGCGACCGAGGGCCCGCTTCGCGAGCCGGTCGGCGGGGCGCCAGTCGTCGCGGGGCAGGCCGATCGGGACGTCGAAGCCGACGGCGAGGGCACCGGGCGCCGTCGCGAGGACCGTCTCGACGCCGGGTCCGGGCGCCGACCGCCACGCGAGGAGCCGCGCGGAGTGCGACGTGCCCTCGACGACGGCCACGGCCCAGCCCCCGCGAGCGCCGTCCACCCCGAGCACCACCGACCCCATGACGCGATCCTGGCAGGGGACTGCCAAGCTGGCTCCATGCGCGTCCACGTCGGTACCGACCACGCCGGGTTCGAGCTCAAGGAGCACCTCGTCGCCCACCTGCGCGAGCAGGGGCACGACGTCGTGGACCACGGGGCGCCGGTCTACGACTCCGTCGACGACTACCCGCCCTTCATCCTGCGCGCCGCGCTCGCCGTGTCGCAGGAGCCGGGCAGCCTCGGCATCGTCATCGGCGGCTCCGGCAACGGGGAGCAGATCGCGGCGAACGTCGTCCCCGGCATCCGGTGCGCGCTGGCGTGGTCCGTCGACACCGCCCGGCTGGCCCGCGAGCACAACAACGCCCAGTGCGTCGGCATCGGCGCCCGCATGCACAGCCTCGAGGAGGCCACGCTGCTGGCCGACACCTTCCTCGCGACGCCGTTCTCGAACGACCCGCGCCACGTGCGGCGCATCGAGATGCTCGACGACTTCGCCCGCACGGGGGAGCTGCCGCCCCTGCCGGCGAGCGCCACCGACGGGTCCTGATGCCGGAGGGCCACACCGTCCACGGCAACGCCCGTGACCTCTTCGCGCGCTTCGGTCGGTCGCCGGTCTGGGTGAGCAGCCCGCAGGGGCGCTTCACCGAGGGGGCCGCGCTGCTGCACGACGCGACGCTGGTCGCCACCGACGCGCACGGCAAGCACCTGCTCGCGCGCTTCGACAGCGGGCGCGTCCTGCACGTCCACCTCGGCCTGTACGGCAAGTGGACGGCCGGGGACGGGCAGCCGGAGCCGCCGCGTGGTCAGGTCCGGGTGCGCCTGGAGGCGGAGGGCGGCTGGGCGGACCTGCGCGGTCCGACCGCCTGCGAGGTCCTGGATCCCGGGGGTGTCGAGGCGCTGCACGCCCGGCTGGGGCAGGACCCGCTGCGTTCCGACGCCGACCAGGCCGTCGCCTTCGCACGGATCAGCCGCAGCCGGACGACCCTCGGTGCGCTGCTCATGCAGCAGGAGGTCGTCGCCGGGGTGGGAGCGGTCTACCGGGCGGAGGTGCTCTTCCGTGCGGGCGTCAACCCCTACCGTCCCGGCCGTGAGGTGACCCGGGAGGAGTGGGAGTCCGTCTGGAGCGACCTGGTGGTGCTCATGGGGGCCGGCCTGAAGGCCGGCCGGATCGTGACGACCCGTCCCGAGCACCGCGCGAAGCGGAAGGGGACGCCGACCCGGGGCGATGCGTTCTACGTCTACCGCCGGGCGGGTGAGCCGTGCCGGTTGTGCTCCACGCCGGTCGAGCACGCGCAGATGGTCAACCGGAACCTGACGTGGTGCCCGACCTGCCAACCCCGCTAGTTGAATACCACCAGTCGCACTCCATGGACGGAGAGTGACGACTAGAGTGCTCCCATGCAGCGGTCAACCCCGCGGCCACCACGCAGCGTGGCGTCGCGACGGTCGGGGCTGCTCAGCGCCGCACAGCGTGCGTCCTGGCGCCGGTTGCTCGCCCGCCCACCCCAGACACCGGCGCTGATCGTCCTCTCCGCGGTCGTGCTCGGCGTGGGTCTGGGCTCGGCCTTCACGAGCTGGGTCCCGTTGACGGCGTTCGTGCCCGCGATCCTGATCGGTGCCTTCGTGCTGCGGATGCCGAGGATGCTGGCGCTCTGCCTCGTGGCGGTCCCGGCGATGTTCGTCGCGATCGTCGCTCGCGCCGACGACCCCCGGCCCGTGTCACCGAGCGTTCTCGTCGTCATCGCGATCACGGCCGGCATGGCGCTCGTCTTCGCCCGGGGACGCGACCAGCTCGGACTGACCGGCTACCTCGGCGAGGCCATGCTCGTCGACCTGCGTGACCGGCTGATGGCCCAGGGGGACCTGCCGGAACTGCCCCCGGGGTGGCACGTCGAAGGTCTGCTGCAGCCCGCGCACGGCGACGCGTTCTCGGGTGACGTCCTGCTCGCCTCCGTCTCGCCCGACCGCGCCCGGTTCGAGGTGGTCCTGGTCGACGTCTCTGGGAAGGGGCAGGACGCGGGCAGTCGCGGACTGCTGCTCTCGGGGGCCTTCGGCGGGCTGCTCGGATCGGTGTCGCCGCACGAGTTCCTCCCCGCCGCCAACCGCTACGTGCTGCGCCAGGACTGGTTCGAGGGCTTCGCGACGGCCGTGCACCTGGCGCTCGACCTCACCTCGGGCAAGGTGACCGTCTCCTCGGCCGGACACCCGCCGGCCGTGCACGCGCACTCCGTCGAGAGCGCGGAGCTGCTGGACGCGGCGCACGGGCCCCTGCTCGGTGTCGTCCCCGACGCGGACTTCCCGGCCGTCACGGCGACCCTCGAACCCGGGGACGCCCTGCTCGTCTACTCCGACGGGGTCGTCGAGCAACGCGACGTCGACCTCGGCGAGGGCATCGGTTCCCTGGTCCGCAGGCTGGTGGCCCTCACCCCCGACCAGCGGTCCGGGTCGCTGCCCCGGCTCGTCGCGGACGGGGCCGACGGCGACGCCGACGACCGCACCGCGCTGCTGCTCTGGCGCGACTAGCCCGGCGCCGGGCGCTCTCCCCGGGCCCCTGTCGCGGCGCGTTCGCCGTGCTCGGCGCCGAGGTCGGCGGCCAGTCGCCGCAGCAACGGGGCCGCGTCGCGCACGCAGACCCGCGGGTCGGGTTCGAGGTCCGTCAACGCCCGCGCGTCCGCGAAGCCCGCAGCCCGCCACCGCTGCTCCGGGAGGTCCCGCCGGCCGCTGAGCACGACCACCGGGACCCCCGTCCTCGCGGCCGCCGTCGCGATCCCCACCGGGGTCTTCCCGCCCAGGGACTGCTCGTCGAAGCTGCCCTCGCCGGTGATGACGAGGTCGGCGCCCGCGGTGCGGTGGTCCCAGCCCGCGAACTCCAGCACGACCTCGATGCCCGGGCGGCGGACCGCGCCGAACAGGCCGAGGGCCACCAGACCCGTCCCGCCCGCGGCCCCCGCACCCGGGGTGTCGCGCGCGTCCACGCCGGTCGTGGCGGCCAGGACGTCGGCGAAGCGGGTCAGCGCGCGCTCGAGCAGGTCGACGTCGGCGGGGGAGGCACCCTTCTGCGGTGCGAACACGGCGGCCGCCCCCCGCGGCCCCAGCAGCGGGTGGTCGACGTCGGCGGCGAGCGTCCAGCGCGCGGCGCGCGCCCTCGGATCGAGTCCGATGAGGTCGATGCGGTCGAGGTCGAGCAGGGCCGCCCCGCCGTCGGGCAGGTCGTGGCCGTCCGCGTCCAGGAGCCGGGCGCCCAGGCCGACGAGGATCCCGGCGCCGCCGTCGGTGCTCGCACTGCCGCCGACGGCCAGGACGACGTGCTCGGCGGCGAAGTCGAGGGCGGAGCGGACCAACTGCCCGGTGCCGCGGGTCGTGGCGGTCAGCGGAGCGGGTACCCCGCCCGGCAACCGGTCCAGCCCGGAGGCCTGCGCCATCTCCACGACCGCGGTGCCACCGTCGCGGGCGAAGGTCGCCTCCAGAGTCTCCCCGGTCGGGCCGGCGACGCGGGTCGCCACGGCCCGGAAGCCCGCCGAGCGCAGCGCCGCCTCCACCGTCCCCTCGCCCCCGTCGGCGACGGGGACCTCGGTCGAGGTGAACGTGCGACCCGTGGTGTCGACGTCACGGGTGAGCTCCCCGAAGGCGCCCTCGAAGCCCTCGCGGAAGCCGTCCGCGATCGTGCGGGCGACCTCGGTGGCGGTGAGCGAGCCCTTGAACTTGTCCGGGGCCACGACGACGTGGAAGTCACACAGCATGGCGGGACCCTAGCGATCACCACCGCAGCGCCCGGGGACGACGAAGCGGCCGGCCCCCGAGGGGACCGGCCGCCGACGTCGGAGCGGGTGACGAGAATCGAACTCGCGTAGCTAGTTTGGAAGACTAGGGCTCTACCATTGAGCTACACCCGCGTGCACGGTAGAGCGTGCCACAACCCTGCGGGCAGGAGCAGCGCACCGTGCGGGGACAGCGTAACGGGTCCGGAGCGGTAGCCTGCTCCAGTACCGCCTGCGTGGTGGTCGCGGGGTGTGGCGCAGCTTGGTAGCGCGTCCGCTTTGGGAGCGGAAGGCCCCCGGTTCGAATCCGGGTACCCCGACGGACACGCGGGTGTCGCCGTACGTGGCGGCGCTCGCGCACGAAAGAGCCCCGACGCGGCAGCTAGCATTCCGCGGTGCGCCGGGGCTGCCCGGCGTGCCGCACGCCTGACCACGACCTCCGCAGGACGCGGAGAGATCCCAGGAGAACCCCGCTGTGAAGAGCGACGTCGAGACCCTCAACGCGACCCGGGTGAAGTTCACCGTCGAGGTCGGCTACGACGAGCTGAAGCCCAGTCTCGACAAGGCCTACAAGACCATCGGTGGTCAGGTCCAGGTGCCGGGCTTCCGCAAGGGCAAGGTCCCCGCGCGCGTCATCGACCAGCGCGTCGGCCGCGGTGTCGTGCTCGAGGAAGCCGTCAACGACGCCCTGCCGAAGTTCTACCAGCAGGCCGTCGAGGCCTCGGACTTCCTGCCGCTGGGCCAGCCCACCGTGGACGTCACCCAGGCCCCCGACGTCAAGGACGGCGGTGACCTCAAGTTCTCCGTCGAGGTCGACGTGCGCCCGACGATCGAGCTGCCGGACCTGTCCACCATCACCGTCACGGTCGACGACCTCGAGGTCCCGGCCGAGGAGGTCGAGACCCGTCTCACCTCGCTGCGCGAGCGCTTCGGCACCCTCACCGGTGTCGACCGCGCGGCCGCCGACGGCGACTTCGTCTCCATCGACCTGCACGCCGAGATCGACGGCGAGGAGATCGAGACCGCCAAGGGCATCAGCTACCGCATCGGTCAGGGCAACATGATCGAGGGCCTGGACGAGGCGCTGACCGGCGTCGCGGCCGAGGGCACCGTGACCTTCTCCGCCCCCCTCGCCGGAGGCGAGCGCAAGGGCGAGGACGCCTCCATCACCGTGACCGTGCAGTCGGTCAAGGAGCGCGTGCTGCCCGAGGCGGACGACGACTTCGCCCAGCTGGCGAGCGAGTTCGACACGCTCGAGGAGCTCAACGCCGACCTGCTCAACCAGGTCGAGCAGGCCAAGAAGTTCGAGCAGGGTCTGCAGGCCCGCGACAAGGTCCTCGAGAAGCTCCTCGAGACCGTCGAGGTCCCGGTCCCCGAGTCCCTCGTCGAGGCCGAGATCCACGCCCACCTCGAGCGCGAGAGCCGCCTCGAGGACGCCGAGCACCGCGCCGAGATCGAGGACTCCACCCGTCAGGCGATCCGCAGCCAGCTGCTGCTGGACGCCCTCGCCGACGCCGAGGAGATCGGTGTCGACCAGGGCGAGCTGATCGAGTACCTCGTCGGCCAGGCGCAGCAGTACGGCATGGAGCCCCAGCAGTTCGTCCAGATGGTCGACGGTGCCGGCCAGGTGCCCGCCATGGTCTCCGAGGTCCGTCGCCGCAAGGCGCTGGCCGTCGCCATGGAGAAGGCCACCGTGACCGACGCCTCCGGCAACGCCGTGGACCTCGAGGAGCTCGTGGGCGGCGACGAGGACGAGGACGGCGCGGAAGCCCTCGAGTCCGGCAGCGAGTCCGCCGACGAGGCCGGTCAGACCGTCGACCCGACCGGTGAGGACGAGCAGGCCGCCGCCGAGGAGACCGCGGAAGAGCCCTCGAAGAGCTGATCCCCGCCGCTGTCGGCGCGCTGTTCCCGGACCCGGGATCAGTGCGCCGACAGCGAAAAGGGCCCCGCCCCGACATGGTCGTCGGGGGCTGCGCGTTAGGGTCGATCGAGATCGGCGGAGCATCCGCCGAACCCTCCCGGACCAGGTCCGGGGTGGGTGGTCGATGCCAGGAGAGGGCCAGGGAACAGCGTGAGCGAGATCTTGAGCGCACCGGGACTGGTGACGCCGCAGCAGGCTCGAACGGGTACGCCGGGAGCGGGCCTGGACGACAACGTCTACCAGCGACTCCTGCAGCAGCGGATCATCTGGCTCGGGACCGAGGTCCGGGACGACATGGCCAACGCCATCTGCGCGCAGCTGCTGCTGCTGGCCGCCGAGGACCCCGACGCGGACATCTTCATGTACATCAACTCGCCCGGCGGATCGGTGTCCGCGGGCATGTCGATCTACGACACCATGCAGTACATCAAGCCGGACGTGGCCACGATCGCGACCGGCATGGCGGCCTCCATGGGGCAGTTCCTGCTCGCCGCGGGTGCGGCCGGCAAGCGTTCCGCCCTGCCGCACGCGAAGATCATGATGCACCAGCCGCTGGGTGGCCTCGGTGGTTCCGCCAGCGACATCAAGATCCTGGCCGAGCAGATCATCGCCACCAAGCGGCAGATGGCCGAGCTGATCGCGTTCCACTCGGGGCAGACCTTCGAGACGATCACGCGCGACTCCGACCGGGACCGCTGGTTCTCCGCGCAGGAGGCCAAGGACTACGGGCTCATCGACCACGTCGTCGGTCACACGAGCGAGGTCGAAGGCGGGGGCGGCACCGATGCGTGAGCCGTTCCGTCCTCCGTTCACCGCCCAGATGGGAGACCGCCCGATGAACCCCCAGTCGCGCCTCAACCCGGCCTACGACCAGAACGCGCGCTACGTGCTGCCGCAGTTCGAGGAGCGCACCTCCTACGGGATGAAGCGTTCCGACCCGTACACCAAGCTCTTCGAGGACCGCATCATCTTCCTCGGCGTGCAGGTGGACGACGCCTCGGCGGACGACATCATCGCGCAGCTCATCGTCCTGGAGTCCCAGGACACCGAGCGCGACATCATCATGTACATCAACTCGCCCGGTGGGTCCTTCACGGCCCTCACGGCGATCTACGACACCATGCAGTACATCCGTCCGGACATCCAGACGTACTGCATGGGTCAGGCCGCCTCGGCCGCGGCCGTCCTGCTCGGCGCCGGTGCGCCGGGGAAGCGGTTCGCGCTGCCGAACTCGCGCATCCTCATCCACCAGCCGGCCATGGCCGGTGGCGACTACGGCCAGGCCTCCGACCTGGAGATCCAGGCCAACGAGATCCTGCGCATGCGGTCCTGGCTGGAGAGCACGCTCGCCTTCCACTCCAACCGCACCGCCGACCAGGTGCGCGAGGACATCGAGCGCGACAAGTTCCTCACCGCCAAGGAGGCCGTCGAGTACGGCCTCATCGACGAGGTGCTCCAGAGCCGCAAGGCGTCTGCCCCGTCGCTCTGAGCACGGAACGTCACTCGCGCGCAGCAATGCGCGAGTCGTAGGCGCGCACCCGGGGGGCCGGTCTGGCACCGTGTCCCCCGGAGGCGTCTAATGAGTCGGGCGAGGGGTACCCGGCAGGTAGCGTGGTCAGCACGCGACGCGTCCGGTCCGCTCGGCGGCCTCCGGGTCGTGGGTCCAGCAGCACGAGGAGAGGAAGCCGTCGGTGGCACGCATCGGTGACGGGGGCGATCTGCTGAAGTGCTCGTTCTGCGGCAAGAGCCAGAAGCAGGTCAAGAAGCTCATCGCGGGCCCTGGCGTCTACATCTGCGACGAGTGCATCGACCTCTGCAACGAGATCATCGAGGAGGAGCTCGCCGAGGCCAACGACCTGGGCCTGGTGGAGCTGCCCAAGCCGAAGGAGATCTTCGACTTCCTCGACCAGTACGTCATCGGCCAGAGCTCGGCGAAGAAGTCCCTCGCCGTGGCCGTCTACAACCACTACAAGCGCATCCAGATCGGTGAGCCCTCGGCGAAGAACCGTGACGACGCCGTCGAGATCTCCAAGTCGAACATCCTGCTGATCGGCCCCACGGGCTGCGGCAAGACGTACCTCGCGCAGACGCTCGCCAAGATGCTCAACGTCCCCTTCGCGATCGCCGACGCCACGGCGCTGACCGAGGCCGGCTACGTCGGCGAGGACGTCGAGAACATCCTGCTGAAGCTCATCCAGGCCGCTGACTACGACGTCAAGAAGGCCGAGACGGGCATCATCTACATCGACGAGGTCGACAAGATCGCCCGCAAGTCCGAGAACCCCTCCATCACGCGTGACGTGTCGGGGGAGGGAGTCCAGCAGGCGCTGCTGAAGATCCTCGAGGGGACCACGGCCAGCGTCCCGCCCCAGGGTGGACGCAAGCACCCCCACCAGGAGTTCATCCAGATCGACACGACGAACGTGCTGTTCATCGTGGGTGGGGCCTTCGCCGGCCTCGACCGGATCATCGAGGCGCGCTCCGGCAAGCAGGGGCTCGGCTTCGGCGCGCAGCTGCGCTCGACGGAGAAGAAGGCGACCGAGCCGTCCTTCGCCGAGGTCATGCCCGAGGACCTCATGAAGTTCGGGCTGATCCCCGAGTTCATCGGTCGTCTGCCCGTCATCACCTCGGTGGAGAACCTGGACCAGGAAGCCCTGGTGCAGATCCTCACCAAACCGCGCAACGCCCTCGCCAAGCAGTACCAGCGGATGTTCGAGCTGGACGGGGTGGAGCTGGAGTTCACCGACGACGCCCTGGAGGCCGTCGCCGACCAGGCGATCCTCCGCGGGACCGGTGCGCGAGGGCTCCGCGCGATCATCGAGGAGGTCCTCCTCCCGGTGATGTTCGACGTGCCCAGCCGCGACGACATCGCCCGGGTCGTCGTGACCCGTGAGGTCGTGCTGAAGAACGTGAACCCGACGCTCGTGCCCCGTGAGGCCCCGGCCCGCAAACCCACCCGGGAGCGCCGCGAGAAGTCCGCCTGACCCCAGGACGACGAAGGCCCCGCACCTCCTCGAGGTGCGGGGCCTTCCTCGCTTCCCGTGATCTCGCAGGGAGTCCCAGCGGGATCACGGGTGGGTGAGGGTCACTGCTGGAGGACGGCCTCGACGTCGATCGCGACCTTGAGCGTGGTCCCGAAGACGGCGACACCGATGCCGACGGCCTGGTTCCAGTTCATCTTGAAGTCGTCGCGGTGCAGCTCGGCCGTGGCCGAGAACGCCGCGCGGGTGCCACCCCACGGGTCGGGACCGCTGCCGGAGTAGGACAGCTGCAGCTGCACGGGCCGGGTGGTGGCCAGCAGGGTCAGGTCCCCGGCGAGGACCCACCCGTCGGCTCCGCGCTGCAGGCCCGTCGCCCGGAACGACAACGTCGGGAACTCCGCGGTGTTGAGGAAGTCCGCCGAGCGCAGGTGCTCGTCGCGCTGGGCGTTGCCGGTGTCGATCGAGGTCGCGTCGATCTCGACCTCGACGCGGGAACGGGTGACGTCCTCGGGGACGGTGATCACCCCGGAGAAGCTGGTGAAGCGTCCGGTGACCGCCGAGAGGCCCAGGTGGTGGGCCCGCGCGGAGATCGTCGAGTGCGTGACGTCGATCGCCCAGATCCCGGGCGGGGGGACGTCGCTGCCACCCTGACGGCGCAGACGAACCTCCCCGACGTGCCAGGCCCCGTCGGCCGGGACGACGACGGTCGTGGCCCGCGGCTCGTGCGCCGGGGCCGCGACGAGCATCGTCGCGGCGCCGGCCGGGACGCCGTCGAGGGAGAAGACCCCGTCGCCGGCGGTCACCGCCCGGGCCACCTGAGCGCCGTCGGCGCCGAGCAGCGTGACCGAGGCGCCGGTGACGGGCCACCCCTCGCGGGTCAGCACCTTCCCCTCACCGGTGACTCCCGCGCCGGCCTGCGCGCCGACGGTCCGGTCGGCGCGCAGGTCGGTCTCGCGGTCGGGACTCACCGCTGGTCGCCGATCTGGGAGTTCGTCTCGAAGCGGGTCAGGTCCAGCGTGGTGCCGGCCTGGCCGGAGCCCAGGGTCAGCTGGGCGGCGGAGACGGTGTCCTCCTCGATGTCGACGGCCGTGGCCACCGGAGCGAACCCGGCGGCGGTGAGCGTGTAGTGCCCGCCCGCCAGGTCCTCGAAGGAGTAGCTGCCGTCGGTGCCGGTGACGACGGAGCCGACGACCTCACCGGAGGAGTCGACGAGGGTCACGGACGCCTCGCGCACGACCCGTCCGTCGCTCGCGGCGACGACGGTACCGGTGAGGCGGCCGCCGCCGGTGAGGACGAGGTCGCAGGCCAGGGCGCCGGAGTCGGGGACCTCGACGCTGCGGGCCAGCGGACGGTGCGACTCGTTCTGCGCGGTCAGCACGTAGCTGCCGCCCATGAGCTGGTCGAAGGCGTAGCTGCCGCCACCGTCGGTGCGGGTGGAGCCGACGACCTCGCCGGTCACGTCGGTCAGGGTGACGAGCGCGCCCTGGACCCCGTGGTGGTTGCCGGAGTCGACGCCGTCGTGGATCTCGTGGGCCAGGACCCGGCCGGTGATGGCCGAGCGACCCGAGAGCACCACGTCGCGGGTGACGGAGGTGTCCCCGATCCCGACGAGGGTCGCCGACGGGGCGACGTGGGCCGCCGCGACGATCAGCAGGTAGGTCCCGCCGGTCGGCAGCGCGAGGCGGTAGGTGCCGTCCTCGCGGGTCGAGGTGCGGGCCACCTGCTGGCCGGACTGGTCGGCGAGGGTCACGACGGCACCCGGCAGCGGGCGCCGGTCGTGGTGGCGGACGGAACCGGACAGCGAGAGCCCGGTGTCGGTGCGGGTGGACTGAGCGGACACGCCCGTCGTCTCCTCCCGGTCGTGGTGCGCGACACCGTTGAGCGCTGCGGCGGCACCGTTCACGGACCCGTTCACCGAGTTGCTGTGCGAACCCTCGACCGCAGCGTGCCCGGCCGGGGAGTCCTGGACCGCCGCGGGAGCGGTGGTCGCCACCTGGGCATCCTGTCCGGTCTCCTCGCCGCCGCGCAACGCCCGCTCCTTGAAGAAGAACGTGATGACGAACGCGAAGAGGGCGAACGGGGCCGCGATGAGGAAGACCTCGGCGATCGAGGAGCCGTAGGCGGCCTGGACGATGCCGCGGACGGGCTCGGGGATCGTGGCCAGGTCCGGCACCCCGGTGCTGGAACCGAGCGAGCGAGCCGCTGCGGCGGGGTCGATGCCGGCGGAGCGCAGACCCGAGGTCAGGTGGCTGGTCACGCGGTGGCCGAGGACGGCACCGAGGGCCGAGACGCCGATGGCTCCGCCGAGGCTGCGGGCGAAGGCCACGAAGGACGACGCGGAGCCGAGGTCACGGGGTTCGACGACGTTCTGGACCGCGAGCACGAGGTTCTGCATCATCATGCCGACGCCCAGGCCGACGAGGGCCATGTACGGCGCGACGACCCAGTAGTTGGTGTCGTACTCGATGGTGCCCATGAGGCCGAGACCGACGGTGAGGAGCAGGCCGCCCACGACGAGCCAGCTCTTCCAGCGTCCGGTCTTGGTGATGAACCGGCCGGCGATGGTCGAGGACAGGAAGAGCCCGATGATCATCGGGATGGTCATGATCCCGGCCCTGGTCGGGGTCTCCCCGCGGGCCAGCTGGAAGTACTGGCCGAGGAAGATCGTGGCGGCGAACAGGGCGACACCGACGAAGAGGCTCGCGGCGGCGGAGAGGGCGATCGTCGGGTTGCGGAAGAACTTCAGCGGGACGATCGGCTCCTTGGCGCGGTGCTCGGCCAGGACGGCGAGGCCCAGGAAGACGACACCCCCGGCGACCAGGGCGACGGTCCACCAGGAGCCCCAGGCGAACTGGGTGCCGGCGAGGGAGACCCAGACGAGCAGGGCGGAGATGCCGGCGGCGAGGAGGAAGGCGCCCAGGTAGTCGATGGAGACGGCGCGCTTGGCCTGCGGCGGCAGCTTCAGCTTGAACTGGAGCACGAAGAAGGCGATGACGGCGAAGGGGACACCGACGTAGAAGCACCAGTGCCAGGACAGGTGCTGGGTGAGGACCCCGCCGATCAGCGGGCCCCCGACGGTGGCGAGGGCGAAGGTCGCGCCGAGGTAGCCGGAGTACCGGCCGCGTTCCCGGGGGCTGACCATCGACGCCAGCACGACCTGGGTGAGGGCGAGCAGACCGCCACCGCCGATGCCCTGGAAGACGCGCAGCGTGATGAGCATGCCCATGTTGGTGGACAGGCCCGCGACGACCGAGGCGATCACGTAGATGATGAGCGCCGTCTGCACGAGCAGCTTCTTGGAGAACAGGTCCGAGAGCTTGCCCCAGATGGGGGTGGAGATCGTCGTCGCGAGCAGCGCGGCGGTGACGACCCAGGTGTAGCCGGACTCCGTGCCGTGGAGGTCGTTGACGATGGTCGGGAGGGCGTTCGAGACGACCGTCGAGGACAGGATCGCCACGAACATCCCGAGGAGCAGGCCGGACAGCGCCTCGAGGACCTCCTTGTGGGACATCTTCGGCGCGGCACTGTCGGAGGGCGCGAGGTGGGTGTCTGTGGTGGTGCTCATGCGTTCGCCTGCAACTCTTTCTCCCGCTCTGGAACGAGCTCGGTGTTCTCCGGCGACGCTGCCGCTGACGTGGTGACCGCGCACTCGGCGGTGGCGGTCGTGACGAGTTTCCCGAGGAGCCGGGTGAGGTCGCCGACCTCGTGGTCAGGCCAGGCGTCGAGGCGCTCGACGAGCTTGCCCACGATGGCCCGGCGGTGGTGGCGGAGTTCTTCGACACCCTCGGCGCTGACGGTCAGCCGCTGCGAGCGGCCGTCGTCGGGGTCGGGGGCGGAGTCGAGGAACCCCTTCTGCCGCAGGTGGGTCACCTGGCGGCTGACGGTGGAGAGGTCGAGCGAGAGGTGCTCGGCGACTTCGCTGATCCGCATCGAACCCCGCTGGTGCACGACGGCCAGCGTCGCGATCGCGGGGGTGTTCAGCGTGCCGACGAGCGTGCGGCGTGCGCGGAGCAGGTCCGGGAACACGTCGACGAGCGCGGCACACGCGTGAGGTGTGGCCATGTCGACCTTCGAGCTCGGTTGGTGTGTGCAAGCAACGATATGCCCGGATGGTTGCAGCATGCAACCCCGAGGTCCCCAGGAGCCGCCGTCGGGGGAGGGGAGGTCAGATCAGGGCGTTGAGGCGGCCGAGGAGGGTGGCGAGCTCGGTCATGTCGTCCTCGGGCCAGCCCTCGAGGCGGGAGTGCAGGCGCTGCCGGCGGGCCGAACGTGCCGCGTGCACCTTCTCCAGGCCCTCGGGGGAGAGGGTCAGCCGCACGGCGCGACCGTCCGTGGGGTCGGCTTCGCGGGTCACCAGCCCGAGGCGTTCGAGGAGCTGGACCTGGCGCGACAGGGTGGGCTTGCCGATCCCGAAGAACGTCGCGAGGTCGGAGGGACGGGTCTCGCCGACGTCGTCGAGACGGACGAGCAGGCTGTACGCCTCGGGTTCGAGGTCGGGGTGCACGCTGCGCGCGGTCTCCCGGTTGATCGCGCGTGAGCGGCGCAACAGCACGGCGAGTTCGCGTTCCAGTGCTTCGGCAGGACCCGTGACCATCCGAGGAACCTACCGGTCCGCGCGGGGCGGTACGTGCCACGCACCCGACGCGCCGGGCCCGGCGGCTTGTCCAGGGGCCTCGGTCCCCGTACTGTCCCCATCGATGCATCGAACCGATGCATCGGAACGGAGAACCTGTGGTCCGCAAACGCGGCGACGTCCTGCTCCTCGCGGTCCTGGCGCTGCTGGCCGACGGCCCGCTGCACGGCTACGAGGTCCGCAAGCGTCTCGACCTGCGCCTCGGTGTGTTCCGGGCGCTGTCCTACGGGACGCTCTACCCCGCGTTGCGCGCCCTGCAGGCCGGTGGCTGCATCACCGAGACGACCGAGGAACGCATCCCGGGCACCGTCAGTCCGAAGCGGGCGCGCGTCGTCTACGAGATCACCCGCCACGGCAAGGACCGGCTCGGGCAGATGCTCGAGGAGTCCGGTCCCGACGCGTGGGAGGACGACGCGTTCGGCGTCCACTTCGCCCTCTTCACCCGGGTCGCCCCGCGCACGCGGTTGCGCATCCTCGAAGGCCGCCGGGCCCGTCTGCTGGAACGTCTCGAGCAGATGAACCGCTCCATCGACCGCACCCAGGCCCAGCTCGACTCCTACGCCCTCGAGGCGCAGCGGCACGGCCTGGAGACCGTCCGCAGCGAGGTCGACTGGCTCGAACGCCTCATCTCCGCAGAGCACCACCCCGAGAAACCAGAGGAGAACCCCTGATGGCAGGACCCATCCGCGTCGCGATCGTCGGTGTCGGCAACTGCGCCGCCTCGCTCGTCCAGGGCGTGCACTACTACCGCGACGCCGACCCGACGCAGAGCGTCCCCGGTCTCATGCACGTCCAGTTCGGCGACTACCACGTGCGCGACATCGAGTTCGTCGCCGCGTTCGACGTCGACGACAAGAAGGTCGGCACCGACCTCGCCGACGCCATCGGCGCCAGCGAGAACAACACCATCAAGATCTGCGACGTCCCGACCACCGGGGTGACCGTCCAGCGCGGCCCCACCCTCGACGGCCTCGGGAAGTACTACCGCGAGACCATCACCGAGTCCGACGCCGAACCCGTCGACGTCGTCGCCGCGCTGCGCGAGGCGAAGGCCGACGTCCTCGTCTGCTACCTGCCCGTCGGTTCCGAGGACGCGGCGATGTTCTACGCCCAGGCCGCGATCGACGCGCACGTCGCCTTCGTCAACGCGCTGCCCGTCTTCATCGCCGGCACCCCGGAGTGGGCGCAGAAGTTCACCGACGCCGGTGTCCCGATCGTCGGCGACGACATCAAGTCCCAGGTCGGTGCGACGATCACCCACCGGGTCCTCGCGAAGCTCCTCGAGGACCGCGGCATCAAGCTGGAACGCACCTACCAGCTGAACGTCGGCGGCAACATGGACTTCAAGAACATGCTGGAACGCGACCGCCTGGAGTCGAAGAAGATCTCCAAGACCCAGGCCGTCACGTCGAACGTGCACGCCGACTTCGGCACCCGCAACGTGCACATCGGCCCCAGCGACTACGTCCAGTGGCTCGACGACCGCAAGTGGGCCTACGTCCGCCTCGAGGGCAAGGCCTTCGGTGACGTCCCGCTGAACCTGGAGTACAAGCTCGAGGTCTGGGACTCCCCGAACTCCGCCGGCGTCATCATCGACGCCGTCCGGGCCGCGAAGATCGGTCTGGACCGGGGGATCGGCGGTCCGCTGCTGTCCCCGTCGGCGTACTTCATGAAGTCCCCGCCGCAGCAGCGTGACGACGAGGCCGGCCGCCACGGCGTCGAGGCGTTCATCGCGGGCACCGTCGACCGCTGACCCCCACCCCCGGTTGGGACCGTTGACGCTTCGGGCCAATAGGTTCGGCCCGTCGCGTCAACGGTCCGCCCCGCGTCAGTCGGTGGGGGCGATCTCGGCCTTCGCCGTCAGGGTCTCCGCACCCTCGACGACCTCCCAGCTGATCGAGGCCGCGCGCGAGGCGGCCAGCAGGTCACCCTCGGCGCGGCGGGCGGCCTCCACGAGCGCGGCCGGACCGGACAGGGTGGCCGCGGTGAGCGGGGTCTTCTGCGAGACCTTGGCCTCGCTCTTCACCTTGCGCAGCGCCGAGAGCGCCTGCCCCGCAGCGGAGAGCACGCCGAGCGCACCGTCGTCGGTCGCCCCCAGGTCGTCCAGGACGGGCCAGGCGCTGGTGTGCACCGAGCCGTCCTGCCACCACGACCAGACCTCTTCGGCCGCGTAGGGCAGGAACGGCGCGAACAGGCGCAGCAGCGTCCGCAACGCGATCGCCGCCGTCGCCCGGGCGCTGGCCGCGGCCGCCGGACCGCGGGAACCGTAGGCGCGGTCCTTGACCAGCTCCACCCAGTCGTCGCAGAAGTTCCAGAAGAACTTCTCGGTCACGTCCAGCGCGCTCGCGTGGTCGTAGCGCTCGAACGCCTCGGTGGCCTGGCGCACCACGACGGACAACCCCGCGAGCACGCTCGCGTCGATGGGTTCCGTCACCGCGGCCGGCTCCGCCGCCGTGCCGCGTTCGACCCCGAGTCCGAGGACGAACTTCGAGGCGTTGAGCAGCTTCATCGCCAACCGGCGCCCGATCTTCATCTGGCCGGTGTCGAACGTCGCGTCGGTGCCCAACCGGGAGGACGCGGCCCAGTAGCGCACGGCGTCGGAGCCGAACTCCTCCAGCAGCGCCAACGGCGTGACGACGTTGCCCTTGGACTTCGACATCTTCTTGCGGTCCGGGTCCAGGATCCAGCCCGAGAGCGCCGTCCGCGCCCAGGGCAGACCGCCGAACTCCAGGTGCGAGCGCACCACGGTGGAGAACAGCCAGGTGCGGATGATGTCCTGGCCCTGCGGGCGCAGGTCCATCGGGTAGACCCGGGAGAACAGGTCCTCGTCCCGTTCCCAGCCACCGGCCAGCAGCGGGGTCAGCGACGACGTCGCCCAGGTGTCCATCACGTCGGGGTCGGCGGCGAAACCACCCGGCACCCCGCGCTGGTCCTCGGTGAAGCCGGGAGCGGCCTCCGCCGCCGGGTCCACCGGCAGCGCCGACTCCTCGGGGACGATCGGGGAGTCGTAGGCGGGTTCACCGTCGGCGTCGAGGCGGTACCAGACCGGGAACGGCACCCCGAAGAAGCGCTGACGCGAGATCAGCCAGTCCCCGTTGAGCCCCGTGACCCAGTGGTCGTAGCGGTGCTTCATGTGCTCGGGGTGCCAGGCCAGCTCCCCACCGCGGGCGAGCAGCGCGGAGCGCAGGTCGGTGTCGCGGCCCCCGTTGCGCAGGTACCACTGACGGGTCGAGACGATCTCGAGCGGGCGGTCGCCCTTCTCGTAGTACTTCACCGGGTGGGTGATCTTCTTCGGCTCGCCGACCATGTCGCCGGAGGCCTGCAGGGCCTCGACGACGGTCTTCTGCGCGCTGAACACCGTCGCGCCGGCGATGCTCTCGTAGAACCCGGCGCCGTCGGGGGTGGTCAGCCACGCGGGGGTCTCGCGCAGCAGGCGCCCGTCGCGCCCGATGACGGCGCGGTTGGGCAGCTGCAGCTCACGCCACCAGGTGATGTCGGTCGTGTCGCCGAAGGTGCAGATCATCGCGATCCCGGACCCCTTCTCGGGGTCGGCCAGCCGGTGCGCCACCACGGGGACCTCCACGCCGAACAGCGGCGTCGTCACCGTCTTCCCGAACAGCGGCTGGTAGCGCTCGTCGTCGGGGTGGGCGACGAGGGCCACGCAGGCCGGCAGCAGCACCGGGCGGGTCGTCTCGATGTGGACGGTCTCGCCGCCGTCGGTGGGGGTGAACCCGATCCGGTGGTAGGCGCCCTCGGTGTCCTTGTCCTCCAGCTCGGCCTGCGCGACGGCGGTGCGGAACGTCGTGTCCCACAGCGTCGGTGCCTGCTGGGAGTAGGCCTCGCCGCGCGCGAGGTTGCGCAGGAAGGCGCGCTGGGCCGTGGCCCGCGAGGTCGCCGAGATCGTGGAGTAGGTGTGCGACCAGTCCACCGAGAGGCCGAGACGGCGCCACAGCGACTCGAAGACCTGCTCGTCCTCGGCCGTCAGCCGGTCGCAGAGCTCGACGAAGTTGCGCCGCGAGATCTGGACGAAGTCGCGGTCGTTCTTCGGTGCCTTCTCCGGCGGCACGAACGAGGCGTCGTAGGGCAGCGTCGGGTCGCAGCGCACGCCGTAGTAGTTCTGCACCCGGCGTTCGGTCGGCAGGCCGTTGTCGTCCCAGCCCATCGGGTAGAAGACGGACTTGCCGCGCATGCGCTGGAAGCGCGCGACGACGTCAGTGTGGGTGTAGCTGAAGACGTGCCCGACGTGCAGCGAACCGGACACCGTCGGCGGCGGGGTGTCGATGGAGTAGACGTCGGCGCGCTGGGAGGTGCGGTCGAAGGCGTAGGTGCCCTCCTCCTGCCACGTCGGGGCCCAGCGCTCCTCCAGCCCGTCCACCGTGGGACGGTCGGGTACCTCGACACCGGGCGCGACGTTCGTCTGGAACTGGGGTGCGGGCGCTGCGGGCGTGGCGTCGGACATGACCCCATCATTCCAGCCGCGACCGGGCCCCCGCTCCGGCACCCGATCCGGTGACGGGTGCTGAAGGTGCGCCCGGGACCCGCCGATGCTGCGGTATGCCCTCCGCCCGACGTCTGCTGCCCTGGCAGGCCTACGCCGTCGGTGGTGCGCTCGCCGCTGCCGCGGGGGTCGCGCTGCCTCCCGGGATGCTCAACGACGCCCTGTTCGCGCTCGTCAGCGTCTCCGCCGCCGTGGCGACCGCCGTCGGCACCCGCCTGCACCGACCGCAGCGCGCCTCGGCCTGGTGGCTGCTGACCGCCGGTCTGCTGGCCTGGGCACTGGGTGACGCCTCCTACGCCGTCTGCTACACCTGGCTCGGCTGGGACGCCTTCCCCAGCGTCCCCGACGTCTTCTACCTGCTCGCCTACCCCCTCATCGCCGTCGCGATGCTGCGGATGGCCCGCCAGGCCCGGCCCGGGGCCGACCGCGAGGGCGTCATCGACGCCGCGATCCTCGCCGTCGGCTTCGGTCTGCTGTCCTGGACCTTCCTCGTGCGCCCCGCGCTGGCCGCCCTGCCGCAGGACCTGCCCGCCGGACTCGTCTCGCTGGCCTACCCCGTGGGCGACGTCGTCGTCCTGGCGATGCTGGTGCGGGTCCTGAGCGCCGCCGGGCCGCGCTCGGCCGCGGCCGGGCTGCTGGGCGCGGCGGCGGCCCTGATGCTGACGGCCGACACCCTCTGGCAGTACTCCGACGCCTACGCCACCCTGGACGACACCTGGGTCGACCTGGCCTTCACCGCCTCCTACGTGCTGTGGGGGATGGCCGCGCTGCACCCCTCGATGCGCCGCCTCTCCGACCCCTCGCCCAGCAGCCGGCACGAGTTCAGCCCGTTGCGCCTGGCCGTCCTCACCGGCGCCAGCCTCCTGGCCCCCGGCACCCTGGCCCTGCAGCTGACCCTGGGGCTGCCGACCGAGGGCTGGGCCGTCGTCGTGGGCGCCACCACCCTGTTCCTGCTCGTGGTGGCCCGGATGTCGACCCTGCTGCGCCGGCTGCGCGAGCAGACCGACCTGCTGGGCGACCTCGCTCGCACCGACCCCCTCACCGGCCTGCTCAACCGGCGCAGCGCCGACGCCGAGCTGCAGCGGGCGCAGGAGCGGGCCCGGGGCGAGGGGGTCCCCCTCGTCGTCGCCCTGCTCGACCTCGACCACTTCAAGGCCTTCAACGACACCTACGGCCACCCCGCCGGTGACGCCCTCCTGGTGGGGGCGGCGACCGCCTGGAGCACCGCGCTGGCCGGGACGGGGGCCCAGCTCGCGCGGTGGGGCGGGGAGGAGTTCCTCCTCGTCATCACCGGGTGGGAGCCCGCGCGCGTCGAGCTGCTGCTGGACGAGCTGCGCGCGGTGGTGCCCGCGGGGCAGGCGTTCTCGGCGGGCCTGGCCGGCTGGGACGGGCGCGAGGAGACCGGCGTCCTCGTCGGCCGGGCCGACGAGGCCCTCTACGCCGCCAAGCACGCCGGGCGCGCCTGCAGCCGCACCGCCGTCGCACACCGCCCCGAGAAGCAACCGGGGGAGTACTCGCGCCCCAGCGCCTGACGTGTGTGAAACTCGCAGGAACACGCGGCCGACGACGTCTGCAGGAGTTCCGATGAGCACCACGTTCAGCACCACCCTGGCCGAGCACGCCCGCAGCCGGCCCGACGGCGTCGCCGTCCGACTCGACGAGCACACCCTCACGTGGCGCGGGTTCGACGACGCCACCGCCCGGGTCGCGACCCTGCTGCGCACCGAGGGCGTCCGGCCCGGCGACCGCGTCGCCCTGATCCTGCCCAACGTGCCCCAGTTCCCCGTGTTCTACCACGGCATCCTCCGCGCCGGTGCGGTCGTCGTCCCGATGAACCCGCTGCTGCGCGGCCGCGAGGTGAACCACCACTTCGCCGACTCCGGCGCCGTCCTCGCCTTCGTCTGGCACGCCGTCGCGGACGCCTCCCACGCCGGCGCCGTCGGCACCCCGACCCGGGTGGTCGTCGTCGAACCGGAGGCCACCGCCGCCCTGCTCGCCGGCGTCGACCCCGACCCCGCGGCGCACGCACCGGACCCCGACGACACCGCCGTGATCCTCTACACCTCCGGCACCACCGGTTCCCCCAAGGGTGCGGAGCTGAGCCACCGCAACCTCTTCAGCAACGCCGTCACCTCCCAGGAGAGCCTCATCCGCCTCGGCGGGGACGACGTCATCCTCGGCGCGCTGCCGCTGTTCCACGCCTTCGGCCAGACCTGCGCCATGAACACCGCCCTCATCGCCGGGCGCACCATGACGCTGCTGCCGCGCTTCAGCGCCGCCGCGGCGCTCGCCGTCGTGCAGCGCGACCGGGTGACCCACTTCGCCGGCGTGCCGACCATGTACGTCGCGATGCTCAACGAACCCGACGCCGAGTCCTACGACCTGTCCTCCTGGCGTTCCTGCGTCTCCGGGGGCGCGTCGTTGCCGGTGGAGGTCCTGCGCGGTTTCGAGGCGCGCTTCGGCGTGGAGATCCTGGAGGGCTACGGGCTGAGCGAGACCTCCCCGGTCGCCTCCTTCAACCACCCCGGCACCGTCCGCAAACCCGGCACGATCGGGGTCCCGGTGCGCGGCTGCGAGATGGACCTGCGCGGCGCCGACGGCTCCGTCGTCACCGAGGGGGTCGGGGAGATCGTCGTCCGCGGGGAGAACGTCATGAAGGGCTACTGGCGCAACGCGACCGCGACGGCGCAGACGTTCGTCGACGGCTGGTTCCGCACGGGTGACCTCGCGACCCGCGACGAGGACGGGTACTACACGATCGTCGACCGGGCCAAGGACATGATCGACCGCGGTGGCTACAACGTGTACCCGCGCGAGGTCGAGGAGGTCCTCTACGAGCACCCCGCGGTCGAGCAGGTCGCCGTCGTCGGTTTCCCGGACCCGTTGGTGGGGGAGGAGATCGGCGCGGCCGTCGTCCTCAAGGAGGGGGCGCACGCGACGCCCGAGGAGTTGCAGCAGCACGTGAAGGACGCGCTCGCGGCGTACAAGTACCCGCGCCGGGTCTGGATCGTGGAGGAGCTGCCGAAGGGCCCCACCGGCAAGATCCTCAAACGCGAGATCCACCCGCCCGTCCGCAGCACCGAGCACGAGGAGCGCCCCGCATGACCAGCCCGACCGGAGTGGACTACTACGAGATCGCCGGCGACCTCACCGACGCCGAGCGCGAGGTCTGGGCGAGCGTCCGCGCGTTCGTCGACGAGAAGGTGATCCCGGTCGCGGGCGGGTACTGGGAACGCGCCGAGATGCCGCTGGACCTCCTCAAGGAGTACGCCCAGCTGAACCTCGTGGGCGACGGTCTGCAGGGACCGGGGATCCCGGCGCTGAGCCACACCGCAGCCGGTCTGATCACGATGGAACTGTCCCGGGGCGACGGGAGCTTCGCGACGATGCTCGGCGTCCAGGCCGGTCTCGCGATGCGCTCCATCGCGTTCCTGGGCTCGGAGGAGCAGAAGGAGCGCTGGCTGCCGCCGATGGCGCGCCTGGAGGTCCTCGGGGCGTTCGGGCTCACCGAACCCGACCACGGGTCCGACGCCGTGGCGCTGGCCACGACCGCCCGGCGCGAGGGTGACGAGTACGTCCTCGACGGCGCCAAGCGCTGGATCGGGTTCGGCACGATCTGCGACGTCTGCGTCGTGTGGGCCCGCGGTGAGGACGGCGCCGTCCAGGGCTTCCTCGTCGAACGCGGGACGCCGGGGTTCAGCGCCACCGCCATCCAGGGCAAGGCGTCGTTGCGCGCCATCCACAACGCCGACATCACGCTGACCGGCGTGCGGGTGCCGGCCGCGAACCGGCTGCCCGGTGGGAACTCCTTCCGCGACACCGGTCGCGTCCTGTCCGCGACCCGGGCCGGGATCGCCTGGGGGGCGCTGGGCCACGCGACGGCCGCCTACGAGACGGCGCTGGCCTACTCCCTGGAGCGCAAGCAGTTCGGCCAGCCGCTGGCGAGCTTCCAGCTCGTCCAGGACAAGCTGGTGCAGATGCTCGCCGAGGTCACCGCGATGCAGCTGTTCTGCCTGCGCGTCGGCAAGCTCGCCGACTCCGGCCGGCTCACCGACACCCAGGCCTCGCTGGCCAAGGTCAACGCCACCCGCAAGGCCCGCTTCGTGACGGCGATGGCCCGTGACCTGCTGGGCGGCAACGGGATCCTGCTGGAGCACCGCGTCGCCCGGCACATGGCCGACGTCGAGGCGCTGCACACCTACGAGGGGACGGAGTCGATCCAGACCCTCATCGTCGGCCGCCACCTCACGGGCATCTCCAGCTTCACCTGATCCTTCCCTCCTCGTGATCAGGCACGTTTGCAGGTGACAGCGTGCTCGATCACAAGGGTTGACCGTGGATCCTGTTGGATGTTGGATCGTTTGACTGGTCCAGCGAAGGAGACGAAACCGCCGTGAACGCGTTCCCCGCTCAGCGCACCGCCGTCGTCACGGGGGTCGGTGCCCCGCGCGGCATCGGTCGCGTGGTGGCCCGCCGCCTCGCCCGCGAGGGCTGGAGCCTCGCCCTCGTCGACGTCCGCGAGGACGGTGTCGCCGAGATCGCCGAGGAGCTGTCCGCCTCCACCTCGGTGCTCGGCGTGGCCGTGGACATCAGCGCCCAGGACGACGTCGTGGCCGCCTTCGCCCGCATCGACGACGCGCTGCCGCCCGTCGTGGGTCTCGTGAACCTCGCCGGGATCGCCTGCCCCACGCCGTTGATGGAGCTGACGGTGGCGGAGTGGAACCTCAGCTACGCGGTGAACGCGACGGGGTCCCTGCTGATGATCCAGTCCGCGGCGAAGCGGATGCAGGAGGTCGGGGTCGGGCGGATCGTCAACACCTCGTCGATCACCGCGCTCGACGGGGGCGGGACGTTCTCCAAGACCGCCTACGCGGCCTCGAAGGCCGCCGTCCTCGGGCTGACCAAGGGCGCGGCCCGTGAACTCGGCCCGTTCGGCATCACGGCGAACGCGATCCTGCCCGGTCCCGTCGACACCGACATCATGGGCGGGAAGCTCACCGACGAGCGGAAGGCCGACATGTCGGCCGGCATCCCCGTCGGCCGCGTCGGCCAGCCCGACGACATCGCTGCGATGGTCTCGTTCCTGGTGAGCGAGGACGCGGGGTACGTGAACGGTGCGGAGTTCCAGGTCGACGGCGGGAAGCTCATCCACTGACGGTTCAGGCGGGGACGGCGGACTCGCGGTCGTCGAGGGCGCGTTCGCGCACCTTCTCGAGGTGCTCGCGCACCGCGAGTTCCACCCCGTCCGGTTCCCGGCGGCCCAGGGCCTCGACGATGGCCGCGTGCTCGGCGATCGCCAACCCGGCGTCCGTGACCCCCACGCCGGGGACCAGGCGCAACCGGAACCGCTGGATCTGGCCGTTCAGCCCCTCGAACGCCTCGGCGAGGAACCGGTTCCCGCCGGCCCGGTTCAGGACGTGGTGGAACTCGTTGTCCGCCGCGTGGTACTCGCGGTACTCCGCGAAACCCGGTCCGGTGGGTGCCGCCGCCATGCGTTCCACGGTGGCCGCCAGCACGGTGAGCAGGGCGTCGTCCACGTGCGCCGCGGCCAGCGCGGCGTTGCGGCACTCCAGCAGCAACCGCGCGTCCATGAGGTCGTTCACCTCGGTCGCGCTCAGCATGTCCGCGACGAAGTACCCGCGCAGGGCCGCGCGGTGGATCAGGCCGGTGGACTCGATGCGGACCAACGCCTCCCGCACCGGCGTGGGGGAGACCCCGAGGTCGCGCGCGAGGCCGTCGATGCTCAACGAGGAACCCGGAGCGGCGTGCCCGTCCATCAACCACGTGAGCAACGAGGTGTGGACGGCGTCGGCGAGCGAGGCCCGGGACGGGGCGGTGGGGAGGGTGGGGACGTCGCGTGCCACTGCCACCACCCTCCCGGACCGAGAACTCTCGGCCGACAGGCTATCCCGCCGGGTGGAACCGCCGTCCGGTGACGCGCTCGGAGGCCCCGACGCGGTCGAGGTAGGGGGTGATCCCGCCGGTGAACAACGGGTGCCCGGTGCCCAGGACGAGGCAGACGTCGACGTCCTGCGGGCCCGCGACGACCCCCTCGTCCAGCACCCGGCGGATCTCGTCGGCGAGCGCGTCCTGCACGTTGCGCAGGACCTGCTCGCCGGTGAGCGGTTCGGTGGCCACCGAGAACAACCCCTCCGCGGCCCCGGTCTCGGCGACCGGGCCCTTCGGCGTGACGAGTTCCGGCGAACCGGCGTCCACCCAGCGCCGCAGGTTGTCCGAGACGCGGTAGCGGTCGGGGAAGGCCGCGGCGAGCGTCTCGTGCACGTGCAGCATGACCGCCGGCCCGACGAACGACGCCAACCGGAACGGTGACATGGGCAGCCCCAGCGGGTCGAGGCTGCGTTCCACCTCGAGCAGCGGGGTTCCCGCGTCGAGGGCCCGGACGACCTCGTCGAACATGCGCGTCGAGATGCGGTTCACCACGAACGCGGGTGCGTCCTGGACCAGGACGCACGTCTTCTTCAGCCGCTTCCCGACGGCGAACGCCGTGGCCAGGGCGGCCTCGTCGGTCGTCCCGGTGCGCACGACCTCGACGAGCGGGAGCACCGCGACGGGGTTGAAGAAGTGGAACCCGACGAACCTCTCGGGGTTCTTCAGGACCGAGGCCATCTCCGTCACCGACAGCGAACTGGTGTTGGTCGCCAGCACGGCGTCCTCACGCAGCAGGGGTTCGATCTCCCGCAGGACGTCCTGCTTGACGGAGAGTTCCTCGAACACCGCCTCGATGACGAAGTCCGCGTCGGAGAGCGCGCCCTTGTCGACCGAACCGGACACCGACGCCGTCAGACGGTTCGCGGTGTCCTGGGTGATGCGGCCCTTGCCGAGGAGTTCCCGCACACCGGTGCGGACGAACTCGACGCCCTTCTCGACCCGTTCGGCCGAGACGTCGGTGAGCACGACCGGGACCTGCAACCGGTGCAGGAACAGCAGCGCGAGCTGGGAGGCCATCAGACCCGCCCCGACGACGCCGACGCTCGTGACCTTCCGTGCCGCCTCGGCGGGCGGTGCACCGGCGGGCTTCTTCGCGTAGCGCTGGACGAGGTCGAACGCGTACAACCCGGCCCGCAGTTCACCGGAGACGATGAGGTCGCCCAGGGCGGCCTCCTCGGCGCTGAAGTGCGTCGCACGGTCGTTCGTGCGGGAGGCCTCGAGCAGGTCCAGGGTGCGGTAGGGCGCGGGTGCGGCGCCGTGGACGCGGGTGTCGGCGACGGCCCGGCCGCGGGCGATCGCGGCGTCCCAGGTCGGCGCGTCGACGAGTTCGCGACGCGCCACGGTGGTCGTGCCCGCGAGCACGGACGCCGTCCAGCGCAACGACTCCACGAGGAAGTCGGCGGGTTCGAACCCGGCGTCGACGATCCCCGCCTCGAGCGCCTGCGGACCCGAGAGCGTGCGGTTGTTCGCCAGCGCGTTCTCGATCGCGACCTTCACCGCGACGTCCGGGCCGGCGATCCGGGGGAGCAGGTACGTCCCGCCCCAGCCGGGGACCAGACCGAGGTGGGCCTCCGGCAACCCCAGACCGCGGACCGAGCTCGACACCGTGCGGTAGGTGCAGTGCAGGGCCGTCTCGAGGCCGCCGCCGAGGGCGAGCCCGTTGACGTAGGCGAACGTGGGGACCGGCGCGTCGGCGAAGCGGCCCAGCACCCGGTGGCCCGCTTCCGCCGTCGCGACGGCGTCCTCGCGCGAGGTGGTGTGCGCGACGGACTTCAGGTCGGCGCCGGCGCAGAACACCCCGTTGACCCCGGTGACGCCGATGGCGACGACACCCTCGTCGCGGACCAGCCGTTCGGCCTCGTCGATCGCCTGCTCGAGGGCGGGCAGGGTGTCGGAACCGAGGACGAAGGGCCGCCGCGGGTCGCCGGAGTCGAGAGTCAGCAGGGCCATCCTCCCGGGACCGACGACACCGGAGGAGGCGGGCAGGTCGAGGGTGCGGACGAAGACGGGCATCAGTTCGCTCCTCCGTCGAAGCCCTGCCAGGACGGGTTCTCCCAGACCACCGAACCGCCCTGACCCAGGCCCACGCACATGGCGGTGAGGCCGTAGCGGACCTCGGGGTGCTCGGAGAACTGCCGGGCGAGCTGGGTCATGAGCCGCACCCCGGACGCCGCGAGGGGGTGCCCGATGGCGATGGCGCCGCCGTAGGGGTTCACCCGCTCGTCGTCGTCGGCGATGCCGAAGTGGTCGAGGAAGCTGAGGACCTGCACGGCGAACGCCTCGTTGAGCTCGAACAGGCCGATGTCGTCGATGGTCAACCCGGTGCGCGCCAGGACCTTCTCGGTGGAGGGGATCGGGCCGAGGCCCATGACCTCGGGTTCCACGCCGGCGAACCCGAAACCGACGAGCCGCATCTTGGGTGTCAGGCCCAGTTCCCCGGCCACGTCCTCCGCCGCGATGAGGGACGCCGTCGCCCCGTCGGTGAGGGGAGAGGCGTTGCCGGCCGTGACCCGCCCGTGCGGCCGGAACGGGGTGCGCAGGTTCGCGAGCGCCTCCACGGTCGTCCCGGGGCGGGCCAGTTCGTCCTCGGTCGCGAGCCCCCAGCCGCGCTCGGAGCTGGCGGAGGCGACCGGGACGAGGTCGGCGCCGACCTGGCCGTTGGCGACGGCCTTGGCGAACTTCGCCTGGGAGTTCACCGCGAACTCGTCCGCGCGCTGCTTGGTGAGCTGCGGGAACCGGTCGTGCAGGGCCTCCGCGGTCTTGCCCATGTCCAGGGCGTCGGGGGAGACGATGCGTTCCACCAGGAACCGCGGGTTGGGGTCCATGCCCTGCCCGAGCGGGTGGTGGCCCATGTGCTCGACGCCGCCCGCGAGCGCCACGTCGAGGGCGCCGATCGCGATGGAGGCGGCGGTCGTCGTCACGGCCGTCATCGCGCCGGCGCACCAGCGGTCGATGGCGTAGCCGGGGGTGGTGACGGGCAGTCCCGCCAGCAGGGCCGCGCTGCGGCCCAGGACGAGGCCCTGGTCGCCGGACTGGGTGGCGGCCGCGATCGCGACCTCCTCGACCCGTTCGGGGGGTAGGGACGGGTTGCGCCGCAGGAGTTCGCGCAGGCAGGCGACGACCAGGTCGTCGGCGCGGGTCTGGGCGTGCAGGCCGTCGGGACGGGCCTTGCCGAACGGGGTGCGGACGCCGTCGGCGAAGACGACGCTCCGACCCGGGGCGGGCGTGTGGACCACAGGACCTCCTCGTCACTGGTGCTGGCGGGCACCACCGTACGCGGCGTCCGGTTTATCCGGTACCGGGAGTCCCGCTTAACGCCCGGGAGGAGGACAGCGCAGCCTGCAACGCGTCCTCGCTCAGTGCGGTCCCGGGCAACGGCGTGGGGTGGCGACGGGCGGTGCAGAGGCCGTCGAGCGCGATCGCGAGCTGGCGGCGCCAGGCCTCGCCGACGTCCAGCACGTGCACGGACTTCAGGAGCACCACGAGGTCGCTCGTCTCCACGTCGGGCCGCAGCCGGCCGGCGCAGCGGGCGCGCCGGACCAGCTCCTGCAACCGGGGCCCGAGCTCGGCGCGGGCCAGGGTGAGTCCGCTGCGGCCGTGCTCCGCGCAGAGGACCGCGTCGCGCAGCCCCCGGTCGGCGGCCATCCGCTCGCACGCGCCGGTGAGGAAGCTCACGACGGCGTCCCAGGGGTCGACCTCCGCGGCCGCCCTGTCCGCCAGGTCGACGAGCTCACGGATGCGTTCCTCGAAGAGCGCCTCGACCAGGGCGTCCTTGTCCGGGAAGCGGCGGTAGACCGTCCCCACCCCGAGGCCGGCGTGGCGCGCGACGTCGTCGAGGCTGGCGGCCAGGCCGCGGGTGGCGAACACCGCCCGGGCGGCGTCGAGCACCCGTCGGCGGTTCAGCTCGGCGTCGCGCCGCAGCGGGCGTGCCGCCGGGGAGGGGGTGGTGGTGCTCACGACCTGCCCATCGGCACGTCCGCGGACGAAGTGGAGGACGGGCCTCAACTTCCCGCGCGGCGCGGCCGAAGCAGAACGGGAGACCAGCAGACCCCCGTCACGGAAGAGAGCTCGTGAGCACCGAGGCCACCCCGGCAGACCCGCCCCTCGACCCGGTTCGTGAGACCGCGAGCGCGGTGCCGCCGCGTCCGCGCACCTCGCCCGAGAACGACGTCCCGGCACCCCCCGCCGACCGTTCGCGCTGGCTGGTCCTCGCGGTCCTCTCGCTGGCCCAGCTCATGGTGGTCCTCGACTCCACGATCGTGAACATCGCCCTGCCCACCGCGCAGGCCTCCCTCGGGTTCTCCGACGACGACCGCCAGTGGGTCGTGACCTCCTACGCCCTCGCCTTCGGTGGTCTGCTGCTGCTCGGCGGCCGCCTCTCCGACGTCGTCGGCCGCAAGCCGATGTTCCTCACCGGTCTGGTGGGTTTCGCCCTCGCCTCCGCCCTCGGCGGTGTCGCGCAGGGCTTCGGGATGCTCATCGTGGCCCGCGCCCTGCAGGGTGCCTTCGGCGCGATGCTGGCCCCGGCCGCGTTGTCGCTGCTCATGACGACCTTCACCGCACCGGGGGAGCGGACCAAGGCGTTCGGCATCTTCGGGGCGGTCGCGGGCGCCGGCGGCGGCATCGGGCTGCTCCTCGGCGGGCTGCTCACCGAGCACCTGTCCTGGCGCTGGTGCCTCTACATCAACGACGTCCTCGCCGTGGTGGCCGTCGTCGCCGCGTCCCTGCTGCTCAAGCACCAGCGGTCGGCGAACCCCGCCCCGCTGGACTGGTTCGGCACCGTGACCGCCGTCCTCGGTCTCGTCGGGATCGTCTACGGCCTCGGCAACGCCGAGACCCACGGCTGGACCTCCCCGAGCACGTGGGGGTTCCTCGTCGCCGGGATCGTCCTGCTCGTGGTGTTCTGCTGGTGGCAGACCCGCGCGGCGCACCCGTTGCTGCCGCTGCGCGTGGTCCTCGACCGCAACCGCGGTGGGTCGTTGCTGGCGATGGCCGTCGTGGGCGCGGGCATGTTCGGGGTCTTCCTCTTCCTCACCTACTACCTGGCCAAGCAGCTCGGGTACACCCCCGTGCAGACCGGGCTGGCGTTCCTGCCGATGATCGGCGCCGTCTCGGTCACCGCACCGTTCGTGGGGGCCCGGCTGCTGCCGCGCGTGGGTCCCAAGCCCCTCGTCCCCACCGGCCTCGTCCTCGCCGCGCTCGGCATGGCCCTGCTGACCCGCATCGACGTCGACTCCCACTATGCCTCGGTCGTCCTGCCCGGGTTGATCGTCGAGGGGGTCGGACTGGGCTTCATCTTCTCCGCGGCGATGGCCACGGCCACCCTGGGCGTCCAGCCCGCCGACGCCGGCGTCGCGGGCGCCATGGCCAACACCGTCCAGCAGATCGGTGGGTCCATCGGCACCGCGCTGCTCTCTGCGCTCGCCGGCAGCACCGTGACGAACTACCTCGCCGACCACGTCGACGGTGAGCCGTCCCCGGCCGACCTCGCCCAGGCCACGTTGTCGAGCTACCACGTCGCGTTCTGGGTCTGCTCGGGGATCTTCGTGGTCGGTGCCCTCGCCACCGGTCTCCTGCTGCGCCGCGGGGCGCCGCAGTTCGACCCCGACGCGGGTCCGGTCATCGCCCACTGACCACGCGTGTGACGCTGGGGCGGGCGTGCAGTTGACTGGGACCGGCACGGGTGGGGCACGGGTGGGGAGCACGGGTGAGGGAGAACGCATGAGCACCGAACAGGACGTCGACGCACCGGGAGCGACGCCGCCACCGCAGCCGTCCGCGGGCGGCAGGCTCTTCGCGGCCGTGCGCGAGGTCGTCCTCGTCGTGGCGGTGGCCCTGGTCGTCTCCCTCGTCGTGAAGACGTTCCTCCTGCAGGCCTTCTTCATCCCGTCGGAGTCGATGGAGCAGACCCTCGACGTCGGCGACCGGGTCATCGTCAGCAAGCTGACGCCGGGCCCCTTCGACCTCGCCCGCGGCGACGTCGTCGTCTTCCAGGACCCGGGGGGCTGGCTGCCCCCGGGCAGCACGGTCCAGCGCGGCGCGGTGGCGACGGCCGTCTCCGACGTCCTGACCTTCGTCGGTCTGCTCCCCGAGGACTCCGACGACCACCTCATCAAGCGCGTCATCGGCCTGCCCGGCGACCACGTCGTCGGCACCGACGACGGCAGCGAGATCACCGTGAACGGCACGCCCGTCGACGAGTCGGCCTACCTCGCCACCGGCGCCGAACCCACCGAGGTCGACTTCGACGTGACCGTCCCCGCCGGGGAGCTCTGGGTCATGGGCGACAACCGGCAGAACTCCCGCGACTCCCGCTACAACGCCGGGTCCACCGACGGCGGCTTCGTCCCGATCGACCTCGTCGTGGGTCGCGCCTACAGCGTCGTCTGGCCGGTCTCGCACTGGTCGTGGCTGGGCACCCCCTCCGCCTTCGCCGACGTGAAGGACCGGTAGCTCGCCCCATCGTCCCCCGGAAGGGGAACGTTCCGTGGCTGGGGTGGCGTCTGTCCGCCGCCGAACGTTCCACTCGCGGTGTGCGGAGGACGTGCCAGCATGCCGTCGTGCTCGAAGAACTCAGACGTCAGCTGGCCGAGGTCGGCCCGGCCACCTTCACCGCCCGCGACTACCGTCCCGCGACCGTGCGTCACGTGGTCCTGTTCCGCTACCGCGACGACGTCACCCCCGAGCAGCAGCAGGAGGTCCTGCGCCGGTTCCGGGCGCTCGCGGACTCCGAGCGCGACGGTGAGCGCTACGTCGTCTCGATCGAGGCGGGGGAGCAGGCCAGCGGTGAGGGAGCGGCACCGTTCCGCCACGGCATCGTCGTGACGTTCGCCTCGGAGGGCGACCGCAACTACTACGTGGGCACCCCCGTGCTCGACGACCCCGCGCACCTCGACCCCGCGCACGCGCGGTTCAAGGAGTTCGTCGGACCGTTGCTGCACCCCACCGACGGGGTGCTGGTCTTCGACGTCGTCGCCTGAGCAGAGCCCGGACGCACGAGAGCGCGGACAGGTCCGGGGACCTGTCCGCGCTCCCGGTGGTGGGTCAGGCGGTGAGCCCGCGGGTCGGGCGCAGCAGCTTGATGACGAGCAGGACGCTGGCGATGATCGTCACGGCGGCGAGGGTGCGCCAGCCGACGGTGAGCACCACGCGCTGGAACTCGATGCTGGCCTGGGTCAGCCAGTACCAGGCGCCGACGGAGGACGCGACGACGGACCCGACGATGGTGGCGAGCAGGGCGCCCGCGCCGCTGCCGCTGCGCTTGCCGGCCTCCGCGGCGGCCTGGTCGGCCCAGAGGTCGCGTCGCTTGCCGAGCAGGTGGGTGACCCAGGACTTCGCGGTGTTCCAGCCGGAGAACCACAGCCACATCTCACCGGGCAGCCAGAGCACGGCGAAGAGGTAGTCCGCGCGGGTCCGGTGGGGGGAGAGGTGGGCCATCTTCAGCTGGTAGAGCGCCGCGAGGGCGGTCGGGGTGATCCACCACCAGGACCAGACGAACTGCGAGACCGACAGCGACGCGGCGAGCAGGGCGACGAAGGCGAGACGCATGACGACGTTCAGGCCCAGGCCGATGTGCTGCAGCCAGAACGGCAGGGTGCGCTTGGACAGCGGCATGCTCGTCATGAGCGAGATGAGCCCGGCGTTCCACTTGGCGCGCTGACCCGAGAGGGCGCGGACGGTCGGCATGGCGCCGACCTGGGCGCGGGCGGTGGCCGACATGACCGTCGTCCAGCCGATCTCCTGCAGTTCCAGGCCGAGCTGAGCGTCCTCGGTGGCGGTCTCGTTCGTCCACGGCGCGGGGCGGCGGTGGCGGCGGGTGACCTCGTCGATGGCGCTGAAGCGGAAGGCCGAGCACTGACCGCCGACGATCGTGGTCTTGCGGGCGCGTTCGTTGGCGCGGACCTGGAACTGGGTGAAGTCCATCTTCTGGGCGCGGACGAGCTGGCGGTTGAACCAGCCGCCGGTGCCCTCGGCGAAGTGGTACTTCGCCGACACGGCGGCGGCGCTGGGGGTCTTGAGCAGCTCGGCCTCGAGGTCGGCGAGGCAGTCGGGGTCCAGCACGACGTCGGCGTCCATGCTGACCATGACGTCGAACGCGCCGCCGGCCAGGAACTCCGCGTAACCGGTGGCGAGGGCGCCGACCTTGGCGTCGGTGTTGCCGACGGTCTCGATGACCTTGACCCCGCGGTAGCGCTTGGCGATCTTCACGGTGGCGTCGGTGCAGTTGTCGGCGATGACGACGATGAGGTCGGGGGTCCTCGACTGCGCCATCAGCGACTCCAGGCACGCCTCGATGTCCTGCTCCTCGTTGTGCGCGGGGAGCAGCACGGCCATCTTGGCGGTGCGGCGGGTCGCCGGGCGGTAGCGCAGCCGGTGGATGGTGACCTCGAGGGCGCGGCGGGCGGTCACCGCGGTGTCCGCGATCCGGTCGGCGATGCTCGTCCGGGGAGCCGGCACGCTCAGGCGCGGCACGACGGTTCCTTCGACGACCCGGGGCTCGGGCTGGACCAGCAGGGGGGCGAGGTCTTGGACGGCCATGGGGGTTCCTCCGGGGGCGGGGGGAGTTCGGGGTACTGCGAGGGGCTCATCAGTGACGTTAGGTAGCCGATTGCTCCACCAACAGCTCCGTTCCGCCGCTAGAGGTAACGCTGCGGTGATGAACAGACCGCTTGGACCCTTGGTCATCACCCGGAGTGACGTCACCTCACGCAACCCTTGACGGGTGGTGACCGGAGTCGCGACATCCGTGACTTCCGGTGCCGAACGGGGAAGACCTGGACCTCGGCGACGGTTACGATGACCGCACAGGCGTCGATCCGGCCATCACCGGTGAGCCTCCGGAAGAACGGCCGCACCACCCAGCGGGTGGGACGGCTCACTAGAACCGGACGGGTGCGGCCCGTGACAGCCGGACGAGAGGTCGTCGTCGTCGGTCCTTCGGGGCGGTCGAGGACGGCAAGCGGGGTGGTACCGCGGCACCGCCGGCCCCGGCGGGAGTCGTCCTCGTGGCTGGAAGCATCAGTCGAGGAGACGCACGTGTCGCAGGACGTCACGCCGCCGGACGAGACCACCACCGTGGCCCCCGGGGACACCAGCGAGGCCGGCAGCAGCCCCCGCTTCCCCGAGATCGAGCAGCGCATCCTCGACTCCTGGGCCGCCGACGGCACCTTCCAGGCCAGCGTCGACGCCCGCAAGGGCTCCGCCGCCGGCGAGTTCGTCTTCTACGACGGCCCCCCCTTCGCCAACGGCCTGCCGCACTACGGCCACCTGCTCACGGGCTACGTGAAGGACCTCGTCCCCCGCTACAAGACCATGCGCGGACACCAGGTCGAGCGCCGCTTCGGCTGGGACACCCACGGCCTGCCCGCCGAGGTCGAGGCCGAGAAGCAGCTCGGGATCACCCACAAGTCCGAGATCGACGAACTCGGCGTCGCCGCGTTCAACGCCGCCTGCCGCACCTCCGTGCTGAAGTACACGAAGGAGTGGGAGGAGTACGTCACCCGCCAGGCGCGCTGGGTCGACTTCGACAACGACTACAAGACCCTCGACACCGACTACATGGAGTCGGTCATGTGGGCCTTCAAGACGTTGTGGGACAAGGGCCTCGTCTACGAGGGCTTCCGCGTCCTGGCCTACTGCTGGCGCTGCGAGACCCCGCTCAGCAACTCCGAGACCCGCCTCGACGACACCTACCGCAACCGGCAGGACCCGGCCGTCACCGTCGGCTTCCGGCTGCTGGGCGACGGGTCCCACGACGCCCTCGACGGCGTCCTCGCCCTCATCTGGACCACCACCCCCTGGACCCTCCCGAGCAACCTCGCGATGGCCGTGCACCCCGACCTGCGCTACGTCGTGGTCACGGGCACCGGTGAGCACGAGGGCCGGAGGTTCCTGCTCGCCGAGGACCGCCTCTCCCACTACGCCCGCGAACTCGGCGAGGACGCCGCCGAGCGCGTCGTCGGCCGCTACCGCGGTGAGGAACTGCTGGGCCGGCGCTACGTCCCGCCGTTCGACTACTTCGCCGGCCGCGAGAACGCCCACCAGGTCCTGGCCGCCGACTACGTCACGACCGACTCCGGCACCGGGATCGTGCACATCGCCCCCGCCTTCGGCGAGGACGACAAGCTCGTCACCGACGCCGCCGGCATCGTCCCCGTCGTGCCCGTCGCCTCCAACGGCACGTTCACGGCCGAGGTCACCGACTTCGCCGGGATGCACGTCTTCGACGCCAACAAGGAGATCAACCGCGCCCTGCGCGACGGGGTCCCCAGTGGCGCCCTCCTGCTGCGACTGGAGACCTACGACCACTCCTACCCGCACTGCTGGCGCTGCGGGAACGCACTGATCTACCGCGCCGTCTCCAGCTGGTTCGTCAAGGTCACGGCCATCCGCGACCGCATGGTCGAGCTGAACGAGGACATCACCTGGGTCCCCGAGCACGTCAAGCACGGCTCCTTCGGCAAGTGGCTGGAGGGGGCGCGCGACTGGTCGATCAGCCGCAGCCGCTACTGGGGCAGCCCGATCCCGGTGTGGATGTCGGACGACCCGACCTACCCGCGCGTCGACGTGTACGGCTCGCTGGACGACCTCGAGCGCGACTTCGGCGTGCGCCCGGCCGACCTGCACCGCCCCACCATCGACGACCTCACCCGGCCCAACCCCGACGACCCGACCGGGAAGTCGACCATGCGCCGGGTCCCGGAGGTGCTCGACTGCTGGTTCGAGTCCGGGTCGATGCCCTTCGCCCAGGTGCACTACCCCTTCGAGAACACCGAGTGGTTCGAGAGCCACTACCCGGGCGACTTCATCGTCGAGTACATCGGCCAGACCCGCGGCTGGTTCTACACGCTGCACGTGCTCGCGACCGCGCTCTTCGACCGGCCCGCGTTCCGCACCGCCGTCTCCCACGGCATCCTGCTCGGCGACGACGGCCGCAAGATGAGCAAGTCGCTGCGCAACTACCCCGACGTCTCCGAGGTCCTCGACCGCGACGGCGCCGACGCCATGCGCTGGTTCCTCATGAGTTCCCCCGTCCTGCGCGGCGGGAACCTCATCGTCACCGAGCAGGGCATCCGCGACTCCGTCCGCCAGGTCCTGCTGCCGCTGTGGAACACTTACTCGTTCTTCCAGCTGTACTCCGGCACCTCCAGCCACACCCCCCGCTGGCGGACCTCCTCGTCCGACGTCCTCGACCGCTACGTCCTCGCGAAGCTGCACGACACCGTCGTGGCCGTCACCGCGCAACTCGACGTCTACGACATCGCGGGGGCCTGCGAGACGTCCCGGCAGTTCCTGGACTCCCTCACCAACTGGTACGTCCGGCGCTCGCGGTCGGCGTTCTGGGACGGTGAGTCCGAGCGGGCCAGGGACGCCTTCGACACCCTCTACACGGTGCTGGAGACGACGACGCGGATGCTCGCGCCGCTGCTCCCGCTGTTCTCCGAGGAGATCTGGCGCTCGCTGACCGGTGGGCGTTCCGTCCACCTCACCGACTGGCCGGACGCGATGGACCTGCCCAGCGACCCGGCGCTCGTCGCCGCCATGGACGAGGCCCGCGTGACCTGCTCCAACGCGCTGGCGCTGCGCAAGGCCAACGGGTTGCGGGTGCGGTTGCCGTTGAACCGCCTCGAGGTCCTCGTCGCCGATCCGGCTGCCCTGCAGCCGTTCGCCCAGCTGGTGGCCGACGAGGTCAACGTCCGCGAGGTCGCCCTCGGGCCGATCGAGAAGGCCGTCGAGTACGGCGTCGTCGCGAAGCTGACCGTCAACGCCCGCGCCGCCGGACCCCGCCTGGGCAGGCAGGTGCAGCAGGCGATCAAGGGGTCGAAGTCCGGGGAGTGGGAGGAACGTCCCGACGGGACCGTCGTCTCCGGCGGGATCGAGCTCGTCGAGGGCGAGTACGAGCTGAGCACGGTCGTGGAGGGCGTCGATTCCGGTCTCGCCACGGCCGCGCTCGCCGGTGGGGGTTTCGTCGTGCTGGACACGACCGTCACCCCGGAACTCGCGGCCGAGGGCATCGCCCGCGACGTGATCCGGCTCGTCCAGCAGGCCCGGCGCGACGCCGGTCTGCACGTGTCGGACCGGATCCGGCTGACGGTCGCGGGCGACGGTCCGGTCTGGGAGGCGCTGGTGACCCACCAGAACCTCGTCGTCGAGGAGACGTTGGCGCAGCAGTTCGGGTCCAGCGGTTCCGTGGCGGCCGTCCCGGCCGGCACGGCGACGCTGGTGGGGCAGGTCGAGGGGCACGAGGTGCGCATCGTGGTGCAGAAGGCAGAGACGATCTGATGAGCGAAGGACCGCTCGACCCGTTCCTCGACCAGCCCGACGGCGAGGACGAGGAGCTCGACGACCTGATGGGACCCCTGTCCGACGACGACGAGGGCGAGGAGGGGTTCGGCACCGACGGGCTCCGTCGCGGCCGGGTCCCGCAGGACCGTCGTCCGCCGTCCCGGGAACCCGGGGCGGCGGTCGCGGCTGCGAACCCCGGCCCGCCGGTGGAGGACGACCCGCGCTTCGACGAGGTCGTGGCGCAGATCCTGTCCCGCAACCCCGAGCACCGGATCCACCCGACCCTGGAGCGCGTGCGCGAGGCGTGCGCGCTGCTGGGCGATCCGCAGAACGCCTACCGCGTCGTCCACCTCGCCGGCACCAACGGCAAGACGTCGACGGCGCGGATGGTGGAACGCCTGGTCCGCGAGCACGACCTGCGCACGGGCCGGTTCACCAGCCCGCACCTCGTCGACATCACCGAGCGGATCTCCATCGACGGCGACCCCATCACCCACGCGGCGTTCGTGCGGGCCTGGGACGACGTCGAAGCGGTCGTCTCGATCGTCGACGCGAAGGCGGCCGAACGCGACGAACCGCGGCTGAGCTTCTTCGAGGTCCTGACGCTCATGGCGTTCGCGGCCTTCGCGGACGCCCCCGTGGACGTCGCCGTCATCGAGACCGGGCTGGGCGGGACGTGGGACACCACGAACGTCGTGCAACCCGACGTCGCCGTCATCACCCCGGTGTCGATGGACCACGAGGCGTGGCTCGGGTCGACGCTGGAGGAGATCGCGGGCCAGAAGGCCGGGATCGTCAAGCACGGCTCGATCGTCGTCCTCGGCAAGCAGGAGGAGGAGGCCGCGGCCGTGCTCATGGCCAAGGTCGCCGCGGAACGCGTGAACGTCGTGCGGGAGGGGCTGGACTTCGGGATCGAGGAACGGACCCTGGCCCACGGCGGGCAGCTCGTGTCGTTGCGCACCCGCGGCGGCACCTACACCGACGTCTTCCTCCCGCTGCACGGGGTGCACCAGGCCGAGAACGCCGTGACGGCGCTGAGCGCGGTCGAGGCCCTGCTGGCCATGCCGGGCGGGACCCTCATGCCGGGTCTGGTCGAGGCGGCGTTCGCCGACGTCACCTCACCGGGACGGATGGAGGTGCTGCGGAACTCGCCGTTGATCCTCGCCGACGCCGCGCACAACCCGGCGGGGGCGCACGCCCTGGCCGTCGGCATCGCCGAGGCCTTCACGCTGAGCCGCCTCGTCGGGGTCATCGCCATCATGGGGGACAAGGACGTCGAGGGAGTTCTCAGCGCTCTCGAACCCGTCCTGGCCGAGGTCGTCGTGACCCGCTCGAGCTCCCCCCGCGGGCTGGAACCCGCCGAACTCGGTGAGATCGCCGAGGACGTGTTCGGCGAGGACCGGGTCCACGTCGTGGAACGCCTGGACGAGGCGATCGCGACCGCCGTCGACCTGGCCGAGTCGGAGTCGGGCGCCGGTGGCGGCATGGGTGGTTCCGGCGCCGGGATCGTCGTGGCCGGTTCCGTGGTGCTCGTCGGGGACGCGCGCGCCCTGCTGGGGAGGAGGACGCAGTGAGACGGTCCACGAAGCGGATGTTCGCCGCCACGACGTTGATCTGCGAGGCGATGCTGGTGTTCTTCGCGACCCTCGTCGCGTTCGCCCTCGAGCCGATCGGCCAGCGCCACACCAGCTACCTCGTCGTGGGCGGCATCCTCATGCTGCTCTGCGTGCTGTGCGCGGGGATGCTCCGTTCCCGCGTCGGGTACGCGCTCGGCTGGGTCCTGCAGGCCGTGATGATCGCGGGCGGGTTCGTGGTGCCGATGATGTTCGGCATCGGGGTCGCCTTCGCCGTCATCTGGTTCTTCGCCCTGCGCATCGGTGCTCGCGTCGACCGCGAGAAGGCCGAGGTCGCCCGCCGCCTGGCGGACAACCCCTGACCACCACCCCTCCCGATCCGTGATCCCGCTGGGAAACCCTGCGAGGCGAGATCACGGATCAGGAGGGGGGCCGACGTCAGCGCGCGGCGGCGGCCTCGTCCATGTCCTCGAGTTCGCGACCCTTCGTCTCCTGCACGGCGCGGCGGACGAACACGAAGGACAACAGGGCGATGACGGCGTAGAGGCCGTAGGCGTACTGCAGGCCGAGCTTCGCCAGCGACGGGAAGCTGGTGGAGACGGCGAAGTTCGCCAGCCACTGCGCGGCCGCGGCGACGGCGAGGCCCGCGGCCCGGATCTTGTTGGGGAACATCTCCCCGAGCAGGACCCACACGACCGGACCCCACGTCGCGCCGAAGGAGATGACGTAGACGTTCGCGGCGACGATGCCGACGATGCCCCAGTGGCCCGGCAGGCTGACGTCGTCTCCGCTGCCGACCGACTGCGAGAACGTGACGGCCATGACGGCCAGGGAGACGAACATCCCCGCCGACCCGATGGTGAGCAGCGGTTTGCGCCCGATCTTGTCGACGGTCGCGATGGCGATGAACGTCACGACGACGTTGGTCACGGAGGTGATGACCGAGGTGGTGAGGGCCTGCGACTCCTCGAAACCCACGGCCTTCCACAGCGTCGTGGAGTAGTAGAAGATCACGTTGATCCCGACGGCCTGCTGGAACACCGAGAGCAGGATGCCGACCCAGACGATGGGCAGCAGACCGAACCGCGGCCCGCGCAGGTCACGCAGGCTGGGGTCGTCCTCGCGCTTCATCGAGTTCTTGATCTCGGCGACCTTGCGCTGCAGGGCCTCCAGGCTGCGGTTGCCGAGGACCTCGCGCAGCACCTCGGTCGCCTTCTGAGTCTCGCCCTGGGCGATGAGGTAGCGCGGCGACTCCGGCACCTGCAGGGCCAGGAACGCCCAGACCGCCGACGGGATCACCCCGACGACGAACATCCAGCGCCAGGCCTCCCAGCCCAGCCACGTCGTCTGCGACGCGTCCCCGGCGGTGTTGGCGATGAAGGCGTCGGAGAGCAGAGCGGCGAAGATGCCGACGGTGATGGCCAGCTGCTGCAACGACCCCAGGCGACCGCGGAGGTAGGCGGGGGCGACCTCGGCGATGTAGGTCGGGGCGATGACGGAGGCCACGCCGACGCCGAGACCGCCGACGACGCGCCAGAGGATGAGGTCCCACACCGCGAAGGCGAAGGCCGAGCCGACGGCCCCGACGGCGAAGAGGACCCCGCCGATGACCATCACGGACTTGCGGCCGAACCGGTCGGCGATGCGGCCCGCGAACCAGGCCCCGACGGCCGCACCGAGGAGGGCGCAGGAGACGGCGAAACCGGAGAGCCACCCGGACAGGGCGAACTTCTCGGTGACCGCGTCGACGGCCCCGTTGACGACGGAGGTGTCGAAACCGAAGAGGAAGCCGCCGATGGCGGCCACGATCGAGATCAGCACGACCTTGGTCGTCGCGTGCTGCTGCTCCTCGCTGTCGCGGGCTGAACCGCTCGCGTCCTGCTGCGACATGGGGGTCCTCTCAGGGTGCGCGTGGCGCCCCGGCCGGAGCCCGTCGTCGATCTTCCTGCCGCACCTGCCTCACCGCACCCCGAGAGCGGTCAGGCGTCCTCGCCGCGGGCGGTCGCGAGGTCGTGCGCGGCGATGTCCACGTCCTCCTCCGCACGGCGGGCGGCGTCGATCAACCCGGCCAGCGCGGACCCGTCGGGGATCCGGGCGGAGCGGCCGCCGTAGGCCTTGCCGAGCGACCTCGCCTCGGCGGCGAGCTCGGCCATCACCGTCGCGGCCTCGTCGCGGGCGGCGCGCAGCGCCTCCTCCTGGGTGGTGGTGTCCTCACGGTCGTGACGCAGCGGCACAGCGGATCCCTTCCTCGCAACGGGGCCCACATCCTGGCACCGTGTCCGATCCGTCCAAGACACCCCGCGCGGCGCGCGGCAGGCTCACCTCCATGAGCACACCGACAATCGTCCCCCGGCTCGACCTCGTCGGCCTCGTCGTCGCCGACATGGCCCGCGCGCTGGCCTTCTACCGCCGGCTCGGTCTCGACCTGCCCGCGACGGCGGACGCCGAACCGCACGTCGAGGTCACCCTGCCGGGTGGTCTGCGGTTGGCCTGGGACACCGAGGAGGTCCTCCGGTCCTTCGACCCCGGCTTCGAGCCCGCCAGGGGTGGGAACCGCAGCGCCCTCGCCTTCGACTGCGCCAGCCCCTCGGGGGTCGACCAGGTGTTCGCGGACCTCACGGCGGCGGGGGCGCCGACGCACCTGGCCCCCTTCGACGCGGTGTGGGGCCAGCGCTACGCCGTGGTCCTCGACCCCGACGGCGGCTCGGTCGACCTGTTCGCCGCCCTCGGCTGAAACGACCGCGGCGAGGTCCCCGTGAAGGCCCGGACCTCGCGCGCGAGGTGCGCCTGGTCGGCGAACCCGGCCTCCTGCGAGACCCGGGCCGCGCTGAGCCCCGAGCGCAACCCCGCCACCGCGCGCTGCAGGCGCAGGACCCGCCCGAGCACCTGGGGCGGGTAGCCGAAGGCGGCCAGGCTGCGCCGGTGCAGCGTGCGCACCCCGAGGCCCAGCGCGTCGGCGACCTCGGCGACGCTGCGCCCGTCCGCCAGCAGCCGGACCGTCGCGACCGTGGCGGGATCGCGCGGGGGAGCCTGCGCCGCGATCTCCTCGAGCGCCGCCCCCGCGTGGACGGCGCGCGCGACCCGCTCGGCGAGGTCCCGTGCCCGCACGGGACCCCAGAGGTCGGCGAGGGGGACCCGCTCGTCGCGCAGCGCGTCGCCCGGCACGCCGAGGAACGAGGGTGCGTGGCCGGGGGCGAAGCGCAGTCCCGTCCAGGTGGTGGACGGGTCCCGTTCGACGGTCTGGGCCCGGGTGTCCGGGCCGGCGACCAGCAGTTCGCCGACGCCTCCCTCCGCCCGCCACAGCAGGTCGATGCAGCCGTCGGGCAGCACGAGGCCGCTCGAACGGTCGGTGGCGCTGCTCGACCAGACCCGGGCGCCGGGGACCAGCGACGCACGTTCGCGGTACACGCCCTCAGTTCAGCGCAGACCACCGACCCGCGTCGAGCGCTCCGGGAGCCGGAGCGGGCCACGTCGGCACGGCCTGGCGCGCAGTCGCGTCATCGTCGTCGTCAGCGCCGTCGTCAGCACCTCCCGGACACCGGCGGCGGTGGCGCCGCGCTCGCCGGTGACGACCACGGGGACCTCGACCAGCCGGTACCCGCCCTGGTGGGCCCGGTGGGCGGTGTCGACGCGGAAGGAGGAGCCCCTAGAGGTGAGGGCACTGATCCCGATCCCGAGCAGGACCTCGCGGCGGAACGCGCGGAACCCCGTGGTGACGTCGTGCACGGGGAGTCGCAGGACCGCGGCGAGGCACGCGTTCCCCGCGCGTGACAGCAGCGGCCCCAGCCGGTGGTCGTCGGCCGCGGCCACGGCGAGAGCGGTGGTGGTGGCGGCGGCGAGGTGGCGGGAGCCGAGCACGAGGTCGGCGTCCTCCAGCGCGGCGAGCACCGCCGGGAGCTGCTCGGCGGGGTGGGTCAGGTCCATCGTCACGAGGACCTGGTAGCCGCGTTCGAGGCCCCAGAGGAGTCCCTCCCGCTGGGGCGTGCCCACACCCTCCCCGCGGCGCCGGTGCAGCAGGTGCACCTCGAGGTGGCTGCGGGCGAACTCCTCGACCAGGTCGGTGACCGCGTGGTCGTCCTCCTCGAGCACGACGAGCACCTCGACGGGGGCCGCGGCCAGGACGCGCCGGAGCGACCCGATCACGGCGCTCCGCCCGTGAGCCGGGACCACGACCAGGGTGGCCGGACAGTCCACGGTCCTGGTTCGGAGCCGTCGGCCGCCCGGATGGGTCGGTCCACTAGGGTCGTTGCCGTGGCGACTGAAACGAACCTGCAGCGGACCCTCGTCCTCGTGAAGCCCGACGGCGTGCGGCGCAACCTCTCCGGGGAGGTGCTGCGGCGCATCGAGGCCAAGGGCTACACCCTGGTCGCCGTCGAACTGCGGACCGCGACCCCGGAACTCCTCGCCGGTCACTACGAGGAGCACCAGGGCAAGCCGTTCTACGAACCGCTCGTGGAGTTCATGCTCTCCGGCCCCGTGCTCGCCGCGGTCGTCGAGGGCCACCGCGCCATCGAGGGCTTCCGCTCGCTGGCCGGCACCACCGACCCGACGACCGCCGCGCCGGGCACCATCCGCGGCGACCTGGGCCGGGACTGGGGCCTGAAGGTCCAGCAGAACCTCGTCCACGGGTCCGACGCCCCGGAGTCCGCGGCCCGCGAGATCGGTCTCTGGTTCCCGAACCTCTGACCCGGCGATGAGTTCTCGGCCAGTCTGAGGTCGAAGGATCGAGAAGGCCGGACGGACGGCCTCAGACCCCGGGAGCACTCGTGCGCATGGCCTTCCTCAACGTGCCGGTCGCGAGCAAGGAGGCCTCCAAGGCCTTCTTCTCGGCGCTCGGGTTCGCGCCGAACCCGCAGTTCGAGAGCGACGACACGGCCTGCATCGTGATCGAGGAGAACATCTTCGTCCTCGTCCACGAGCCCTCGCGCTGGAAGGACTTCCTGCACTCGGAGTCCGCCCCCGCAGGCACGACCGAGTACGTGCTCGCGCTCTCGGCCGACTCCCGCCAGGAGTGCGACGACCTCGTGGCCAAGGCGCTGGCGAACGGCGGGTCCGTCTACGGCCCGGCCACGGACCTCGGCTTCACGTACGGCACCAGCTTCCGCGACCCCGACGGTCACGTCTGGGAGGTCAGCTGGATGGACCTCGCGGCGGCCGCCGAGGCCGGCAGCATCGGCGAACCCGCCTGACCACCCGCCCGGTCCGCGATCCTGCGGGGAACACCTGCACGATCGCGGACCGGGAAGGTCAGGGTCGGGACTGCACGTACTGCGCCCACGCCGTCTCGACCGCGGCGAGGGCGGTCTCGTCCTGCAGCGACGTCACGTCCCCGCCGGGGCGACCGGCGGTCATGTCGGCCATCAGCCGGCGCATGATCTTCCCCGACCGGGTCTTCGGCAGGTCCGGCACGACGACGACGTCGCGGGGTTTCGCGATCGCCCCCACGGCGCGCGCGACGTGTTCCCGCAGTTCCGCGCCGACCCCGTCGGAGGGACCCGTGCCGCGGAGGATGACGAACGCCACGATCCGCTGACCCGTCGTCTCGTCCGGCGCCCCGACGACGGCGGCCTCGGCCACCCGCGGGTGCGACACGAGGGCCGACTCGAGTTCGATGCTGGAGAGCCGGTGACCCGAGACGTTCAGGACGTCGTCGATGCGGCCGCCGATCCAGATGTAGCCGTCGGCGTCCTTGGTCGCGGCGTCCCCGGCCAGGTACCAGCCCTGGGCGGCGTAGGGCTCCCAGTAGCTCTTGACGAACCGCGCGTGGTCGCGCCACACCGTCCGGGCCATGCCGGGCCAGGGTTTCGTGATGACCAGGACCCCCTGCTCGCCCGGGGCGACCTCCTCACCCGCCTCGTCGACGACGGTCGCGGAGAACCCGGGCAGCGGGACCGTCCCGGAACCCGGTTTCAGCGGGGTGACGCCGGGCAGCGGAGCGACGACGGCCGCCCCGGTCTCGGACTGCCACCACGTGTCGACGATGGGGCAGCGTCCACCACCGACGTTGCGGTGCAACCACGTCCACGCCTCGGGGTTGATGGCCTCGCCCACGGAACCCAGCAGCCGCAACGACGACAGGTCGAAGCCCGCGGGCAGTTCCGGACCGTGCTTCATGAACGTCCGCACCAGGGTGGGGGCGGTGTAGTAGATCGTCACGCCGTACTTCTCGATGACCTCGAAGTGGCGACCGGGGTGGGGGGTCAGCGGTGAGCCCTCGTAGATGACCTGGGTGGTCCCGTTGGACAGCGGGCCGTACATCTCGTAGCTGTGCGCGGTGACCCAGGCGAGGTCCGCCTGGCACCAGTAGACGTCGTCGTCCTTGACGTCGAACACCGCCCAGTGCGACCAGGAGGTGTGGGTGAGGTACCCGCCGCTGGTGTGCACCAGCCCCTTGGGCCGGCCGGTGGTCCCCGAGGTGTAGATGATGAACAGCGGGTTCTCGCTGTCGAAGCTCGGCGCGACGTGCTCGACGGGCTGGCGGTCGACGAGTTCGTGCCACCAGACGTCGCGGCCCTCCGTCCAGGGGACGTCCGGCGTCCGCTCCCCGGTGCGGCGCAGCACGAGGACGTGCTCGACGTGGTCGAGCCCCTCGACCGCCGCGTCCGCGGCTCCCTTCACCGCGACGGCGGTACCCCGCCGGAACTGCCCGTCGGTGCAGACCAGGAGCTTCGCGCCGGTGTCCTCCACCCGGAACCGCAGCGCCTCGGCGGAGAAACCCCCGAACACCAGGCTGACGACGGCGCCGATGCGCGCGCACGCCATGGTCGTGACGATCGTCTCGGGCAGCACCGGCAGGTAGAGGACGACGCGGTCGCCGTGCCCGATCCCGAGTTCCTCCAGCGCGTTCGCGAGCCGGCAGACCTCGTCCTGCAGCTGCGCGTAGGTGATGGTGCGGGAGTCCCCGGGTTCGCCCTCCCAGTGCAACGCGACCTTCTCGCCCCGGCCCGCGGTGACGTGGCGGTCGACGCAGTTCACCGCGACGTTGAGCCTGCCGCCCGTGAACCACTGCGCGGTCGGCAGCGTCGAGCCGTCGAAGACGGTGTGGAACGGCTCGTCCCACTGCAGCCGCCGGGCCTGTTCGGCCCAGAACGCCTCGGGGTCCGCGGCCGCGCGCTCGTACTCACCCGCGCCGACGTTGGCCTGGGCGCTGAACTGCGCGGACGGCGGGAAGACGAGGTCCTGCGCGGGGTCGTCCAGGGGCGTGCTCGTCATGCGGTGCGTCCTCACGGGCGGGGCGGTCGGCGGACCGGCCGTCGGCCGGCTTGGCCACCAGGGTAGCCGCGCCGTAGGCTCGGACCGTGGAGAGCACCCGGGTGAGCGCGAGCACGCCCCCGGCGTCCGCGGTCGCCCGCCCCTTCTTCGCCGTGCAGCGTCGTCACGTCGACCTCTGCCGCACCCGCTCCTCCGCCTGTCGCTGACCCGCAGTGCACGTCGCCGGGAACACCCGGCGGCCCCCGGGTGCTCAGCCGAGCGACCCGGCCGGTCACGTCAGCAGCCCCGGAGGGGTACGCCATGTCCCGAGAGCCACTGCGCCTGGGCGTCGAACTCGACGCCGCCGGTCGCCACCCCGCCGCGTGGCGCCTGCCCGGCGCGCGCCCGGCCGAACTCTTCACCGCCGCCCACTGGCGCCGCCTCGGCGCGCTCGTCGAGCGCGCCGACCTCGACCTGCTCGTGGTCCCCGACTCCTTCCGCCTCGGCTCCAGTGACGAGCGCGACCAGCGCGGTCGCCTCGACGCCGTCGCGATCGCCGCGCACCTCGCGCCGCTGACCCGCCGGGTCGGTCTCGTGCCGGTCGTCACGACGACCCACACCGAGCCGTTCCACACGAACAAGGCCGTCGCGACGCTGGACTTCACCAGCCTCGGCCGCGCCGGCTGGCAGGTCGAGGTCTCCACCACCGCCGAGGAGGCGGACACCTTCGGGCGGACGGGGACCGCCCCGCCGGAGGAGCTGTGGCGCGAGGCCGCGGACACCGTCGAGGTCGTCCGTCGGCTCTGGGACAGCTGGGAGGACGACGCGGTGGTCCGCGACGTCGCCAGCGGCCGGTTCGTGGACCGCGACAAGCTGCACTACGTCGACTTCGAGGGGGAGCGGTTCTTCGTCCGCGGTCCCTCGATCACCCCGCGCTCCCCGCAGGGCCAGCCGCTCGTCGTGGTGCCCGTCCGGGACGAGCACTCCCTCGCGGTGGCCGCCGCGCACGCCGACGTCGCCCGGATCGAGGCCGGCGACGAACGCACCGCGGCCGAGACCGCGGACCGGCTGCGGACCCTGGCCGGCCGCGAGCTGACCGTCCTGCTCGACGTGGAGGTCCTGCTCCGCGGGACCGCCACGGAGGCCCTCGACGTCGCCGGCCGGCTCGACGAGCTGAGCCCCGGCGCCGCGCCGCGCTCGGTGCGCCACCTCGGCACCCCCGCCACCCTCGCCGCGGCCCTGGCCGAGCTGCCCGACGGCCTCGACGGCGCCGTCCTCGCGCCGCTGGACCTGCCCGCGACGCTCGAACTCGTCGTCAGCGGGGTCGTCCCCGCGCTGACCCGGCCGCCGGTCGCGGGCAGCACGCTGCGCGAACGCTTCGGCCTGCCCCGCCCCACCAGCCGCTACGCCAGGACCGGAGGCCTCCGATGACCCGCCGTGAGACCCCCCGTGAGACCCCTCGTGAGACCCCTCGTCAGATCCACCTCGGGGCGCACTTCCCGGGCGTCAACAACACCACCGTCTGGCGCGACCCCCGCTCCGGCAGCCAGGTGGACTTCTCCTCCTTCGAACACCTCGCCCGGACCGCGGAGCGGGGGTTGATGGACTTCTTCTTCCTCGCCGAGGGGCTGCGGCTGCGCGAACAGCGCGGGAAGATCCACGACCTCGACGTCGTCGGCCGTCCCGACACCCTCACCGTCCTGAACTCGATCGCGTCGGTCACGACCCACCTGGGCCTGGCCGGGACGATCAACGCCACCTTCAACGAGGCCGCCGAACTCGCCAAGCAGTTCGCCTCCCTCGACCACCTCTCCGGTGGGCGTGCGGCCTGGAACGTCGTCACCAGTTCCGACGCGTTCACCGGGGAGAACTTCCGCCGCGGCGGGTACCTCGCGCACGCCGACCGCTACGTCCGGGCCCGCGAGGTCCTCGACGTCGCGCGGGAGTTCTGGGACTCCTGGGCCGAGGACTCCCTGGTCGCCGACCCCGAGACGGGGGTGTTCGCCCGGGGGATCGCCGAGGTCGACCACCGCGGCCCGCAGTTCCAGGTCCGGGGGACCGGTGCGCTGCCGCGCAGCCCCCAGGGGCACCCGGTCCTGTTGCAGGCCGGCGACTCCGACGACGGCCGTGAGTTCGGCGCCACCTACGCCGACGCCATCTTCACCATGCACGGCTCGCTGGAGGCGGGGCAGAGGTTCACCGCCGACATGCGCTCCCGCGCCGTCCGCAACGGCCGCTCCGGTGACGACCTGAAGATCCTCCCCGGGGTCACGTTCGTCCTCGGTGACACCCCCGAGCAGGCCCGCGAGCACGCCCGGGAGATCCGGTTCCAGCAGGTCGGGCCGGCGCAGGCGATCGCGTTCCTCGAACAGGTCTGGGGCCGCGACCTGAGCGACCACGACCCCGAGGGACCGTTGCCCGCGCAGGACCCGGAGACGACCTCGACCATCGCCCAGGGCCGGACCCGGATGACGAAGGACCCGGTGGAGACCGCGCGCACGTGGCGCGACCTCGCCGAGGCCAACGGGTGGAGCAGCCGGGAACTCGTCGTCGAGGTCACCGGCCGCCAGCAGTTCGTCGGCACCCCTGCGCAGGTCGCGGAGGAGATGGACACCTACGTCCAGGCCGACGCCTGCGACGGGTTCATCCTCGTGCCCAGCCTCACCCCGGCCGGCCTCGACGAGTTCGTCGAGAAGGTCGTCCCGCTGCTGCAGGAACGCGGCAGCTACCGCACCGGGTACACCGGTTCGACCCTGCGCGAGCACCTCGGTGTGCCGCACCCGCACCGTCTCGCCCCCGCCGTCCGCGCCACCGCCTGAGGAGTCCGCCATGACCACGACCACCAGCACGCTCGACACCGCCCGCCAGACCTGGGACGCGTGGCGTGCCACCCGGACGGCCGACCTCAGCGCGCTGCACGGCTGGCTGAGCCTGACCGGGCTGCACTGGCTCGTCGGCGAGGCCGCCCCCGTCGCGGACCTGCCCGGCACCTGGGAGTCGATCGAGGGTGGTGTCCGACTCACCGCGACCGCGGCCGACGGGGTGGTGGTGGACGGTTCCGCCGTCGACGGGACCGTGCTCCTCGAGACGGTCGAGGGTGCCCCCGGGTTCCTCGTCGAGATCGGGGACCGGCGGGTGGAGGTCATGCAGCGCACCGGGATGCACGCCCTGCGGGTGCGCGACCCGAAGTCCCCGACGCTCGCGGCGTTCACCGGGGTCCCCGTGTTCGGGTTCGAGGACCGCTACGTGCTCGACGCGCAGTTCGTGCCGTACGCGGAGTCCCGGGCCGTCGTCGTCGGTGCCGTCGTCGAAGGGCTGCAGCACCACCACGAGGCCGTTGCCACCGTGCGCTTCGAGCTCGACGGTCCGCAGGAACTCACGGTCTTCCGCAGTGCGAAGGGTTCGACCATCCTGTTCACCGACGCGACCAGCGGCGTGAGCACGACGGGGACGACGCGCTCGATCTCCGTCCCCGAACCCGACGCCGACGGACACGTCGTGCTGGACTTCAACCGGACGACGAACCTGCCGTGCGCGTTCACCGACCACGCCACCTGCCCGCTGCCGCCCGCCGAGAACCGCCTCACCGTGCCCGTCGCGGCGGGGGAGAAGGATCCCCGGTGACCACCACCGAACTGCTCGCCGCCCCGTTCGGCGACGCCGAACTGGCCGCGCTGCGGGCGGACTTCCCGATCCTGGGCCGCTCGACCCGTTCGGGGAACCCGTTGGTGTACCTGGACTCCGGCGCCACGTCGCAGAAACCGCGGGCCGTCCTCGACGCCGAACGCCGGTTCTACGAGACCCACAACGCGGCCGTCCACCGCGGGGCGCACCAGCTGGCCGAGGAGGCCACCGACGACTTCGAGGCCGCCCGGGCCGCCATCGCCGGATTCGTCGGGGCACCCGCCCACGAGGTCGTGTTCACCAAGAACGCCACCGAGTCGCTCAACCTCATCGCGCACGCGTTCAGCACCACCACGGCCTACGCCGCCCGCGGCACCGCCCCCGACGGTCAGGCCGTCGACCCGCGGTTCGTCCTCGCCGAGGGCGACGAGATCCTCGTCACCGAGGCCGAGCACCACGCCAACCTCGTGCCCTGGCAGGAACTCTGCGCCCGGACCGGTGCCGTCCTGCGCTGGGTCCCCGTCACCGACGGGGGGTCCTTCGACCTCGACGCCCTCGACGCGCTGGTCGGGGAGCGGACCAAGGTCGTCGCCTTCGCCCACGCCTCCAACGTCCTCGGCGGGCTCGCCCCCGTCGCCGCGTTCGTCGCCGCGGCGCGCCGGGTGGGGGCGCTCGTCGTCCTCGACGCCTGTCAGTCCGTCCCGCACCTGCCCGTCGACCTCCCCTCGCTCGGGGTCGACCTCGCGGCGTTCTCCGGGCACAAGATGCTCGGGCCGTCGGGGATCGGGATCCTCTGGGGCCGGGCCGAGGTCCTCGACGCGATGCCGCCGTTCCTCACCGGCGGATCGATGATCGAACTGGTCCGGATGGAACGCTCCACCTTCGCCCCCGTCCCGCAGAAGTTCGAGGCGGGTGTCCCGATGACGGCGCAGGCCGTCGGGTTGCACGCCGCCGTCGACTACCTGCGCGGGCTCGGCCCCGACGGTTCGGGGATGGCCCGCCTCGAGGCCCACGAACGCGACCTCACCCGACGCCTGCTCGCCGAACTGGCGGAACTGCCCTGGGTCCGCGTCCTCGGCCCGCTCGACGCCGCCGATCGGGTCGCCCTGGTCTCCTTCGTGGTGGAGGACGTCCACGCCCACGACGTCGGGCAGCTGCTCGACGACGAGGGCGTCGCCGTGCGGGTCGGGCACCACTGCGCCTGGCCGCTGCACCGCCGGTTCGGCGTCGCGGCCACCACCCGGGTCAGCTTCGGGCCCTACAACCAGAGCTCCGACATCGACGCCGTCCTGCGCGGGCTGCACCGCGTCCGGGCGCTGTTCGCGTGAGAGCCTGACCGCCGTGGACCTGTACCAGCAGCTGATCATCGAGCACTCCAAACGTCCGCACGGCGAGGGTCTGCGCGACCCGTTCGCCGCGCAGGCCCACCACGTGAACCCGACGTGCGGCGACGAGATCACCCTGCGGGTGGCGCTCGCCGGCGACACGGTCGAGGACGTCTCCTACGACGCCCTCGGGTGCTCGATCAGCCGCGCCTCGGCCTCGGTGCTGCACGACCTCGTCGTCGGGCGCTCGCTCGAGGAGGTCGTCACGGTGCGGGACGCGGTGCAGCACATGCTGACCAGCCGGGGTGAGGACGAGGGTGACGAGGACGTCCTCGGTGACGCCGTCGCCCTCGCCGGTGTCGCGAAGTACCCCGCGCGGGTGAAGTGCGCCCTCCTCAGCTGGTCCGCCCTCGCCGACGCCCTGCTCCGCGCGCCGAGCCCCACCTGACGTCGCGCGGGCCCGAGGTTCAGCGGGGTGGGGCGGTCGAGTCCCGCACCACGAGTTCCGTGGCCAGCTCGATGTGGTGCGGGTCCACGGTCTCCCCGTCGATGAGGCGCAGCAGCATCTGCAGGGCGTAGCGACCCATGTCCTGCAGGGGCGTGTGCACCGTCGTCAGGGCGGGAGTCAGCCAGGGCGCCAGGTAGGTGTCGTCGAAGCCGACGACGGAGAGGTCCCCGGGCACCTGCACGCCCAGGGCGTGGGCGGCCTGGACCACTCCGAGGGCACAGACGTCGGTCACGGCGAAGATCGCCGTGGGGGGTTCCGCCAGCTGCAGCAGCCGGGTGGCCAGTTCACGTCCGGCCTCGAAGCCGAAGCCGCCGTCGACCACGAGGGCGGGATCGACGGGGATGCCCGCGTTCTCCATCGCCGCGCGGTACCCGTGCAGACGCGCCTGCGAGATCGCCGCCCCGGCCGGACCCCCGAGGTGCGCGATCCGCCGGTGACCCAGGGAGATCAGGTGCTCGGTGGCACTGAGACCGCCGGTCCAGTTCGTCGCGCCCACGCTGGCCACGTCCGACTGCGGTGTGTGCACCGGGTCGACCACGACGAGCGGGAGGTGGACCTCGGAGAAGCCGGCGACCTGCTGCGAGGTGAGGTCCGAGGTCACCACGAGGACCCCGTCCCGGCCCGACCCGACGAGCCGGCGAGCCCACTCCGCCCCGCCGCCGTAGCCCGAGGAACCGTCGGAGAAGCGACCGACGACGACGTCGGCGTCCGCGGCCGTGCCGGCGTCGGTGACCCCACGGATCAGTTCGGTGGCGTACGGGCTCATGAAGTCGTCGAAGACGAGCCCGATGGTGCGGTGGGCCACCAGCGGCTGCCGTTTGGGGGCGGGGAGGTACGCGTGCTCGAGCAGCAGGCGTTGGACGAGGGCGCGGGTCTCGGCTCCCACGTCGTCGCGCCCGTTCAGCACCTTGGAGACCGTGGCGGCGGAGACGCCGGCTTCGGAGGCGATCGCGGTGAGCGTCGGGCGCCTGCGCCGACCCACGTCTGTCACGGTTCCTCCTCGAGCTCGCCGAGAGGCCGGGTCCTCTCGTGCTCGGATCATCGCAGCACGAGGCCCCTGTCGACGATCGTGCGACGCGCGGACCCCGCGACACGGGGTCGGTCCGTCGATCTGCGAAACATTTCGTGGACGACGGTACGGGCTCCAAGCGCCGGTCTGCAACAGTTTCCCGCGGTCCTGGATTAGTCACTCGCAGGTGCTTGACGCCTTCCGAACGTCAGGTCTAGCGTCTCGGCACGTCGCATCTGCGAAAGATTGCGAAGACGCCGCGAGCATCTGCGACCACCCGACCCAGCCAGCTCCACGACGCCCGGCCACGCCGCCGGTCACGCCGGCCACGCGGACGTGGAGAGGCGACCACCCTGACGGAGGACACCTGTGCACGAGACCTCTCCCAGCTCCGAGTCCGGCCGGAACCGCCTCAGCCGACGGGGCCTGCTCGCCCTCGGTGCCGTCGCGGGTGCCACCCCGGCCCTGGCTGCGTGCGGCTCCGGCGACAGCGGCGACGGTTCGACCGAGATCGGGCTGTGGACCTGGGCGTCGGAGTTCGAGGACGCCTTCGCGGCCGCGGCCGCCGAGTACCACCAGCTGCACCCCGAGGTGACGGTCAAACCCCGCTACTGGAGCTTCGCCAACTACGCACCCTCGTTGCAGGCCGCGCTGACGGCGAAGGAGGAGGGCGACATCTTCATGCCCCTCGTCTCCACGCTGGCCCTGGCCGAGGCGGGACGCACCGTGGACCTGCGCAAGGCCCTGGGTGGGGACTTCCTCGACGGCTTCTTCCCGTCCACCAACGACGAGAACGTCTACCAGGACGGTCAGTACGCCGTCGGCTGGGCCGCCCAGACCTTCGGGCTCTTCCACAACACGACGATCCTGTCCCAGCTGGGGCTGATGCCGCCCGAGACGTGGGACGACCTCGCGGCGATGGCCCCGCAGATCAACGCGGCCGGCCTCGTGCCCATGTCCATCCAGGGCAACCCGTCCAACCAGCTCTCCGACTTCACGCTCCCGATCATCACCCAGATCACCGACGATCCCCAGGTCGTCCTCGACCTCGACACCCACACGGCCAAGGGCGTCTCGTGGGACAGCGAACCCGTCGTCCAGGCGCTCACGATCGTCAAGCAGCTCACCGACGCGGGGGTCTTCTCCGCCGGGGTGCTCGCCACCGACAGCGACACCGCGAACAGCACGTTCACCAGCGGCAAGGCGGCGATGCTGTTCACCGGGTCGTTCTTCCCGCCGGCCCTGCAGACCACGGCACCCGCGGAGTTCCTCACGCAGTACGGCATCGCCAAGACGCCCACGGTCGAACCCGGGGGGAAGCACTGGTGCGCGAACCAGGCCGGGTACACCTGGGCCGTCAGTTCCGGATCGAAGCACCAGGACGCGGCCGTCGACTTCCTCAAGTACCTCTACGACCCGGCGCGGTACCTCAAGATGATGAACGACACCTTCTCCATGCCCAGCACGAAGGCGGCGGCCGACGGGGTCGCGAGTCAGGACATCAAGACGATGACCTCGTGGTTGCTGGACGGGGAGGGTGCCCCGCACATCATGTTCGGGAAGGGGACCCTGGACTCCGTCACGAACGGGGTCGTCTCCGTCGTGAACGGTTCCGCCACACCGGCGCAGGCCGCCAAGGCCATCGAAGCGGCCGTGGTCCAGGCGCGGAAGATCTGATCTGCCCGTGGCCACCACCTCTGCACCGCACACGTCCCGCACCGCGCCGGACCGACGCCGTCGTTCCCGGCCGCTCACCGGCTGGTCCAACACCACCGGTCTGCTCTTCGTGGTTCCCGCCGTCGTCTTCTTCGGCGTCTTCATCGCCTACCCCGTCCTGCGGACGTTCTGGCTGTCCCTCACCACCGCCGACGGTTTCGGCGGTGCCTCGTTCGGCGGGCTGCACAACTACGGCGTCATGGTGACCGACCCGATCTTCCGCAAGGCGGCACTGGTCACCGTCGTCTACACCGTGGTGACCACGACCTTGCAGACCGTCCTCTCGATGGTGCTGGCGCTCCTCGTCAACGCCGGCCCGCGCCGCAGTGCGGTGGTCTACCGGACCCTGCTGTTCCTGCCGGCCGCCGTCTCGCTCACGGTCACCGGCCTCCTGTGGCGCATCGGGCTCACCCCGGTCTTCGGGGTGTTCAACCGGTGTCTGGAAGCCGTCGGACTCGGTGGGCTGCAGCACGCCTGGCTCGGGGACACGGCGACCGTCCTGCCCACGATCATCGTCGTGTCGCTCTGGCAGTCCACGGGGCTGTTCATGCTGATCTTCTACGCCGCTCTCGGCAACGTCGACCCGGCCATCTCCGAGAGCGCCCGGGTCGACGGCGCGGGGCCGTTCCGCGAGGCGTGGAGCATCACGGTGCCCATGCTCCGGCCGGTCGTCGAGGTCGTCGTCATGCTCAACGTCCTCAACGGTCTGAAGGTGTTCGACCTCAACTTCGTGATGTCCAACGGTGGACCGCTGCACGCCTCGGAATCCCTCAGCAGCTACACGTACCTGCTGACGTTCGGTTCCTCCACCGGCGGCGTCCCCTCGTTCGCCTACGGTTCCGCCATCAGCGTCGTCGTGTTCCTCGTCGCCGGTCTCGCGACGGTGCTGCTCTACCGCTTCCGGAAGGGAGAACAGTGAGCACCACGACCCTGGAACGGCCACCCTCCGCCTCAACCGGTCGGCCGCCGCGCAGCGCCGGAGCGGTCGGCCGCCGCGTCCTGTGGCACGTCGTGATGATCGTCGTGGCCGCTGCCGCCGTCGCGCCCCTGGTGTACATGGTCCTGACCTCGATCCGACCGCAGGCGACCGCGTTCTCCGGTCCGGTGATCCCGGACTCGTTCTCCGGGTCGGGGTACGCCTTCGCCTGGAACCAACTGCAGATCTGGCGCAACTTCCTCAACAGCGTGCTCATCACGGGGGCGACGCTGGCCCTCACCATCGCGGCCGCGACGCTCGCCGGGTACGCGTTCTCCCGGATCGGTTTCACCGCCCGGAACCTGCTGTTCTTCGTCGTCACGAGCGCGCTCTTCCTGCCCGGGGTCGCGACGCTGATCCCGGTCTACCTGGAACTCCAGACCTTCGGGTTGCTCGGCAGCCGGCTGGGTCTGATCCTCGTCTACACCGCGGGGGGAGTCTCGTTCTCGTTGTTCCTCATGCGGACGTTCTTCGACGCGCTGCCGAACGAACTCGGTGAGGCGGCACGCCTCGACGGGGCGACCGAGCTCCAGATCTTCTGGCGCGTCATGCTGCCGTTGTCCGCTCCGGGCATCGCCACCGTCGCGATCTTCCAGATGATCAGCGTCTGGAACGAACTCCTCTTCGCGAGCGCCCTCGTCTCCGACCCGGCCTCGCGTCCGATCCAGCCGGTCGCCAACTCGCTCATCGGTCAGTACGGCACCAACTGGCCCGCGCTGACGGCGACCATGACCCTGACCGCGTTGCCGATGGTGATCGCCTACGTCGTCTTCCAGCGGTGGTTCGTCGCCGGGCTGACCGCCGGGGCGGTGAAGGCGTGAAGGCGCGCGGCACGATCGACGTCCTCGCTCCCCGTCGCCTGGGACGCACCGGGTTCGAGGTCACCGCGCTCTGCGTCGGGACCGCCGAGCTGGGCGACATGACGAACGTCTACCAGCCCGTGCCGGAGGACCGGGCGCTTGCCACGGCGCGTCGGGCCTTCGCCGGACCGTTGACCTTCGTCGACACCTCCAACGGTTACGGCTCCTCGGAACGCCGCCTCGGCACCGTCCTGCGCGAACTGGGCGGGGTCCCGGACGGGATCCTGCTGGCGACCAAGGTCGACCCGGTGGGCGACGGTCCCTTCGACGGGCCCCGGACCCGCGCCTCGGTCGCGGAGAGCCTGGACCGGCTGGGGCTGGACCACCTGCCGTTGCTGCACCTGCACGACCCGGAGCGGATCGGGTTCGAGGCGGCCACGGCGTCCGGCGGACCGGTCGAGACCATGCGGGCCCTCGTCGAGGAGGGCGTGGTGGGCCACCTCGGGGTCGCGGGCGGCACCGTCGACCTGCTGCGCCGCTTCGTGGACACGGGACTCTTCTCCGTCGTCCTCAACCACAACCGGTGGACGTTGCTGGACCGCTCCGCGGAACCCCTGCTCGCCGACTGCGAGGCCTCCGGGACGGCGTTCCTCAACGGAGCGCCCTTCGGCGGCGGCATCCTCGCCAAGGGGCCGGCCGCCGTCCCGAGGTACTGCTACGCACCCGCCTCCGAGGCCGTCCTCGCTGCGGCCGAGGCCATCGAGGCCTCCTGCCGCCGCTACGACGTCCCGCTCGCGGCCGCCGCGCTGCAGGACTCGCTGCGCGAGGAGCGCATCACCTCCACCGTGGTCGGGTCCTCCCGACCGGAGCGACTGGACCAGACCCTGGCCCTGGCCGCCCACCCCGTCCCCGACGAGCTCTGGTCCGAGCTCGACGACCTCGTCCTCCCGAAGGAGCACTGGCTCGCGTGAACACCCCCACGGACACCCCCGCACGCCCGACGACGTTCGCCGTCATCGGCAGCGGCTGGCGGTCGGAGTTCTTCCTCCGTCTCGCCCAGGCCGCGCCGGAACGGCTGCGCGCCGTCGGCGTCGTGACCCGCAGCGCCGAGAGCGGCGCGCGGCTCACCGACCGGTGGGCGGTGCCCACCGTCCGCACCGTCGACGAGCTGATCCGCAGCGACCGACCCGACTTCGTCATCGCCTCGGTGCCGTGGGCGCAGATGCCGATCACCGTCCGCGAACTCGAAGCGGCCGGCATCGCGACGCTCGCGGAGACCCCGCCGGCCCCGGACCTCGACGGGCTGCGTTCGCTCTGGCACGACGTCGGCGCCGGCGGCCGGGTCCAGGTCGCCGAGCAGTACCTGCTGATGCCCGGTCACGCGGCCCGGCTCTCGCTGGTGCGCGCCGGGGTGATCGGCGAACCCACCCAGGTCCAGCTGTCCTCGACGCACATGTACCACGCGGTCTCGCTCGTCCGCGGTCTGCTCGGCGTCGACTTCGACGAGGTCGTCGTCAACGCCCGCACCTTCACCGCCCCGCTGGTGGATCCGCTGAGCTTCGGGGGCTGGGACACCTCCGCGACGCCGGAACCCCGCTCGAACGTCCTGGCCACCCTGGACTTCGGTGGGAGGTCGGCTCTCTACGACTTCAGCGACAACCAGTGGTGGAACCCGTTGCGAGCCCGGCGCATCGTCGTCCGCGGCTCGATCGGGGAGATCGTGGACGACGCCGTGACGCGGATGGTCGACCCGACCAGCCCGGTCACCTCGACGCTGTCCTACCGCCGTCGCGGGGTCGACATGAACCTCGAGGGCGTCGACCTGGACACCGTGAGCTTCGACGGGGAGGTCGTCTACCGCAACGCCTGGGCAGGTACCCGGATGTCGGAGGACGACATCGCGGTCGCGCAGATCCTGTCCGACACCGGCGCCTGGGCCCGGGGTGAGGGTCCCGCGCCCTACCCGTTGGCCCAGGCCTGCCAGGACCACGCCATCGCCCTGGCGATGGGGACCTCGGCGGCCACCGGCACCGACGTGCGCGTCGCGAAGGAGGTGTGGGCCTGATGCCCCTCGTCCGCATCGACCTGCCCGACACCACCTCCGTGGAGCTGCGCCGCGCCATCGGTGACGCCGTGCACGCCGGCCTCGTCGAGGGACTGCAGATGCCCCTCGAGGACCGGTTCCAGATCCTGCGTGCGCTACCGGCGGAGGACTTCTCCTTCGACCCGCACTTCATGGGCGGTACCCGTCGCGACGTGGTGTTCCTGCAGGTCCTGATGGTCCGCGGGTACTCCACGGAGGTGAAGAAGGCGACCTTCGCCGCGATCGCCTCCCGGTTGGAGGCCGCCGGTGTGCGTCCGGACGACGTGTTCCTCGCCGTCACCGAGAACGGTGGTGAGGACTGGTACGTCGGTCGCGCCGGCGACGCGGACCAGGCCCCGTGAGAGCGCTGGTCCTGCGCGAACCCGGGACCCGGCCCGTCGTCGAGGACGTCGACCTCGACGGCCCCGGCCCGGGGGAGCTCCTGGTGCGCGTCGAGGCGGCCGGCGTCTGCCACACCGAACTGCACTACGTCAGCGGTGACATCCCCTGCCCGCTCCCGATCGTCCTCGGCCACGAGGGCACCGGGATCGTCGAGGAGCTCGGCGGCGGGACCGGCGGGCCCGACGGCCTGCACGTCGGTCAACGGGTCGCCTTCACCTGGCGCCCGCGCTGCGGACAGTGCGAGTTCTGCGTCACGGGTCGGCCGGTCATGTGCGTCTACGGCCGGGTGCAGGCCCGCAGCGGCGGGCTGATGGACGGGACCAGCCGGTTGCGCCACGGGGACGAGCAGCTGCACCACTTCCTCGGGGTGTCCTGCTTCGCCGAACGCGCGGTCGTCTCGCGCCGCGCCGTCGTCGTCCTCCCGGACGACGTCGCGCCGACCCTGGCCGCCGTGGCCGGGTGTGCCGTGGTCACCGGGGTCGGTGCGGTCGTCAACGTCGCCGCTGCCGACGGCTCGCTGGCCGGGCGCCCGGTGCTCGTCGTGGGGGCCGGTGGAGTGGGGTTGTCCGCCGTCATGGGGGCGACCCTCGTGGGTGCCGGTCCCGTCGTCGTCGTCGACGTCTCCGCGGACAAGCTGGCCCTGGCGCGGCGGCTGGGGGCCACCCACACCGTCGACGCGTCCGGGCTGAGCCCCGCCGAGGTCGTCGAGGCCGTGCAGGAGGTGACGCACGGCGGTGCCGACGTCGCGGTCGAGGCGGTCGGGAATCCGGCGACGCTAGCCCAGGCGTTCGCCGCCGTGCGTCCCGGCGGCACGGTCGTGGCCGTCGGGCTGTCCTCGGTGACGGCCACCGTCGCCGTCCCCGTCAACGAGCTCGTCCAGCAGCAGAAGCGGTTGGTGGGCAGTCTCTACGGCTCGGCGAACCCGCCCGTCGACCTGCCCCGACTGCTGGCCCTGCACCGCGCCGGGCGGCTGCCGCTGGAGGAACTGCTGGGCGCGACCTACTCCCTGGAGGAGACCGTCGACGCCTACGACGCGCTGCGGGCCGGGGCCGTCGGCCGTGCCGTGGTCCTGCCTGGAACCGTTGCGGCGGTGGCTGCGTGAGCCGCTACGCGACCTACCCCAGCCTGCGCGGTGCGGGTGTGGTGATCAGCGGTGGAGCCACCGGTCTCGGCGCGGAGTTCGTCACCGAGTTCGCCGCCCAGGGGGCCCGGGTCGGGTTCGTCGACGTCCAGGAGGACGCCGGGCGCGTCTTGGTGGAGACGGTCGCCGCGGCCGGCCACCCGCGGCCGGAGTTCCGTCGTGCCGACGTCCGCGACCTCGCGGCCTACCAGGAGGTCCTGCGGGACCTGGGCGGGGAACTCGGCGGAGACCACGGCCGGGTCAGCGTGCTGGTCAACAACGCCGCCGACGACACCCGGCACGATACCGCCACCGTCGACCCGGCGAGCTGGGACGCGGGTTTCCGGGTGAACCTGGACCACCAGTTCTTCGCGACCCAGGCCCTCGTCCCCGCGCTGCGGGCCGCGGGTGGGGGATCGGTGGTCAACCTGGGCTCGATCAGCACCCACGTCAAACTGCGCGACCTCGTCGTCTACCGGACGGCCAAGGCGGCGGTGGAGGGCCTGACGCGCTCGCTCGCGCTGGAACTGGGACGCGACGCGATCCGGGTGAACTGCGTGATCCCCGGGTGGGTCATGACGGACCGCCAGCTCACGCACTGGGTCGACGCGGAGGCCGAGGCCACCCTGGACCGGGAGCAGTCCCTGGCCCGTCGGGTGGTGCCCGCGGACGTCGCCCGGATGGTGCTGTGGCTGGCCGCCGAGGACAGCGTCGCCTGCACCGGACAGAACTGGATCGTCGACGGAGGGTGGATGTGAACGACGTGCAGCAGGGAACACCGGGGCGCAGCCGGGCCTGGTTCGGGGCCACCGGACGCTCGGGCATGCTCTACCGGTCGTGGTTGCGCAACCAGGGCTACGGTGCGGACGTCTTCGACGGCCGCCCGGTCATCGGGATCGCCACCACCTGGTCGGAACTCTCCCCGTGCAACGCCCACCTGGACCGGGTGGCCGAGGCGGTGAAGCGCGGGGTGTGGATGGCGGGAGGTTTCCCGCTGGTGTTCCCCGTGATGTCGACGGGGGAGACGCTGATCCGCCCCACCGCGATGCTGTACCGCAACCTCATGGCGATGCAGGCCGAGGAGCTCATCCGGGGCAACCCCCTCGACGGGGTGGTGTTGCTCTCCGGCTGCGACAAGACCACACCGGCACTGCTGATGGGCGCGGCCAGCGTCGACCTGCCGACGATCATGGTGACCGGTGGCCCGATGCTCAACGGCAAGTTCCGCGGCCAGGACGTCGGCTCGGGGACCCACGTGTGGCGTTTCGAGGCCGAGATGAAGGCCGGACGGATGAGCGCGGCGGAGGGGGCGATGGCCGAGGGGTGCATGGCCCGGTCCAACGGTCACTGCATGACCATGGGCACGGCCTCCACGATGGCCTGCGTGGCCGAGGCTCTGGGGATGCAACTGCCGGGCTCGGCCGCCTGGCCCGCCGTCGACGCCCGCCGCTTCGAGGTCGCCCAGGCGGCCGGCCAGCGCATCGTGGCGATGGTCGAGGAGGACCTGCGCCCGAGTGCGATCATGACCCGCGCGGCGTTCGAGAACGCCATCCGGGCCACCGCCGCCATCGGGGGTTCCACCAACGCGATCGTCCACCTCCTCGCCCTGGCGGGTCGGCTCGGGGTCGACCTCGCGCTGGAGGACTTCGACACCCTGGCCCGCGACGTCCCGACCGTCGTCGACCTGATGCCCTCGGGCCGCTTCCTCATGGAGGACTTCTGCTACGCCGGTGGGCTGCCCGCCGTGCTGCGCGACCTGGCCGAGCACGACCTGCTGAACACCGGGCAGATCACCGTCACGGGCCGACCCCTGGGCGAACTCGTCGCCGACGCCGAGTGCTGGAACCGCGACGTCATCCGGGAGTTCGACGACCCGCTCCTGCCGGCGGGTTCCGGGACGGCCGTCCTGCGCGGGAACCTCTGCCCGCGCGGGGCCGTCCTCAAGCAGTCGGCCGCCTCGCCGCACCTGCTGAAGCACACCGGCCGTGCCGTGGTCTTCGACTCGCCCGAGGCCTACCACGCGGTCTGCGACGACGACGACCTCGACATCACCGCGGACGACGTCATCGTCGTCCGCGGCGCCGGACCGCGGGGGTACCCGGGCATGCCCGAGGTGTCGAACGTCCCGTTGCCCGCGAAGCTCCTGCGCGCGGGGGTGAGCGACATGGTGCGCATCAGCGACGGTCGTATGAGTGGAACCGGTTTCGGGGCGGTCGTCCTGCACGTGGCCCCCGAGGCGGCCCTCGGCGGCCCGCTGGGGCTGCTGCGCACCGGCGACGTCATCACCCTCGACGTCACCGCCCGCCGTCTCGACGTCCACCTCAGCGACGACGAGCTCGCGGCCCGGGAACCGTCGTGGCGCCAGAGCGCCCTCGCCCCCCGGGGTGGCTGGCCGTGGCTCTACGCCGAGCACGTCCTGCAGGCCGACGAGGGCGCCGACCTGGACTTCCTGGTCGGGGGCCGGGGCAGCGACGTCCCCCGCGACTCGCACTGACGACCGAACCCACCCGAGCACCGGAGCACCCCCTCATGACCGACTTGACGCAAGAACCCGCCGCCGTGGACCGGGTCGAGGAACTCCTCACCGCCATGACCCTTGAAGAGAAGCTGGCCCAGCTCGTCGGTCTGTGGGAAGGCCGCGGCGGGACCGGTGAGGGCGGGGACGTCGCGCCCATGCAGGACACCATGCAGGCCGCCGAGGACACCCTGGAGGGTTTCGCCCACCACGGTCTCGGACAGCTGACCCGGGTGTTCGGCACCACCCCCGTCGAACCCGTCGAGCAGGCCCGGGCGCTCATCGCCAAGCAGCGCTGGCTGCAGCGGAACACCCGACTGGGGATCCCCGCCCTGGTGCACGAGGAGTGTCTGACCGGGCTGGCGGCCTGGCGGGCCACGACGTTCCCGGCACCGTTGTCGTGGGGTGCCAGCTTCCACCCCCAACTCGTGCAGGAGGTCGGGGCCGCGATCGGTGCGTCGATGCGCAGCCTCGGGGTGCACCAGGGACTCGCCCCCGTCCTGGACGTGGTGCGCGACGCCCGGTGGGGCCGCGTCGAGGAGTGCATCAGCGAAGACCCCTACGTCGTGGGCACCATCGCGTCCGCCTACGTGCGGGGCGTCCAGTCCACCGGGGTGGTCGCCACCCTCAAGCACTTCGTCGGGTACTCGAACTCCCGCGCGGGTCGCAACCTCGCGCCGGTGCACGCCGGTCCCCGCGAACTGGCCGACGTCCTGCTGCCGCCCTTCGAGATGGCCGTCCTCGACGGGGGCGCGCGGTCCGTCATGAACTCCTACGCCGAGGTCGACGGGGTTCCCGTGGCGGCCGACGAGCAACTGCTCACCGATCTCCTGCGGGAGGAGTGGGGTTTCGCCGGGACCGTCGTCGCCGACTACTTCTCCGTCGCGTTCCTGCAGCGGCTGCACGGGGTCGCGGGATCCCCGGCGGACGCCGCCGCGCAGGCGTTGACCGCGGGGATCGACGTGGAACTCCCCACCGGGGTCGCCTACCTCGGACCGTTGGCCGAAGCCGTCCGGGCCGGCGAGGTCGAGGAGGCCCTCGTCGACCGCGCCCTGCGCCGGGTACTGCGGCAGAAGGCGGAACTGGGGTTGCTCGACCCCGACCACGATCCCGCGGCCGGGATCGACCTCGACCGCATCGACCTCGACCCGCCCCACCACCGCGACCTGGCCCGGGAGCTCGCCGAGGAGTCCGTCGTCCTGCTGTCCAACGACGGGACCCTCCCGCTGCGGGTGCCGGACGGCGGGAACCCCACCCGGGTCTGCGTCGTCGGCCCGAACGCGGACGACACCTCGGCCCTGTTCGGCTGCTACAGCTTCGCCAACCACGTGCTGGCCCAGCACCCCGGAGTCGAACTCGGCCTCGACGTGCAGTCCGTCCTCGCCGCGCTGGACGGGGAGTTCGGGATCGGTGCCGAGATCACGCACGTGCGTGGCGCGGACGTCGACACCGACGACACCAGCGGGTTCGAGGCGGCGGTGGCCGCGGCGGCGCAGGCCGAGGTCTGCGTCGCCGTCGTCGGCGACCGCGCCGGGTTGTTCGGGCGTGGCACCTCGGGGGAGGGCTGCGACGCCGACTCCCTGGAACTCCCCGGTGTCCAGCGCCCCTTCGTCGAGGCCCTGCTCGCCACCGGGACCCCGGTGGTCCTCGTGCTGCTCACCGGTCGCCCCTACGCCGTGGACTGGGCGCTGGAGCGTTGCGCCGCCGTCGTGCAGGCCTTCTTCCCCGGGCAGGAGGGGGCAGGCGCGATCGCCGGGGTCCTCTCGGGCCGGGTGAACCCCTCCGGTCGCCTGCCCGTGTCGCTGCCCCGCTCCGTGGGGGCCCAGCCCTACAGCTACCTGCACCCGAAGCTGGGGGCGGCCAGCCCGGTGTCGAACATCGACACCGCCCCCGTCCGGCCCTTCGGGCACGGTCTCTCCTACACGACCTTCGAGCACGCCGACCTGCGCCTGGCCGCGACCGAGGCCCCCTGCGACGGCTCGGTCGTCGTCACGGTGCGGGTCACCAACACCGGCACCCGGCCGGGGGCCGACGTCGTCCAGCTCTACGGCAGCGACCCCGTCGCGTCGGTGACCCGCCCCGTGGTCCAGCTCCTGGGCTACGCGCGGGTGCACCTGGAGGCCGGGGCGAGCGTCGACGTCACCCTCGACGTCCCGACGCAGCGCCTCGCGTTCTCCGACCGGCGCCTGGTGCGGGTCGTCGAACCCGGCCGCATCGACCTCTTCGTGGGGCGTGACTGCGCCACCCCGGAGCTCGAGGCCGTCGTCGACCTCGTGGGCGCGGTCCACGAGGTCACCGCCGCCGACCGCCGCCTCGTCGAGGTCGGCGTGACGCCGTGAGCACCAGGTCAGACCGGGGGAGGACCCGGAGGGAGGAAGCGCACGGTCAGACCGTCGCGGTCCACGACGCTCCCCCCGGGGCCTCCCGGTCGTCCACCCCGGGCCACGACGAGTTCCGCCGCCGCCGCAGGGTCCGCCACCGTCAGCCCGACCACGCGCAACCCCAGGCGGTGGTCGTCGACGTCCGCGGGGGCGTCCAGCGGTTCCACCGCGTAGGAGAACACCTCCAGCACACCGCTCCCGGCCGCGAGGTAGCTGCGCACGTAACCGCGCTCGTCGTCCGGGTGGGGAACCTGCCCCAGCCGACCCAGGCCCAGACCGTCGGCCCAGGTCGCCAACGCGGCGGTCAGGTCGGACACGGTGGTGGCCGCGTGGTCGAGGGTGGGTCCGGCGCCGCCGGGGGTGCGCAGGCGGTGACGGTCCACGAGTTCCTCGTCCCAGACCTCGGTGTAGCGGAGTTCCCCGGAGACCAGCTCCACCAGGGCACCGTCGGGATCGCGGAAGAAGACGATCCGCACGTCGCCCAGGGCCGTCATCGGGGCGATGGTGAACTCGACCCCGTGCCGACGCAACCGGTCGGCCCACCGGTCGACGTCGTCCACCGTGAAACCGACGTGGCGGAAACCTCTCTGGTGGTTGACCGTCTGCCAACCGCCGAGGTCCCCGCCCTCCACCCGGACCAGCCGCACCAACCCGGGACCGGCCGCGAGCCAGGCCTCGTCCCGGGTCCAGGCGTGTCGCAGGGCGGGCTGCAGGCCCAGGGTCTCGACGTGGAACTCGAGGCTGCGGGCGAGGTCGGAGACCCCGAGTTCGACGTGGTGCAGTTCGACGGGTGCTTCGGTCATGAACTCACTGGACCGCGTCCAGCGGTCCTCGGCAACCCGGAGGAACGTCCGTGACCCTCGCTCTCGTCGTCCGCTTCGACCTCCCCGACGCTGCTGCAGCGCGACGTTTCGACGCCCTGCTGGGGGCCGCCCTGCCCGCCGTGGCCCAGGAACCGGGGACCCTCCTCTACCTCCCGCACACCAGTCCCTCGGATCCGCTGCTCCGGCTGGTCTACGCGGTCTACACCGATCACCCCGCTCACGAACGGCACAACGCCGCCCCGGCGATGGCGGAGTTCCTGCGGGAACTCCCGGGCCTCGAGGCCGTCGTCCGGGTGGAAGAACTCGTGCCCACCCCCTCCTGAGGAGATCCCTTGTCGAACGACAGCACCGCCCCCCGCGTCGCGTCCCCGGCGGCCACCCGTCCCGACCTCGCGGACCGCTACGCCCACCGCCTCGCCTCGAGCGAGGTCACCGTCCTCGGCCCCGACGGCGCCCCGTTCGCCGACCGGGAGGTGACGGTGTCGCAACGACGCCACGAGTTCCTCTTCGGCTGCATCGGTTTCGACTTCATCGCCCACGCCAACGGGGAGGACCCCACCGCCGTCGCGGGTTCCTCGTCCTTCTTCGGGTCCTCGGCCCCGGCCGAACAGGTCGAGGACCTCGCGCACGCGTGGTTCGAGCTGTTCAACACCACGACCCTGCCGTTCTACTGGGGGGAGTTCGAACCCCGGCGCGGGCAGCCCGGGACGCGACGACTGCTGCAGACCGCCCGGTGGTTCGCCGACCGCGGCGTCACCGTGAAGGGCCATCCGCTGACCTGGCACACCGCGGCCCCGGACTGGCTCCTCGATCTCCCGACCGCCGACGTCGTCGAGGCGCAACGGGCGCGCATCCGTCGCGAGGTGGGTGACTTCGCCGGCCTCGTGGACACCTGGGACGTGGTCAACGAGTCGGTGATCATGCCGGTCTACGACAAGTACGACAACGGCCTCACCCGGGTCGCCCGGGACCACGGGCGGACCGCGACGCTGGCGATGGCCTTCGCGGAGGCCCGCGACGCCAATCCCGGGGCCACGTTGCTGCTCAACGACTTCGACATGTCCCCCGCCTACGAGCGGGTGATCGAGGAGGCTCTGGAGGCCGGTGTCGGCATCGACGTCCTCGGGTTGCAGAGCCACATGCACAAGGGCTACTGGGGCGAGGAGCGGACGCTCGAGGTCCTCGGTCGCTTCTCCCGGTTCGGCCTCCCGCTGCACTTCACCGAGAACACCCTGGTGTCGGGGGAGCTCATGCCGGCGGAGATCGGCGACCTCAACGACCACCAGGTCGAGCACTGGCCGTCCACCCCCGAGGGGGAGGAACGACAGGCCGACGAGATCGTCCGGCACGTCACGACCCTGGTGTCCCACCCCGCGGTCGGGGCGATCAACTACTGGGGTCTCAGCGACGCGACCACCTGGCTCGGCGCACCGGTCGGTCTCGTCCGCGCCGACGGGACGCGCAAACCGTCCTACGAGGCGTTGCACGGACTGGTCAAGGGGCAGTGGTGGCTGTCTCCGACGACGGTGCGGACCGATGCGCGCGGGCGGGTGCAGGTCCACGGGTTCCGCGGTGGCTACGAGGTCGCCGCGGCCGGGGCCACCGCGGGTGTCGTCCTCGACGGGCGTTCCCCCTCGACCACGGCCCGACTCGGCGGCGGGAGCGACCGGTGACGACCGGACCGCTGCCGGTCCAGGAGATCCACGGGTTCAACTACGCCGGCTCCTGGGGGACCTCGGGGCTCGACCTGTGGCAGCACCACGACCACGGCCTGATGGCGGTGGAGGTGTCCCGGGGCAAGGCGGCCTTCCCCGGCTGGAACACCGCCCGCTGGTGGTTGTCCCACGAGGCCCACCAGCGCCACCCGGAACGGTTCCTCGCCAACTTCGAGGCCGGTCTGGGGATCTTCGCCGCCCACGGGATCGCCGTGGTCCCGGTGCTGTTCAACCGGTGGCGGGACCCGGTGTGCGACTTCGGCGGTGTTCCCCTGGACCACCTGCTGCCGCACGCCAGTGCCTGGACCCGGACCGACGACCTCTTCGCGGACGCGGCGGCGGACGGCCCGGACGTGGCCGCCGTGCAACGGCTGTTCCGCCGCTACCTGGTCGACGTCGTCTCGGCCCACGCCGACGACGCGCGCATCCGGTTGTGGGACCTCTGCAACGAGCCGCTCATGGGCGCCTACGTCCACGACGAGCGGAGCCCGCTGCGGATCGCGGAGCTCCGGTGGCTCACGTGGTGCCGCGAGGTGGTCCTGGCGTCCGGGGCGCGCCAGCCGCTGACCGTGGGCAACTACGCCGAGGTGGCCGCGCTGCGGGCCACCGAGCCGCTCAGCGACGTCCTGGGGTTCCACCCCTACTGGATGTGGCAGGGCATCGGGCCGGAGACGGGCGTGCACACCCACGAGGGGTTCGAGTCCTACCTGGACGAGTGCGTGGGCTTCGCCCGGTCCGTCGGCAAGGAGCTCTACGCGAGCGAGACCGTCTGGGGTGCGCGGGACGACGCCAAGCACGTCGAGGTCATGCGCTACACCCTGTCCCGGCTGGCGGAACGGGGGATCGGGTACACCGTCCACGCCCTGCACCACAGCGGGGTCGCGGACCTGCACCGCGACAGCCACGGACCCGTGGGTCACCCGGAGTGGCTGCACTTCCTCGACGCCGACGGCAGCCTGCGCCCCGGCCACGAGGCGTTCAACGACTTCGGGCCGGCGCCGGACCGTGGGTAGCCTGCGGGCGTGGAGATCCGCGAGTTCACCGACGCCGACTGGGCGCAGATCTGGCCGTTCTTCGACGAGATCGTCGCCGAGGAGGAGACCTACGCCTACCCCCGCGGTCTGACCTCGGAGCGCGCGCGCGACCTCTGGGTCGAGTCCCCGCCGGGGGTGACGGTGGTGGCGCTCGAGGACGGGCAGGTGCTCGGCACCGCGAAGACGGGGCCGAACCGGCCGGGTCCCGGGGCCCACGTCGCCACCGCGAGTTTCATGGTCTCGCCCGCCGCGCGCGGTCGCGGCGTCGGACGCGCCCTCGGTGAGCACGTCCTCGCCCTCGCCGCGTTCCGCGGGTACCGCGCCATGCAGTTCAACGCCGTCGTCGAGACGAACACCGCGGCGGTCGCGTTGTGGCGCTCGCTGGGGATGAGCATCGTCGGCACCGTTCCCGAGGCCTTCGACCACCCCGAGCACGGTCTCGTCGGCCTGCACGTCATGCACCGCTTCCTCGTCGAGGACTGACCCCGCTCCGGCGCGGACCCTCGGGCGTTACGGTGGCCTCCCGCACCGGCGAGGGCGCCGGCCCAGCACAGGAGTCGACGTGAACCCCACCGCCCGCACCTCCGCTCTGACCCTCGGGCCGGAGGGGTTCCTCGCCGACGGGCGTCCCCACCGGTTGTTGTCCGGTGCGCTGCACTACTTCCGCGTCCACCCCGCCCAGTGGCGCGACCGGTTGCGGTCGGTGCGTCAACTGGGGCTGAACACGGTGGAGACCTACGTGCCGTGGGACCTGCACGCCCCACGACGCGGGGAGTTCCGCACCGACGGGTCCTGCGACCTCGCGGGGTTCCTCGACGCGGCGGCCGCGGAGGACCTCGACGTGGTCGTCCGGCCGGGTCCCTACATCTGCGCCGAGTGGACCAACGGCGGGTTGCCGGTCTGGCTCACCCGTTCCGGGGTCCGGCTGCGCATCGACGACCCGGACTACCTCGAGGCCGTCGACGAGTTCCTGACCCGGGTCTACGAGGTGGTCGCTCCCCGGCAGGCCGACCGGGGCGGACGGGTCGTCCTGGTCCAGGTGGAGAACGAGTACGGCGCCTACGAGACCGGTTCCGGCGCAGCGGACAGCGCCGCGACGGACAGCGCCGCCCGGACCGCCTACCTGGAACACCTGGTGGCCACCACGCGCCGCTGCGGGATCACCGTGCCGCTGACGACCGTGGACCAGCCCACCGACGGGATGCTGGCCGCGGGGACCCTGCCCGGACTGCTGACGACGGGGTCCTTCGGCGGCCGGGCGGCCGAGCGGCTGGACACCCTGCGCCGCCACCAGCCCGAGGGACCGCTGGTCTGCTCGGAGTTCTGGGTCGGCTGGTTCGACCACTGGGGTTCCCACCACCGGACGACGCCCCCGGAGGCGGCCGTCGCCGAACTGACGACGATGCTGGAACGCGGTGCCGGGGTGAACGTCTACGTCGTGCACGGGGGCACGAACTTCGGGTTCACCAGCGGCGCCAACGACAAGGGCACCTACCAGGCGACGACGACGTCCTACGACTACGACGCGCTCCTCGACGAGGCCGGCCGGCCCACGCCGAAGTACTGGGCGTTCCGCGAGGTCCTCGGCGGGTACGTCGAACTCGGTGCCGACGTGCCGTCGCCGGCGCGGCCGGCGCCGGTCCTGCGGGCTCCGCTCGTCGGTGCGCTCCCGCTGGTGGAGGCCGTGGACGGTCTCGAGCCGGTGGCGGGGGAGGAGGTCCCGTTCCTCGACGACCTGGCGACGGAGAGCGGGGTGCCCGCCCCCTTCGCGTGGGTCAGCGCCACCTCGCCCGGGTCCCCGGGGCCGACCGTCCTGCACGTGGGCGAGGTGCGCGACCGCCTCACCGTGCTGCTCGACGGGGTGCGGCTGGGCACCCTGTTCCGGGAGGACCACGACACCACGCTCGCCCTCCCGCCGCACCCCGCCGGCGCCCGGCTCGACCTGGTCCTCGAGGACGCGGGCCGGGTGAACTACGGTCCGCGCCTCGGCGAGCCCAAGGGCGTCGTCGGCCCCGTCCGCGTCGGGGACGCGGCGGTGCGCGACCTCCGGGTGCAGGCGCTGGACCCGGACCGGCTGGCGATCGCCTCGGCGGGGCGGACGGGTGCGGTGACGTTCCTCGCCGGGCCGGTGCTCGCCCGCGCGGAGCTGGAGGTGGCGGAGCCCGTCGACCTCTTCCTGGACACGGCCGGCTGGGGTCGCGGGGTCGTCTGGGTCAACGGGTTCTGCCTGGGGCGCTACTGGCGGCGCGGACCGCAGCGGACGCTCTACGTCCCGGGGCCGGTCCTGCGGGCGGGGACCAACGACGTGACGGTCCTGGAACTCGACGCCGCCGCGGACCCGTGGGTCCGCACGCTGCCCGACCTGGACCTCGGCCACACCGAGGAGTAGCCACCCACTCTGCTCCGCCCGTCCTGCCCCTCGTCGCGATGCCCTACGCTGACGGGACCATCCAGAGCGGCCGAGAGACCTGGCTCGTCGACGCCGCAGCAACCCCCACGCCCTCACCGGCGGGGAGGGTGCTCATGCCAGGACCGATGGGAGGAAAGAGTGGGTTACGCCGGCGACCTCACCCCGCGTGAGGCCTTCGACCTGGTCCGGGACACCCCGGACGCGGTCCTCGTGGACGTCCGCACCGACGCCGAATGGCGATTCGTCGGGGTTCCCGACACCAGCGGGACCGGCCGGGAGCCGGTCCTCGTGTCCTGGCTCCCGGTCGACCCGCCGCGGTTCCTGGCCGAACTCGCCGCCGCGGGGATCACCCCGGGAGCGGGCGCGCCCGTCGTGTTCCTGTGCCGCTCCGGGCAGCGTTCCGTCGGTGCGGCCGAGGCCGCCACCGCCGCCGGGATCGCGCCCAGCTACAACGTCCTCGAAGGGTTCGAGGGTCCGCTGGACGACGCCGGTCACCGCGGTGCGGTGGGTTGGCGCGCTGCGGGCCTGCCCTGGCGCCAGTCGTGAGCGAGGGCTGGCGCCCGGACACCACCGCCGTCCGCGGCGGCCTCGTCCGGTCGCAGTTCGAGGAGACCGCCGAGGCCATGTACCTCACGTCGGGGTACACCTACGCGACCGCGGCCGACGCCGAGGCCGCGTTCACGGGCGACGTCGACCGCTACGTCTACTCCCGCTACGGGAACCCGACGGTGTCGGTGTTCACGGAACGGCTGCGGCAGCTCGAGGGGGCGCAGGCCTGCTACGGCCTCGCCAGCGGGATGTCCGCGGTGTTCTACGCCCTCGCCGCGCTCCTCGGCGCGGGTGACCGGGTGGTGGCGGCCCGGAGCCTCTTCGGCTCCTGCTTCGTGATCCTCGACGAGATCCTCCCCCGGTGGGGCGTCACCACGGAGTTCGTCGACGGCGAGGACCTGGCGCAGTGGGAACGCGCGCTCTCGACCCCGGCGCAGGCGGTGTTCTTCGAGACCCCGGCGAACCCGATGCAGACCCTCGTCGACATCGCCGCGGTGAGCGAACTCGCGCACGCCGCGGGGGCGACCGTCGTGGTCGACAACGCCTTCGCCAGTCCCGTCGGCCAGCACCCGCTGGAGTTCGGGGCCGACGTCGTCGTGTACTCCGCGACCAAGCACATCGACGGCCAGGGCCGGGTGATGGGCGGCGCGGTCCTCGGGACCTCGGAGTTCATCGACGGCAGGTTCCGTGAACTCACCCGGCACACCGGGCCGACGCTCAGTCCGTTCAACGCGTGGACCCTGGCGAAGGGCCTGGAGACCATGAGCCTGCGGGTGCGGCACGCGGCGGCCACCACCCTGCGCCTCGCGGAGCACCTGGAGCAGTCCCCGGGGGTGCGCTGGGTCCGTCACCCGATGCTGGTCAGCCACCCGCAGTTCGACCTGGCGAAGCGGCAGATGGAACTCGGCGGGACGGTCCTCACGTTCGAGCTCGACGCCCCGCGCGGGCGCGGCAAGGACCGAGCCTTCGAGGTCCTCGACGCCCTGCGGATCGTGGACATCTCCAACAACCTCGGCGACGCCAAGTCGCTCGCCACCCACCCCGCCACGACGACGCACCGTCGTCTGGGGGCCGAAGGCCGTGCCGCCATCGGTCTGACCGACGGGGTGCTGCGGTTGTCGGTGGGCCTGGAGGACCCCGACGACCTGCTGGAAGACCTCGACCGCGCGTTGCGCGCGAAACCCTGATCGGAGAACCCCTGTGACCGAGCGTCAGATCCCCGTCTCCCACGCCGGGAGCCTGCCCCGCACCCCGGAACTCATCGCCGCGAACGAGGCCCGCCGCATCGGCGACGACGGTTTCACCCTCGAACGCACCCCCGAGTTCGACGCCCTGCTGACCGACGCGGTCGTGGACCTGGTGAAGCGCCAGGAGGCCCTCGGCGTCACCATCGTCGGTGACGGCGAGTACGGCAAGGCCATGTCCAGCGCCGTCGACTACGGCGCCTGGTGGTCCTACTCCTTCCAGCGGGTGTCGGGGCTCGAGGTCACCGGCGAGGACCTGTTCACCCAGCCCGTCGTGCGCTCCGAACCCGGCCACGTGCGGTTGACGAGCTTCCCCGACCGACGCGACTGGGTGACGTTCCGCGAGGCCTACCAGGACCCGGCGTCGGGGATCTCGACGGGCAAGAACGCCACCGCGTTCCCCGCGACGGTCGGGCCGTTGGCCTACACCGGCCAGACGGCCATCGCCTCCGACATCGCCAACCTCAAGGCCGGTCTCGCCGCGGCCGGGGTCACCGAGGGGTTCATCACCTCGCTCTCCCCGGGCAGCGGGGCGCGCATCGCGAACCGCCACTACGCGACCGAGGAGGAACACATCTGGGCGTGGGCGGACGTGCTGCGCGAGGAGTACCGGGCGGTCGTCGAGGCCGGGCTCACCCTGCAGATCGACGACCCCTCCATCGCGGAGAACTTCGACCAGATCAACCCCGAACCCTCCATCGAGGACTACCGCGCGTTCACCCGCATCCGGGTCGAGGCGCTGAACCACGCCCTGCGCGGTCTGCCGACCGAGCAGATCCGCTTCCACCTCTGCTGGGGTTCCTGGCACGGCCCGCACACCACCGACGTCGAGTTCAAGCACATCGTCGACCTCATGCTGGAGATCAACGCGGGGTCCTACTCGTTCGAGGCCGCCAACGTGCGCCACGAGCACGAGTGGAAGGTCTGGAAGGACGTGGCGCTGCCCGCGGGCAAGAAGATCGTCCCCGGCATCGTGAGCCACGCGACGAACGTCGTGGAGCACCCTGAACTCGTGGCCGACCGCATCGAGCGGTTCGCCTCGGTCGTCGGCCCCGAGAACGTCGTGGCCTCCACCGACTGCGGTCTCGGCGGGCGCATCCACCCGCAGATCGCGGTCGCCAAGCTCGCGACCCTCGGCGAGGGTGCGCGACTCGCAGGCGAACGACTCTTCGGGTGAGTCCCCGGTGACCCGGGACCGGGCCTCGGGGGAGGCCGCCGCGTGGGCGTTGTGGCAGGACTCCCCGTGGGGCCGGCTGCGCTACCGCGTCGTCGCCCGGGTTCTGCAGGAGTGGTGCGCGGACCTCGGCGAGGGGCCGCTGCGGGTGCTCGACGCGGGCGGGGGCGACGGTCGCGACGCCGTCCAGTTCGCCCTCGCCGGGCACTCCGTCACGGTGCTCGACCGCTCCCCGGAGATGCTCGCGCTGGCCCGGGCGGCCGCCGCCGCCGCCGGCGTGGGGGACCGCCTGCACACCGTCGCGGCCGACCTGGAGGACCTCACGGCCCTGGCCGCGCTGACCCGCCACCGCGAGGGCGGTTCGGGGTCCTTCGACGTCGTCCTCTGCCACGACGTGCTGCAGCACCGGGAGTCCCCGGGCCAGGTGCGGGCCGACGTCGCGACGCTGGTCTCCTCGGCGCGCCCCGGCGGCCTGGTGTCGTTGCTGGCGCCGAACCCCGCCGCCGACGTCGTCGCGAGCGTCCTGCGCGAGGGGCCCGCCGCGGCCTGGGTCGCGCTCGACGGGGAACGCGCGCTGGACCCGGGCACGGGTCACACCGCGCTGCGGCTGTCCCCGGAGTTCGTCGAGGACGCGCTGGCGGCGGTCGGCTGCGACGTGACGCGACGGGCCGGGGTCCTCGCGGTGACGACGTTGCTCGAGGAGTCCGACCGGGTCGACGACCGGGTGGCCGCCGACCTGGAGGAACTCGAGGTCGAACTCAGTCGACGCGAACAGTTCCGCGGTGCGGCGCGCTACTGGCTGCTCGGGGGCCGACGACGCTGACCGGTCCGTGCGGCCGGGTCGCGGTCAGCAGGGACGCTGCGATCCGGTCGTTGAGCCGGAAGAACCCGGCGTCCACGCCGGGACGGGCGAACGCCGCCGCCCAGCCACCACCCGCGACCCACGGGCCGACGGCGTAGCGGTGCGGGTGCACGGAACCGTCCGTGGCGACCAGGCGCTGGTCCGGGTCGACGACGAGACGACCGTTGCCGATCTCGGTCACCTCCCCGCGAGCGGCCAGTCCGGCCAGCAGCGGGTCCGCGCTGTCGGCGATGCTGGGCGTGGGCAACCGCGCGTCGACCAGGACCCGCGCCGAGATCCCGGCCGGTGAGTTCCCCGACCGGGCGCTCCAGCACCGGCCGACCTCGTCCGCCCGCACCTGCACGTCACCGCCGAGGAAGCGGACGACCCCGGCGTCGGCCAGGGCGAGGAGTTCGCGCAGCCGCTGCGGGGGCGGGCCGGAGGCGACGTAGCTGAAGAACCCGTGCCACCACCCGTCGACCTCGAGGGTCGACTCCTCGTCGAGCAGGCCGCGGTGGGCGAGCCCGGCGACGGTGACGTAGCAGGACAGCAACGCGAAGAACACGGCGGCGTCCATGCTGCGGGCCGGGTCGCCCCGGCGTTCCACGTCCGCGGCGACGTGCGCGCGGACCCGGTCGTGGACCTCCTGCGCCGACGTCGCCCGCCACCCGTCCAGCGGCCGGTCGAGGCGGCCCAGGTCGAGGCGGTCCGCGGGGTCGGGCACCGCGGTCGCCACCAGGTCGTCGAGTTCCGCGCTGCCCCAGGCGGCGGCCGCGAACCGGGTCTCGAACTCCGTGCGGGCCAGTGCCGTGCGCTCCGGGTGGGCGCGGAACAGTTCGTGGTAGTGCGCCCCCGCCAGTTCCTTCGCCGCGACCGGCCACAGGTCGGCCCGCAGGTTCAGCGGCCGCGTCGAGCCCAGGAACGGCTCCGCCGTGAAGAACCGGGGGAGCGGCGGACGTTCGTCGAGGACGTAGGTGATCTTCGAGCGGTACGGAACCCCTCGCCGGCTGCCCACGTGCAGCACGGGTTCACGGCCGCTGCGGTGGTAGACGAGTCCGTCGGGTCCCTCCGAGAACCGCCCGCCCCGACCCTGTCCGACGAGCACCGCGAGGTCGACGAAGGCCAACCCCATCCCCGCCACGATCACGTCGGCGCCCGGGGGCAACCTCACCTCGTCCTCCGTGAGACCGAGGTCGCTGGTGTACCCGGGGGCGACGTAACCCAGTCCGTGCCGGTCCGCGAACTCCTGCGCGGTGACCTCCCGCGCGCCGGGGACGACGTCCGGGTGGCCCTGCGCGAGGACCACCGCGTCGACGTCGAGCGTCCCGCCGTCCTCGAGCACCACCTGCCGGCCGCGCAGGTCGACCGCCCGGGTGCGGTGCACGTGCACGCGCAGGTTCGCCGGCAGCCCCGCGAGCGTCCGGTCCCACGCCCAGGAGAGGTAGCGGCTGCCCAGCGCCCGGGAGACGAACGTGCCCTCCTGCACCCCCAGCACCTCGCGGTGGAGTTCCACCTCGCCCGCGGCCTCGAACTCCGCGGCCAGGTCGTCCCGGTGCTCGTCCAGCCAGGCGAACAGCGTCGGCCCGGTGCGCACCGGGCCGGGCAGCACCGAGGAGTCGTCGGGCAGGACCGTGACGTCGGCCGCGCGGGAGTTCATCCACAGCAGCGGGTGCTGGTCGGCCCGCCAGATCCGTCCCGCCCCCGGCGGGTGGGGGTCGACGACGTGGACGTCGACGACCCGGGTCGGGTCGTCGAGGACGCGGGCGGACAACCGGTCGAGGACGCCGAGGGTCCGGGGACCGGCCCCGACCAGGCAGAGGGAGAGGTCGTCGTCGGACGGGGTGCGCAGGGACAGGCTCACGTGGGCTCCAGAGGAGAGATCCGGTGGGGGACTCGTCCTCAGGAACAGGTGGCGCCGTGGGTGCGGCACAGGTCGACGTGGCGACGGCGCACCAGTCGCCCGTTCGTCGCTCCCGCGGTCCGCACGGCTCCAGGGTAGGCGTCGCGACCCCGTCCGCCCAGCCGACCTCGGTCGACGGGACACACCGCTGCGGTCGCAGGGTCAGCGACGGTGGCCGAGGACGAACGTGCGGATCGCGGTGACGGCCGCACCGCGGGCCCACTCGGTGAAGCCCGTGGGCTGGACGTCGATGTCGAGCCGGGAGGCGAAGGGACTGCGGTGCTCGCGGATCCCCGCCCACAGCGCGTCCTGCCCGACGACGGCGAGGCGGATCCCCTCACCGGACAGGATCAGCTTCTCCGGCATGGTGAGGTTCCCGATCGCCGCGACCAGCGTCCCCAGGGCGTGCGCGGAATCGTCGACGATGCGCCGGGCCAGCGGGTCCCCGCCGTCGGCGAGGTCGAGGACCTCCTCGTAGCGGACCGGTCGACGCAGCGCGGCCGCGGCCCGGGCCTCCACGGCGGCGACGGTGAGCAGGGCGTCGGCGCAGCCCTGGTGCCCCAGCGGGCACAGCGGCCCACCGGGCAGCAGGGGGAAGTGACCGAGCAACCCCACGCCCGCGTCGGGTCGGTCCACGATCTCGTCGTGGACGACCAGGCCGTACCCGAGGCCCTCACCGATCGTCAGCACCGCGAAGTGCCGGCACCGTCGGGCCGTCCCGAACCACTGCTCCGCGCGGGTGAAGGACAGCAGGTCGTTGTCGACGACGACGGGCAGTCCGAGCTGCTCCTCCAGCACGGGACCCAGCGGGACGTCCTTCCAGCCGAGGAAGCTGGCGTTCAGCACGTGCCCGCCCTCGCCGACCAGACCGCCGAGGCTCACCCCCACGGCCCGCAGGGAGGCCTTCGCCCCGTGCTCGGCCAGCAGCGACCGGACGAGCCCGACGACGGTGGCGACCACCGCCTCGGGTGAGGTGTCGCCGAGGACGGCCTCGTCACTGGCCAGCACCGTGGCCCGCAACGAGGTGAGGACGGCGTGCGCGGTGCGGGCGGTGAGCTTCACCCCGACGAAGAGGTGGGAGTGCTCGTCGACGTCCATCGGGCGGGTGGGTCGCCCCGTCACGGGGTCGTAGGCGCTGCCGGTCTCCTGCAGCAACCCGGAGTCGAGCAGGGGTTTCGACAGCCGGGTCAGGGTCCCGGCCGAGAGGTCGAGGCGGCGGGCGAGCTCGCTGCGCGGCAGGGGTCCGTCGAGCAGGACCTCGAGGGCGATGCTGTGGGCGGTCCCGGTCAGAGGCGTCCAGGACACCGTGGACGGGGTGGTGCGAGGCGGTGCGTCCACGTCCTGCCCTCTCGTCGTCGTGAGTGTTGGAGTGAAACCTACCCGAGGGTCTTGCGTCGAGGAGTCGCCACGCTGGACGGGTGATTGACGCCGTGGAGCTTTCAGCGTAGAAGTGTCACCGTCCCGCCACACCGACGTGCCCGACGGAGTTCCTGTGACCTCACCGCACGACCCCCAGCGCAGCACCCCTCCCGCGACCCCGGGGGCCACCACCGGTGCGCTCGGCCGCGTCCTGCACCTGCGGGCGGCGGGGGTGAGCCTCGTCGTGGACCTGCACGCCACCTCCACCCCGACGCTGGTGCACTGGGGAGCCGACCTCGGTGAGCTCTCCGAGGCCGCTCTCGCCGACCTCGTCACCTCCGGACGGACCGCCCGGGCCAACAACGACCTGGACGTGCCGCAGCCCACCCGGCTGCTGCCCGAGCAGGCCTGGGGCTGGAACGGCCGTCCCGGCCTGTCCGGTCACCGCGCCGGCACGGCGTGGTCCACGCGGTTCGTCCCGACCGGGGCCCTCGTCGAGGAACGGACCGACGGTGGCCGCCTCGTGCTCGACACCGCCGACCCCGAGGCCGGTCTGGCGTTGACCCTCGAGCTCGAACTGCTCCCGTCGGGGTTGCTGCGCCACCGCGCGACGCTGACGAACACGGGCGAAGGGGACTACGAGGTCGCCGACCTCGCCCTGGCGCTCCCCGTCCCACCGGTCGCGACCGAGATCTTCGACCTGGCGGGTCGCTGGGCGAAGGAACGCATCCCGCAGCGGCGTCCGCTGGTCTTCGGCGCCCACGTGCGGGAGAACCGCCGCGGCCGCACCGGTCCCGACGCGCCCCTGGTGCTCGCCGTCGGGACCCAGGGGTTCGGCTTCCGCGACGGGGAGGTCTGGGCGACCCACACCGCGTTCAGCGGGAACCACCGCAGCAGCGTGGAGAAGCTGTCCAGCGGGACGACCACGCTGGCGGCCGGTGAACTCCTGCTCCCCGGTGAGCTCCGACTGGCGCCGGGGGCGCAGTACCGCACCCCGTGGGTGTTCGGGGCCTGGTCCGCCGAGGGGCTGGACGGGATGGCGGCGCGGTTCCACCAGCACCTGCGATCGCGTCCGCACCACCCCTCGACCCCGCGACCGGTCGTCGTGAACACGTGGGAGGCCGTCTACTTCGACCTCGACCTCGAGAAGCTGCTGGCCCTGGCGCGGGCCGCCGCGGAGGTCGGCGCGGAACGCTACGTCCTCGACGACGGCTGGTTCCGCCACCGCCGCCGGGACGACGCCGGCCTCGGCGACTGGTACGTGGACGAAGGCGTCTGGCCGCAGGGTCTGCACCCGCTCGTCGACGGCGTCCGGGCGCTGGGGCTGGAGTTCGGCCTCTGGGTCGAACCCGAGATGGTGAACCCCGACTCCGACCTCGTGCGGGCCCACCCCGACTGGGTCCTGCAGACGGGTGGGCGCACCCCGCTGCCGTCGCGTCAGCAGCAGGTCCTCGACCTCGGGAACCCGGCGGCGTTCGCCCACGTCCTGGAACGTCTCGACGCGCTGCTCACCGAGTACGACATCGCCTACTTCAAGTGGGACCACAACCGGGACCTGCTCGAGGCCGGTTCAGGACCCTCCGGCGCCGCCGGCGTGCACGTCCAGACCCTCGCCGTGTACCGGCTGCTGGACGAACTGCGGGCCAGGCACCCCGGGGTCGAGATCGAGTCCTGCTCCTCGGGCGGGTTGCGGGTCGACCTCGAGATCCTCGAGCACACCGACCGGGTCTGGGGCAGCGACTGCATCGACCCGCTGGAGCGGCAGCAGATCCAGCGTTGGACGACCCAGCTCGTCCCGCCGGAACTCATCGGTTCCCACGTCGGCGCCTCGCCGTCGCACACGACCCACCGCAGTTCGGACCTGTCGTTCCGGGCGGGGACGGCGTTGTTCGCCTCGTTCGGCATCGAGACCGACATCACCCGGATGGGAACCGCGGAACGCGCGGAACTCGCGAGCTGGGTCGCGCTCTACAAGGAACTCCGGGGTCTGATGCACACCGGCACCGTGGTGCGCTGCGACGACCACGACCCCTCCTTCCAGGTGCACGGGACGGTGGCCGCTGACGGTTCCGACGCCCTCTTCGCGGTGGTGCAGCTGAGCACCCCCGACGCCTCGGTCCCCGGCCGGGTCCGGTTGCCGGGACTGCTGCCCGACGCGCAGTACGAGGTCAGCGCGCAGGCCCCGGGGGACACCCCCGCGGTGCGGGGCGAGGCCGACCTGCCCTGGTTGGCCAGCGGGGTGCGGATGAACGGGCGGACGCTCGCCGCCGTCGGTGTCGCGGCGCCGGCGTTGCACCCCCAGCAGTTGGTGCTGGTGCGCACGCGGCGGCTCTGAGCCGGGTGGGGCCGGTCAGCCGGCCCCACCACCGTCACCCGGGGCGAGGAGAACCTGCCCCCCGCGGTCGTTGACGGCCGTGCAGGCCACCTGCGGCAGACCGTCGTCGCTCACCAGGACGTCCACCTCGTCCAGACCCGCGATCGTCGCCAGACCCACCAGGCCCCAGCGGTCGGAGCCGGCGACGAGCACGGTGCAGGCCGCGGCGGAGATGAGCGCGCGGTTCGTCTCGCCCTCGGCGAGTTCCGAACTCGTCAGTCCCTCCGCGGCGCTGAACCCGTGCACGTCCAGGAACAACAGGTCGACGTGGAGGGGTTCGAGACTGCGGTTCGCCACCGGTCCCACCAGCGCGCCCGCTGCGTTCCGCATCCCGCCGGTGAGGATGACGGTGCGGTCGTGCCGGGACGGTTCGTGGAGCACCTGGGCCACGGCCGGGGAGTTCGTCACGACCGTCAGGCCGGGGACGCTCTGCAGGGCGGCGGCGACGTCGAGCGTCGCCGGACCCGCCGAGAGGGCGACCGAGGAACCCGGCTGGACCAGGGACGCGGCGAGTTCTCCGATCGAACGTTTCCGGTGTCGGCTCCCGGTGTCCCGTGTCGGGAAACCGAACTCCGCGCCGAAACCCTCGGGAAGGGCTGCGCCCCCGTGGACACGGTCGGCGAGACCCAGTCGAGACAGTTCCGTGATGTCCCGGCGGATCGTCACGTCCGAGACGCCGAGGCGGCCCACCAGGTCGGAGACGCGGACGCTTCCGCTGCTGCGCAACGCTTCGAGGATGAGTTTCTGTCGATTTCGAGCTACTACCACCGGGACACCCCCACCCCACGGCGAGCGTGGTTCCGTCGACCTTGACCCGTCGAGCATGCGGCTCGGAGGGTCCCGGAGTCAACGCCGACAGGCAGTTCCGGACACCGGTTTCGACCAGACCCGAACATCAACAGGTCACAGGTTCGTTCGGTTCTGCGCGAACAGCTTGACAGCGGGCGGCCTCGGGACCAGAGTTGTTGACGTGGTCGACCGTGTTCCCGGTCGACGCGAAAACGCGCAGAGCCGGCCCTCGCCGGACGCCGACGAAGGAGTCGCGATGAACCGCCCCACCACCGAAGCCGAGTACCTCGCGGGCCTCGTGCCCGCCTCCGCCGGCCGCCACGGTTTCAGCCGTCGCTCGATGCTGCGTGGCTCGCTGCTCGCCGCCGGTGTCCCCGCCCTGCTCGCCGCCTGCGGTGGCGGCAACGACGCCGCCGGTGGCGGGGGCGGTGGCGGTGGCGGCGACGTCACCCTCGGCTCGAACTTCTCCGACGAGGTCCCCGTCAAGACGATGAAGGCCATGGTCGCCGACGCCCAGACCAAGCAGGGCATCAAGATCAAGCTGAACACCGTCGACCACACGACCTTCCAGAACAACATCAACAACTACCTCCAGGGCAGCCCGGACGACGTCTTCTCCTGGTTCGCCGGCTACCGCATGCAGTTCTTCGCGGCCCAGGGCCTCGCCTCCGACCTGACCGACGTCTGGGGCACGATCGGGGCGAACTACACCGACGCGTTCAAGAAGGCCTCCACCGGCGAGGACGGCAAGCAGTACTTCGTCCCGACCACCTACGGTCCGTGGGCCGTCTTCTACCGCAAGTCGCTCTGGGCGGAGAAGGGCTACACGGCCCCCGAGACCCTGGACGAGATGGTCACCCTGTCCAAGAAGATGCAGACCGACGGCCTCGTGCCGCTGGCCTTCGCGGACAAGGAGGGCTGGCCGGCCATGGGCACCTTCGACCAGCTCAACATGCGCATCAACGGCTACCAGTTCCACGTCGACCTGATGGCCGGCAAGGAAGCCTGGACCGACCAGAAGGTCAAGACGGTCTTCGACACCTGGAAGGGCCTGCTGCAGTACTCGCAGCCCGACTCCCTCGGCCGCACCTGGCAGGAGGCGGCGACCGGTGTCGTCAACAAGACCTCCGGCATGATGGTCATCGGCTCCTTCATCGGCCAGCAGTTCGAGGACGCCGACCAGGAGGACATCGACTTCTTCAACTTCCCGGAGGTCGACTCCAACGTCGGCGCCGACGCGGTCGAGGCTCCGATCGACGGCTTCATGATGTCGAAGCGGCCCCGCAACGAGGCCGGCGCCAAGAAGCTCCTGGAGTACCTCGGCTCGCCCGACGACGGGGTCGTGCAGACGACGAACGACCCGTCGGGCATCGCGGCGAACACGAAGTCCGACCAGGCTCACTACACCGAGCTGCAGAAGAAGTGCGCCGACTTCGTGGCCAACGCGAAGTCCATCTCGCAGTTCATGGACCGCGACACCCGTCCCGACTTCGCCTCCACCGTCATGATCCCGTCGCTCCAGACGTTCATCTCGAACCCGGACGACATCGACGGTCTGTGCACCCAGATCGAAAACCAGAAGAAGAGCATCTTCACCTCCTGAGGAGCGTTCCGTGTCGTCTCCCGACCTGCCGCTCGTCGCCCCGCAGACGGCGCACCCCGCGCCGACTGCGGGGTCGCACCACGGCACCGGCAAGAACCAGCGCGTCAAGCGGCTCAGCGGCTTCGACCGCATCGCCGTCATCCTCATGGTGGCGATCCCGACCCTGATCGTCGTCGGCCTGATCTGGCTCCCCGCGATCTCCTCGGTCTTCCTGTCCTTCACCAACTGGAACGGGATCGGGTCGCTCGCCGACGTCAAGATCATCGGCGTGGAGAACTACACCAACGTCTTCACGAACTACCCGCCCTTCAAGCCGGCGATCGAGCACAACCTGATCTGGCTCGTCGTGATGTTCGTGGTGGCGACCCCGCTGGGCATCCTCTTCGCGGTCCTCATCGACAAGGACCTGAAGGGCAGCCGGTTCTACCAGACCGCGCTGTACCTGCCGGTCGTGCTGTCGCTGGCGCTGGTCGGGTTCATCTGGCAGCTCATGTACTCCCGGGACCAGGGCCTCATCAACGCGGTCCTCGGGACGCAGATCGACTTCTACGGCGACCCGAAGTGGAACCTGTGGGCAGCGCTCTTCGCGACCTGCTGGAAGCAGGTCGGCTACGTGATGCTGCTGTACTTGGCCGGCCTCAAGGGGGTCGACGCCTCGCTCAAGGAGGCGGCGCAGATGGACGGCGCCAACCAGGTGCAGACGTTCTTCCGGATCGTCTTCCCGGTCATGCGTCCCATCAACGTCATCGTGCTCGTCATCACCGTCATCGAGTCCCTGCGCGCCTTCGACCTCGTGTGGGTCATCAACCAGGGCCGCAACGGGCTGGAACTGATCGCCACGCTGGTCACCGCGAACATCGTCGGTGAGGCCAGTCGCATCGGCTTCGGCTCGGCGTTGGCGACGATCATGCTGGTGATCTCGCTGATCTTCATCAGCATCTACCTGGCGGTCGTCATGCGAGAGGAAGAACGATGAGCTCCACCACCGTGCCCGGGGTCCGCGGCCGGGCCGCGGACGTCCCGAAGGTGCCGCACAAGGTGCCGCCGGCCCGGATCGTGCTGTACGTCTTCCTCATCGCCGCGTCGGTGCTCTGGCTCTTCCCGTTGCTGTGGGCGGTCTTCAACTCCTTCCGCGACTACGGGTACACCCAGGCGAACGGGTACGCCTCCTTCGGCGGTTTCACGTTCGCCAACTACACCAACGCCTGGCAGCAGGGCGACTTCGGTCAGCACTTCCTGAACTCCGTGATCATCACGGTGCCCTCCGTGGTGCTGGCGCTGTTCCTGGCCTCGATGGTCGCGTTCGTGGTGGCCCGGTTCAACTTCAAGTTCAACCTGGCCCTGCTGGGGCTGTTCACCGCGGCGAACCTGCTCCCGCCGCAGGCGCTGCTGATCCCGCTGTTCCGCCTGTTCAAGGCGATCCAGGTCCCGTACTGGTTCAGCTACTCCGGGACGCTGCTGGACAGCTACTGGGCGCTGATCATCGTCAACACCGCGTTCCAGACGGGGTTCTGCGCTTTCGTGCTCAGCAACTACATGAAGACGCTGCCCTACGAGCTCTACGAAGCCGCCCAGGTCGACGGCCTGAGCGTCTTCAAGCAGTACTGGCAGATCACCCTGCCGCTGTGCCGCCCGGCCCTCGCGGCCCTGGCGGTGCTCGAGATCACCTGGATCTACAACGAGTTCTTCTGGGCGACGGTGCTGCTGCAGTCGGGGGACAAGTTCCCGATCACCAGCTCGCTGAACAACCTCAAGGGCCAGTTCTTCACCGACTACAACCTGCTGTCGGCCGGCTCGGTGCTGGTCGCGCTGCCGGTGCTCGTCGTGTTCTTCGCACTGCAGAAGCAGTTCGTCTCCGGTCTGACGCTGGGAGCCACCAAGGGATGAGCCACTGGTTCGAGGACTTCACGCCCGCGCGGGGGAACCTCCCCGCGCGGGCGTGGGTGCGCTCCGACGTACCCACGCTGTCGCTGAACGGCGGCTGGCGGTTCCGCTACGCCGAGCGCGCCGACACCCCGGCCGACCTCGCCGACCCGGCGCTGGACGACGCGGCCTGGGACGAGATCACCGTTCCCGGGCACTGGCAGCTGCAGGGCTGGGGTGAACCGGCCTACACGAACATCGTCTACCCGTTCCCCGTCGAGCCGCCCTTCGTGCCCGACGAGAACCCGACCGGTGACCACCGACGCACCTTCGTGCTGCCCGACGGGTTCACCGCCGGCGACCCCCGCGTGGTCCTGCGCTTCGAGGGGGTCGACTCCGCGTTCACCGCGTGGGTCGACGGGACCGAGGTCGGCCGCTCCGTCGGGTCCCGCCTCCCGGTGGAGTTCGACGTCACCGACGCCCTGGCCGGCACCGACGAGCACGTCCTCGCGGTGCGGGTGCACCAGTGGTCCGCGGCGAGCTACGTCGAGGACCAGGACATGTGGTGGCTGTCGGGGATCTTCCGCGACGTCACCCTCCTGGCCCGTCCCCTCGACGGCGTCGAGGACGTCTTCGTCCACGCCGGTTACGACCACACCACGGGCGCGGGGACGCTGCGGGTCGACACCCCCTCGCCGGCGCGGCTGCTCGTGCCCGAACTGGGCGTCGACGTCGCCACGAACGAGGACGTCACCCTCGAGCGCGTCGAGCCCTGGTCCGCGGAGGTGCCCCGGCTCTACGCCGCCGAGGTCGTCTCGGCGGGGGAGCGGGTCCGGCTGCGCATCGGCTTCCGCACCGTCGCCGTGCTCGACGGCGTCTTCACGGTCAACGGCGCCCCGGTCAAGCTGCGCGGGGTGAACCGCCACGAGGTCTCCGCCGACCGCGGACGCGCCGTCACCAAGGCCGAGATGCTGGCCGACGTCCTGCTCATGAAGCAGCACAACGTGAACGCCGTCCGCACCAGCCACTACCCGCCCCACCCCGCGTTCCTGGACCTGTGCGACGAGCACGGTCTCTGGGTCGTCGACGAGTGCGACCTGGAGACCCACGGCTTCTGGCTGCTGGACTGGCGGGACAACCCCTCCGACGACCCGCGCTGGCGCGAGGCCCTGCTGGACCGGATGCGGCGCACCGTCGAGCGGGACAAGAACCACGCGAGCGTCGTGCTCTGGTCGCTGGGCAACGAGAGCGGGACCGGGCAGAACCTGGCCGCCATGTCGGCCTGGACGAAGGACCGCGACCCGTCCCGGCTGGTGCACTACGAACACGACTGGGCCGTCCCCTACGCCGACGTCTACTCCCGCATGTACGCGAGCCACGCCGAGGTCGCCGACATCGCCACCCGGAGCGAGGAGGCCCTGCCGGACGCGGAGGCGGACGCCCGACGACGGGCCATGCCCTTCGTGCAGTGCGAGTACGCCCACGCCATGGGCAACGGCCCGGGCGGGCTCGTCGAGTACCAGGACCTCTTCGAGAGCTCCGAGCGGTGCATGGGCGGTTTCGTCTGGGAGTGGATCGACCACGGTCTGCGCCAGCAGGGTCCGGACGGCCGGGAGCGCTTCGCCTACGGCGGCGACTTCGGGGAACCCCTGCACGACGGCGCCTTCGTCGCCGACGGTCTGGTCTTCCCCGACCGCACCCCGTCCCCGGGGCTGCTCGACTACGCCGCCGTGATCGCCCAGGTGCGGTTGCGACCCGAGGGGACGCGGCTGCGGTTGACCAACCACTACGACGTGGTCGACCTCGCCCACGTCCGCCTGCGGTGGAGCGTCGCCGACGAGGGCATCGAGGTCGCCCACGGCGACCTGCCCACCCCCGACCTGGCCCCGCGCGCCTCGGTGTTGCTCGACCTCCCCGCGGAGGTCCTGCAGCTCCCCCCGGCCGTGGGTGAACGCTGGTTCACCGTCGTCGCCGAGCTGGCGGAGGAGACCGGCTGGGCGCCGGCGGGTCACGTGCTGGGCCGGGGACAGGTGCAGCTGGTGGAGGCCGCGCTCCCGAAGACCCCGGTCGCGATCGCCCCGGTCCGCCGGGGACCGGACCTGCTGGTCGGTCCGGCCGTCCTCGACGCCCGGACCGGGACGTTGCGGGCCCTGGGCGGGCTCCCCGTGGAGACCCTCGAACTGTCGGTGTGGCGCGCCCCCACCGACAACGACCGCGGTGAGCACGGGGAACCCCTGGAACCCACCTGGCGCACCCTGGGTCTGCACCGGCTGCGGCACCGGACGGGGTCCGTCGCCGTGTCCGAGCGCGACGTCGTCGTGACCGGGCGTTCCGCTCCGGCGGGCACCGACACGGGGTTCGCGACGACCTGGCGGTGGAGCGACGTCGGGGGAGCCGTCCGGCTCGAGGTCGACGTGACCCCCGAGACCCCGGGTGGGTTGTCGGTCCCGTTGCCGCGGCTGGGGATCCGGTTGGCGCTGCCGCGCACGCTGCGGCGGTTGGACTGGTTCGGCCGTGGTCCCGGCGAGGCGTACCCGGACACCGGGTCGGCGACGTGGACCGGGAGGTTCTCGCGGTCGGTGGAGGAGTTGCAGACCCCCTACGTCCGTCCGCAGGAGAACGGCCAGCGGGCCGACGTGCGGTGGGCGGTCCTGACCGCCGCCGACGGTTCGGGTCTGCGGGTCCGCGCGGAACCCACGATCGGGGTGACGGTGCGGCCGTGGAGCACCGAGACCCTCGACGCCGCGACGCACACCTCGGCGCTGGACGACGAGGGCCGGATCTGGTTGCACCTCGACCAGGCCCAGCAGGGGATCGGGACGGGTTCCTGCGGACCGGGTGCGCTGCCGGCCTACCGGCTCCAGGCGCAGCCGACGCGGTTCGTGCTCACCTTCGAACCGGTGGTCTGAAGGCTGCGGTCCGGACGTCCGTCAGCGGCGTGAGCCGAGGACGAACGTCCGGATCGCGGTCACGGCCGCACCCCGGGCCCACTCCGCGAAACCCGTGAGCTGGACGTCGACCACGAGTTCCGAGGCCATCCGGCTGCGACCCTGAGCGATCCCGTCGTGCAGGGCGGCCCGGCCGACCTCGGCGAGGCGTGCGTTCTCGCCCGAGATGACGATCCTCTCGGGCATGGTGAAGTTCCCCACCGCCGCCACCAGAACCCCCAGTGCCCTGGCCGCGTCGTCGACGACCCTGCGGGCCAACGGTTCTCCGGCGTCCGCGAGGTCGAGGAGTTCCTCGACGGTGATCTCCCGGCGCATCGCCAGTCCGGCCCTGCTCGTCAGGGCGCCGGTGGTCAGCACGGCGTCCGCGCACCCGGCGTGGCCCTCCGGGCACAACGGTCCGTGCGGGTCGAGGGGGTGGTGGCCCAGGAGCCCGACGCCGGCGTCGGGACGGTCGATCACCCGACCGCCCACGACGAGCCCGTACCCGATCCCGACCCCGACCACCACGACGGCGAAGTGGTCGCAGCGGTCGGCGGTCCCGAACCACTGCTCCGCCCGGGTCAGCGACATGACGTCGTTGTCGACGACGACGGGCAACCCGAGTTCGGCTTCGAGGGCCGCCCCGAACGGGACGTCCTCCCACCCCAGGTAGCGCGCGCTGTCGACGGTGCCGTCGGCGACGATCCGGCCGCCGAGGCCGACGCCCACGGCGCGCACCTCTCCCGGGTCCGTCCGGGCGAGCTGGCGCACCAGGTCCGCGACGACCGCGACGACCGCGGCCGGCTCCCGGTCGACGAGCACCGCCTCACGGGTCGCGACGACCCCCGCCCGCAGCGTCGTCAGGACCGCGTAGGCCGTGTCCGCCGTGAGCTTGACCCCGACGAAGCGGTGCGTCGACGCGTCGACGTCCAGGGGACGGGTGAGCCGCCCGGACACCGGGTCGCAGACGTCGCGGCTCTCCACGAGCAGTCCCGAGTCCAGCAGGGGCTTGGAGAGGCGGGTCAGGCTGCCCGCCGACAGCTCCAGGCGTCGGGCCAGTTCGCTGCGGGTCAGCGGGCCGTCCAGCAGGACCTCGAGGGCGATGCTGTGGGCCGCGCCCGTCAGCGGGGTCCAGGCCGACTGCGGCTGGACGACACCGGGGTCCAAGGTCACGAGACCACCTTCGCACCGGTCGGGAGAACAGGCAGGAGAACGGATGCACCGTAGTCGACTATCGCGACGGAAGGCAGTCGCTCAGGTTGCGGTGCGATCACGGTCTGGGTCGGCTCTGCACAGCTTGTTGACGGTTCGCTGAGTTTTGCCGTAGAACTCGGTGCACGATCACAGCCTGGCCCCACGACGACGTGACCACGGAGACACAGTGCATCCCACCCCGCTCGGCCCACCCGCTCCCCTCGAAGGGGTCTGACCCATGGCCACCACGAGCAGAGCCGCTCGCACCCGGAACGCGAAGCCCTCCCTGGGCGGCACCGGCCTGCGCCCCGACGTCAACGGCGGTCCCCGGGAGCGCTGGACGGCCCTCGCCTTCATCGCCCCCGCACTGCTCGGGTTCGTCGTCTTCTACCTCTGGCCCACCCTGCGCGGCTTCTACCTGAGCTTCACCCGCTTTGACGTGTTCAACGCCCCGGTGTTCGTGGGTCTGGACAACTACCGCGAGGTCTTCTCCGACGCCACCTTCTGGAACGCCATGAAGGTGACCGTCGAGTACGTCCTCATCAACATCGTCACCCAGACCGTGCTGGCCCTGCTGCTGGCGGTCCTGCTGCACCGGTTGACGCGGTCCATCCTGGTGCGCAGCATCGTCGTGCTGCCCTACCTGATCTCCAACGTCGTCGTCGCGCTCGTCTTCTACTGGATGCTGGACGCGCAGATCGGCATCACCAACCAGGTCCTCGGCTGGCTGGGTCTGGACGCCGTCCCGTTCTTCGGTGACCAGAACTGGGCCATCCCCACCATCGCCCTGGTCAACACCTGGCGCCACCTCGGTTACACCGCGCTGCTGCTCTTCGCCGGGATGCTGATGATCCCCGGCGACGTCTACGAGGCCGGCCGCGTCGACGGCGCGTCGGAGTGGAAGATGTTCTGGCGCATCACCCTGCCGCTGCTGCGCCCGATCCTCGCCCTGGTGCTGGTCATCACCGTCATCGGGTCGTTCCAGGCCTTCGACACCGTAGCGGTCACCACCTCGGGCGGACCGGCCGACGCGACGCGGGTCATCCAGTACTACATCTTCGACCTGGCCTTCCAGCGCTACCGGTTCGGCTACGCCTCGGCGGTCTCCGTCGTGCTCTTCCTCATCCTCGCCGTCGTCGCGTTCGTCCAGCTCCGGCTGATGCGCGCCGACGAGTCCGACGTCGCCTGAGCGACCCCGCAGCTACCAGGAGGCGACACCGGTCATGGCCACCACCGCAACGACGTTCGACGAGGCCCTCGCGGTCTCCCCACCCACCCCCGCCCGCCGCGGCCGGCGCAGTCCCGGGCGGATCCTCGCCTGGGTCCTGCTCGGCCTGATCATGGCGGTGACGCTCTTCCCGTTCTACTGGATGCTGCGCACCGCGTTCTCCAACGGCGCCTACCTCGCGACCGAACCCTCCAACCTGCTCCCGGTCGAGTCGACCTTCGGCGCGTTCAAGCGCGTCCTCGGGCTCGCCTCGACGGCCGAGGCGCAGGCGCAGGCCGGGTCGGGCGCCTCGGTCAACCTGGGCCGGAACCTGCTGAACTCCGTCATCGTGTCGACGTTCATCACCGCGGGCCAGGTCTTCTTCGGCGCGATGGCCGCCTACGCGTTCTCGCGGTTGAAGTGGCCGGGGCGCAACGCGGTCTTCTTCCTCTTCCTCACCGCGCTCATGGTCCCGCCGATCTTCACCCAGCTGCCGAACTTCCTGCTCATGCGCAACCTCGGTCTGCTCAACAGCTATGCGGCGATCATCCTGCCGTTCTTCTTCATGACCCCGTTCGCCATCTTCTTCCTCCGTCAGTTCTTCCTGGGGATCCCGAAGGAGGTCGAGGAGGCCGCCCGCCTCGACGGCGCCGGCGCGATCGGCCGGTTCACCCGGGTCATCCTGCCGATGGCCTCCGGGCCGCTGGTGACGCTGACGATCCTGCAGTACATCCAGGCCTGGGGCGAATACTTCTGGCCGCTGCTGGTGGCCAGCGACCCGGCGCACCGCACCCTGCAGGTCGCGCTCGGCATCTTCAAGTCCCAGACCCCGCAGGGGGCTCCGGACTGGGCGGGTCTGATGGCCGCGACGTTGCTGGCCGCCCTGCCCGTCATCGTCCTGTTCGCCGTGTTCAGCCGGAAGGTCGTCAACTCCATCGGCTTCTCGGGCATCAAGTGAGGAACCAGACCGTGACTTCGAAGAAGAGGATCCGCAGCGCCATCGCCTTCGCCGGTGCCGCCCTCCTGCTGTCCGCCTGCGGCAGCTACGGGGTCGACCCGGGCGCCGACGCCGAGACCGGAACGGTCAACTACTGGCTGTGGGAGTCGGCCCAGCTGCCCGCGTACCAGCAGTGCGCCGCCGACTTCCAGGCCCAGAACCCCGACATCGACATCAAGATCGAGCAGTTCGGGTGGGACGACTACTGGAACAAGCTGTTCACCGGTTTCGTGGGCAACTCCGCCCCCGACGTGTTCGCCGACCACACCTCGCGCTACGGCGAGTTCGCCGAGCGCGGGCTGATCGTGCCCATCGACGACCAGGTCGCCGCCTCGGACGTCGACCTCGATGACTACGTCGCCGGGACGACGGACCTGTGGCTCGGTCCGGACGGCAAGCGGTACGGCCTGCCCAAGGACTTCGACACCGTCGGCATCTTCTACAACGAGGACATGACCGAGGCCGCCGGGGTCACCACGGACCAGATGAAGAACCTGACCTGGAACCCCGACGACGGGGGGACCTACGAGAAGACCATCGCCCACCTCACCGTGGACGAGAACGGGGTCCGCGGCGACGAACCCGGTTTCGACAAGTCCAAGGTCAAGACCTACGGCCTCGGCCTGGGGTCCTCCGGGGCGCCCTTCGGTCAGGTCGAGTGGTCCTACCTGGCCATGACGACCGGGTGGACGTACATGGACAAGAAGGCCTGGGGGACGGAGTTCAACTACGACGACCCCCGCTTCCAGGCCACCTACGCCTGGTGGAAGGGCCTCATCGACAAGGGCTACATGCCCCCGCTGGCCTTCACCGAGGGTGGCTCGCCCGACCAGCAGATGCAGGCCGGTCGCTACGCCATGGTGACTGAGGGGTCCTGGAACACGGCGAACTACGGGGCGCTGGAAGGTGTGCACCTGCAGCTGGCGCCCACTCCGGTCGGACCGGACGGCAAGCGGGCGGCCATGCAGAACTCCCTCGCCGACTCGATCTCGACTTCCTCGAAGGTCAAGGGCGCGGCGTGGAAGTGGGTCCGCTACCTCGCGTCGGAGGACTGCCAGTCCGTGGTCGCGCAGGCCGGGGTCGTCATGCCGGCCATCGCCGACACCGTCGAGACCTCGACGGCCGCGCTGAGCAAGACGGGCTTCGACATCAGCGCCTTCACCGACCAGATCGATCAGGGTACGACGTTCCCGTACCCGGCCGTCCTCCAGGGCGCCGAGATCCAGAGCATCATGAGTTCGGCGATGGACAACGTTATGGCCGGTGCGGACGTGTCGAGCCTCACCGCCGCCAACACCAAGCTCGACGCGCTCTTCACGGAGAAACCGACGAAGTGACGGCGCGGGTGGCGCGGTAAGCGCCGGGGGAGCAGCCGCAGGCGCGCGCGAAGTGCGCGTACAGGCTGCTCCCCGAGCCGAAACCCGCGGCGTGCGCGACGGCGGCCGTCGTCAGGGAGGTCGTCAGCAGCAGTCGCTGCGCCTCGGCGATGCGGTGACGCAGCAGTTGGTCGCCCAGGGTGACGCCGGTGGAGCGCCGGAACAACGTCGTCGCGTAGTTCGGGTTGAGGTTCGCCGCCCGGGCGATGTCGGCGGGGGAGATCGCCTCCCGGAAGTTCTCGGCGGTGTAGCGGGCCATCAGCGCGACGGGGCGCAGTGCGGACCGTGGCCGGGGGGCGGGGGTGGGGACCGGTTCCCGGTGTCCCAGGATCCTCAGCACCAACGCGTTCGCCTCGAGCAGGAGCATGGCCGTGTCCGTCCCGGCCTCGAGGTCCCGCCGCCAGGTCTCGAACTGCGCCTCGACGTGCGTCCCGACGGCGGCCGTCGGTACGACGACGGTGCCGTGGGACATGACGACGGTCGAGAAGGCCTCGGGCAGCGACCAGCGCAGGGCCGCCGCGAGGGGCAGGTGGATCCAGCAGATGTCGCTCTCCCGCGGTCGATCCGTCCCGATCAACCGGTGGGGTGCCGCGGCCCAGAACAGGGCGGTGTGCCCTTCGGGGACGAGCACCCGCTCACCCCCCAGGAGGTACTCCAGCGATCCCCGCAGGGCGACGTTGATCTCCAGGTCGTCGTGACGGTGGAACTCCCGCATCGGTGGTGCGGAGCCCCGGTGCACCCAGAGGGCTGGTTCCTGGACGTCCGGGGTGTTCACAGACCTGAGCGTAGCTGAGGATCCTGGAACCACTGCGGTGACTTCTTGAAGGCCGTCGACCGGTCCGCAGCCTAGGATCGAGCCATGTCCTCGACGCAGCGACCCAAGATCACCATCATCGGCGCTGGTGGTTTCGTCTTCCCCTTCCGTCTCATCGGCGACCTCGTGAGCTTCCCGGCCCTGCGTTCGGCGCAGTTGTGCCTGATGGACGTGAACCCCGACAAGCTGGCCCCCGTCGCCGACGCGGCACGCAAACTCGTCGCCCACCACGGGTTCGACACCGAGGTCGTCGAGACGACCGACCGCCGGACCGCCCTCGACGGTGCCGACTTCGTCATCATCACCTTCCAGGTCGGGGGCGTGGAGTCCTACGAGCACGACGTCCTCATCCCGCGCAGGTACGGCATCGACCAGACCGTCGGTGACACCGTCGGGCCGGGCGGGGTGTTCCGCTTCCTGCGGTCGGTCCCCGCCTACGCGGCGATCGCCGCCGACGCGCGCGAGGTCTGCCCGGACGCGGTGTTCATCAACTACGCGAACCCGATGGCGATGGCCACCGCGTACCTCAACGCCCAGGGCCTGAAGACCGTGGGCCTCTGCCACAGCGTCCAGGGCACGACCCGCATGCTGGCCCGCACCCTCGGCGTCCCCTACGACGAGGTGAACTTCCTCTCGGCCGGCATCAACCACCAGGCCTGGATCCTGAGGTTCCGCCACGGCACCGAGGACCTCTACCCGCGACTGCGCGAGGTGATGAACCAGAAGCACGTCGTCGGCCGGGCGGCCGCCGAACTCGCCGGCGACGACGGCGACCACAGCGAGGCCGCCGCCTCCGCCAGCACCTACGAGGGTGGCAACGAGCAGGTGCGCACGACCATCATGAACTCGTTCGGCTACTTCGAGACCGAGTCCAGCCACCACGCCTCGGAGTACCTGCCGTACTTCCGCAAGAACGCGGAGATGATCCGCGAGTACATCCCCGAGCGCTGGGACTACTACGAGATCTGCGTCAACCACGACGACCAGGGCGACATCGACACCCAGCTCGAGAAGCTCAAGGCCGACCTCGCCCCGAGCGTCGAGTACGGCGCGTCGATCGTGAACTCCGTCGTCACCGGTGTCCCCAGCGTCGTCTACGGCAACGTCCCCAACGCCACCGGCGTGATCTCCAACCTGCCCGCCGACGCGTGCGTCGAGGTCCCCTGCCTCGTCGACGAGAACGGGGTGCAGCCGACGGCCATCGGGGAACTGCCGCTGCAGCTGGCGGCGCTGAACCGGACCAACGTCAACGTGCAGACCCTCGCCGTCCGCGCCGCGCTCACCGGCGACGTCGAGAACGTCCACCACGCGGTCGCGATGGACCCGCTGACCGCGGCGCTGCTGACGCTGGAGCAGATCCGGGCCATGACCGACGAACTGCTCGCCGCGCACGCGGACCGGCTGCCGGAGGCCCTGCGCCCGTGAGCCGTCCACCGATGGGCTGGAACAGCTGGGACTGCTACGGCACGACCGTGACCGAGGAGGAGGTGCTCGCCAACGCCCGCTTCATGGCCGAGCACCTCCTGGAGTTCGGCTGGGACACCGTCGTCGTCGACATCGACTGGTCGGACCCGACGGCCCGCGCGCACGGGTACAACGACGGGGCCCCGCTCTGCCTCGACGAGCTCGGCCGGCTGGTGCCGGACCCGGGCCGCTTCCCGTCCGCCGCGGGCGGGAAGGGGTTCGCTCCGCTGGCCGAGCAGGTGCACGCCCTCGGCCTGAAGTTCGGGATCCACGTCATGCGCGGGATCCCGCGCTCGGCGCCCGGGGTGGACGAGGTGGCCGACCGGACCAACGTGTGCGAGTGGAACCCCGACATGTTCGGCCTCGACCACACGAACCTGGGCGCTCAGGCCTACTACGACTCGGTCCTGACCCTCTACGCGCAGTGGGGCGTCGACTTCCTCAAGGTCGACGACATGCTCTGGCCCTACCAGGCCGTCGACATCGAGGCCTTCGCCGCCGCCATCCGGCGCTGCGGGCGTCCGATGGAACTCAGCCTGTCGCCCGGACGTGACCTCTCCTTGTCGCGGTTGGGACACCTGCGCGAGCACGCCACGATGTGGCGGATCTGCGACGACCTCTGGGACCGGTGGGAGGACGTCGAGGCGAACTTCGCCCGGTTCGCGCGCTGGGCTCCGCACGCGGGGCCGCAGGGGTGGCCGGACGGCGACATGCTCCCGCTCGGTCGGGTGGGGATCCGCGCCGAACGCGGGGAACCCCGGCACGACCGGTTGACGCCGGCCGAACGCAGGACCCTCATGACGTTGTGGGTGGTGGCCCGGTCGCCGTTGATGATCGGCGGTGACCTGCCGACCTCGGATCCGGCGACGATCGCGTTGTTCACCAACCCCGACGTGCTCGCCGTCCTGTCCTCCACGGGGAACCGCGAGGTGTTCCGGGAGGGACCGCTGGTGCTCTGGACGTCGCAGGGGGAGGGCGTCGGCTACGTCGCCGCGTTCAACCTGGGTTCGGAGCCCCTCGAGGTCGCCCTCGACAGCCAGAACGTCGACCTGCCCGCGCGACTCGGCACCGTCGAGGAGTTGTGGACGGGGACACCCGTCCCGACGGTCCCGGTGACGGCGCAGGAGGACTCGACCCGCGGCGTCGCGCCCGGCAGCACCGCGATCCCCGTCGTGCTCGCACCGCACGGTGCGGTGCTGCTGCGCCACACCCCCTGACACCCCACCCGGAGGGCGGAAACAACACTTTCCGCCCTCCGAGGAGGCGTTCGAGGGCGGAAAGTGTCGTTTCCGCGGGGGAGAGGCGTCAGGTGTAGAGCGAGAAGGCCGGGTGGGCGCCGGTGAGGAAGTGGTCGCCGACCTCGCGGGCCTTGTACTGCACGGGGTCGTGCAGGGTGTGGGTGCGGACGTTGCGCCAGAACCGGTCGAACCCGAACCGGTTCGACGACGCCCGGGCCCCGGTCACCTCGAAGATCGCGGAGGTCGCCTCCAGGGCCAGGTCGGAGGACACGACCTTGAGGGCCGCGATCTCCTCCGCGACCTCGCCGCGTTCGGCCCAGGTCAGGTCCCCGCCGCGTTCGTGCGCCTGCGACAGCGACTCACCGACGCTGCGGCCCAGGGCCTCCGCCGCCCGCAGCCGGGCCACGAGTCGCCCGTAGGTGGCGAGCACGTAGGGGTCCTCGACGGCCTTCTGCACGTCGGAGAGCAACCACGGCCGTGACGACGTGCGGGTGTACTCCGCGGCGGCCTCCAAGGCCCCCCGGGTGACCCCGAGGTAGAAGTGCCCGAACGCGGCCTGGATCGCGGGCGTGACCAGCGACCCGAACGCCCCGCTCGTCGACGCCGAGCCCAGGACCGCGTCGGGGTCGACGCGGACGTCGTCGAAGCGCACCGAACCCGACGCGGACAACCGCTGACCGAGGTTGTCCCAGTCACCACCCTTGACGAAACCCTCGGCCTCGCGGGGGACGACGACCAGCAGGTCCTCCCCGGTGTCGGTCAGGCCACCCACCACCGTGACGTCACCGACGCTCGCGCCGGTGGAGAAGTTCTTCGTGCCCCGCAACCGGTACCCGTCCCCGTCGCGGACGAGCTGCAGGTCCGGGTCGACGGGGTTCACCGAGTCGCCCCACAACCACTGGTTCTCGGCCGTGGGCACACCCCAGCGGCGCCGGCCCGCGTCGTCGGCGACCCAGACGAGGTTGTGCGCGTTGACGTAGTGGTAGGCGAGCAGTTGCGCGATCGACCCGTCGGCACGGGCGATCTCGCGGACCACCTCGAGCGCGACCGACCACGGCAGCCCCGCACCGCCGATCGTCGCGGGCAGCAGCACGTTCGGCAGACCCGCCTTGCGCAGCAGTTCGGCCTCGGCGAACGGTTCGGCGTTCGCCCGGTCACGCTCGAGCGCGTCGAGGGCGAGGTGGTTCGCGACGTCGCGGGCGGCGTCGAGGACCTGGTTCCTGGTGGTCATGGTTCTCCTCACACCCACCCGTTCGCGGGTGGGAAGGCGTCGAGCAGGGCGAAGAAGTCCGAGGACACCGACACCACGGCGGTGTCGGGGACGACGGGGACGACGGGGGCGGTCACCGCGGCACCCGGGAGACCTTGTACGACGCCGCCGGGTGGTCGTCGCGCACGTGGACCTGGCCCTTGCCGTAGATCGTCTCGCGCAGCGTCTCCCCCTCGTAGTCGCTGGGGTAGACGCCACGGCGTTGCAGCTCGGGGACGATGAACTCGACGATGTCCTCGAACGTGCCCGGGGTGACGGCGTAGGCGCAGTTGAACCCGTCAACGTCACCGACCTCGATCCAGCGCTGCAGTTCGTCCGCGACGGTGGTGGGGGAGCCGACGATCACGGCACCCATCCCGCCGATCCCCACCCAGTTCGCGATGTCGCGGGGTGTCCACTTCCGGTCCGGGTCGGCGGTGGAGAACGCCTCGACGGCGCTGCGGACGGCTTCCGTCTCGGCGTACTCCAGCGGCTCGTCCGGCGGGTAGCTCGAGAGGTCCAGCCCGCTCCAGCCGCCGTAGAGGTTCAGGGCGCCGTCGTAGCTGACGTACTGCGCGTAGTCCTCGTACTTCGCCCGCGCCTCCTCGTCGGTGGCCGCGGTGATGATCGTGACGAGCGTGAACACCTTGACGCTGCGCGGGTCGCGACCGGCCTCGGCGGCCGAGGCCCGCAGCCGGTCGACCCAGGGGCGCATGACCTCGGGCCGCGTGGCGGTGTTGAAGATCGCCTCCCCGTGCCGGGCCGCGAACGCGATCCCCCGCGGGGAGGCACCGGCCTGGAAGATGACCGGCGTGCGCTGCGGGGACGGCGCGGTGAGCCCGATGCCGGGGACGTCGAAGAACCGGCCGTGGTGCTCGATGGGGTGGACCTTCGCCGGGTCGGTGAACACCCCCGCCTCCGCGTCGCGGACGACGGCGTCGTCCTCCCACGAGCCCTCCCACAACTTGTAGACGACCTCCATGAACTCCTCGCCGAGCTCGTAGCGGTCGTCGTGGGTGATCTGGGTGGAGAGGCCGAGGTTCTTCGCGGCGGACTCGAGGTAGCTGGTCACGACGTTCCAGCCGACGCGACCGTTGGTGTAGTGGTCCAGCGTCGCCATCTTCCGGGCGAAGGAGTACGGCTGTTCGTAGGTCAGCGAGACGGTGACGCCGAACCCGAGGTGCTCGGTGACCGCACCCATCGCCGACACCGCGAGCAGCGGGTCGCCCACGGGGACCTGCGTCGACTCGCGCAGCGCCGTCTCGGGACCCTGCTGGTAGACGTCGTAGATCCCGAGGACGTCGGCGATGAAGAGCGAGTCGAACCTTCCTCGCTCCAGCAGCTTCGCGAGCTCGGTCCAGTAGCGGATGTCGTCGAAGCGGTACGACTCGTCGGCCGGGTGCCTCCACAACCCGGGGGACTGGTGACCGACACAGGTCATGTCGAAGGCGTTCAGGTGGATCCTGCGGTCGGTCACGGACGTCTCCTCGAACTCGGTCACTTGACGGCTCCGGCCGACAGTCCGCCGACCAGCCACTTCTGTGCCACCACCGCGAGCACGTACATCGGGAGGATCCCGACGAGCGATGCCGCGGCCTGCTGGCCGAACTGCACCGTGCGGTCACCCTGGAACAGCGACAACCCGACCGGCAGGGTCTGGCTGGAGGTGCTCTGCGAGAACGACACGGCGAAGAGGAACTCGTTGTAGGACAGGAACAGGCAGATCAGCAGGGCGGCGACGAGACCGGGCGCCAGCAACGGCAGCACCAGGTGCCACAGACCCCTCGTCGTGGAGAGGCCGTCGACCCAGCCGGCCTCCTCGATCTCCAGCGGGATGCGCCGTACGAAACCGTCGAGCAACCACACGGCGACGGGGACGTTGGCCAGACCGTTGACCAGGACCAGCCCGATCGCCGAGTTCGTCAGGTCCGTCTGCTTGAGCAGGTAGTACAGCGGCAGGACCGCCACGATCGGCGGGGCGCAGTAGCTGGCCAGCAGCACCGTCTGCAGACGTTCACCGCGGACCCCGGCCCGGGCGGTCACGTAGGCGGCGGGCACCGCGACGATCGAGGTGAGCAGCGTCGCCCCGATCGCGACGACCCACGAGTTCGCGAGCATCGTCGAGAGCGGGACCGTCGCGAAGGCCTTGCTGAAGTTCGACCACACGAAGTTCGTCGGCAGCCAGCCGCCGTTGGCGATGTCGTCCACGCTGCGCAGCGACAGCGAGACCATGAACAGCATCGGCAGCAGCGCCACGAACGCGACGGCCGCGAGGATCACGCGCAGACCGCTGCGGCGCAGCACGGCGCCGGTCACTGGTCGGCCTTCACGGCGCGTGCCCGCACCAGCGTCACCACGGTGGTGAGGACCCCGACGACCAGGCCGAAGACCAGCGTCTCGGCGGCGGCCGTCCCGATCTCGTAGCTGCCGCGCATGCCCGTCCGGAAGATCTCGAAGCTGCTGACGATGGTGGAGACCCCCGGCCCGCCCTGGGTCACCACGGTCACCAGGTCGAAGACCTTCAACCCGATGACGAGTTCCAGCAGCAGGACCGAGAGGACGTTGGGGGCGACGACCGGCCAGACCACCGAGGTGAACGTGCGGAGCGCACCGGCGCCGTCGAGGGAGGCCGCCTCGCGGAGTTCCTCGGGAACCCCCAGCAGGGCCGCGAACACCAGCAGGGTCACCAAGGGTGTCCACTGCCAGACGTGCATGACGATCAACGCGGCGAAGGCCCCCACGCTGTCGCCCAACGGGTTCGCACCGGGGAAGCCGATCGCCGAGAACAACCCGCCGAACGCGCCCCCGACCGGGGCGAGCATGAGCTTCCAGGCCACCCCGACCATGACGGGCGGCGTGACCAGGGGCAGCAGGAGGATCGTCCCGACGGCGCCGAACCGGGTTCCCCGCGCGTGCAGCAACAGGGCGAGGAGGATCCCGAGGCCCGTCGCGACCAGGGCGGCCACGACGGCGAAGACCACGGAACGGACCAGCGAGCCCGCGAACGCCAGCGACTCCCAGGCGTCGACGAAGTTGTCGAGACCCGTGAAGTGCTGCAGGGGTTTGCCCAGCGACGACTTCGTGCAGGCCAACGCCACGACGAACACCGTCGGGTAGACGAGCATGAGCGCCAGCCCCGCGAGGCTGGGCGCGGCCAGCCACGTCGAGACGTGCCCCGGCCGGTGCCGGCCGGGGACCGCGCGCCGGGCCGCAGGATCGCGGCGACCCCGCCGCGGCCCGGGCACGGTCCGCTGCCCGTCGAGGAGCTGGCTCATCCGAGTTCCTTCTCCCAGCTCTCGGCGGCCTTGTCGAGCGCGGCCTGCGGTTCCGTGGACCCCTGGATGGCGAGCGCCAACTGGTCGACGAGGTCCTGCAACGCCTTCGGCGCACCGGCCTGGCTCGGCCAGGCCAGCGGGTCACCGTCGAGACCCTCGCGGATGACGTCGGTCGCGATGCCCGCGGCCGTGGCGTAGTCGGTGGAGTCCAGGACGGTCTTGCGCGCCGGGTCGATCCCGGAACCCGCGGTGGAGGCGAGCAGCAGGTTGTTCTCCTGGTTCGTCGCCCACTTCACGAAGGCGGCGGACTTGTCGATCTGCTGGGAGGCGCTCGAGACGCCCAGGCCGAACCCGGCGTCCAGCGCGGTGCGCGCGGTCGTGTTCTTCCCGCCCACGGGGAGCGTGACCACGCCCCACTTGTCGACGATCTTCGAGCCGGCCGGGTCCTGCGCCTTCAGCCCGAGGTCGGTCCAGGTGTCGAGCATCGCGCCCTGACCGGAGAGGAAGGCGGAGTTGGCCTGGTCGAAGCCGGTCTGCAGCGGTGTCGGCAGGGCCGCGGGGGAGACGTCGATGAGGTGCTGCAGCGCGGCCAGCCCCTCCGCCCCGTGGAACGCGGCCTTGCCGTCGGAGCCGACGAGCGTGCCGCCGTAGCCGGCGAGGCGGTTGATGAAGGAGCAACCCAGGATCATCGGGACCTGCTGACCCTCGACGATCGCGCCGTAGACGCTGCCGCCGGAGTCCTGGGTGATCTTCGCGGCGACCGCGTCGTAGTCGTCCCAGGTCTTCGGAGGTTCGACGCCGTACTTCTCGAAGACCTCGGTGTTGTAGTAGAGGACGTGGGTGTCGCCGTCGAAGGGCAGGCCGTAGCGCTTGCCGTCGATCAGGGTGTACGGGTCGTAGATCGAGGGCAGGAAGTCGTCGGTCGCGATGTCGGTGTTCGTGCCGATCCAGTCCGTGAGGTCGACCAGGGCGCCGGCGTCGACGAGCTGGCCGAGGCCGAAGTAGAAGTAGTCGAAGACGTCGAACTCCCCGTCGCCGCCCTGCACGTCCAGGATCTGCTTGCTCGTGAGCTGGTCGTAGGGGATCGCCGTGACCTCGAGCTTCCCGCCGAACTCCGCCGCGAACTTCTTGCCGAGCAGGTCCGTGAAGGCCAGCACGTGCGGCTGGTTCACCATCAGCTTGATCGTCGCCCCCTTGAGGTCGACGGCCTTCCCGGCGCTCAGGCCCGAGGAGGTGCTCTCGTCACCGCAGGCGGCCAGCGTGCCGGTGCCGGCGAGCGCGCCGAGGCCGAGGGCCCCGGAGAGGACCCGCCGGCGGGACGCGAGGAGTCGGGAGGTGCTGGCGGGCAGGAGGGTGCGACGGGGCGCGGACATGGGTGTGCTCCGGGGGGTAGGCGGACGGTGACCGTCCGTCGGGGTGCGCGAGGGCGCGGGGGAGGAGGTCGAGCGAGGTGCTGCGGGGACGCGGCGGCGGTGCTCAGACCGCGCGCGGCGTCCCCCGGCGCATCGGAGCGCCCTGGCGACACGCCATGGAGGCGGTGCGCGAGAAGTCGACGTGGAAGCGCCGGGTCAGGGTCGAGCGGGTACGGCTGATCACGCTGTTTCCTCCATCGCCCCTGGCGGGAGCACCTGCCGCTGCGCGGTGGTTGCTGTGGCGTCGTCGAGCCAGGTCTCTCGGCCACTCTGGATGGTGTTGATCGGAGACTAGCGGACCGCCGGCCCCCTTGGCGACGGTTGCCGCGGACGGCCCGGACCCGTTGTGGCGAGCTGTGCGACACTGACAGTGGTCGAGCGTTCCCTACACCGGGCGCCCGGCCCGCTGTCGAGACCGTCGCCCTGCGCGCGGGCTCCGGGGAGCGCCGCGGTCCAGTGGAAGGACCTCGCAGGCGCCCCGGGCCACACGCCGGACGTCGACCGCCGGCGGCACGGGCGGAGCACGCGAAGAGCGCGAACCCGTCGGTGCACACAGAGGACTTCCGTCGGGTGCGGGACGACCCACCCGGCGATTCCGACCAGGACGCTCGCGCGGCCGTGGGTTCACCGGTGGAGCGGACGCCGCGGGCGAGCGGAGCACCCGTGAGCACCACACCCGAAGAGAACGACGCAGCAGCAGCCGAGGGCCCGGCGACGACGCGGCCCCGCAGGCGCCGTGCCGCGAGTCGACCCGCCGGTCCGCCGGCCCACGTCGACGTGTCCGGCGACACCAGCGCCGCGGCCGAGCCCGCCACCCCCGCCGTGGTGGAACCGACGCCCGAGCCTGTCGTGGCGGCGGAGCCTGTTGTGGCGCCGGAGCCCGTCGTGGCGCCGGCACCCGAGCCTGTCGTGGAGACGGAGGCACCGCCGCGTCGTCGTGCGCGTCGGGCGACCCGCAAGGTGGCGACCCCGGCCGAGGTGGCCGCTGAACCCGTTGTCGCCGAACCCGTCGTCGAGCCTGTTGCGGAACCCGTGGCGGAGGTGACCCCCCAGGTCGAGGTCACACCGGAACCCACCCCCGAGCCCGCCGTCGAACCGGCCGCCGTGGAGACCGCTGCGCAGGCCCCCACCGAGGCCCCGGCCGCGGCTCCCGCCCGTCGTCGCCGCAGCCGCAAGACGGCCGCGCCCGTGGTGCCGGCCGTCCCCGTCGAGGAGGAGCCCGTCGAGGCCGCTGCGCTCGCGCAGGACGTCCCGGTGGAGGAGGCCCCCGTCACCCCGGTGGCGGAGGACCCCGACCTCATGGACGACCCGGTCCTGCTGCGAGCCGCCGGGTTCGCCCAGGGACGACGTGCCCCCAGCGAGGGTGAGCGTGCCGCCGACGCGGCCGCCCGCGCCACCGCCCTCTTCTTCCAGGCCCCCGTCGACGAGGAGCCCGTGCGTCGCAGTCGACGCGCCTCCGCACCCGCCGGCCCGCCCCCCGTCAGCGACCAGGACACCTTCGCCTTCGACGGCGAGGAGGACGGCGAGGCCGACGTCGAGGTGGACGACGTCCTCGACCGGACCGGTGACGAGAACGACCAGGTCGACGACCAGATCGATGACCAGGGTGACGCGGGCGACGACGACCACGACGACGACGAGGACGGTGGTGCGCCGCGTCGGCGTCGCCGCCGAGGTGGCCGCGGTCGCCGCAGCCGCACCCCCGTCGACGGTGACGTCGAGGACGAGTCGGGCGAGACCGGTGCGGACGACGGGGACGTTCCCGAGACCGACTCCGAGGACCAGAGCGAGGACCCCGAGGACGAGACCGAGCAGGACGACGACGGCGAGGAGTCGAACGGCTCCTCGCGCCGCCGTCGCCGCCGTCGCCGTCGCAGCGGTTCCGCGGAGTCCGAGGACGTCTCGCCCGACGACCCGCCGAACACCGTCACCCGGGTCCGGGAACCGCGTCGCCCCCGCGCCGCGGTCACGACCGGTGGCACCGGCGAGGACGAGATCACCGCGCTCAAGGGCTCGACGCGTCTCGAGGCCAAGAAGGTGCGCCGCCGCGAGGGCCGCGAGCAGGGCCGCAAGCGCACGATCCTCACCGAGGCCGAGTTCCTGGCCCGCCGCGAGTCCGTCGAACGCGTGATGGTCGTGCGTCAGCAGGACGACAAGACCCAGATCGGCGTCCTCGAGGACGGGATCCTCGTCGAGCACTACGGCGCGAAGTCCGCGCAGACCACGATGGTCGGCAACGTGTACCTGGGCCGCGTGCAGAACGTGCTGCCCAGCATGGAGGCCGCGTTCATCGACGTCGGCAAGGGCCGCAACGCCGTGCTGTACGCCGGTGAGGTCAACTGGGACGCCGCCGGGCTCGAGGGGCAGCCGCGCCGGATCGAGGCGGCGCTGAAGTCCGGTGACTCCGTCCTGGTCCAGGTCACCAAGGACCCGGTCGGGCACAAGGGTGCGCGACTCACCAGCCAGGTCTCGCTGCCCGGTCGCTACCTCGTCTACGTCCCCCGCGGGTCGATGACGGGCATCTCCCGCAAGCTGCCCGACACCGAGCGCGCGCGGTTGAAGAAGGTCCTCAAGCAGGTCGTCCCGGAGGGGGCCGGCGTCATCGTGCGCACGGCCGCCGAGGGTGTGGCCGAGGAGGAGCTGGCCGCGGACGTGCAGCGGCTGCAGGCCACCTGGGAGGCCATCGAGGCCAAGGCGTCCAGCAAGAACTCGCCGATCCTGCTGCACGGCGAGCCGGACCTCACCGTCCGTGTCGTGCGCGACGTCTTCAACGAGGACTTCACCCAGCTCGTCGTGTCCGGTGACGAGGCGTGGGAGACGGTGCGCGACTACGTCGACGACGTGGCCCCCGACCTCGGTGACCGGCTCGTCCGCTGGGAGGGGAGCGAGGACGTCTTCGCCCACCACCGCATCGACGAGCAGCTGCAGAAGGCGCTGGGCCGCAAGGTCTGGCTGCCCTCGGGCGGTTCCCTGGTCATCGACCCGACGGAGGCCATGCACGTGGTCGACGTCAACACCGGGAAGTTCACCGGTGTCGGCGGGACCCTCGAGGAGACCGTCACCCGGAACAACCTCGAGGCCGCGGAGGAGATCGTCCGTCAGCTCCGGCTGCGCGACATCGGCGGGATCATCGTCATCGACTTCATCGACATGGTCCTCGAGTCCAACCGCGACCTCGTGCTGCGCCGCCTCATCGAGTGCCTGGGCCGGGACCGGACCAAGCACCAGGTGGCCGAGGTGACCTCGCTCGGGCTGGTCCAGATGACGCGCAAGCGCACCGGACAGGGCCTCGCGGCGGTCCTCGAGGAGCTCGACGCCGCCGCCGACGCGAACCCCGCCCCGCAGCCGACGCCCACGGGTTCCTCGAACTCCTCCAGCGGCTCCTCCGGCGCCTCCTCGAACGGTGGGGGCACCGGCGGTTCCGGTGGCAACGGGAGCAGCACGAAGTCCCGCTCGCGCCGTGGTCGGGGCCGGGACAAGGGAGCCGAGGGGGAGACGGAGAACGGCCGTCCCGCCGGCGACGCCCCCTCGACCGAGGGACCCTCCTCGAACGGCTCCGCCCCGCACGGGGAGTCCGAGCAGGACGCCCCCCGGGAGCCCGCCAAGGACTCCGCGGTCCTCGCCGCGATCGCGGCCGTGGCCGCGGCCGCCCGCCACAAGGAGCGCGAGGAGCGCGAGGGGTCCGCCTCGGGCGCCTCGTCCGCGGGCGACTGAACGACTCGGCCGGCCGTTCGCGGCCAGCCGTTTTGACCCATGGGACGGCGTTCCGTACGCTTGTCCCTTGGTGCGCCATCGTGCGCGAGCCACAGACCGTCCATCGGTCTGCTGGCCTTCCAGTTGTGACGAGAGAAACGGGTTCGTTGTGGTGTACGCCATCGTCCGCGCCGGCGGCCGGCAGGAGAAGGTCTCGGTCGGCGACGTGCTGACCATCGACCGTGTCCCCGTGGCCAACGGGGAGACGCTGCAACTGCAGCCCCTTCTCCTCGTCGACGGTGAGACCGTGACTCACGAGGCTTCGGCTCTCGCGGGTGTCAAGGTCGTCGCCGAGGTGGTCGAGGAGGCCAAGGGCCCCAAGATCACCATCCTGAAGTACAAGAACAAGACCGGGTACCGCAAGCGTCAGGGCCACCGCCAGCCGCTGACCCGCGTCAAGATCACCAGCATCGGGGAGTGAGCTGACTCATGGCACACAAGAAGGGCGCGAGCTCCTCGCGCAACGGTCGTGACTCCAACGCCCAGCGCCTCGGCGTCAAGCGCTTCGGCGGTCAGGTCGTCCTCGCGGGCGAGATCATCGTCCGCCAGCGCGGCACCCACTTCCACCCCGGTGCGGGTGTGGGCCGTGGCGGCGACGACACGCTGTTCGCTCTGATCCCCGGCGCCGTCGAGTTCGGCACGCGTCGTGGCCGCAAGGTCATCAACATCGTCGAAGCCGGCGTGTGACGCACCACCAGTCGTGAACGCGGAGGGGCGGACCGGAGCGATCCGGTCCGCCCCTCCGTGCGTCAGCCCCCGCAATCGTGGAGCCGGCGCCCAGCGCCGGAGATCGAGCTGGGACTACCTGCAAGATCACCATCGCTGGGCTACGAAAGGCTCCTCACCATGTCCACCCACTTCGTCGACCGCGTCGTCGTGCACGCGTCCGGTGGTGACGGCGGCAACGGGTGCGCCTCGGTCCACCGCGAGAAGTTCAAGCCGCTCGGCGGTCCCGACGGCGGCAACGGCGGCAAGGGCGGGGACGTGATCCTCGAGGTCGACCCGCAGGTGACGACCCTCCTCGAGCTCCAGCGCCGGCCGCACCGCAGCGCGCCCGACGGCCGCTTCGGGATGGGCAGCCACCGCAACGGCGCCGAGGGCGACGACCTCGTCATCGGCGTCCCCGAGGGCACCATCGTGCGTTCGGCCAAGGGCGAGATCCTCGCCGACATGGTCGGCTACGGGACCCGTTTCGTGGCCGCTCCCGGTGGACGCGGTGGTCTGGGCAACGCGGCGCTGGCCTCCGCCAAGCGCAAGGCGCCCGGCTTCGCCCTCCTCGGTGAGCCCGGTGAGGTCCTCGACCTGCACCTGGAGGTCAAGACCCTCGCCGACGTCGCGCTCGTCGGGTTCCCCAGCGCCGGCAAGTCCAGCCTGGTGGCGGCGTTGTCCGCGGCCCGGCCCAAGATCGCCGACTACCCCTTCACCACCCTCGTGCCGAACCTCGGTGTCGTCGAGGCCGGTTCCACCCGCTACACCATCGCCGACGTCCCCGGGTTGATCCCCGGCGCCAGCGAGGGCCGCGGGCTGGGCCTGGACTTCCTGCGCCACGTCGAGCGCTGCGTCGCCCTCGTGCACGTCCTCGACGGCGCGAACCTCGAGAGCGACCGCGACCCGGTCAGCGACCTCGAGGCGATCGAGAAGGAACTGGCCGCCTACCCCGTCGACGACGGCACGGTCCCGTTGCAGGACCGTCCGCGGATCATCGTGATCAACAAGGCCGACGTGCCCGACGCGCGGGACATGGCCGAGATCGTCCGCGCCGACCTCGAGCAGCGCGGGGCGCCCGTGTTCGTCGTCTCCGCGGTCGCGCACACCGGGCTCCGCGAGCTGTCCTTCGCGATGGCCGAACTCGTCGCCGCGTCGCGAGCCGCTGCGCCGGAAGCGGTCCCGACCCGGATCGTGCTCAACCCGCCCGCGATCAACGACCAGGGCTTCAAGGTCACGCGCGAGGAGTACGGCGACGTCGAGGACCGTCAGGTCCGCTTCCGCGTCCGGGGCGAGAAGCCCCGTCGCTGGGTCCGCCAGACCGACTTCACCAACGACGAGGCCGTCGGCTACCTGGCCGACCGCCTCGCCCGCCTGGGCGTCGAGGACGAGCTGTTCAAGGCCGGGGCGACCCCGGGCGCCGAGGTGGTCATCGGCGACGACGCGAACGCCGTCGTCTTCGACTGGGAGCCCACCATGATCGCCGGGGCCGAGGTCCTGGGCCAGCGCGGCAGCGACCTGCGCCTGGAGGACCACTCCCGTCCCACCCGCGACGAGAAGCGCGTCCAGGAACGCGAGCGTCGTGCCGCCAAGGCCGAGGCCCGCGGGGAGCTCGAGACCGAACGCCAGGCCGGTCACTGGACCAACGAGGACACCACCAGCGAGGAGTTCTCACAGCAGTGAGCACCCCGTCCCCGGTCGCCCGGCGCGAGGACCTCGCGCAGGCCCGGCGCGTCGTCGTCAAGGTCGGCTCGTCGTCGCTGACGACGGCGACCGGGGGACTGGACGCGTCGCGGTTGGACGCGCTCGTGGACGTGCTCGCGCGACGCCGGGTGGAGGGCGGGGACGTCGTCCTCGTCTCCTCCGGCGCCATCGCGGCCGGGTTGGCGCCGCTGGGCCTGCGCAAGCGGCCGCGTGACCTGGCGAGCCAGCAGGCCGCGGCCAGCGTCGGGCAGGGCCTGCTGCTGGCCGAGTACACCCGGGCCTTCGCCCGGGCCGGCCTCACCGTCGGGCAGGTGCTGCTGACGGCCGAGGACGTCGTGCGACGCACCCACTACGGCAACGCCCAGCGCACGCTGGAACGGCTGCTCAGCCTCGGGGTCGTGCCCGTGGTCAACGAGAACGACACCGTCGCGACCCACGAGATCCGCTTCGGTGACAACGACCGGCTCGCGGCGCTCGTCGCCCACCTCGTCCGTGCCGACGCGCTCGTGCTGCTCTCCGACGTCGACGCCCTCTACGACGCCCCGCCCTCGACGCCGGGCGCGCGCCGGATCGCCACGGTCCGCGGCCTCGAGGACCTTGCGGGGGTGACCGTCGGCTCCACCGGGTCCGCGGGCGTCGGGACGGGCGGGATGACCACGAAGGTCGAGGCCGCTGCGATCGCCGTCGCCGCGGGGGTACCGACGTTGGTGACCTCCGCGACGCTCGCGCACGACGCCCTGAGCGGGGCGGACGTCGGCACCTGGTTCGCGTTGCCCACCGCTCGCCGGGCCCGCCGCAGCACGCGCCAGCTCTGGCTCGCGCACGCCGCCGCACCCGCCGGCCGGCTCGTGCTCGACGACGGGGCCGTGCGCGCGGTGCGCGCCAACCGCTCCTCGCTGCTGCCCGCGGGGGTCGTCGGGGTGTCGGGACGCTTCCGCGCGGGGGATCCGGTGGACCTGGTGGACGGAAACGGCCACGCGCTGGCCCGGGGACTGGTGAACTACTCCTCGGAAGAACTGCCGGACATGCTCGGCCGGTCGACGCGCGAGCTCGCCCGGCAGTGGGGTCCGGCCTACGAGCGCGAGGTGGTCCACCGGGACCACCTGGTGCTCCTGGGACGCTGACCGCGCCCTCGACCCAGACAGCTTCGAACCGGGGAGCCAGGAGTGGCGCAGACGCCGTTGCCGTTGTGGTCGGTGACCTTGACGGTCGCCGGGGTCGAGACCGACCTGGAGACCCTGCGCAGCGCGCTCGACCGCCTGCTGAGCGAGCACCCGTTCCTCTCCAGCGTGCGCTACAGCAGCACGAGGGTGGAACTGCGCTACTGGGACGAGGCCCGCGACGTCGACGACGCCGCCGCGATGGCCCTGCGGTTGTGGCCCGAGCACCGCGCGAGCGCCGGACTGCCGAACTGGTCCGTGGTCGGCGTCGAGGTCGTCGACCGGGCGACCGTGGAGCACCGGGTCGACCAGCAGGCGGAACGCCGGCGCCACGGGGTCGGCGGCGGGGGAGTACCCGCCCGCCGCGTGCGGACCCTCGACCTGATCGGCGACATCGCTCCCTGGTGAGGCCCGGGCCCCTCGGCCAAAGATCGTTGAACGATCTGCGGGGCACGCGTAGGCTGCGGCCATGACGCTCGCGCCCGAGAAGGCTGCCGGAACCACCGTCGAGGACGCCGTGCTGGCGGTCTGCCGGCGCGCCAAGGTGGCGTCACGACCGTTGCGCGTGGCCACCCGGGCGACCAAGGACGCCGCGCTGCACGCGATCGCGGACGCCATCGACGCCGCCACCGAGCGCATCGTGGCGGCCAACGCCGAGGACCTCGCCCGCGGCGAGGCCGACGGCACCTCCCAGCACCTGCTCGACCGACTCCGCCTGGACCCGGTCCGCGTCGCCGCCGTCGCCGCCGCGGTCCGCGAGGTCGCGGCGCTGCCCGACCCCGTCGGCGAGGTCGTCCGCGGCTCCACCCTCCCCAACGGCATCCGGCTGCGGCAGCTGCGCGTCCCCATGGGGGTGCTCGGGGTGGTCTACGAGGCCCGACCCAACGTGACGGTCGACGTCGCGGTGCTGGCGCTCAAGAGCGGCAACGCCGTCGTCCTGCGCGGTGGCTCGGCCGCGCAGTCCAGCAACACCGTCCTCGTCGAGGTCGTCCGCGCAGCCCTGGAGAGCGCCGGGCTGCCCGCCGACGCGGTCACGAGCATCGACGACTTCGGTCGGGACGGGGTCGGGGTCCTGCTGACCGCCCGGGGGCTGGTCGACCTCCTCGTCCCGCGCGGCGGCGCCGACCTCATCCAGCGCGTCGTGCGCGAGGCGACCGTCCCCGTCATCGAGACCGGCGTCGGCAACTGCCACGTCTACGTCGACGCCTCCGCCGACCTCGCCCAGGCCGTCGAGATCGTCCTCAACGCCAAGACCTCGCGACCCAGCGTCTGCAACGCGGCGGAGACCGTCCTCGTCCACTCGGCGCTCGCCGCCGACTTCCTGCCGACCCTGCTCGCCGCGCTGCACGGGGCGGGTGTGCTCCTGCACGCCGACCCGACCTCGCTGCGGGCCGCGCACGCGCAGGGGATCCCCGCCGAGCCCGTCACCGACGCGGACTGGGCGGCGGAGTTCCACGGGATGGAGATCGCCGTCGGCGTCGTCGACTCGGTGCAGGACGCCGTCGAGCACATCTCGCGGTGGACCTCCGCGCACACCGAGGCCGTGCTCGCGACCGACGTCCGGGTCACCGACTACTTCTGCGCCGCAGTCGATTCCGCGGTCGTCGCGGTGAACGCCTCGACGAGGTTCACCGACGGCGGGGAGTTCGGGCTGGGGGCCGAGGTCGGGATCTCCACCCAGAAGCTGCACGCCCGCGGCCCGATGGGGCTGGCCGAGCTGACCACCACGACGTGGCAGGTGCTCGGCGACGGTCACGTCCGCGTCTGACCCCGGTCCGGAGGGTCCTCGAGGGAGTCGCTCGCCACCAGGTACGTCGGCCGGTTCTGCAGCTGCACGTAGAGCCGTCCGACGTACTCGCCGAGCACCCCGAGGCAGAGCAGCTGCAGCGTGCCGACCCCGGCGACGACGGCCAGCGTCGACGTCCACCCCGGCACGGTCGATCCGAGCGCGAACGACACCAGCGCGTAGAGCAGGAGCAGGAACGTCAGCAGCGCCCCGCCCAGGCCGAAGAACGACGCCAGGCGCAGCGGTGCCGTCGAGGACCCGGTGATGGCGTCCAGGGAGAGTCGCAGCATCCGCCCCAGCGGGTACTTGGTGCGCCCGGCGCCGCGGGCCGCGCGGACGTAGCCGACGGTGGTGGAGGCGAAGCCGAGGTCGGGGACGACGAGGCGCAGCACCCGGTGCGCCTCGGGCAGGCCCAGGACGGTGTCCACGACGACCCGGCTCGTGAAGCGGAAGTCCCCCGCCTGCGCGGGGGCCCGGCCGCCGAGCGCGGAGACCAGGCGGTAGAAGGCGGCCGCCGTCAGCCGCTTGAGGGCGGAGTCGACGGAGCGGTCCTCGCGCACGGCGTAGACGACGTCGTTCCCGGCGGCGGCGGCGAGCATCCGGGGGAGGACCTCCGGCGGGTCCTGCAGGTCGGCGTCCATGGTGAGCACCCCACCGCGCCCGCGGGCCCGGGCCAGCCCCGCCGAGAGGGCCGCCTGGTGTCCGGCGTTGGCGCGCAGGCGGACCACCCGCAGCTGCGGCCAGTCCCGGCGCAACCGGGCGAGGACGACGGGCGTCGGGTCCGAGCTGCCGTCGTCGACGACGAGCACCTCGTAGCCGCCGAGACCCTGTTCGAGCAGGCCGTCGAGCACGGGACGCAGCCGCTGCGCGAACGCGGGCAGCACCTCGGCCTCGTCGAAGGCCGGCACCACCACCGACAGGGCGACCTCGGGGGGGCTCTCGGCGGTCGACACGCGGTGATCCTCCCGCACACCCGCCCCGCGGTGCTCCGCGCGCCGTGACAGACTGGTCACCGGCTCCACCGCACGACCCAGCACGCACCGCCCAGCACGCACCAGCCCGCAAGCCAGGAGGACGACCATGCTGCACGCGCTCGTCGCGCAGGCCAACCAGGCGACCGAAGAGGTCCACGGGAAGCTGCCCATGCCGCCCATCGCCTTCATGATCGTGGCGCTGTGCCTCCTCGCGATGATGCTCATCGTGACGCTGGCGTTCAAGAGCGTCGGGACCCGCCACTGAGCTCGTCGGTGGGTCGCCGGCCCCGGGTCGGGGTCATGGGTGGCACCTTCGACCCGATCCACCACGGGCACCTGGTGGCCGCCAGCGAGGTGGCCGCCCGCTTCGACCTCGACGAGGTCGTGTTCGTCCCCACGGGCAAGCCCTGGCAGAAGTCGCGCGTCGACATCGCCCCGGCCGAGCACCGCTACCTCATGACGGTGATCGCGACGGCGTCGAACCCGCGGTTCACGGTGTCGCGCATCGACATCGACCGCGGCGGGTTCACGTACACCATCGACACCCTGCGTGAGCTGCGCGAGATCCGGCCCGAGGCGGACCTGTTCTTCATCACGGGTGCCGACGCCCTCGCGCAGATCCTGCAGTGGAAGGACGTCGCCGAGCTCTGGTCGCTGGCCCACTTCGTCGGCGTCAGCCGGCCGGGCCACCCCCTCAGCGACGACGGCCTGCCGCTGGACGGGGTCAGCCTGATGGAGGTCCCGGCGCTGTCGATCTCCTCCACGGACTGCCGCGATCGCGTCGCCGGCGGCCTCCCGGTCTGGTACCTCGTGCCCGACGGTGTCGTCCAGCACATCTCCAAGCACGGCCTGTACGCGGCCCCGGCGGAGGGTGCGGCGGTCGGCGCCCGGCAGGAGGCTCTCGTCGTGGGAGAATCAGCGGACTGACCGCTTCCCGGGCCCCGTGCCCGGCCGACACCTGCTCATGCAGGCGAGGAGTTCCGTGCCCGCAACCGATCGAGCCCTCGAGCTGGTGACCAGCGCCGCGGCCGCGGCGACGGACAAGCTCGCGACCGACGTCATCGCGCTCGACGTGTCCGACCAGCTGTTCATCACCGACGCCTTCCTGGTGGCCTCGGCTCCCAACGAACGCCAGGTGCGCGCCATCGCCGAGGCCATCGAGGAGAAGCTCCTCCCGATGGGCTCCAAGCCGGTGCGCCGCGAAGGCGAACGCGAAGGCCGCTGGGTCCTCCTGGACTTCGTCGACCTCGTCGTGCACGTCCAGCACACCGAGGAGCGCGAGTACTACGCGCTCGAGCGGCTGTGGAAGGACTGCCCGGTCATCGAACTGGCGGCCACCGCGTCCACGGCGGCGTCCGCGCCGTCCGACAGTCAGGCGTGACGGCTTCCACCGTCGTCCTCTGGCGTCACGGGCGCACCCCGTTCAACGCCGAGAACCGCTTCCAGGGCCAGCTCGACGTCCCCCTCGACGACGTCGGGCGGGCCCAGGCCGCCGCAGCGGCGGCCCACCTCTCGACCCTGCCGATCGACGTGGTCGTCTCCAGCGACCTCGTCCGTGCGCTCGACACCGCCTCGGCCCTCACGTCCCTCACCGGGCACACCCTCACCCGTGACCCCGCCCTGCGCGAGGTCGACGCGGGGGAGTGGCAGGGCCTGGTCGGCGCCGAGATCGCGCAGAAGTGGCCGCAGGAGCACGCGGCCTGGCGTCGCGGTGACGACGTCGCGATGGGTGGGGGCGAGACCCGCACCCGGCTCGGTGAGCGCGTCGCCGCCGCCGTCGAGGCGCACGCCGCCGCGGTCCCCGACGGGGGGACCCTGCTCGTCGCCTCGCACGGCGCCGCGTTGAAGGCGGGCGTGCTGCGCCTCCTCGACCTGCCGGTGACCGCGGGCAGCGCCTTCGCGGGCTTCCGCAACGCCCACTGGGCGGTGCTGCGCCGTCGTTCCCGGGGGTGGGCCCTGGAGGAGTACAACGCCGGCCCGCCCGGCGCTGCGGTGGGCGCCGAGGGCTGATGCGCGACCCGGGGTGGTTCGGACCACCCCGGCCGGTGCGGTAGTGTTGTCCTCGTTGCCGGGGGAAACCCTGAGTGACGAGAGCGGGGCTGTGGCGCAGCTGGTAGCGCACCTCCATGGCATGGAGGGGGTCAGGGGTTCGAATCCCCTCAGCTCCACCGCAGACGGAAGGCCCGGACGAGAGTCCGGGCCTTCCGTCGTTCCCGGGGCCTCACCACCTGTGGTCGAGGCCGGCCAGCACGTCGTCCAGCACCGGGACGAGAGCACGCTCCGAGCCCCACGTCCCCGGTTGCCCGTTGCGCACGGCAGCGGCCAGCACGACGCGACGCCGGTCCCGGCGCGCGGTGCCGACGGCGACGACAGAGCCGTAGCGCGCGGTGGCGGTGCTCCCGCTGAACTCCCACCCACCGGCGAGGCGCGCCGTGGGGAACAGCCCGCTGAGCACGCCCCGGCTGCCGGGCGGGAGGACGCCGCCGAGGAGCAGCACCGCGTGGTCGAGAGCCAGGGCCGCGACTGTGGTCGTGTCGCGCGGGTCCCAGGGGTCACCGCCGCAGGAGGCCGGGGCGGCCCGGTCCAGCCTCGTCCGCTCGTCGCCGAGCTCCCGGCAGAACCCGGTGAGGGCGGCGGGCCCACCGACGTGGCGCACGAGCAGGTTCGTGGCCGTCGCGTCGCCGCGACGCAGGGCGGCGTCGCCGAGACGGGCCAGGGACAACCCCTGCTGCAGGTGCCAGGCGCAGACGGGGGAGGAGCGCACGACGTCACCGCGGGTGAAGCGGACGACCCGGGTGAGCTCGTCCACACCGCGCTCACGCAGGAGGAGGCCGAGGGCGAGACCGGCGGAGAGGGTCAGCACGGGGCAGGGACGCTCGGCGCGGTGCTCGAGGCGACGGCCGGTCAGCAGGTCGGTGGCACTGAGGGAGACGTCATCGGGTCGCGGTCCGGCGGGGGTGGCGAGGAGGCCCAGGACGCCGGCCGTGACGGCACCTCGTCGGGACACGTCCACGATGCGCCTCCTCGCCGCCCGGCTCGCTCCACCAGCGTGCGCCGATCCACCCGCCCGCGCCAGAGGCCGGGCGTGCGGGGCGGTGCGCGGTGGGTCCGTGGACGACGTCGGCCCGGGTCCTCGACCAGGTCGAGGCCCGGGCCGGTGTCGTGCGGGAGGTGGTCAGGACGCGCGCGTCCACCCCAGGGCGGGGGCCACGTGCTCGACGATCGAGCTCATGAGGTGGGCGTTGTAGTCGACCCCGAGGGCGTTCGGGATCGTCACCAGCAGGGTGTCGGCCTCCTGGACGGCCACGTCCTTGGCCAGGTCCTCGGCGACCTGGTCCGGGTCCCCGGCGTAGGTCCGCCCGAAGCGGGCGAGGCCGGGTTCGCCGAGCGAACCGACCTGGTCGGTGGAGTGGCGGTCGCGGCCGAAGTAGGCCTCGTCGAGGTCGTTGACGATCGGCATCACGCTGCGCGACACCGAGACCCGCGGTTCCCGCTGGTGACCGGAGTCCTTCCAGACCTGGCGGTACAGGGCGATCTGCTCGGCCTGCAGCTCGTCGAAGGGGATGCCCGTGTCCTCGGTGAGCAGGGTCGAGCTCATGAGGTTCAGGCCCTGCTCGGCGGTCCAGCGCGCGGTCTCGCGCGAGCCGGAGCCCCACCAGATCCGATCGGAGAGGCCCGGGGCCTGCGGCAGGATCGGCAGCGCTCGCGAACTGCCCGTCATCCGCGGGTTCGCTTCCGCGACCTTCCCGCCGGCGATGGCGTGGCGGAAGACGTCGAGGTGACGACGGGCCATGTCGCCCTCGGTCTCGCCCTCGGCCGGGACGTGGCCGAACGTCGCGGGACCGTGCAGGGCGGGCTCGGGTGAACCACGGCTCACGCCGAGCTGCAGCCGGCCGTCGGAGATGAGGTCGGTCATCGCCGCCTCCTCGGCCATGTAGAGCGGGTTCTCGTAGCGCATGTCGATGACGCCGGTGCCGAGCTCGATGCGGCTCGTGCGCGCGGCCATCGCGGCGAGGACCGGGAAGGGGGCCGCCTGCTGACGCGCGAAGTGGTGGACGCGGACGTAGGCGCCGTCGAAGCCGAGTTCCTCGGCCGCCACCGCCAGTTCCACCGTCTGCACGAGGGCGTCGCGGGCGGTGCGGGCCGCCGACCCGGCGACGGGTTGGTAGTGGCCGAAGGAGAGGAACCCGATGCGTTTCGCGGACCTGTTCACACTATCATTGAACCATCAACATCCTTGGTGTGTTCCAGGATGGGGTCGTGCTCTCCAAAGACACCCAGGTGTGCCTCTCCCTGTCCGGCCGGCCCAGCAACCTCGGGACCCGGTTCCACAACTTCCTCTACGCCGAGCTCGGGCTCGACTTCGTCTACAAGGCGTTCACGACGACCGACCTGCCCGCCGCGATCGGCGGCCTCCGCGCCCTCGGCATCCGCGGTGCCGGGATCTCGATGCCCTTCAAGGAGGCCGTCATCCCGCTCGTCGACGCCCTCGACCCCTCTGCGGCCGCCATCGACTCGGTCAACACCATCGTCAACACCCCGGTCGACGGGGTGGCCCACCTCGTTGCCCACAACACCGACTACCTCGCCGTCGCCGGCCTCCTCGCCACCCACGGCATCGTCCCCAGCGGCCCCGCCGCCGTCCTCGGCAGCGGCGGGATGGCCAAGGCCTCGCTCGCCGCCCTGCGCGACAACGGCTTCGACGACCTCGTCGTCGTCGCCCGCAACCCCCAGGCCGGCCCGGCGCTCGCCGCGGCCTACGGCGCGCGCTGGGTGCCCGACCTCGGGGAGCACCGCCCGACCCTGCTGCTGAACGCCACCCCCGTCGGGATGGCCGGTGGCTCCGCCGCCGCGGACCTCCCCGTGCCGCGGGCCGCCGTCGAGGCCGCCGACGCCGTCTTCGAGGTCGTCGCCGTCCCCGAGGACACCCCCTTCGTCCGTCTCGGTCGTGAGCTGGGCAAGCAGGTCGTCACCGGGACCGAGGTGGCCGCCCTGCAGGCCGCGGAGCAGTTCGTCCTCTACACAGGCGTTCGCCCGAACGAGGACCAGGTGCGCCGGGCGGGTGAGTTCTCGCGCGCCACGGCCTGAGACGGGCGGTCCGCCCGGATCGCCGCGCCACGATGCACGGATGCGCTCGTCACCCTCTCGCCCCATCCAGCCGACACCCCCGCGTGCCGACGTCACCAGGGTGACCAGCACCCCCGGATCCTCCGAGCCCTCGGTCCGTCCGGCGCGCGCCAGCAGCAGCCCCGACGGCCGCACGTGGACCGCCGCTCTCGTCGCCGTGCCCGTGGCGGGGGTCCTCGCGACCGCCGTCACGGCCACCGTGGCCCCGGTGACCACCACCCTCCTCGTCGCCCTCGGCTGCGCCCTGGCGCTCGCGGGGATCCTCGCCGCGGCGCTCGCGGTCGCGCACCGGGCGCACCGGGAGGCCGAACGGGCCGCCGACTCGCTGGTGTCCGCCCTCGAGCACGCCCGGGACGAGAACGTCAACGACGTGGTCACGGGGCTGCTCAACCGTCGGGGGCTGATGCTCGTGGGCAACCAGGTGCTGGAGTCGGCCCGCCGCTCCGGGGGCGCCGTGCACGCCTGCATCATCGAGGTCACCCCCGGCGTGCAGGTCGGTGGCGTCGTGCGCAGCGCCGACGAGCAGCGCCGGCAGCAGGAGGCCGAGTGGGCCGCCGCGGCCGGTTCGCTGCGGGCCGCCACGCGCACCTCCGACGTCGTCGCCCGCGTGGACGAGGGACGCTTCATCGTCCTGGGACCCGGGGCCGGGCTGCACGCCCAGGAGCTGGAACGGCGGATGCGCGTCGGGTTGGCGCAGGAGCGGCTGCAGGTCGCGGCGGTCTCGCCGGCGCCCGACCCGAACGCGGGCGGCGGGGCGCGCAGCGGGCGGCTGTCCGTGGAGGCCGGCGCGGCCGTGCTGGCGCCCTGGGACGAGGGGGGCGTCACCGACCTGCTGGTGCGCGCCGAGCAGGCCCTGGCCCAGCGTCGCGCGTTGCGTCGCAGCACCCCGCAGCACGGCTGGGGTCGGCGTCGCGCCGACCGCTCGGCCCGTCCGGAACGCTCGTGAGCCCGACGGAGTAGGCTGTCGGTCGTGTCTTCCCGCCGACTTGCCAGCCGGCGCTGAGCTGCTGCGACCTCGCAGGTGCCGGCGCCGTGACCCCTCCTGAGTGAGGGGTCTTCCGCTGTCCGCAGGAGGTTTCAGGTGCGGGACGCACGGACGCACCGGGAGGACGAGATGACGCAGACCGACACGCAGGCACGGGACGAGGCGGACGAGAACCGCTACGACGCGTTCGCGCTGCAGGAGAAGTGGTTGCCGGTCTGGGACGAGCGCAAGCCGTTCACCAGCGGTGAGGCGGGCGACGAACGCCCGAAGAAGTACGTGCTGGACATGTTCCCGTACCCCTCCGGCGACCTGCACATGGGTCACGCCGAGGCGTACGCGCTCGGGGACGTCATCGCGCGGTACTGGCTGCAGCGCGGTTTCGACGTGATGCACCCGATCGGCTGGGACGCCTTCGGTCTGCCCGCCGAGAACGCCGCCATCAAGCGCGGCCTCGACCCGCGGCAGTGGACGTACGACAACATCGCCCAGCAGCGCGCGTCGATGCGCCGCTACGCGTGCTCCTTCGACTGGGACCGCGTCCTGCACACGTCCGACCCCGAGTACTACAAGTGGAACCAGTGGCTGTTCCTCAAGCTGTACGAGAAGGGGCTGGCCTACCGCAAGGACTCCCTGGTCAACTGGGACCCGGTGGACCAGACCGTGCTGGCCAACGAGCAGGTGCTGCCCGACGGCACCTCCGAGCGTTCTGGCGCCAAGGTCGTCAAGAAGAAGCTGACCCAGTGGTACTTCCGGATCACCGACTACGCCGACCGGCTGCTGGACGACCTGGACGCCCTGGAGGGCCAGTGGCCCGCCAAGGTCATCTCGATGCAGCGCAACTGGATCGGGCGCTCCACCGGCGCCGAGGTCGAGTTCGTCATCGAGGGCCGCGCGGAGCCGATCAGCGTCTACACGACCCGACCGGACACCCTGCACGGCGCGACCTTCATGGTCGTCGCGGCCGACTCCGACCTGGCCGAGGAACTGGCCGCGGGCGCGTCGCCGGAGGTCCGCGAGCAGTTCGAGGTCTACCGCACCCAGGTGCAGGAGACCTCCGACATGGACCGCCTCGCCTCGGAGCGGGAGAAGACCGGGGTCGACCTGGGCCGTTTCGCCGTGAACCCGGTCAACGGGGAGCGGCTGCCGATCTGGGCCGCCGACTACGTCCTGGCCGACTACGGCACCGGCGCGATCATGGCCGTGCCCGCGCACGACCAGCGCGACCTCGACTTCGCGAAGGCGTTCGGCCTGCCCGTCCGGGTCGTCGTCGACGTCCGCGACGCGGACGGCAACCCCCTGCCCGACCCGGCGGAGTCCGGCGAGGCGACGGCGGGTGACGGCAGGCTGGTGAACTCCGGCGCGCTGGACGGCCTGGACAAGAAGGCCGGCATCGCCCGGGCGATCGAGGACCTGGTCGCGGCCGGCAAGGGCCGGGCCGCGAAGAACTACCGCCTGCGCGACTGGCTGATCTCGCGTCAGCGCTACTGGGGCACCCCGATCCCCATCGTGCACACCGAGACCGGTGAGGTCCCGGTCCCCGAGGACCAGCTGCCCGTCGTGCTGCCGCCCTCGGAGGGTCTGAACCTCACCCCCAAGGGCACCTCGCCGCTGGGGGCGGCGGAGGACTGGGTGAACGTGCCCAGCCCTGTCGACGGAACCCCGGCGCGCCGGGACCCGGACACCATGGACACCTTCGTCGACTCGTCCTGGTACTACCTGCGCTTCGTGTCCCCGAAGGACGACACCCAGGCGTTCGACCGGGACCTCATCGCGCAGTGGGGCCCCATCGACCAGTACGTCGGCGGCGTCACGCACGCGATCCTGCACCTGCTCTACGCGCGGTTCATCACCAAGGTGCTGCACGACCTGGGCTACCTGCCCTTCGACGAACCCTTCACCCGCCTGCTGAACCAGGGCATGGTGCAGATGGAGGGGTCGGCGATGAGCAAGTCCAAGGGCAACATCGTGCGGCTCTCCGACCAGCTCGAGGAGCACGGCGTCGACGCCATCCGGCTGACGATGGCGTTCGCGGGCCCGCCCGAGGACGACATCGACTGGGCCGACGTGTCCCCGTCGGGTTCCTCGAAGTTCCTGGGCCGGGCGTGGCGCCTGGCGCGCGACGTCACCTCCGCTGCCGGGGTGGACCCCTCCACCGGTGACAGCGCCCTGCGATCGATCACGCACAAGACCGTGCACGAGGTGTCGCAGCACGTCGAGGCGTTCCGCTTCAACGTCGCCGTGGCCCGCGTCATGGAACTCGTGAACGCGACCCGCAAGGCGATCGACTCCGGCGTCGGTGGCGGGGACCCCGCCGTCCGCGAGGCCACCGAGGCGACGGCGGTCATGCTGTCGCTCGTCGCGCCGTACACGGCCGAGGACATGTGGTCGCTGCTGGGCCACGACCCGTGCGTCGCCCGCGCCGGCTGGCCCGTCGTCGACGAGGCGCTGCTCGTCGAGGACACCGTGACGTGCGTGGTCCAGATCCAGGGCAAGGTGCGTGACCGGCTCGAGGTGTCCCCGGACATCACCCAGGAGGCCTTGCAGGAGCTGGCGCTGAGCTCGGAGAAGGTCCAGGCCGCGCTCGAGGGACGGGGCCTGCGAACCGTCATCGTCCGGGCGCCGAAGCTCGTCAACATCGTCCCGGCCTGAGGAGTCCAGCGGTGAACGAGGGTTTCCGGTTGGTCACGCCCCGGTTGCTGCTGCGGCGCTGGACCGCGGCCGACCGGGAACCCTTCGCCGAGCTCAACGCCGATCCCGAGGTGATGCGGCACTTCCCCGCGCCGCTGGACCGCGCGGGTTCCGACGCGCTGGCCGAGCGCTGCGACGGGGTCTTCGAGCAGAACCCGTTCGGGCTGTCCGCGGTGGAACGTCGCGAGGACGGGCGGTTCCTGGGGTTCACCGGTCTGCACCACATGCGCTGGTACCCCGACGACGTCGAGATCGGCTGGCGGCTCTCCCGGTCGGCGTGGGGCCAGGGGTTCGCGACCGAGGCGGCGTCGATGTGGGTGGGGTACGCCCGTGACGTGCTGCGGTTGCCGCGGCTGATCTCGATCATCCACCCCGACAACGCCGCCAGCTTCGCCGTCGCCCGCAAGCTCGGCATGACCGAGGGGTGGCGCGGGGACAGCGAGGAACGGCCCCACGTCGTGATGACCCTCCCGCTCTGAGCACCGCGTCACGAGGAGCCCGCCCGGAATCCGGGCGGGCTCCTCGTGCGTCGCGGGTCCTCAGGAGGCGTTGGCCTTCGCGACCAGTTCCGGCAGGTCGCCCTCGGCGAGGGGGAACCCCGGGAAGCGGGTGAGGCGCTGCAGCGGGATGGCCCGCATCATCTGCCCGTTGTGCTCGTCGAAGAGCATCTCCGACCACATCGTGCCCTCGAGCGCGCTGCGGACGGCGTCCCCGGCGACGGGGTGGGCCAGCCACTCCTCGGCCTCGGCGTCCACGGCGAGTTCGAGCTTCACGCCCTGACCCTGCAGGGTCAGGGTCCGGGCGAGCCGGATGTCACGGGAGGACGACCCGACGCGGATCCCGAAGTCGCCCCCTTCGAGGACCCACCGACCGGCGGCGCTGTGCCAGAACGAGAACGCGCGGGCGTCGAGGGAGACGACCACGCGTTCGCGTGCGCCGGCGGCCAGGGTCACCCGGGCGAAACCCTTCAGTTCCTGCTCGGGCCGGTACACGCTCGCCTCGTGGTCGCTGACGTAGACCTGCACGGTCTCCGTCCCGGCGTGCGCGCCGGTGTTCTCCACGGTGAGCGAGACCTCGACGTGCTCGCCCCGGTCGACGACGGTCAGGTCGGAGTACGCGAAGGTCGTGTACGAGAGGCCGTGGCCGAACGGGTGGGCGACGGGCAGCTGGTGCGCGTCGTACCAGCGGTAGCCGATGAGCAGACCCTCGCCGTAGCGGACGTGACCGTTCTCGCCGGGGAAGTTCCCGACGGTGGGGTTGTCGAGGTAGTTCAGCGGGACGGTCTCGGCGAGCTTCCCGGACGGGTTGGCGACCCCGGAGAGCAGGTCGGCGACGGCACCGCCACCGGCCTGGCCACCGAGCCAGCCCTCGAGGACGGCCGGCACGGAACCCTGCCAGGGTTCGAGGTTGACGACGGACCCGTTGGCCAGGACGACGACGACGTTCGCGTTCGCGGCGACGACCTCCTCGAGCAGGTGGAGCTGGGCGGGCGGCAGGTTCGTGTGGTCGCGGTCGTAGCCCTCGGACTCGTAGGAGGCGGGGAGGCCGAGGAACAGCACGACGACCTCGGCGGCGGCCGCGTTCGCGACGGCCTCCGCGACGAGCCCGGGCTGGACCTCCTCGTCTTGGGGGACGAACCCCGCGGCGAAAGTCACCTCACGGCGGCCGGCGAACTGCGCCCGCAGGGCGGTCAGCGCGTCGTCGAGCCGGGTCGGGTTCACCTGGGAGCTGCCGGCGCCCTGGTAGCGCGGGGTGCGGGCGAACTCCCCGACGACGGCGATGGTCCCGCCGGTCGCCGCCAGCGGCAGCACGTCGCCGGAGTTCTTCAGCAGCACGGCGCTCTGGGTGGCGGCCTCACGGGCCAGGGCGTGGTGCTCGGCCACGTCGAACGAACCCGGGTCGGCGAGGGCGGCCGTCGACTTCTCGACGAGTTCCAGGACGCGCAGGGCGGCGCGGTCCAGGTCCTCGGTGGAGAGGGTCCCGGCCGCGACGGCGGCGAGGATGCGCTGGGTGCCCGCCCCCGAGGACGAGGGCATCTCCAGGTCGAGGCCGGCGGCGACGCCGTCCTCGCGGACGTTGACCGCGCCCCAGTCGGAGACGACGAGGCCGGCGAAACCCCACTCCTCGCGCAGGACGGTGGTCAGCAACCAGGGGTCCTCGGAGGCGTAGACGCCGTTGATCCGGTTGTAGGAGCACATGACCGTCCACGGCTGCGCCTGCTTCACGACGCGCTCGAAGGCGGTCAGGTAGATCTCGCGCAGCGTGCGTTCGTCGACGTCGGCGGAGATCGTCATCCGCCGGGTCTCCTGGTTGTTCGCCGCGTAGTGCTTCAGCGACGTCCCGACGCCCTGGCTCTGGATGCCGTCGACCATGGCGGCGGCGAGGTCGCCGGCCAGCACGGGGTCCTCGGAGAAGTACTCGAAGTTGCGCCCGCACAGCGGGGACCGCTTCATGTTCACGCCCGGTCCGAGCAGGACCGACACCTTCTCGGCGCGGGTCTCGCGGCCCAGTGCCGCACCGACGCGGCGCAGCAGGTCGACGTTCCAGGACGAGGCGAGCCCGGCGGCGGGCGGGAAGCAGGTCGCGGGGACGCTGCCGCTCAGGCCGAGGTGGTCGCCCCCCTCGGGCTGCTTGCGCAGACCGTGCGGGCCGTCGGTGACCATCAGCGCGGGGACGCCGAGGCGTTCGACGGGTTCGGTGTGCCAGAAGTCGGAACCGTCCAGCAGGGCGGCCTTCTCCTCCAGCGTGAGCTGCGCGAGGACACCCCGCGGGGTGGTGGGGACGTCGGTGTCGGTCATGCCGCAGAGGCTACCCCCGAAAACCGTGCAGGTGATAGGTATTGGGGATGGCCATCCGTGGGGAGTACGCGAAGGGACGAGCGCGCCGGGAGCAGATCCTCGACGAGGCGGTGTCGCTGTTCGCCGAGGCGGGGTACCGGGCGGCGTCGATGCGCGACCTCGCGGCCCGCTGCGGGCTCTCCCCGGCCGGTCTGCAGCACCACGTCGGGAGCAAGGAGTCGTTGCTGCTCGCCGTGCTCGAACGCCGTGACGTGGACGACGCCGTGGCGTCGGGCCTGCAGGGCGGTGCCGGCCGCGAGCGCCTCGCGGCGCTGCTCGAGGTGGTGCGCCGCAACGAGTCCCGTCGCGGGATCGTGGAGCTGTTCACCGTCCTGGCCGCGGAGTCCGCCTCGCCGGAGCACCCCGCGCACGAGTTCTTCGACCAGCGCTACCGCTCCGTCGTCGCCACCCTCACCGACGCCTTCGCCGACTGCGCCCACCCCGCGCCGGCGTCCGCGGCCCGACGACTGGTCGCGGTCATGGACGGTCTGCAGGTGCAGTGGTTGCTGCACCCCGACGACGTCGACATGGTCGCCCAGGTCGGGGCCCAGATCGAGCGGGAACTCCAGAGCGGCTGAGCGGGTGTGGAGGCGGCGCAGCACCCGGGCGGGCCACCGGGGGCACCGCGGTCTCCACAGGGTTCGTCGGCGGGGGACCGTCCACAGCCCGGGCGGCGGAGGCGGTTCCCGTCCCGGAGGACTGCCTAGCGTGCCGAGGGTGTCTTCCTCCTACCGGCCGCGTGAGTCGGCGCACCGAGCGCGTGCGCTGGCGTCCCGACAGTTCCGGCGGGTGGAACCCGTCGTCCACGACGAGTTCGCGGACGACCTCGACGAGGACTGGGAGGAGGTCGAGGAGGCGGCGGAGGAGGCGTCCCGTTCCGGGACGGCGGAACTGCGCCGGCGGATCGCCGACCGGACACCGCCCACCGTCCGGGCGGCCCGGGTGCGGGTGAGCCCGCGCGCTGCGGTCGGGGTGCTGCTCGTCGCGCTGCTGGTGGCCGCGGGGCTGGTCCTGGCCGCGTGGCGTTCCTGGCCCGAGGACGCGACGCCCGCGGGGGACGTCCTGCCCGGACGGACGGCGACGGTGGCGGTCTCGAGCTCTCCCGCTCCGGACGTCTCGGGCACCCCGGTCGTCGTGCACGTCGCGGGGCGGGTCGCGACCCCGGGACTGGTGACGTTGCCCGGCGGGAGCCGGGTCGGGAACGCCCTCGCCGCGGTGGGCGGTCCGTTGCCGGACGCCGACCTCGACGCGGTGAACCTCGCGCGGGTCCTGGTCGACGGCGAGCAGGTCCTCGTGCCCGCTCCCGGACAGGCCGCCGCGGGACCGGCGGTGGCGAGTGGTTCCGGTGACGGCGGACCGCTGAACCTGAACGCGGCCACGGCCGAGCAGCTCGACGCCCTGCCGGGGGTGGGGGAGGTGCTCGCCGGCCGGATCGTCGCCTGGCGCGAGGAGAACGGCCGGTTCACCTCCGTCGACGACCTCGGCGAGGTGACCGGCATCGGGCCGAAACTGCTGGACGGGGTGCGGGACCTGGTGACGGTGTGACCGTCGGACTCGACCTGCGGCTCGTGGCGGCCGCCTTCCTGGCCTGGCTGGCGGCGTTCGTCGCGATCGCCCACCCGCTCGCCGCCAGGACGTCCCTCGGTGGCCTGCTCGTCGGGGTGGCGCTGACCGGCGGCACGCTCGTCGTGTTCCGCCGGGGAGCCCGGCTCCTCCTGGTGCTCGTCGCGACCGCACTCGTCCTGACCTCGGTCGTGCTCCACCAGGCCCGGTCCGGCCACGGTGGCATCGCCGACCTCGCGGAACGGCAGGTGAGCGTCACCGCGACCGGCGTCGTGAGCAGCGATCCCCGGGCCACCACGGCGCTGCGGCCCGGCGGACCGCCACGGGTCGTCGTCGAGGTCACGGTGTCGCGACTGTAGGCCCGCGGCCGGGCGACCCCGGTCGAGGCGCGCGTGACGGTGTTCGCCGACGCCGAGGGGTGGTCTCGGGTGCACCTCGGGGAGCGCGTGGAGTTCGGCGGTCGACTGGGACCCGCGGACCCCGGTGAACGGTCCGCCGCGGTGGTCTCCTCGACCGGGCGACCTGAGGTGGTGGGATCGGCCGGCCGCGTGTTCCGGGGTGCGGAGCGGCTGCGCGGGGGTCTGCGGGAGGCGGTGGAACCGCAACCTGCCGACGCCCGCGGGCTGCTGCCCGGCCTCGTCGTCGGCGACACGTCCCGCCTCCCGGCGGACCTCGAGGACGACATGAAGGCCGTCGGGCTGACCCACCTGACCGCGGTGAGCGGGTCGAACACGACCCTCGTCGTGGGGTTCCTCGTGCTGGTCGCGTCGTGGCTGGGACTCGGTCGGCGGGCCCGCCTCGTCGTCGCGGCGATCGGTCTGGTGGGTTTCGTCGTGCTGGCCCGGCCGGATCCGAGCGTGCTGCGCGCCGCGGTGATGGGGGGTGTCGGGCTGGTCGGGTTGGCAGTGGGCCGGCCCGTGCGGGGAGTCCCCGTGCTGGCCGCGGCGGTGCTGGTGCTGCTGGTGGCGGATCCGTGGCTCGCGCGCGAGTTCGGGTTCGTGCTCTCGGTGCTGGCGACGGGGGCGTTGGTGCTGCTGGGGCGCCCCTTCGCGGAGCGGTTGCTGGAGCTGGGGTTCCCGCGCCCGGTGGCCTTCGCGGTGGCGGTCCCGGTGTCGGCGCAGGTGGTCTGCGGCCCGGTGCTGGTGCTGCTGCAGCCGTCGGTGAACCCGGTGTCGATCCCGGCGAACGTCCTCGTCGCCCCCGCGGTGGCGCCGGCGACGGTGCTGGGGTTGGCGGCGACGCTCGTCTCGCCGGTGTGGTCGACCGGGGCGACGTGGCTGGCCTGGCCGGCGGGGTTGTGCGCGTGGTGGATCGCCGGTCTCGCCCGCGTCGCCGCGAGGCTGCCCGTGGCGGTGACCGTTCCCGGCGGGGTGACCGGGGTGCTGGTCGTGGTCGTCCTGACGGTGCTGCTGCTCGGGGCGGTGGCGGCCGTGGTGCGGTTCCGGCGCAGTGGTTCGCGCAGTGGTTCCCGGCCGCGGAGGTGGTTGGGGCTGGCCCTCGTGCTGGTGGTGGGCGGTGCGGCGCTGGTGCGGTGCGCGCCGCGGTGGGGTACGCCGTCGGGGCCGTGGCCGCCGCCGGACTGGCTGGTCGTCGGGTGCGACGTGGGGCAGGGCGACTCCGTGGTCCTGCGGTCGGGACCGTCGTCGGCGGTGCTGGTCGACGCGGGTCCGGACGACGTGCTGGTCGACGGGTGCCTGGACCGGCTGGGGGTGCAGCGGTTGGACGCGGTGGTGCTGACCCACTTCCACGCCGACCACGTCGGGGGTTTCGCCGGTGCGGTGGACGGGCGGGAGGTGGGGGAGGTGTTCGTGTCGCCGTTGGCCGTCGAACCCGCCGCGCGCAGGGTGGCGGAGATCGCGGCCGGTGCCCACGCGGACGTCACGGTGCTGAGTTCCGGCCAGAGCGGTTCCGCGGGTTCGGTGTCGTGGACGGTGCTGGCGCCGCTGCCCGTCGTGTCGGAGGAGTCCGCGCCGGACTCCTCCGACGTGAACGACGCGAGCATCGCGTTGCTGGCGGACGTGGCCGGGGTGTCGGTGCTGCTGACCGGGGACCTGGAACGCGACGGTCAGCGGCGGGCGTTGTCGGAGGTTCCCGAGGGGACGGTGGTGGACGTCGTGAAGGTCGCCCACCACGGGTCGGCGAACCAGTTCCCCGAGCTCTACACGGAACTCAGACCGCGGGTGGCGATCGTGGAGGTGGGAGAGGTCAACGACTACGGCCACCCGGCCGCACCGACGCTGGAGCTGCTGGCGCGGACGGGGGCGCGGGTGCTGCGGACGGACACCGACGGGGACGTGGCGGTGGCGGGTTCCGCGGGGGCGTTGCGGACGGTGGTCCGGGGTTCGGACCCGACGCAGGCGGAGCGGCGGGCGAAGTACTCCAACGGCTGAGGGGTGGACCCCGAACCGTCGGCGTCCACCCGCGGTCAGCGGCCCGGCAACGTCACCAGCGCCTGCGAGCGCCGCGCGACGAGTTCGTCGTAGGTCCCGTCGCGCTCCGCCCAGCGGTGCATCCGGACCCCCTCGACGAGGATCTCGTGGGGTGTCGGGTCCGCACCCAGCAGCCCCATCACCTCGGTGACGAACTCCTCGAGGTCGAGGGCGGCGGGGTTGCTCCGCTTCACCTCGGGGCTGGTCGCCACCGCGGGCGGGACGAGTTCGGTGACCTCGACCCCGGTGCCGGCCAGCTGGGCGCGCAGCGCCTCGGAGTAGGCGTGGACGCCGGCCTTCGTGGCGGCGTAGGTCGGCATCAGCGGGAAGGGCAGGAAGCCGATGCCGGAGGTGACGGTGACGATCGTCCCCGACCCGCGGGCCAGCAGGTGCGGGGTGAACGCGTCGACGAGGCGGATCGTGCCGAGCAGGTTCGTCTCGACGGTCTTCTGCGCGGCGGCGAAGTGCGCGGGGTCGCGGAGGTCCTCGACGAGCATCACCCCCGACATGGTGACGACGGTGTCGAGGTCGGGGTGCTCGTGGAGCACGGTGTCGCGGGCGCTCTCGACGCTCGCCGGGTCGGTCACGTCGATCGCGACGGTGGTGAAACCCTCCGCGGCGAGCGTCTCGAGCAGGTCGGCGCGGCGGCCGCCCACCACGACGGTGCTGCCCGCGGCGCGGAGGTGACGGGCCAGGGCGAGGCCGATGCCCGAGGTGGCGCCGGGGAGGAAGACGGTGCGGTTGCTGGTGTCCATGCCTCCACGGTGCGCCGGGGCGCGAGACCCGGCCAGGACCCCGCTCGTCCGGGGTCCTGACGGGACCCCCTCTCCGGCGCCGCGTCGGTCCTACGATCGAACGGTGAGCGAGGAGCGGGCGAACCGGCTGGGGGAGTACCTCCGGGCCCGGCGGGGTCTGGTCACCCCGGAACAGGCGGGACTGCCGGTCGGCGGGAACCGCCGGGTTCCCGGGCTGCGGCGCGAGGAGGTCGCCCTCCTCGCGGGGATCAGCGGCGACTACTACCTGCGTCTCGAACGGGGCCGGGACAAGAACCCCTCCGCCCAGGTCCTCGGCTCGATCGCCCGGGTCCTGCAGCTCGGCGAGCTCGACCACGAGTACCTCCTCGGCCTCGCCACCACCCGGGCGCGACCCCGCCGACGACCCCGACCGGAACGCGTTCCCGCGCGGCTGCACCAGTTGCTGGCGAGCGTCGGGGTGCCGGCGTTCGTGGAGGGACGGGCGTTCGACGTCCTCGCCGCCAACGACCTCGCGGTCGCGTTCTCCCCGCGGTTGCGCCCCGGGAACAACCGCCTCCGCTCGCTGATGCTGGACCCGGAGGAGCGGGAGTTCCACCAGAACTGGGAGGCCGCCACCGAGGGGCTCGTCGCGGCGTTGCGCGGATCCGTCGGGGCCGAGGTCGAGGACGCCCGGTTCGTCGAACTCGTCGGGGAACTCGCCCTGACCAGCGACCGGTTCCGGGACCTCTGGGGACGTCACGACGTCCGCGTCCTGGAGGGTGGGTCGGCGATCGTGAACCACCCCGTCGTCGGCGAACTGCAGCTGCACCGCGACAAGCTGCCCGTCGACGGGGTGCTCCTGGTCCTCTACTACGCGGACCGGGGCAGCCCGAGCGACGAGAAGCTCCGGATGCTCGCCTCGCTCACCGACCCGGGCCGGGCTGAGGAGCCCGCGCCGCGCTGAGTCAGACGCGCGGCGCCATCCGCTGCGTCCCCAGGGCGGCCAGGAGTTCGAGCTTGCCGGCGGCGTCGGAGCCCGGCCGCGGCGTGTAGACGACGACCCGGAGGTTCGAGCCCTGCGTCGTCAGGGTGTCGGAGTCGAGTTCGACGTCCCCGATCTCCGGGTGCTCGACGACCTTGTGCGCGCTCTCGTGACCGGCGACGGTGCGCCGGTCCCAGAGTTCCGCGAACCGTGGTCCCGTCAGCAGTTCGGCGACCAGTGACGCGACGTCCGGATCGCGCGGGTACCGGCTCGTCGTGGAGCGCAGGTCCGAGACGAGCGACTCCTCGAAGGCCTCCCGTTGCGCCGGGGTGAACCTGATGCGGGGCAACCCGTCGGTGAAGTGGCGCAGCAGCAGGCTCGTGCCCTCGCGTTCCCCGGTGGGATCGCCGAACGTCGCCGCGAACAGCGGGTTCCAGTGCAGCAGGCACCAGGTCGCGTCGTAGACGGCCAGCGGGTGCCCGGCCAGGCGCTCGCCGATCCGGCGGACGCTGGCCGGGATCAACCGGGGGACCCGGCCGGGATCGGCGGCGTGCCCGGCGAGGCGCAGGAGGTGGGCCGACTCCTCGTCCGCGAGCTGCAGCGCCCGGGCCAGCGCCCCGCAGACCTGCGCCGACGGGGTGGAGGCCCGGCCCTGTTCGAGGCGGACGACGTAGTCGATGGAGATGCCGGCCAGCACGGCGAGTTCCTCGCGGCGCAGCCCCGGTGCACGCCGTCGTCCGTTTCGGGTGAGTCCCGCGTCGGCCGGGTCCAGCCGGTCCCGCCAGTCGCGCAGCGCAGCACCGAGGTCGTCCACCCGCTCAGTGTGCCCGGACCCGCCACGGATCGTCCTGGTACCAGGTGTACCAGGACGATCCGTAGCTCCCGCCTGACGTCCACGCAGGCGCACCGTGGGTCCGTGAACCACGACCTCACCCTCACCGATGACCTCGTCCTGAGCCGGATGGGCTACGGCGCCATGCAACTCGCCGGCCCCAACGCGTTCGGCCCGCCGCGCGACCGCAGCGAGGCGGTCCGCGTCCTGCGCAGCGCCGTCGACCTCGGCGTCACCCACCTCGACACGAGCGACTACTACGGCCCCGCCACCACGAACGAGATCGTCCGCGAGGCGCTGCACCCCTACCCCGCAGCGGTGAAGATCGTCACCAAGGTCGGGTTCCGGCGCGGACCGGACGGCAGCTGGGACCCGTCCCCGCACGACCTGCGCGAGCAGGTGCAGGCGAACCTCGACCACCTCGGCCTCGACGTCCTGGACGCGGCGAACCTCCGGGTCCCGGGACCGGGTTCCCTGGCCGAGGCGTTCGCAGTGATGGCCGAGCTGCAGCGCGAGGGACTCGTCAGGCACCTGGGCCTCTCGAACGTGACCGCCGAACAGGTCGCCGAGGCACGGGCGATCGCGCCCGTCGTCTTCGTCCAGAACCTCTACAACCTGGTCGAACGCAGCGACGACCCCCTCGTCGACGCGCTCGCCGCCGACGGCATCGGGTTCGTGCCGTTCTTCCCGCTGGGAGGCTGGAACCCGCTGCAGCACGGCGTGCTCGAGGAGGTCGCCGCGGAACTCGGAGCCACCGGACAGCAGGTCGCCCTGGCCTGGCTGCTGCAGCGTTCGCCGAACGTCCTGGTCATCCCGGGAACCTCCTCGGTCGCCCACCTGCGGGAGAACGTCGCGGCCCGCGAGCTGGAGCTCCCGCCCGCCGCCCTCGAGCGGCTGGACCTCCTGGGACGCTAGGCGCAGACCTCGGTGAGCAGGCCGGGGGGCGCGTTCGACCCGGTCCTCCGCCTGCTCCCAGGCGCGGGCCAACTGGAGCAGGGAACGCTCGGCCCCGTGGTGGGCCAGCACCTGCACGCCCGATCGAGGTCGTCGGCGAAGTCGGCACCGGCGGGGCGAGGCGCCGCGGTGTCGAGCAGCCGGGCGAGATTCCCTGCCGTGCCAGCCATCGGACCGTCCGTCCCGGCCCGTGCCGCCAGGCACGTTCGGGCGCGGGTGGGAGCGACCCGAGTGTGGGCCGGTCAGGACGAGCGCTTGGCCCCTGCGTCACGCTTGGCCTTGACCTCGGCCCACTCGGTGAGCATCTGTCGGTGGTAGCCGGCGAGCCACTCGAAGTAGTCGCGCATGTTCTGCAGGCGACGGTTCGTGGGGGAGTCGCCCGGGCCGACGAGGTCGAGGGCGTCCTCCGCGAAGCGCGCGCTGCGGAAGAGGTACTTGCGCTCGCCGGCCAGGAAACTGCCCCAGACGTCCTCCTCCATCCGGTAGTGGTGGCGTCGGTCGCCCGGGATGGCGTGGCGGTGGATGAATCCGGCCTCCTCGAGGCGGCGCGTCGTCGTCGAGACCGACCCGGCGCTGGCCCGCAGCTCCTCGGCCAGGTGCCCGGCCGAGACGTGCGGGGCCTCGGACAGCAGCAGGTAGCCGATGACCCGCCCCTCCATCCGGGGGGCGCCACCCGCCGTCCAGGCGAGCCCGAACTCCTCGACGAGGGCCAGCCGGTCGGCGGGCATCACGACCTCGGCGGTCTCGACGGGGTCGTCCGATCGCTGCACCACCGGGGGCTGCCTCCTCGACTCGGTCTCGTGCGGGGGCTCCATCGTGGCACGCAGCAGCCCCCACGGAGTGTTGCGACCGCGTTAAAGATTCATTTCCTTCTGAAAGATCCGTAGCTTTCCAACGCCGGGCGGTGCAGAGTGAGCCCACCCCACGACCAGGAGGCTCCTCGATGTCGCGTTCCCGCCGCCCCCGCGCGCTCTTCGCCCTCGCCCTGACCGCGGCCCTCGCGGTCTCCGCCTGCTCCTCCAGCGGTGACGACAAGGGTGACGCCGCCGGCTCGGGCACCTCGATCACCGTCGCCGTCGGTGAGCCCGACCACCTGAACCCCGGTCGTCAGACCGTCGCCTTCGACCAGGCGCAGGCGCTGTTCACCTCGCTCACCGAGATCGATGAGAAGGGCGAGCTGGTCATGGACGCGGCCGAGTCGGTGGAGTCGACCGACGCCACCACGTGGACGATCAAGATCAAGTCGGGGTGGACCTTCCAGGACGGCACGCCGGTCACGGCGCAGAACTACGTCGACGCGTGGAACGCCGTCGCCTACGGCCCCAACGCCTGGGAGAACAACGGCGAGATGGCCTCGATCGCGGGCTACGCCGACCTGAACCCGACCGAGGGTGACCCGGCCGCGAAGACGATGTCCGGGCTCGCCGTGGTCGACGACACCACCTTCACGGTCACCCTCTCCGCTCCCGACGGGCAGTTCCCCTACCAGCTCTCGCAGGCCCAGACGGGCTTCTACCCGCTGCCCGCCAGCGCCCTCACCGACCCCGACGCCTTCGACGAGATGCCGATCGGGAACGGGCCGTTCAAGATGACCGACGCCTGGGAACCGGACAAGGCGCTGACCCTGACCGCGTACGCCGACTACGCGGGCGAGAAGCCGACGGTCGACCAGATCACGTTCCAGCCCTACACCGACATGTCGACGGCCTACACCGACGTCCAGGCCGGCAACGCCGACGTCCTGTTCCTGCCCGCCGACAAGTACTCCGTCGCGGCCAGCGACTTCGGGGACGACCTGCACACCTTCGACGCCCCCGGCATCGCCTACCTCGGCCTGCCCCTCAACGACCCGCGCTACGCCGACATCCGCGTCCGGCAGGCGATTTCGATGGCCATCGACCGCGACGCCGTCAACAAGGCCGTCTACGGCGGGCTCTACGAACCGGCCACCGCGTGGACCCCGTCCATCGAGGCCGGGACGCCGGAGGGGATCTGCGGCGACTACTGCAGCTACGACCCGGACGCCGCCAAGGCGCTGCTCGCCGAGGCCGGCGGCTTCTCGGGGACGATGGAGATCGTCTACCCCGGTGGCGTCGGGCTCGACACCGTCTACGAGGCCTACGCGAACCAGTTGCGGCAGAACCTGGGCATCGCCGACGTCGTCGCCAGCCCCTCCAGCGACTGGGCCTCCTTCGCCAGCGCCCGCACCGCGGGGCAGATGGCCGGGCCGTTCTTCTCCCGCTGGGGTGCGCTGTACCCGAGCCAGCAGAACACCCTGCGGGCGTTCTTCACGACGACCGGCGGCTGCGCGCCCTGCGTGCAGTGGAAGGACCCGGCCACCGAGGCAGCCATCGCCGCCGCCGACGGCCAGGTCGACCAGAGCGCCGCCGAACAGGGCTACGCCGACGCGCAGACGCTCATCCAGGCCGCGTTCCCGGCCGCGCCGATGTTCTTCGAGACCTACTCCTACGTCACCTCGGACAAGATCGCCGACCTGCCCGCCGCCAACGGCAGCCCGATCCTCTCGCAGGTGGGGCTCTCCTCGTGACCACCACCACCGTGCGCCCGGCCTGGGTCGACGACGTCGTGACCCGGGCCCGCAACGTCGCGCCGATCGACGATTTCCCGACGGTCGACGAGCTCACCGAACGGTTCCACGCGCTCGCGGCGGAGTTCCCGGACCTCGTCCGGGCACGACGCGTCGGCACCTCCCGACTCGGCGAACCCATCGAGTGCTTCGAGGTCGGTGCCCCCGACAGCGACCTCCCGGTGAACCTCGTCGTCGGGGGAGTCCACCCGAACGAGCCCATCGGGGCCTGCACCTCCCTGCACCTGGCCCGCGAACTGTGCACCGACGCGGAACTGCGGGAACAGCTCGGAGCGGTCTGGCACATCGTGCCGTGCATCGACCCCGACGGCGCCCGGCTCAACGAGGGCTGGTTCAAGGGACCCTTCGAACGCGGCTTCTACAGCCGGAACTTCTACCGACCCGCGCCCGCGGAACAGGTCGAGTGGTCGTTCCCGTTCTCGCACAAAGGGTGCTACTTCGACGCCCCGATCCCCGAGACGCTCGCCATGATGCGCCTCATCGACGACCTGAAACCCCGGTTGCTGGTCTCGCTGCACAACGGTGAGATGGGTGGGGTCTACTACTACGTCTCTCGCGAACTGCCCGGACTCCTCGATGCGCTGCACGCCGTGCCCGCCGCGCTGGGGTTGCCGCTGGACCTGGGGGAACCGGAGAACCCGGCCGCCCCGGTCCACGGGGACGCCGTCTTCGGCCTCCCCGGCCTCGCTGCCGTCCTCGACTTCTTCGAGGAACTCGGCGTCGACCCCGCCCACCACCAGGGCGGGACGTCGTCGGCGGAGTGGGGCAGCCGGCACGGCACGTTCTCCCTCGTCGCCGAACTGCCCTACTGGTCGCACCCGGCCTCCGACGACATGTCGACGACGGACCGGACCTACCGCGAGGTCCTGACCGAGAAGGCCGACGCGCTGACCGCCGCGGGGGCGGAACTCGGCGAGATCCTCGCCGCGGCCGAACCGCACCTGACGGAACGACTGGCCGGCCCGCCCACGCCGTTCCTGCGGGCGTCCCGGATCTTCGTCCCGATGTTCCCCGAGATCGCCGGCCACGACCGGGCCCGGGCCGCCACGCCCGAGGCGGACCGGCCCGCGACGGTCGCGGAGGAGTTCTCCGCGGCGGACTTCCTGCGGATGTTCCAGCTGCGCTACGGCGGGATGCTCGTCCGGGCCCTCGCTGCCCCCGTCCAGGGTGGGCTGGCCGGCCCGGAACTGCGACGGTTGCACGCGCGGGCCGCGGCCCTCTACGAACGGTGGCAGGCCGACGCGGAACGTCTGCAGGGCACGAGGTTGCTGGACATCGCCGACCTCGTCGGCGTCCAGTACGGATCAACCCTCTCGACGGCCCTCGCCCTGCGCGACGAGGCGGCGGGAACCCCGTCGTGACCGCGCACGTCGCCCGCCGGCTGGGAGAGTTGGTGATCGTCTTCCTCGGTGTCACGTTCATCATCCACGCCCTCGTGTTCGCCCTGCCCGGGGACCCCATCGCGTCCCTGGGTGGGGACCGCCCGCTCTCGGCGAGCGTCGTCGCGCAGTTGCGGGCCGAGCACCACCTCGACCAGCCGCTCTGGCGGCAGTACCTCCACTACCTCGTCGGGTTGTTCCAGGGCGACCTCGGCACCGACTTCAACGGCCGCCCCGTCGCGGAGCAGATGGCCAGTCGCTGGCCCACGACGATCACCCTCGCCCTCACGGCGTGGGCGATGGAGATCGTCGGCGGCGTGGTCCTGGGCGTGATCGCCGGGGTCGAGCGCGGCAAGCTGATCGACCGCGGCGTGCTGCTGCTGACGATCGTCGTGTCGGCCGTCCCGGTGTTCGTCCTCGGCGTCACGGCCCGGCTGGTGTTCGGCGTGAAGCTCGGGGTCCTGCCGGTCGCGGGGTCCAACGACGGGTGGCCGACGGCGTTCATCATGCCGGCGGCGGTGATCGCGGTGTTCGGGTTGGCCCCGATCGCGCGACTCGTGCGGGGCAGCGTGTCCGACACCCTGGCCTCGGACTTCGTCCGGGCGCACCGGGCCAAGGGGTTCACCCCGGGACGCATCCTCGCCGTCCACGTTTCCCGGAACTCCGCGATCCCGATCGTCACGTTCCTCGCCGTCGACCTCGGTCTGCTGCTGGGCGGTGCGGTCGTCGTCGAGGGCGTGTTCAACCTCCCCGGCGTCGGGCAGATGCTCGTCAGCGCCGTCAGCACCCACGAGGGTGCGACCGTCGTCGGCGTCTCGACCGCGCTCATCATCGTCTTCCTGCTGACGAACCTCGTCGTCGACGTCATCGCCTCCGCCCTCGACCCCAGGATCCGACGTGGCTGAACCGACCACCCTCACCCCGCTCACCAGCGCACCGGCGCTGCGGGCCCGCGGCGTCTGGCCCACCCTGCGCCGGCGCGCGGCGTTCTGGATCCCGGCCGCCGTCCTCGTCGTGCTCGTCGTCATCGCGGTCGCCCCCGGCTGGGTCGCGGGGTTCTTCGGCAACGGCGACCCTCGGGTCTGCGACCTCGCCCGGACCGTCGGGTCGGCCACCGACGGCCACCCCTTCGGGTTCGACGTCCAGGGCTGCGACGTCTACGCCAACGTCGTCCACGGCACCCGGAACTCCCTGCTCGTCGGTTTCACCGCGACGATCCTCGCCCTGCTCATCGCGCTCGTGGTCGGAACCCTGGCCGGTCTGCGCGACGGCTGGTCGGACACCCTCTTCGCGCGCACCACCGACGTGTTCCTCGGGTTCCCGTTCCTGCTGGGGGCGCTCGTCGTCCTCATCAGCCTCGGTGACCGCTCGGTGTGGACCGTCTCGCTGGTGCTGGGGATCTTCTCCTGGCCGGTGATGGCCCGGCTCGTGCGGGCGTCCGTCCGGTCGGTGCGCGGCGCGGAGTTCGTCCTCGCCTCCCAGGCCATGGGGATCGGCGGCTGGCGCACCGTCACCCGCCACGTCCTGCCGAACGCGCTCGGGCCGGTGCTGGCCGTCGCGACCATCGCCGTCGGACAGATCATCGTCGCGGAGTCGACCCTGACCTACCTCGGCGTCGGCCTGCAGGCGCCCGCGATCTCCTGGGGCCGCCAGCTCGCCGAGGCCCAGCAGCAGTTGTCCTCCGCACCGCACCTGCTGATCTGGCCCGGGTCGTTCCTGGCCGTCACGGTGCTCTCCCTCATCTGGCTCGGCGACGTGCTGCGCGACGCCCTCGACCCCCGGCAGCGGTGACCCACGTGTCCGACCAGACCAGAGAAACCGTGCTGAGCGTCCGCGACGTGAGCATCTCCTTCACCGTCGACGGCCGCGACGTCGTCGCCGTGCCCTCGGCGAGCTGGGAACTGCGCCGCGGGGAGGTTCTCGCCATCGTCGGCGAGTCCGGGTCCGGCAAGAGCGCGACGGCCCTGGCCGTCGTCGGGTTGCTACCGGCGGGGGCGAAGGCGAGCGGGACGGTCGAGTTCGACGGCCGGAACCTCCTCGACCTGCCCGAGTCGCAGCTGCGGGAACTGCGGGGCACGCGCATCGCGATGGTGTTCCAGGACCCGTTGAACTCCCTCGACCCGGTCTTCACGGTGGGTTTCCAGCTCACCGAACTGCTGCGCGTCCACGACCACCGGATGTCCGCGGCGCAGGCGAAGACCCGGGCGTTGGAACTCCTCCGCTCCGTCGACCTGCCCGACCCGGAGCTCAAGTTCGCCCAGTACCCGCACCAGCTCTCCGGCGGGCAGTGCCAGCGGGTGATGATCGCGATGGCCCTGGCCGGCGAACCGGACGTGCTGCTCGCCGACGAACCCACGACGGCGCTCGACGTCACCGTGCAGCAGGAGGTCCTCGACCTGCTGCGCGACGTCGCCGTCCGCACCAGCACCTCGATCGTCCTCATCACCCACGACATGGGGGTCGTCGCCGACCTGGCCGACCGCGTCGTCGTCATGCGGGCGGGACGCGTCGTCGAGAGCGCACCGGTCGCGGAACTCTTCGACGCTCCGCGCGAGCAGTACACGAAGGACCTGCTCGCCGCCGTCCCCGGCCGCGGGAACGCCCCGGAACTCCCCGCCGTCGACACCACCGCCCGGCCGTTCCTGCACGTCGAGGACCTGGTCGTCGAGTTCGGTGGGTCGGGTCTCCGGAAGCGTGTCGTCCGCGCCGTCGACGGGGTGTCGTTCTCGGTGCACAGCGGCGAGGTGCTCGGCCTGGTGGGGGAGTCCGGTTCCGGGAAGTCGACCATCGGCCGGGCCCTCGTCGGCCTGGCCCCGGTCGCGGCCGGGTCCGTCCACGTCGGTGACGTGCGGATCGGCCGCTCGACCCGACGTGCGCTGCAGCAGGCCCGTCGCCGGATCGGCGTGGTGTTCCAGAACCCCACGGCGTCGCTGGACCCCCGGCGCACGGTGGGCGACGCGCTGGCCGAACCGCTGACCGTCCTCGCCGGTCTGCGGGGCTCCGCGGTGCGGCAGCGCTCCAGCGAACTGCTCGAGTCGGTGGAACTCCCGGCCGACTGGGCCGGTCGCTACCCGCACGAACTCTCCGGCGGGCAACGTCAGCGGGTGGCGATCGCCCGGGCGCTGAGCTTGCGTCCCGACCTGCTCATCGCCGACGAACCCACCTCGGCGCTCGACGTGTCGGTGCAGGCCACCGTCCTGCGGGTGCTGCGCCAGCTGCAGGTAGAACTCGGGTTCGCCTGCGTGTTCATCTCCCACGACCTCGCCGTCGTCGAACAGCTGTGCCACCGGGTCGCAGTCCTGAAGTCCGGCAAGCTCGTCGAGGTGGGACCCCGTGACCAGGTCCTCACCGCACCGCGAGACCCTTTCACCGCACGGCTGCTGGCGGCGGCGCCGGTGCCCGACCCCGCCGAACAGGCCCGCCGCCGGGCCGCCCGACTCGAGGTCAGTCGATGAGTTCGTTCCTGCTGGAGGAGGTCCGCCGCGACGGGCGGATCTGCGACGTCCTGGTCCTCGACGGACGGGTCGCCGCCATCGGCGACGACCTCCGCGCGGCGAGCACCGGTCTCGACGCGCTCGGCGGCGTGCAGGTCGTCGGGGCCGGCGGCGCCGTCCTGCTGCCGGGTCTCGTCGACTCCCACGTCCACCTCACGCAGTGGGCCAGCGCCCGCCGGCGGATCGACGTGACGAGCGCGACGTCGCCCGCCGAGGTCGCCGACGTCCTGCTCGCGCAGGCGGGTGCGGGGTCCGACCTCGTGCTGGGGCACGGGTACCGGGACGGGTTGTGGGACGAACCCGCGCACCGCGACGTGCTGGACGCCCGGTTCCCGGACCGGCCGGTCCTCGTGGTCAGCATGGACCTGCACGCCACCTGGGTGAACTCCGCCGCCGCCCGCCGGTTCGGCGTCGACGAGCCGACCGGAGTGCTGCGCGAGGGCCCGGCCATGGCGTTGCTCGCCGCCGCCGGCACCGTCGGGGACGCGACGCTCGACCTGTGGGTGGCGGAGGCCACGGCCGCCGCAGCCGCCCGCGGGGTCACCGGGATCGTCGACCTCGAGTACGCGCCGATCGACGTCTGGGCCCGGCGGGAGAACCCCGCCGTCCGGGTGTCCGCGGGGATCTGGCCGGACTGGCTGGACGCCGCGATCGCTGCCGGCCTGCGGACCGGGGACGCCGTTCCCGGTGCCCCCGAACGGGTCACCGTCGGACCGGTGAAGCACGTCGTCGACGGGTCGCTCGGGACCCGGACGGCGTTCTGCCACGAGGAGTACCCCTCGGGTGGGCACGGGATGCTGCGCATCCCGCTCGCCGACCTCGGACCCGCGCTGCGCCGCGCGACCTCGCACGGGTTGACCGTGGCCGTGCACGCCATCGGCGACGACGCGGTCCGGGTCGCGCTGGACGGTTTCGAGGCCACCGGTTGCGTGGGAACGCTGGAGCACGCCCAGCAGGTCCACCCCGCCGACGTGCCGCGGTTCGCCGGGCTCGGGATCACCGCGAGCATCCAGCCGCGGCACGCCGTCGACGACCGCGACGCCGTGGACCTGCACTGGGCCAAGGGGTCTGAGCGCGCCTACCCCTACGCCTCGTTGCACGCCGCCGGGGCCCGACTGCTGCTCGGTTCCGACGCCCCGGTGGCACCGCTCGACCCGTGGGACGCGCTGGCGAGCGCCGTCCACCGCAGCATCGACGAGCGTGCACCGTGGCGCCCCGAACAGCAGCTGTCCCTCGACGTCGCGCTGGCCGCGAGCAGCGGCGGCCGCGACGGCGTCCACGTGGGCGACGTCGCCGACCTCACCCTCGTCGCGGTCGACCCCGCCCAGGCCTTCGCCGCCGGCGGGGCTGCGGCGCTGCGCGGAACCGAGGTCCTCGCCACGGTCCTGGGCGGCGAGTTCACCCACCGGGCGGGGATCTGATGCACGTCCCCGCGGAGTACCGCGCGCCGTCCGCGGCCGCCGTCGCGGACCTGCTGGACCGCAACCCCTTCGCCCTGCTCGTCGGGGTGTCGGGGGAGGGTCCTGACGCCGCGCCGGTGGCGACCCACGTCCCCGTGGTGCGACCCGCCGACGCCGGACCCGCCGTGCGGGTCGGTGACGTCCTGTGGGGACACCTGGCCACAGTGAACCCGCAGTGGCGGGAGTTCACCGGCCACCCGCGAGGGCTGCTGGTGTTCTCCGGGGCCTCCGGGTACGTCTCGCCGACGACGTACCGCGTCGAACCTGCGGCGCCGACGTGGAACTACGCCGCCGTCCACGTCACGGCCCGGATCGAGGTGCTGCCGGCCGGGGAGGAGACGTTGAGCGTGATCCTCGAGACGGTCCGCGCGCTGGAGCGGCGGCAGAACTCGCCGTGGGACGTGACCCCGTCGATGGACTACGTGCGCCGCATCCTGCCCGGGGTGATCGCCTTCGCCGCCCACGTCGAGGACGTGCGCGCCGAGTTCAAGATGAGCCAGGACAAACCCCCCGAGGTCCGGGAACGAGTCCGGGAACGGTTCGCCGCCGACGGCCGGGACGACCTCGTCGAGGCGATGGACCAGGCTGCACCCTGATCAGGACCCCTCGTGCAGGGGTCCCCCGCCGCGTTCCTCCAGCAACCTCGCGGCGAGGAGTTCACCGTCCACGGGACCGAACCGTTCCAGGGTCTCGTGGTGCAGGCGGGTCACCAGCCGGCCCACGTCGTAGGGGGTCCCCGCCTCCCGGGCGACCTCCGCGAGGACGTCGAGTTCCTCGACCACCCGGTCCACCCCGAAGTGGCGCAGGTAGTCACCGCGGAGCAGGTGGTCGACGTGGCGGCGCAGGAACTCGCTGTCGCCGGCGGAACCGGCCAGGGCCTCCCGCACCCCCCGCACGTCCAACCCGGCGGCGCGGGCCAGCAGCAGGGACTCGGTGACGGCCAGCGACTGGTTGAACCACAGGAGGTTCGCCAGCAGCTTCACCAGTTGTCCCGCCCCGGGTTGCGCCCCCACGTGACGCATCGAGCCGCCGTTCCCGCTCAGGTCCCGCAGCAGGGGGAGGACCTGCTGCACGTCCGGTTCCGGGCCGCCCACGAACAGGTCGAGGGAACCCTCGCGTGCGTCGGCGGGGCCGCCGCCCATCGCCGCCCCGACCACGCCCGCGTCCAACCGGCCGGCGATCGCGTTCGTGGTGCGCGGGTCCGCGCTGGTGAGGTCCAGCCAGACCGAACCCGGCCGGAGGTGCTCCAGCGTCGGCGTGACCGCGGGAACCTCGTCCGCACCGGGCAGCACGGTGACGAGGACGTCGACCTGCCCGGCGACGGCGTCCGGGGTGGAACGGCGCGCTCCGGCGGCGACGGCGAGCCCGACCCGGACCGGATCCGGGTCGACGGCCAGGACGTCCCGTCCGGCCGCGAGGAACCGCCGCGCGACCGGCAGCCCCATCCGCCCGACCCCGAGGACCCCGACGGTCATCGGGTGACGGTCACGGCGCCGGTGGCGGCGTTCGCGGTGAGGGCGCCGCCCTGGAACGTCTGGCGCACCCCGCCCACGACGGGGAACTCCTCCGACAGCGGGTACCCGAGCGCCGAGTTCTCCCAGCCCATCGCGCTCCACGTCTGCGCGATCGCCCCGCGGACGGTCGCGGTCACGTTCCCGGCCACCGTGGAGTCCTGGTGCGAGTACGCCGTCCCGCCGGTGAAGCGTTGCAGCGCACCGACGGATCCGAACGGGTTCTGCGACCCGAGGGTCTCGCGCTCCCCGGTGGGGTAGCCCAGGGGTGACGCCTCCCACCCGCGGGAGGCCCAGTAGCTGCGGAAGGGGTAGCCGACGTCGTCGACGGCGTGCGCGCCGGAGGTGGGGGACCAGTAGACGCTGGCCCCGCCCGCGAAGTGGGCGTAGCGGCCGACGCCGTCCGGGGTGGTGAGTTCGTCGGTGAGCGGGTAGCCCATGCTCACGACCCGGCCGAAGTCCGAGGGACCCCGGTTCCCCTCGTAGTAGGCGGCGATCGCGCCGTAGAGGACCCGGGCGGGAACGGTTCCGTTCAGCGGCGCGTAGATGGCCCCGTGCTCGAAGCGCTGACGCAGGCTGTCCCGGTCGTTCGGGGCGTGGAAGCCGTAGGCGAACGTTTCCGGGCTGCTGATCAGCCAGCCGAGTCGGCCGTTCTCGTACGCCGTCGCGGCGTAGACGTCCCGGATGGGACCGTCGAAGACGTACCCCGTGCCCAGCATCCACTGGTAGCCGACGCCGTGCTCGAAGTGCTGCCAGGAACCGACCAGGGAACCGTCGCCCCGGTGGACCGACCCGCCCTCGTCGGTGGGGTACCCGGGACGCGGGTCGTCGGTCGTGCCGTCGAGGCCGACGCCGTAGGGGTAGCCGACGGCCAGGGTGCGTGCACCGGTCGCCGGGCTCCAGAAGACGGTCCCACCCGTGAACGTCGTCGAGTACCCCGACCCGTCCTCGGTCCGGGCCTCGCTGCCGGTGGGGAGCCCGAGCCGGCCGGTGGGTCCGCCGTGGGCCCACCAGTAGTCGTCGATGGCACCGCGGACGACGTGGGCGGTGCCGTCGGCGGCCACGGCGAGGTGGCCGTCCCGGGCGGTCTCGACCACGGCGCCGCCGACGACCGTCGTCTCCCCGGTGAACGGGCCGATGGCCAGCGGTGCGTCGCCGGCGGCCTGACCGGACTGCTCGTACCCGGCCCGGCCCTGCCAGCCGTCGCACGCCAGGACGGTGACCGTCCGTCGGGCGACGACCTCCTCACCGGCCAGCAGGCTGACCGTGACGGGCCCGACGCCCGCGGCCGCCAGCCGGACGTGCTCGGCCTGCCAGCCTGGACCGTCGGCCTGCGGGGCCCAGGTGTTCACGAGGTCGGTCCGGACGCGGTGGTAGGCCGTCGGGTCGTCGGCGCGCCAGGCGATGTCGAGGCGCTGGTCGTTGCGCCCGCAGACGACCTGCACCCGCAGGGGTGACTCCTGCCGGCTTCCCGGAGCCGCCTCGGCGGTCGCCGCCGGGGCCAGCAGGAGTGCGGCGACCGCACCGCCGGCGACCTTCGAACTCACCTTCACGGCAACTCCCTCGTGTCTCAGGAGTCGCAAAAGTAACAGCGGAGCGTGCCCGTTCGCAGGCGGGGAGTCACTGTCGGGGTCGCGTGCGACAGTGGCCCCGTGCCCGCCAAGACCGCCAGCAAGAGCCCCGCGAAGAAGGCCTCCGCGGCGGCCACGACCGCCCCGCAGGACCTCGGCCCGGCTCCCGTCGTCCTGCTCGTCGGGTCCGAGGAACACCTCGCCGACCGGGCGTTCAGCACCCTGAACGCGCGGATGCGCGAGCTCGACCCCACCTTCGAGCGCACCGACGTCTCCGCGGCGGGCTACCAGAAGGGGCAGCTCTCGACGTGGACGTCACCGTCCCTCTTCGACGAGCGCTCCCTCGTCCTGGTCGACGGGGTGGACGCGGCCGGCGAAGCCTTCGTGGACGACGTCCTGGAGTACCTGACCGCCCCGGTCGAGACGGTCGTCCTCGTGCTGCGCCACCGCGGGGGCAACCGGGCGAAGAAGGTCCTCGACGCGGCCCGGGCCGTCGCCGGCGTCGCCGAGGTGTCCTGCCAGCCGCTGAAGCGCGACCAGGAGAAGGTCGACTTCGTCCTCGCCGACGTCCGACGCGCCCGGCGGCGCATCGACGTCGAGGCGGCCCGCGCCCTCGTCGCGGCCCTCGGCAGCGACCTGGGCGAGCTCGCCGCGGCGGTCGACCAGCTCCTGACCGACACCGACGGGACGGTCACCGAGGACGCCGTGCACCGCTACCACGGGGGTCGGCGCGAGGCGAGCGGCTTCGAGGTCGCCGACGCGGCCATCGAGGGCCGCACGGGACAGGCGTTGATGCTGGTCCGCCACGCCGCGGCCACCGGCGTCCCCGGGGTCGTGGTGGTCGCGGCGCTGGCCGCGCGGCTGCGCCAGCTCGCCAAGGTCGCGGCGGCCGGGCGCGGCCGGTCGGCTGACGTCGCCCACGACCTCGGGATGGCGCCGTGGCTCATCGACCGCGCCCGTCGAGACCTCCAGCACCTCTCACCGGAGGGCCTCTCCGACGCGATCCTCGCCGTCGCCGCTGCGGACCAAGCGGTCAAGGGCGGGGGAGGCGACGCCCAGCACGCGCTGGAGAAGGCCGTCCGCACCGTCGGCGAGGCGCGCACCTGAGCCCCCGGACGGGCCCGGACGCACGAAGGGCCGGCTCCCCGTGGGGAGCCGGCCCTTCGCAGGGATCCGGAGATCAGACCTTGGCCGCAGCCTTGGCGATGGCCGACTTGCGGTTGGCGGCCTGGTTCTTGTGGATGACGCCCTTGCTCACGGCCTTGTCGAGCTTCTTGCTCGCCAGGGCCAGAGCGGCCTGAGCCTTCTCGGCGTCACCGGAGGCGAGAGCCTCCTTGAAGCCACGCACGACGGTGCGCAGCTCCGACTTGACGGCCTTGTTGCGCAGGCGCGCCTTCTCGTTGGTGAGGATGCGCTTCTTCTGCGACTTGATGTTCGCCACGTGTTCCGTCTTCCTGTCGATCGCTGATCGTGTCAGAGGGCGGTCGCTCCACCGGGGACTTCCGGCGTGGGGACACCGGGAGGGACGGCGGGAGACCGTGACCTCCGCACTCAGGCGAAGGCGCGTTCAAGACTAGCAGCGGACGGAACCGGTCACCGACACGTCCACGACACGCGCCGCAACGTCCGCGTAACGCGCCGGAAACGTCATCTTCCCTAGGGTGCGCCCCATGGGTGACGTGTTCGAGGGCTACCGCGACGCACCGGCGGGAGCAGCGGCCGGTCGGGCCGTCGACGAGATGCTCGACGTCGACGGGAGACCACGACCGGAGTGGGCGGCGCTGTACGACACGCTGCAGGAGCTCCCGGTCACCGAGCTGCGGGCCCGGGCCGACCAGCTCGCCAGCACCTTCCTCGACCGGGGGGTGACGTTCGACTACGCGGGCGAGGAACGACCCTTCCCCCTCGACGTCGTCCCGCGCATCATCGAGGCCCGCCAGTGGGCCCGGGTCGAGCGCGGCGTCGCGCAGCGCGTGCGGGTCCTGGAGGCGTTCCTGGCCGACGTCTACGGCCCCATGCGGGCCGTCAAGGACGGGGTCATCCCGCGGAAGGTGATCACCTCCTCCAGCCACTTCCACCGCGCCGCCGTCGGGATCGAGCCGCCGGGTGGCGTCCGCATCCACGTGGCCGGCATCGACCTGGTGCGCGACGAGGCCGGCGACTTCCGCGTCCTGGAGGACAACGTCCGCGTCCCCTCCGGCGTCAGCTACGTGCTGGAGAACCGGCAGGCCATCACCCAGGTCCTGCCCGAAGCGCTGCAGGCCCACCGGGTGCAGCCCGTCGCGGACTACCCGCAGCACCTGCTGGCCGCGCTGCGCGCCTCGGCGCCGGCCGGGGTGGACGACCCGACCGTCGTCGTGCTGACCCCCGGGGTCTACAACTCCGCCTACTTCGAGCACTCGCTGCTGGCCCGGGCGATGGGCGTCGAGCTCGTCGAGGGCCGCGACCTCGTCTGCCGCGGGAACCGGCTCTTCATGCGGACCACCGCCGGCGACCGCCGCGTCGACGTCGTCTACCGCCGCGTCGACGACGAGTACCTCGACCCGTTGCACTTCCGCCGCAGCTCCGTGCTCGGCGCCGCGGGCATCCTCAACGCGGCCCGCGCCGGCGGGGTGAGCATCGCCAACGCCGTCGGCAACGGGGTGGCCGACGACAAGCTCGTCTACACCTACGTCCCCGAGCTGACCCGGTACTACCTGGGCGAGGACCTCGTCCTCGGCAACGTCCCGACCTACCGCCTCGAGATCCCCGCCGAGCGGGAGGAGGCGCTGGACCGCCTCGAGGAGCTCGTGGTGAAACCGGTCGACGGGTCCGGCGGCAAGGGCCTCGTGGTCTGCCCCGACGCCAGCCCCCAGGAGATCGAGGACCTGCGCGCCCGGGTGCTGGCCGACCCGCGGGGCTGGATCGCGCAGCCCGTCATCGCGCTCTCGACGGTCCCCACCCTCGCCCAGGCGCACCTGCGTCCCCGTCACGTCGACCTGCGTCCCTTCGCCGTCAACGACGGCCGGCAGGTGCGGGTCCTCAAGGGCGGCCTGACCCGCGTCGCCCTGCGCGAGGGGTCCCTCGTCGTGAACTCCAGCCAGGGCGGGGGGTCCAAGGACACCTGGGTCCTGGCCGGGGACGACGAGGCCGTCGCGGAGCTCCTCCCACCGGTCGCGGTCGAGGTCGCGGCCCCCGTCGAGGAACCCGTGCCGCCGACCGAGCAGCACCACCTGGCCGACCCGGGTCCCGGGTCGGGCAGTGACCAGGCCCAGCAGCAGCAACAGCAGAAACTCGGGGAAGAGGGTCGATCGTGCTGAGCCGCATCGCGGAGTCGCTGTTCTGGATCGGCCGCTACGTCGAACGCGCCGACTCCACCGCCCGCATCCTCGACGTCCACGTCGAACGCACCCTGGCCGACCCGTGGATCGACGAGGCCGCGGTCTCGCGCTCGCTGCTGAGCGTCATGGGTGCGCCCGTCGACCACGACGTCCGCACCGGTCGCCGGGAACTGCTGGAGACCCTGGCCTACGACACCGTCAGCCCCAGCTCGATCACGGGAGCGCTCGGCGCCGCGCGGGAGAACGCCCGGCGCGCGCGGGAGACGGTGTCCAGCGACATGTGGGAGTCGCTGAACACGACGTGGAACGCGCTCGCCTCCGGACGCTGGCGCGCCGCGAGCCCCCATCGGTTCTTCTCCTGGATCCGGGAACGGACCGCCGTCGTCTCCGGTCTCGTCGACGCGACGATGAGCCGCGACGACTCCTGGCAGTTCTTCGTGCTCGGCCGCTCCCTGGAACGGGCCGACATGACGGCCCGGCTCGTCGCGACGCGGGTCGTGTCCGGGGGGACCCAGTGGCCCCTGCTGCTGCGTTCCACCGGGGCCTACGAGGCGTTCCTGCGCACCTACCACGGCTCCAGCACGGGAGCCGCGGGTGAGGCCGACGCGGCCGAGTTCCTCCTCCTCGACCGGCTGTTCCCGCGCTCGGTCGTCGCGGCGCTCGAGGTCGCCGAGGGGTGCCTGCAGGCCATCGACCCGCAACTGCGCCGGGTCGGCTACGCCCAGGACGCCCGGCGGGTGATCGGACAGGCTCGCACGCAACTGGAGTTCCAGAGCCCGGAGGAACTCCTGGCCGACCTGCACGACCAGATGCGACAGGTGCAGCAAGCGTGTTCCGCGGCGTCCTCCGCGGTGGCGGAACGGTTCTTCCCGATGGCCGGGGCCGTGTCCTGGACGGCCGGGAGGTCCTGATGAGACTGCGCATCGAGCACACCAGCACCCACACCTACGGGGGTCCGGTCCGGGTCTCCTTCAACGAGGCGCGCCTGACCCCGTTGACGCTGCCCGACCAGACCGCCCTGGACACCCGGGTCCAGGTCAGCCCCACGGCGACGCTGACCCGCTACTGGGACTACTGGGGGACCCACGTCACGGCGTTCGACCTGCACACCCGCCACGACGTCCTCGTCACCCGCGGCATCAGCCTCGTCGAGACGGACCGCCGCGCGGAACTCGTCGTCCCCGACCCGCTGACGTGGGAGGAACTGGGCTCCGACGCCCTCCTCGACGACTTCGCGGAGTTCCTCACCCCCACCCCGCGCACCCTGCCGCCGCCGGAGGGCTTCCGCGAGGCGGTGCGGGACCTGGCGGGCGGTTCGGACCCGCGCGAGGCCGCGCACCGCATCTGCGGCTGGATCCACCACGAGGTCTCCTACGTCCCGGGGGCGACCGGCGTGCACGCCACGGCGCAGGAGTCCTGGGACCAGCGCAGCGGGGTCTGCCAGGACCTCGCCCACCTGGCGCTCGCGGGCCTGCGGGAACTCGGCATCCCGGCCCGCTACGTCTCGGGCTACCTGCACCCGCGTCGTGACCCCGAGCTGGGGGAGGAGGTCGCGGGCGAGAGCCACGCGTGGATCGAGTTCTTCGACGGCGCCTGGACCGGCTGGGACCCCACGAACGACATCGCCATCGGCGACCGCCACGTCGTCGTCGCCCGGGCCCGCGACTACTCCGACGTCTCACCGCTGCAGGGCGTCTACTCCGGCCCCAAGTCCACGGTCACGGCCCAGGTCCTCGTCGCCCGCGTCGCCTGACCGCTCCGGCGGGGCGCACCGGACGCCCGAGGACGTTCGTGAGGGTGCTCACACCGCTACAGGTGGGGGTGTGGACGCCCGACACCAGAGCCATGGCTCTTCCCACGCCCGTGCGCGACGTGCTGCTCACGCTCCTGCGCGCCCAGGAGGGGACGGCCGACCAACGCATCACCGGTGCCCTGACCGCCCTCGCGGAGGACCTGCAGCTCGAGGTCGCCTTCCTCGGGGAGTTCCGCGACGGCCAGCGCGTCATCACCCACGTCGGGTCCCGGGACGGGGTCGGCGAGGTCCTCCTCGGACTCTCGCACCCCGCGTCGGAGACGCTCTGCCACCTGATCGCGACGGGTGAGCTCGCCCCCCTGGTGCCCGACGCGGCCAGCTCCACCATCAGTGCCCACCCCCACCGCGTCCTGTACGACCTCGGCGCCCACGCCGGGGTCCCGCTGACCCGGGACGGGCGCGTCACGGGCACCGTGTGCGCTGCGTCCAGGACGGCGACCCCGAGCCTGAGCGAACGCGACCTCGTCACCCTGAACACCGTCGCCGCCTACGTCGAGGAGGTCTCCCGCGAGGAGGCCCAGGAGGTCCCCGGGCCGCTCGCGCCGCGCGGGAACCGTGGGGCGCTGCCCGCGGTGGCCGCCGCCGTCAGCGGGGGCCACGACCTCGAGCACCTGACCCGGCCCCTGCTCGAACTCCTGCACGACGTCGTGGGCCTGGAGTCGACGTACCTCACGATGATCGACTGGGCCGGCAACCAGCAGCGGATCGTGCACTCCTCCAACACGGGCGGTCTGGAGATCCCCGAGGGCCTGACGGTCGACTGGTCCGACACGCTGTGCCGCCGTTCCCTGGAGGAGGGACGTCAGGTCACCGACGACGTCCCCGCCGTCTGGGGGGACAGCGTGGCCGCCCGCCAGCTGGGCATCACCACCTACGTCAGCGTCCCCCTCCTCGGTGCGAGCCAGGAGGTCCTCGGGACGCTGTGCGCGGCGAGCCGCGAGAGCGTCGTGGTGGAGCCGCAGGACCTCGCGACCATGGACGTCTTCGCCCGTCTCATCTCCGACCAGCTCAGCCGGGAGGCCGGTCACGCCGCCGCCCGCGCCCGCGCCGTCGCCCTGGAGGACCTGACGACCCAGCTGCGTGACGCCGCGACCCGCGACCCGCTGACCGGACTGCTCAACCGCAGCGGCATCGACGCCTGGTTCGAGGCGGTCCTGCCCGTCCTGGACCCCGCCCACGAGCAGCTCGGCGTCGCCTACGTCGACGTCGACCGGTTCAAGGAGATCAACGACGTCCACGGGCACTCGGCCGGCGACCGCGTCCTGCAGGCCCTCGCCGCCTCCCTCACCGCAGTGGGACGCAGTGGCGACCTGCACGGTCGTCTCGGCGGCGACGAGTTCCTGGTCGCCGCGGTCCTGCCCGCGGGGGCGGCGACCTTCGGCGGCTGGGCGGTGCGCCTGCGCCGCGCCGCTCGGCTGGAGGGCCCGGTCCCCGCCACGGCCAGCGTCGGGGTCGCCACGGTGGACGCCGGTGCCACGCCCTGGCCCGACGTCCTCGCGGCCGCCGACCGCGACATGTACGCCGTCAAGCGCCGACGTCAGGACGCCGCCGCGCAGAGCCTGGTCTGAGCTCTCGGCCGCACGGGTCCGGAGGGCGGCGTCCCGGCCTCACTCCGCCGGTGCGGTCCCGCGCGTCCGACGTCGGCGCAGCACCAGGACCGGAACGGCCACGACCGCCACCGGCACCACGAACGGCAGCACCGCCCCGAGCACGAGGGACGCCACCCGCAGGAACTCACCGAGCGCGTGCCACCCCGCCCCCAGCCCGCCCCGGAACCCGGGGTCGCTCGCCGCGACGATCGACGTCGGAGCGCCCTGGGTCAGCGTCACGTCCAGCGTCGCCAGCGACACCTGGTCCGCCAGCACCCGTTGCCGGGCCTGCAGCGCCTCCAGGTCCGCCTGCCGGGTGGCGATCTCGCCCTCGATGGCCAGGACGTCCGGGATCGTCCTCGCCTGCGGCAACCGCTCGCGGAAGGTCACGAGGACGGCCTGCGCCGACGCGACCCGGCTGTCCACGTCGGCGACCTCCGCCGTCACGTCCGCGGACGTCGTCGAGCGGTCGGTCTGCTGACCGAGCTCCGCGACGCCCGCCTGCACGTCCTCGAAGGACGCCGACGGGACCCGCAGGGTGAGGTGGGCCTGCTGGTCCTCGCCCGCGGCGCCCACCTGGCTGGACGCGACCGACCCGCCCGCCCCGGTCGTCAACGCCTCGACGGCGGTGGTCGCGCTCGGGAGGTCCTCCACCCGGACCGCGATCGTCCCGGTCGAGACGACCGCGCGCTGGGCGTCCCCGACGGCCGCGACGGCTGCGGGTTCCGCACCCTCAGCCGGGGCTGCGACGCTGCCCCCGTCCGCCGTGCCGGCGGTGTCCCCGCCGCTGTCGGCCATGCCCTGGGAGGACCCGGAGCCGTCCGAGCCGGCGCCGGACCCGCTGCAGGCGGCGGCCCCCAGCACCAGGACCAGGGCCACGGCGGGCGCGGCCAGGAGCCGGCCCCGGGACGGGGTGGGACGGGTGGGCGGGGGAGTCGGCTCAGGCATCGGCTCGGGCATCGGGCACCTCCAGCGGGTTCGGTCGCCGTGACCGTGGAGCTGGGACGCCGCTGTGCACCCGCCGGTTCCCGCCCAGGGGGACGTGCAGACGGACGGGAGAGGGGGCGGACGTGCGACGATGGGGGTTCGTCTGCCCGCCCGATCGAGAGGTGCTCCCCGCCCGTGTCCCCGATGGCCGCCGCCTCACCGGCACCCGCCTCGACGCCGCCGGAGCTGCTGCGCAACTTCTGCATCATCGCCCACATCGACCACGGCAAGTCGACGCTGGCGGACCGCATGCTGCAGCTGACCGGCATCGTCGACTCGCGGGCCATGCGCGCGCAGTACCTCGACCGCATGGACATCGAGCGCGAGCGCGGCATCACGATCAAGTCGCAGGCGGTGCGCATGCCGTGGGGTCACGAGGGCACCGACTACGCGCTGAACATGATCGACACCCCGGGGCACGTCGACTTCACCTACGAGGTCTCCCGCTCGCTGGCCGCCTGCGAGGGCGCCGTGCTGCTCGTCGACGCGGCGCAGGGGATCGAGGCGCAGACGCTGGCGAACCTCTACCTCGCCATGGAGAACGAGCTCACGATCATCCCGGTGCTCAACAAGATCGACCTCCCCGCCGCGCAGCCCGAGAAGTTCGCCGAGGAACTGGCCAAGCTCATCGGCTGCGAACCCGAGGACTGCCTGCGGGTGTCGGGCAAGACCGGCGTCGGGGTCGAACCGCTGCTGGACCAGATCGTGCAGCAGATCCCGTCCCCGGTCGGCGACCCGGACGGTCCGGCCCGCGCGATGATCTTCGACTCCGTCTACGACACCTACCGCGGGGTCGTCACCTACGTCCGCGTCATCGACGGCAGCCTCTCCCCGCGGGAGAAGATCGTCATGATGTCGACGAGGGCGACGCACGAGCTCCTCGAGATCGGGGTCAGCTCGCCCGAGCCCACGCCGTCGAAGGGCCTCGGGGTCGGTGAGGTCGGGTACCTCATCACCGGGGTGAAGGACGTCCGCCAGTCCAAGGTCGGTGACACCGTCACCAACGCGGCGAAACCCTCGACGAAGGCGCTGGGCGGCTACCGCGACCCGAAGCCGATGGTGTTCTCCGGTCTGTACCCCATCGACGGGTCCGACTACCCGCTGCTGCGCGACGCCCTCGACAAGCTGAAGCTGAACGACGCGGCGCTGAGCTACGAACCGGAGACCTCGGTCGCCCTGGGGTTCGGGTTCCGCATCGGGTTCCTCGGGCTGCTGCACCTCGAGATCGTCCGCGAGCGCCTCGAGCGCGAGTTCAACCTCGACCTGATCTCCACCGCCCCCAGCGTTCCGTACCAGGTCACGCTGGAGGACAAGGGGGTCGTCGAGGTGACCAACCCCTCGGAGTTCCCCGAGGGCAAGATCGCCGAGGTCCGGGAACCGGTCGTGCGGGCCACCGTCCTGTGTCCCGCCGAGTTCATCGGCGCGGTCATGGAGCTGTGCCAGCAGCGTCGCGGGGACCTGCAGGGCATGGACTACCTCTCCGAGGACCGCGTCGAGATGCGCTACCGGCTGCCGCTGGCCGAGATCGTCTTCGACTTCTTCGACCAGCTGAAGTCGCGCACCCGCGGGTACGCCTCCCTCGACTACGACGTGGACGGCGAGCAGGCCGCGGACCTGGTGAAGGTCGACGTGCTGCTGCAGGGCGAGCAGGTCGACGCGTTCAGCCAGATCGTGCACCGGGACAAGGCCTACGGCTACGGGGTGATGATGGCCGGCAAGCTCAAGGACCTCATCCCCCGTCAGCAGTTCGAGGTGCCGATCCAGGCCGCCATCGGGGCCCGGGTCATCGCCCGGGAGAACGTCCGCGCCATCCGCAAGGACGTCCTCGCGAAGTGCTACGGCGGGGACATCACCCGCAAGCGGAAGCTGCTCGAGAAGCAGAAGGAGGGGAAGAAGCGCATGAAGATGGTCGGCCGGGTCGAGGTGCCCCAGGAGGCCTTCATCGCCGCGCTCTCCTCCGACGCGGCGGATCCCAAGAACGCCAAGAAGTAACCCCCCGATCCGTGGTCCCGCTGGGTCTCCCCGCGGGACCACGGTCGGTTCAGGGGGCGGGTGCCCAGCCGAGGAGGGGGCCCAGACGGGTCGCCATGTCGGTGAGGATCTGCACGTAGTCCTCGTGCTCGAAACCGAACGGCAGGGCGAAGGCGACCTCCTCGACGAGGCGGAACCCCGCGTGCGCCCACAACTGCGCGGCGATCTCCTCGCTGGACCCGATGACGTCGGGGGCGAACAGCAACCGGCCGGGGCCCTGCGGTTCCCGCGTGCGCGGGGTCCGGGCGTCGACGTAGGCCTGGTACCTGGCGCGCTGCGCGGCGGTGGCGGTGTCGGTGGGGATGACCACCAGTCCCTGCGAGGTGCGCCCCGCGGGGTGCGCCGCGCGGAACGCCTCGAGGTGCCCGGCCTGGATCGCGGCGAAGTCGCTGGACCCGTCCTCGGAGCGGACGACGCTGGAGGCCAGCAGGTTGATCCCCTGCTCACCGCTCCACCGCGCCGACGTCAGGCTCGCGCCGCCGTACCAGAGCCGGTCCGCCAGCCCGGGGGAGTGCGGTTCCACCCGGTCGGAGAACACCTCGATGCCCTCGGTCCCGGCGAAGTCGGTCACGGGGTCGCCACGCAGGAACCGCTGCAACCGCAGGACGCGTTCGTAGCCGAAGTCCTCGACGTCGGCGGTGTCGGGGTACAGCGCCGCCTTGACGCGGTCGTACTGCATGGGCGTGCTGACGCTCACGCCGGGTTCGAGACGACCACCGGTGAGGACGTCGACCGTCGCGAGGTCCTCGGCCAGGCGCAGCGGGTTCTCCCAGCCCAACGGGGTGACCGCGGTTCCCAGGTGGATCCTGCTGGTCCGCTGGGACAGGGCCGCGAGCACCGCGACGGGGGAGGAGATCCCCGGTTGCAGGTGCCGGTGACGCAGCCACGCCGAGTCGAAACCCAGCTGCTCACCGAGTTGCACGACCTCCAGCGTCGTCTCGTGGCCGGGTCCGGGATCGGCCGGGTCGAACGACCCGATCGTCAGGAACCCCATGCGCCGCAGCGCCACACCCTGTTCCGGCACGTCAGACCGTCCCTTCGAAACCTGCACTGGCGGTGACCGTTCCCGGCGCGACCTCAGTGAAACCGCCGTCGCGCACGTCGATCCGTCCCGCGGCCTCCAGGACCGGGGCCCCGGTCACGACGCGCACCGGGAAACCCGCTGCCCGCCACGGGTCCACCCGGGCCGCGGGCAGCCGCTCGAACGCGAGCTGGGCGGCGTGCCCGACCTGCGCGGCGGCCTTGCCCGTGGTCATCGTCACCCCGGGGCTGAGCCGGATCGTGAGCAGCCCGTCGGGACCGGGCGCCCGGAGCTCCTCCGGGTCGGTGAGGTCGAGGCCGCCGACCTGCAGGGGTTTCAGCGCAGGTGGCACCTCGTCGCGCGGGTGCGGGGCGAAGACCCGGACCACGGCGTCCCCGTGGGAGGCCTCGACGTGCGGAAGCCCTGCCGTGCGGTCCCACTTCGCGCCGCGGGCACGGCGGCAAATCTTGCGGATCCGCCGGTCGCGCCAGGCCTGGACCGCGTCGTGGAGCTCACCCTCGGGGTCGGTGGTCCGGGGGTCGTCGAGCAGCAGGACGACGGCCCGGGCCGCGGCGATCAGGACGCCGGTGTGGGTGGGGAGCGGTTCACGTTCGACGCGGGCCACCAGGGACAGGGCCCACGGGTCGACCTCCGGCTCGAACCCGCTCACCGGAGCCCGAGGCGCTCGAGGAAGCGCAGCTGGCGCTGCACCTGGAACCCGAGACCCCCGCCGTGGTCGGCGAACTCCCACACGTCGATGTCCTTGGCCACGTCCCGGCCGCTGCGCTCGCCGTAGCGGTTGTAGGTCGCGAACACCGTCGAGGGCGGGCAGACGGGGTCCATGAGGGCGACGCTGAAGAGGGCGGGAACGCTCGCCCGGGCCGCGAAGTTCGCCCCGTCGACGTAGGACAGCGTGGTGAACGTCTGTTCGACGGCTTCGGGGGAGTGCCGCCGGAGGTACTGGACGACCTCGGGGAACGGGCCGTCGGGGGCGGTGTCCACGGCTCGACGCACGTGGCAGAGGAACGGGACGTCGACGAGCGCGGCGGCGACCCGGTCCCCGGACAGGCCCGCCGCGGCGAGCGTGAACGCCCCGCCCTGGCTGCCGCCGCGCACGATGACCCGGCTGGTGTCGACGTCGACCCCGAGGGCGGGCAGGGCGTGCGCGACGTCCACGGCGCGGGCGCAGTCGACGTAGGCCCGGCGGTAGAAGTACGTCGCCGGGTCGGTGATCCCCTTGGTCATGAACCCGCCGAACCACTGTCCCGCGGGGGCGCTCGGGTCCGGGTCGGGGGTGTCCTGCCCCATCCCGCGGGTGTCGACGACGAGGTGGGCGAAGCCCGCGGCGGCCCAGGTCGTCCGGTCCACCGGCAGACCCCGTCCCCCGGAGTAGCCGATGAACTCCACGACGACCGGCAGCGGGCCGGGGAGGTGCGCGGGGCGGATCAGCCACGCCGCGATCGGATCACCGGCCCAGCCCGCGAAGCGCACGTCGTGGACCTGCAGCGCGGGCAGCGCCGGCCCCTCGTACGGCGACAGCGTCACCGCGAGGTCGTGGGCGCGGGCCAGGGCCAGGCTGTCGGCCCAGAAGGTGTCGAAGTCGGCGGGCTCGGCCACGTCACCGCGGTAGGTGCGGAGCTCGGCCAGCGGGAGATCGGTCAGCGGCACGGTGGAACGCTACTGCTCACACGACGCGGGGCAGCCCCTGGGTGCGGAACTGCTCGATCGTGTCCTTGAGCGCGGCCATGATGTAGTCGGGCACGCGCATGCCCTGGTCGCGCGCCCACAGCAGCTCACGCTCGACCAGGCCGATCTGGGCGCCGAAGTCCTCGAGCTTCTCGGCCAGGCCGAGGGTGTTGAGGATCCCCCCGAGCTGCGCCTTGTACTGCGGGTTGTGCGCGCCGACCAGGCCGAAGGACTTGCGGCGCAGGACCTTCGCCAGTCGCAACTGCCAGGGGGCGAGGACGTTCTGCTGGATCATCTCCGTCGCCGAGAGCCGGTAGAAGGCGAAGTGACCCGGTTCCTGGCGGCGGATGGGCTGCACGACCGTCTTCGAGATCGCGGTCTCGCCGATCCCGTCGAGGCCGTCCACGAGCAGGTTGTAGGCCACGACCGCGGACTTCTCCGTCGCGGCGCCGGTCAGGTAGTAGAGCAGCCGCGCGACCTCCTGGACGGGCCTGAGGTGGGCCAGGGACCCCAGCAGCCGGATCTTGGCGCTCACGTCGTCGGTGTTGGGGTCGGCGGGGGCGATGTCGATGTCCTGCTGCAACCGGTCCAGGATCAGCCCGTGCTGGATCTCCTGGGGCTGCCAGACGTCGGCGTAGAAGAGGCGGTCCGTCTCGGAGACGTCCGGCAGCAGCGTGAGCAGCTCGAGGACGTTGCGGTCCACCTCGAGCTCCACGCGCGCCAGGTAGTCGATGACGTGGCCGAAGGTGTCGCGCACCCGGCGGGGGTCGTGCACCGTGCGGTCGACGGAGTCCAGGCTGATCGGCGGGTACTTCTCCCCGAGGCGCAGGACGTGGTCGCGGATGTCCCCCGGGGTGATGATCTTGCGAGACACGTGACTCCTGCTTCCGTGAGATCCCAGTCTGGGGATGGACTGCCGCGGACCAGTGTGCCGGTTCGGCACCCGCGTTCGTAAGGCCACCCTCAGTTCGCAACCGATCCTCGACCGGATTGGTTCCCGGGCCGCTGTCCCGGTCAGATCACGTTCTCACGCTGGGCCGAGCGGATCAGGCCCGGCTGCGGCGCCGGGCCGTGATCAGCTGGAAGACGGCGTAGGCCGCGAGCCCGAGGGCGACCAGCAGGAGCGCGACGGTGCCGAAGGGCTGGGCGGCGATCTCGTGGAAGGCGGCGTCCAGGCCGCGGGACTTGCCCGTGTCGCCGGTCGCCGAGACGACGACCAGCACGCCCAGGACGGCGAAGGCGACCCCGCGGGCGACCCAGCCGGCGACCCCCAGTCCGGTCAGGGCGGGTGAGAGCGAACCCTCGACCTTGTCCTCGAACTTCTTCTGCAACCCGCGCACGACCGTCGCGACCCCGATCCCGACGATCACGAGACCCACGACCACGACCAGGACGGCCCCGCCGGGGGCCTCGAGGACGCGCTGGGTGACGGTCTGCTGCTGCTGACCGCTGGAGGAGCCGCCCCCGGCGACGAACTTCAGCGACGACACCGCGAGCGCGGCGGCGGCCACGGCCTTGGCCGCGGCGCTCACCCGGCGCGAGGTCTTGTCCGCGGTGATCGCCGCGACGACCTGCCAGGCGAGCAGGGCGACGAAGCCGAGGGCCAGGACGACCAGCAGGACCTCCCCGAAGGGCTTCGAGGCGATCTGGCCGAGCGCACCGCTGGAGTCGGCGGAACCGCTGCCGGAACCCAGCGCCACCTGCGCCGCGAGCCAGGCGATGAGCAGGTAGACCACCCCTTCGGCCGCCACACCCACGCGCCCGACGCGCTTCACCCCGGCCTCGTGGGCCCGGGCGAAGGCCTCACCCCGACGGGCACCCTCTTCGGCCCGGGACTGGACGTTCCTGCTGTTCATCCGGTCAGCGTTGGACCCGGCGGGGCCCACCGCAACCGGTGGCCGGATCCGGGGAGCGCCGTAGCATCGTCCGAGCCCACCGCGCTCTGCGGTGGTGACCGCGCTCGAGCGCGGGACGAGCACGAGCGAGCAGGAGGCGCGCAGCCATGGCGGCCACGTCGTCCCCGGGAACCTCCGGCGGCAAGGCACCCACGGTCTACGACGTCGCCGACCGCGCGAGCGTCTCCATCGCCACCGTCTCCCGCGTCCTGCGCACCCCCGACGCCGTCCGGGAGACGACGCGCGAACGGGTGATGACGGCCGTGCGCGACCTCGGCTACGTCCCCTCCGGCAACGCCCGTGCGCTCGCCGGACGGCGCACCGGGGTGATCGGGTTGTGCTTCCCCGGTCACGACGGACTGGACGGGGAGGATCCCCGCGACGAGACGACCCGCGACCCGCGACCCGCGATGACGCTGCGGGGCGGGGTCCGCATCGTCGACGACCGCCGCCCGGGACCGGCGCCGGCCATGCGCAACCTCTACTTCGACGAGGTCCTGCGCGGGGCCGAGGTGGAGGCCTGGCGGCGCGGGTTCGCCCTGATGGTCGCGGCCGGACGGGGACCGAGCCGGGAGGTCATCGTCAACGACATCGCCGGCCGCGTCGACGGTCTCGCCGTGCTGGCCCGCACGGTCTCCGACGACCTGCTGGCCCACGTGGCGCGGCGCATCCCCGTCGTGGTGCTGGCCGACGCGACCCGCACCGACGGGTTCGACCACGTGAGCGTCGACAACGCCGCGGGCATGCAGGCCCTCACCACCCACGTCGTCACCACCCTCGGGGTCCGCGACGTCGTCTACGTCGCCGGTCCGCAGGACTCCCCGGACGAGGCCGAGCGACGTCGGGGGTTCCTCGCCGCGCTGGCCGCGGCCGGGGTGGCGCCGGAGGCCGTCCCGGTGCTGCGCGGGGACTTCCGGGGGGATCGGGCCTTCGAGGCGGTGACCCGGCTGCTGCGGGAGCGGACCCCGCGCGCGCTGGTGTGCGCCAACGACCAGTCCGCGCTGGGGGCGCTCGACGCGGTCCGGGCCGGCGGGCTCTCGGTCCCCGGGGACGTCCTGGTGACCGGGTTCGACGGCATCGACGTCTCCCGGTTCACCGAGCCGCCCCTGACGACCGTCGCCCAGCCCATGGCGGAACTGGGGCGGGCCGCGGTGCGCGCGATCGTCGACCGCCTCGCGCAGCCGCAGGCGCCGCGGCTGGACACCCGGCTGCCCGTCGAGGTGCTGCTGCGGGAGAGCTGCCCGCCCACGCTCTGAGCCGTCCTGGCGGCACGGGCTTGCACCACGCGATGTAAGCGCATACGTTGGCGTGGACGACGACGTGGAGGTCGAGAGCGATGACGCTTCGGCAGGGCCCGGCCATGAGGCGCCGGGGAGTGCTCGCAGGGTTCGGTGCAGGTGCCGCGCTCGCGAGCGCCGCAGGACTCAGCGGATGCAGCGTGCAGGTGCGCAGTCAGGCCGATCCGACGATCGGCGCCGACACCATGCTGATCAACGCGGACAAGGGCAACCCGCTCTTCGACAGAAACTTCAACCCGTACCTGACGAACAAGCGGACCGCGTCCACGTGGATCTACGAACCCCTCGTCCTGGTGAACCCCCTCGACGGCGAGCAGATCCCCTGGCTCGCCGAGTCCTGGGAACTCCCCGACGCCCGCACGATCGACATGACGATCCGGCAGGCGCGGTGGAGCGACGGCGAGGAGTTCACCGCCGACGACGTGAAGTTCACCTTCGACCTGTTCCAGGCGAACCCCTCCCTCGACACCAAGGGCGCCTGGCAGCACCTGGACTCCCTCGAGGTGCAGGGCGACCACGTCGTCTTCCACCTGCAGACCGACGACGTCCCGGCGCTCGCGGTCCTCGGCGTCACCTGCATCGTGCCGCGGCACCTGTGGAGCGACGTCGCGGACCCGTCGACGTTCCGCAACGAGAACCCCGTCGGCACCGGCCCGTTCGTGCTGGGCAACTACAACCCGCAGCAGTACTCGATGGACCGCAACGAGGACTACTGGCAGGCCGAGAAGATCGAGATCGCCCACCTGATCCTGCCGGGCACCAGCAACCAGCTCGACACCGTCACCCGCGGCTACGACTGGAGCTACTCGTTCATCTCCGACGTCGAGGGGACGTGGGGCGCGGCCAGCGAGCACAACAAGTTCTGGTTCCCGCCGGGCGGCATCATCGCCCTCGTCCCGAACCACACCGTCGCCCCCTTCGACGACGTCGACGTGCGCCGCGGGATGTCGCTGGCCCTGGACCGGGCCCGCATCGCCCAGGTGGCCAGCGAGGGGTACATGCAACCCGCCGGCCAGACCGGGTTGATGCTGCCCAACCAGCAGGAGTGGCTGAACCCCGACATCCCGGACCAGGGGATGGTCGCCCAGGACCGCGACGGGGCGCTCGCCGCCTTCGCGCGGTCCGGCTGGACCCTGCAGGGGGACAAGCTGGTCGACGCGGGCGGGAAGCAGCTGGGTTTCGCCCTCACCTCCGCCAACGGCTACACCGACTGGACCCGCGCGGCCCAGGAGGTCCAGCGCCAGCTCGGTGAGATCGGCCTCGACGTCTCCCTCCAGCTCCCGCAGCCGGCGGGGTACCAGTCGGCACTGGGCAACGGCGAGTTCGAGGTCGCGATCGGCGGCATGGGCGGCGGCGACGTGTTCCGCGCCTTCAACGACCTGATGTCCAGCGACTTCGTCACCGAGGTGGGGAAGACGACGCAGGCGAACTACGAACGGTTCTCCGACGACGCGGTCGACGACCTGCTGACGGCGTTCAAGTCCTCCACCGACCCCGCCGCCCAGTTGCGCGCCGCGCAGGCGCTGCAGCAGGAGGTCTACGACCAGCTGCCCGTCATCGGGCTCTACTACGGCGGGCTCTGGGGTCTCTACAACGACGCCAAGTTCACCGGCTGGCCCACCGAGGCCGACCCGTACATGGCCCCGCAGAACTACGACTCCGCGCCGCTGGGCATCTTCACCCGCCTCCGGCTCGCCGGGAAGGGGAGTGCGGCATGACCGCCCTCGACACCGCCGCGCCACCCCGGGTCTCCCGGGTGCCCGGGGCCGGGTTCCCCGGTCGCTACCTGCTCGGGAAGCTCGGCCTGTTCGTGCTCACCCTCTGGGCCGCCGTCACCGTCAACTTCGCGTTGCCGCGGCTCATGCCGGGCACCCCGGCCGACGCCGCCGTCGCGAAGCTCTCGCAGAACGGACCCGTCAGCCCCGCCACCCGCGCCGCCATCGAGGCCCAGCTCGGGGTTCCGGACGGCAACCTGCTCTCCCAGTACGTCTCCTACCTGCACCAGGTGCTCACCCTGGACTTCGGGGTCTCCTACACGTTCTACCCGCAGACCGTCTCCTCGATGGTGTCGCAGGCCCTGCCCTACACCCTGGTGCTGGTCGGTGCGGTCACGGTGCTGGCGTTCGTCCTCGGGACCCTCATCGGCGTCGCCTCGGCGTGGAAGCGGGGTACCTGGCTGGACGCGCTGCCGACCCTGTCGGGCAGTTTCCTCTCGACGTTCCCGTACTTCTGGACCGCGCTGCTGCTGCTGTTCTTCCTCGGCTACGTCCTGCACTGGTTCCCCACGACGGGCGCCTACTCGGCGACGACGACGCCGGCGTTCGGGCTCGACTTCCTCGGCGACGCCCTGGCCCACGCCGCGCTGCCCGCCATCACGATCCTGCTGACCTCGCTGGGGGGCTGGATCCTCGGGATGCGCAACGCGATGATCAACACCCTCGGCGACGACTACGTCACCTTCGCCGAGGCGAACGGGCTGCGCGGGCGCACCGTCGCGATCCGCTACGCCGCCCGCAACGCGATCCTACCGAACCTCACCGGTTTCGGGCTGTCGCTGGGCGGGGTCGTCGGCGGGTCGGTGCTGGTCGAGCAGGTCTTCGGGTACCCGGGCATCGGCTACCTCCTCTTCAACGCCGTCATCGGGCAGGACTACCCGCTGATGCAGGCGTTGTTCCTCATGATCACCGTGAGCGTCCTCGTCGCGAACTTCCTCGTCGACGTGCTCTACGGCCTCCTCGACCCCCGCACCCGGAAGTGATCCCCGTGGCCACCTCGACCACCCCGAGCGATCTCAGCCTCGAACGCGGACCGAGCGCCTGGCGCACGCTCGCCCGCTCCGCCGCGACCGTCTGGTCCAACCGCAAGGCCCGGGTCGGCGTCGTCGTCCTGGTGTTCTTCCTCCTGGTCGCGGTGTTCGCGCCGCTGATCGCGCCCTACGACGGCAAGGACAACAGCTTCGAAGGCGGCCAGGACGTCTCCGCGGCGCACTGGCTGGGTACCACGGCCGCCGGTGAGGACGTCCTGAGCCAACTGGTCCACGGGGCCCGGATCAGCGTCCTCGTCGGGTTCACCGCCGGGTTGCTGGCGACGGTCGTGGCCGTGCTCGTCGGTCTGTCCTGGGGTTACACCCGCGGGTGGGTGGCCGAGGTCATCGGGTTCGTGGTGAACCTGTTCCTCGTCATCCCGGGCCTGCCCTTCATGATCGTCATCGCGGCCTACCTGCAGAACGGTGGCATCACCGTCATCATCGCGGTGATCGTCATCACCGGCTGGGCCTGGGGCGCCCGCGTCCTGCGGTCCCAGACGCAGTCGCTGCGCTCCCGCGACTTCGTCGAGGCGGCCCGGTTCTCCGGGGACTCCTCGGCCCGCATCGTCTTCCGCGAGATCCTGCCGAACATGACCTCGCTCATCGTCGGGAGCTTCTTCGGTGCGGCGACCGCGGCGATCCTCGCCGAGGCGGGGCTGGAGTTCCTGGGCCTCGGCGACACCTCCGTCGTCAGCTGGGGGACGATGATCTACTGGGCGCAGAACTCCAGCGCGCTGCTCACCGGGCAGTGGGCCCTGCTGTTCGCCCCCGGTCTCTGCATCGCCCTGCTGGCCATGAGCCTGACCCTCATCAACTTCGGCGTCGACGCCGTCAGCAACCCCAGGTTGCGCGAGGGCACCGTCAAGACCGCTCGGAAGGGGAAGTGATGACCAGCCCCGACACCCTGGGTACCGGATCGCGTTCCGGGGGCGAGCTCGGCGAGCCGCTGCTGGACGTGCGCGACCTGTCCGTCGTCTACGAGTCGGACGGCCAGGACCCCGTCCAGGCCGTCGACCACGTCTCGTTCACGCTGCGCCGCGGCGAGTTCGTCGGCCTGGTGGGGGAGTCGGGATCGGGCAAGTCGACCCTCGGCTACGCCATCACCCGGCTGCAGAAGCCCCCGGCCCGCACCAACGGCGGGCAGATCCTCTTCGGCGGGCACGACGTCCGCGAACTCGACGACGAACAGCTCCGCCGCCAGCGCCACGGCGGGTTCGCGATGGTCCTGCAGTCCGGGATGAACGCCCTGAACCCGGTGCGCCGGATCCGCGACCACTTCGTCGACGTCTTCCGGGCCCACGGCCACGTACCGCGGGCGCACTGGCGGGACCGGGCGGCGGAACTGCTCGGCAAGGTCGAACTGGAGACCAAGGTCCTCGACCGCTTCCCCGGGGAACTCTCCGGGGGGATGCGGCAGCGGGTCTCGATCGCGCTGGCGCTGTCGCTGGACCCGCAGCTGGTGGTCTTCGACGAGCCGACGACGGCGCTCGACGTGCTGGTGCAGCACGCGGTGATGGACACCATCACCGCGCTCCAGCGCACCGAGGGTTTCACCGCGGTCCTCATCAGCCACGACCTCGGCATCGTCCTGGAGACGGCCGACCGCGTGCTGGTCATGCACGAGGGACGGATCGTCGAGGACGGGACCTCGCAGCAGGTCCACGAGGACCCCCACGACGAGTACACCCGGATGCTGCTGAGCCACTACGCCGACCCGCGCGGGGAGGTCGTCTCGCTGCCCGGGTTCGAGGACCGCAGCCTGCGTCCCCGCCTCGACCACGGTCGCCCCGGCGGTTCCGCGATCGTCGTCGACGGGGTCTCGAAGACCTACCCGGCGCCGCGTCGGGGCGAAGCCCCCGTGCAGGCTGTGCGGGACGTCTCCTTCACCCTGGAACCCGGCGGTGCGCTGGCTCTGGTCGGGGCGAGCGGTTCCGGCAAGTCGACCCTCGCGAAGATGATCACCGGCGTCGAGGCCCCCACCGAGGGTTCGGTCTCCCACGGCGACCTGAACATCGGCAAGCTCAACGGCCGGGGTCTCAAGGCCCTGCACCGCAACGTGCAGATGGTCTTCCAGGACCCCTACGCGGCGCTGAACCCGCTGCACACGGTGGAGTACCAGCTGACGCGTCCGGTGCTGAACCACACCGACCTCAAGGGCGCCGACGCGCGCCGTCGGGTCCACGAGATCCTGGAGACCGTCGGCCTCGCGCCGACCGGCCAGTTCGCGCAGAAGCTTCCGCACCAGCTCTCGGGTGGGCAGCGTCAGCGGGTCGTCATCGCCCGCGCGCTGGCCTGCGAGCCGCAGGTGCTCATCGCCGACGAACCGGTGTCGATGCTCGACGTCTCGTTGCGCGCCGGCGTCCTGGCCCTCCTCGAGGAACTGCGTGAACGGCTCGGGTTGTCGCTGCTCTACATCACCCACGACCTGCTGAGCGCCCGGCTCATCACCGACGACATCCTCGTCCTGCACGAGGGTCGCGTCGTCGAACGCGGGTCGACGGCGCAGGTCCTGCAGCACCCCACCGACCCCTACACGGTGCAGCTGCTGGACGCCGTCCCGAACCCCGCCCGCGCGCACACGCGCTGACGCGACCGCTCTCCGAGACACCGGAAGGACGACCCATGCTCCGCTTCCCCGAGGGGTTCCTCTGGGGTGCCGCCACGGCCGCGCACCAGATCGAGGGCGGCAACGTCGCCAGCAACTGGTGGGCCCACGAGCACGGACCCGACGCCGCCACCACCCGCGGCATCGTGGAACCCTCGGGCGATGCGGCCGACAGCTACCACCGCTACCGCGAGGACATCCGCCTCCTGGCCGACCTCGGCCTGAACTCCTACCGGTTCAGCGTCGAGTGGGCCCGCATCGAGCCCGAACGCGGGTTCGTGTCCCGGGCTGCGCTCGACCACTACCGGCGGATGGTCGACACCTGCCGCGAGTTCGGCGTCGAGCCGGTCGTGACCCTCATGCACTTCACGGTGCCGCGCTGGTTCGAGCGCGACGGCTCCTGGCGCGCCCACGACGCGGTCGACCTCTTCGGCCGCTACGTCGAGACGACCCTGCCGCTCGTCCGCGACGTGGAGTGGGTCTGCACCATCAACGAACCCAACATCGCGGCGATGCTGGCCGGGGGAGAGGACGCCTCGAACCTCGTCGCGCACGGTCTGCCCGACCCGGACCTGCACGTCGCCGACCAGCTGCTGGCGTCGCACGAACGCGCCCGCGACGTGCTCTCGCAGCTGCCGGAGGTGAAGTCCGGGTGGACGATCGCCACCCAGGCGTTCAAGAGCACGGGCGAACCGGGGGCGGAGGAGATGGTGCACACCTACGGCCACCCGCGCGACGACTGGTACCTCGAGAACTCCCGGGGCAACGACTTCGTCGGCGTCCAGGCCTACACCCGCACCTTCGTCGGTCCGGACGGCCCGGTCCCCGTGGCCGACGACGTCGAGACGACGCTCACCGGGTGGGAGTTCTACCCCCGGGCCGCGGCCGACGGGCTGCGCTCGGCCTGGGAACTGACCGGCGGGGTCCCGTTGATGGTCACCGAGAACGGCATCGCGACCGCCGACGACTCCCGCCGGATCGCCTACACCCAGGGTGCGCTCGAAGGGGTCCACGCGTGCCTGGAGGACGGGATCGACGTCCGCGGGTACCTGCACTGGAGCCTGCTCGACAACTACGAGTGGGCCTCGGGGTTCCGCCCCACCTTCGGCCTGGTCGCCTGGGACCGCGAGACCTTCGAACGCCACCCGAAACCCAGCGCCGCCTGGCTCGGTGGGGTGGCCCGGGACAACGGCCTGTCCTGACGCCGATCCCCCTCGGGCGCAACGGGACCGAGCCCGGAAACCCGACGTCCTGGAGGCGGTCCGACACGGAACGGGTACCGAGAAACCCCGGGGCCCGCAACCGCTCAAGGGGGGTCGTCGGCGCGTCGATGAGCCAACCATGCCCACCCCCGGCCGCCACCCCCTCGCGCACTCGTGGCGCGACGCGGGTCTGCGCCGCAAGCTCGCCGCCCTCACCGGTGTCGCCCTGCTCGGCAGCGCGGGGCTGGGGGCGGTCACCCTGGTCACGCTGGACCAGACGTCGGCGGCCACCGCGCGCCTGGAGGGCGCCAGCGTGGTCGTCCGGGCCACGCTCGAGGCCGACATGTCGCACGACGCGTTGCGCGCCAACGTGCTCCAGGCGCTGGTCTTCCCCCGCGGCGCGCAGTACACCGAAGCCGTCGCCGGGGCCGGTGAGGCCGCCACGGCGATCCTCGACCACCTGCAGGCCGTGGACGACGCCGACCTCGGCCCTGACGTCGCCGCTGCCGTCGCCGCGGCGCGGCCCGCCGTCCAGGCCTACGCCCAGGCCGGTCCGGCCCTCGTCACCCAGGCGGGGACGGACCCCGCCGCCGCCCTGGCCGCCTACCCCGCCTTCCTCGCCCAGTTCTCGACCGTCGAGGAGCTGCTGCCCGCCGTCGCCGACGTCGCGGCGGAGCACCTCGAACTCGAGAGCCAGGCGGTCCGGGACGCGCGCCGCGACGGGATCACCCTCCTCGCGGCCGTCCTGGTCGCGACCGCTGCCCTCCTCCTGTTCGTCGCCCGACTCGTCTCGGGCAGCGTCGTCCGGCCCCTGGCCGCGGTGACGGACGTCGTCACCGCACTGCGCTCGGGCGACCTCACCGCACGGTCCGGGCTCGCCGCCCGCGATGAGGTCGGCCGCACGGGCCGGGCCCTCGACGAGGCCCTCGACAGCCTGCGCGACCTCGTCGGGGCGATCTCCGCCACGGCCGGAGACCTCGAGGGTTCCAGCGGCCGGCTGACGTCGTCCTCGGCCCAGATCGCCACGGCGACGGGCAGCTCCGAACGCCTGGCCGCTTCCGCCGCGCACGAGGCCGGCCAGGTCTCCGAGGCGACCGCCGGGATGGTCGGCGCCGGGGAGCAGATGGTGGCGGCGATCGCGGAGATCGCGCGCAGCGCCGGCGCCTCCCACGGGGTCGCCGCCGAGGCCGTCCGCATCGCCGACGCGACGAACGCGCTGATGTCGAGCCTGGGCGCCTCGAGCGAGGAGATCGGCAAGGTCGTCAACGTCATCGCCGGGATCGCCGCGCAGACCAACCTGCTGGCCCTGAACGCGACCATCGAGGCCGCGCGCGCCGGGGAGGCGGGACGGGGTTTCGCCGTCGTCGCCGGCGAGGTGAAGGCGCTCGCCCAGGAGACGGCCACCGCCACCGAGGAGATCGCGCGCACCGTCGCGGCCCTGCAGGCCGACAGTTCCGGGGCGTTCTCCTCCATCGCGGAGATCTCCGAGGTCATCGGTCGCATGTCGGAGCTGCAGTCCACGATCGCCGCCGCCACCGAGGAGCAGAGCGCCGCGAGCGACGAGAACAACCGCCAGGTCTCGACCGTCGCCCTCTCCGCCCGCAGTTCCGCGGCGGACCTGGCCACGTTGTCCGGCAGCGTCGCCGTCACCGCCGACCGTGGCCGCGACGCCGGCCTGGCCGCCCAGCAGGTCGCCGCCCTGACCGCCGACCTGCGTTCCGCCGTGGGGCGCTTCCGGATCTGACCGCCTAGCGGAAGCGGCGCAGCCGCAGGGAGTTGGTGACGACGAACACCGACGAGAACGCCATCGCCGCGGACGCGACGACGGGGTTCAGCAGCCCGGCCGCCGCCACCGGCAGGGCCGCGACGTTGTAGGCGAAGGCCCAGAACAGGTTCCCGCGGATCGTGGACAGCGTGCGCCGGGCCAACCGGACCGCGTCGACGGCGGCCTGCAGGTCGGCCCGCACCAGGGTGAGGTCGCTCGCCTCGATCGCCACGTCCGTGCCGCTGCCCATCGCGATGCCGAGGTCGGCGGTCGCGAGGGCCGCGGCGTCGTTGACGCCGTCCCCGACGACCGCGACGACGTGCCCCTCGGCCTGCAACCGGGCGACGTGGGCGACCTTGTCCTCGGGAGCGACACCCGCGGTGACGTCGTCGATGCCGACGGCGGTGGCGACGGCCCGCGCCGTCCGCTCGTTGTCGCCCGTGAGCAGCACCGGGTGCAGGCCCAGTGACCGCAGACCGGCGACGGCGTCGGCGCTGCTCTCGCGCACGGTGTCCGCGACCGACAGCACGCCCAGCGCCCGGCCGGCGGAGGCGACCAGGACGGCCGTGCGTCCGGCGGACTCGGCCCGATCCATGGCGCCGGCGAGTTCCGCGGGCACGGGAACCCCCACCCAGTCGGGACGACCGGCGCGGACGGGCGAACCGTCGACGACGCCGGCGATCCCGGCCCCCGCCGCGGCGACTACGTCCCGCACGGGGGAGAGCGCGACCCGCGCCCGGGCCCCGGCGGCCAGCGCCCGGCCCACGGGGTGCTCCGAGGCGTCCTCCAGCGAACCGGCCGCGCGCAGCAGGTCCTCGGGGGACACCCCGGCCGCGGGCACGACGTCGACGAGGGTCATCCGGCCGCTCGTCACGGTGCCGGTCTTGTCGAGCACGACGGTGTCGATGCGGCGGGTGGACTCCAGGACCTCCGGGCCCTTCACGAGGATCCCCAGCTGGGCGCCGCGCCCGGTGCCGACCAGCAGCGCGGTCGGGGTCGCGAGCCCGAGCGCGCACGGACAGGCGATGACGAGGACCGCGACGGCCGTCGTCAGGGCCGCACCGGGGGAGGCCCCGGCCAGCAGCCAGCCGACGAGGGTCGCCACCGCCCCGACGAGGACGACGGGCACGAAGATCCCCGACACCTGGTCCGCGAGCCGTTGCGCCGCAGCCTTTCCGGACTGGGCCGCCTCGACGAGGCGACCGATCCGGGCGAGCTGGGTGTCGGCCCCGACGCGCGTGGCCCGCACGACGAGGCGGCCGCCGGCGTTGACGGTGCCGCCGACGACGGCGTCGCCCGCGGTGACCTCGACGGGGACGGTCTCACCCGTGACGATGCTGAGGTCGATGGCCGAGGCGCCTTCGAGCACCGTCCCGTCGGTCGCGACCGTCTCACCCGGGCGGACGACGAACCGGTTCCCGACCCGCAGTTCCGCGATCGGGACGCGGCGTTCCCCGGTGTCGTCGAGGAGCCCGACGTCCTTGGCCCCCAACGCGAGCAGGGCCCGCAGCGCGGCACCGGAACTGCGCCGGGCCCGGGCCTCCAGGTAGCGCCCGACGAGCACGAACACGGTGACGACCGAGGCGACCTCGAGGTAGAGCTCGTCGCCGGTGGAGCCGAAGAGCGAGAACTCCATGTGCATCCCGGGCATCCCGGCGTCACCGAGGAACAGCGACACCAGCGACGTGGCGAACGCGGCGATCACGCCCAGGCTGACGAGGGTGTCCATGGTCGCCGCACCGTGGCGGGCGTTCACGAACGCGGCGCGGTGGAACGGCCACGCACCCCAGACCGCCACCGGGGCGGTCAGGGTGAGGGCCAGCCACTGCCAGTTCGTGAACTGCAGGGCGGGGACCATCGAGAGCAGCAGGACGGGCAGCCCCAGCGCGGCGGAGACCAGGACCCGGCGCCGCAGGACCTCCGTCGCCGGATCCCCCTGGGAGACCACGGGTTCGCTCTCGGGGCGGGGGGTGGGCACGGTGGCGGTGTAACCCGTCGCCTCGACGACCTCGATCGCCGCCTCGACGGCGGTGCCGACGGGCAGCAGGACGTGCGCCTTCTCCGTCGCGTAGTTGACGCTCGCCTCGACGCCCGGCATCCGGTTGAGCTTCTTCTCGACGCGGTTCGCGCAGGACGCGCACGTCATGCCACCGATGAGCAGTTCGACCCGATCGCTCACCGGGTCACTCCGCCAGCTCGTACCCCGCCTCGTCCACGGCGGCGGCGACCGCGGCCCGGTCGAGGGGGGAGGTGCTCGTCACGTGCACGGTGGAGTTCCCGCCGGGCGCGAGGGTGATGCGGACGTCGGTGACCCCGGGCAGGGCCGAGACCTCCTCGGTCACCGCCCGCACGCAGTGCTCGCACGTCATGCCGGACACGTCGAACTCGTTCATCGTTGCCTCACTCCCGACGTCACTCATGACTTCACCAACCGCGCGATGGCCGCGCTGGCTTCCTTGATCTTGGCGTCCGCGACCGGACCACCCTCGGCGGCGGCCTGCGCGACGCAGTGCCCGAGGTGGTCGTCGAGCAGCGACAGCGCGACGGCCTGCAGGGCCTTCGTCGCCGCCGAGACCTGCGTCAGGACGTCGATGCAGTAGACGTCCTCCTCGACCATGCGCTGCAGGCCACGGACCTGGCCCTCGATCCGGCGCAGGCGCTTCAGGACCTCGTCCTTCTCGCCGGCGTACCCGACTGCGTTCTCCATGACTCCTTGATACCCCCCTGGGGTTCCTCGTGCAACCCCTACCCCCTAGGGGTACGACACGGGGGCGGCGGCGGGGTGACACTGGAGACGTGCCGAGCACCCTCCCCGACGGCGAGCCCGTCCCGACCGACGGGTCGCTGCCCCCCGACGCCCTGAGCGGCGCGGCGGACCGCACCTTCGGCGTCTACCTGCACGTCCCGTTCTGCTCGGTGCGCTGCGGCTACTGCGACTTCAACACCTACACCGCCACCGAGCTCGGCGGTGGTGGGTCGCAGGCCGCGTACGCCGCGACCGCCGCGCAGGAGGTCCGCCTCGCCGCCCGCGTGCTCGGGGACGCCGTCCGCCCCGCCGAGACCGTCTTCTTCGGCGGCGGGACCCCGACGCTGCTCCCGGCCGCCGACCTCGAGCTGATGCTGCGCGCCGTCCGCGACGAGCTCGGCATCACGCCCGGCGCCGAGGTGACCACCGAGGCGAACCCGGACTCCGTCACCCCCGAGGGCCTGCAGCGCCTCGCCGCGGCGGGCTTCACCCGGGTGTCCTTCGGCATGCAGTCCGCCGTCCCGCACGTCCTCGCCGTGCTGGAACGGACCCACGACCCGGCCCGCGTGCCGCTCGCCGTGCGCTGGGCCCGTGAGGCGGGGCTGGAGGTCAGCCTCGACCTCATCTACGGCACGCCGGGGGAGTCGCTGGACGACCTGCGGGTCAGCCTCGACGCGGCGCTGTCCTGCGAACCTGACCACGTCTCGGCCTACGCCCTCATCGTCGAGCAGGGGACGAAGCTCGCCGGGCAGATGCGCCGCGGTGAGGTCCCGGAACCCTCCGACGACGACGAGGCCGACAAGTACGAGATCGTCGACGACACCCTCGCGGCCGCTGGGTTCGCCTGGTACGAGGTGAGCAACTGGGCGCGCGAGCCCCGGTCCGCCTGCCGGCACAACCTCGCCTACTGGCGCGGCGGTGACTGGTGGGGGATCGGCCCCGGAGCGCACAGCCACGTCGGGGGCGTGCGGTGGTGGAACGTCAAGCACCCCACGGCCTACGCCGGCCGCATCGGCGCCGGGGAGTCCCCGGCCCACGCCCGCGAGGTCCTGGCCGCCGAGGACCGCCGCGTCGAGGACGTGCTGCTGCGGTCCCGGCTGTCCGAGGGTTTCGACCCCGCCTGGTGGGGGGTGCGGACGGCGACCGCGCAGCTCCTCCTCGACGGCCTCCTCGAGCCGGCCCCCGGCGGCCGGGTCGCGCTGACCCGCCGCGGCCGGTTGCTGGCCGACGCGGTCGTGCGTCAGCTCCTGGCCTGAACCAGACAGGAGGTGTCACCTTCTCCGGTGAGACTGCCCGGCATGGAGAAGCTCCCAGAACGCGCCTGGCTCGGCGTCGTCAGCGCCGCCCACGTCCGGATCGGTGTCCGCCACGGTTTCGCGCAGGTCCAGCACGGCAAGCGTTCCGGGCTGGACCGGTTGCGGCGCGGTGACGGTTTCGTCCACTGCTCCCCGACCGAGGAGATGGGCGGCAGGGTCCCGCTCCGGGCGTTCACCGCGCTCGGCGTCGTCGTCGACGACGAGAGCTTCCAGGCGGAGCAGGTCATGGCGCCCGGCAGCTCGTTCCGGCCGTTCCGTCGTCTCGTCGACGACGAACCCGTGCAGCCGCTGGCGCTCGAGGAGGTCCGGGACCGACTGGCGCTGACCGCGTCCGCGAACTGGGGGTACCGGTTGCGTCGTGGCCTCGTGCCGCTGGACCCGCAGGACTTCGCCCTGCTCGCCGGACTCGTGCTCGGCGCGGTACCTGCGTGAGCTGACCGCGCCCGGCCCGGTGCTGCGTCGAGGTCTAGGGTCGGGCGGGTGGACCTCGGACTGAGCCTCGGCTACCTCACCGGTGAGATCGGCCCCGCCGCGGCGCAGGCGCTGTCGCTGGCGCGAGCGGCGGAGGAGGCCGGCTACGCCTCGGCCTGGGTCGCGGAGGCCTACGGCACCGACGCGGTCAGCGTCCTGGGCTGGTTGGCCGCGGGGACGTCGCGGATCGGGCTCGGCTCGGCCGTCCTGCAGATCCCGGCCCGCACCCCCGCGATGACCGCGATGAGCGCCTCGACCCTCGACGGGATCTCCGGGGGCCGGTTCCGCCTGGGGCTCGGCGTCTCGGGTCCGCAGGTGGCCGAGGGGTGGTACGGCCAGCCGTTCGCGAAACCCCTGGGGCGCACCCGCGAGTACGTCGACGTCGTGCGGCGGTTGCTCGCGCGTCAGACCTCCGAGTACGCCGGGGAACACCTCACGCTGCCGCTGCCCGGCGGCCCGGGGATCCCGCTGAAGCTCATGCAACCCCCGCCCCGACCCGACCTCCCGATCCACCTCGCCGCCGTCGGCCCGCGCAACGTCGCCCTCGCCGGCGAGATCGCCGACGGGTGGTTGCCGCTGTTCCTCGTGCCGGAGAGTTCCTCCACGCAGTTCGACCAGTTGCGCTCCGGGTTCGCCCTGCGTACCCGGCCCGCCGAGGGTTTCGAGGTCACGGCGAGCGTCGCGCTGCTGCTCACCGACGCGACGGGGGAGGAGCGGACCCGGGCCGAACTCCCCGTCCGTCGCTACGTCGCCCTGTACCTGGGGGGCATGGGGTCGCGCGAGAAGAACTTCTACGCCGACCTCGGTCGTCGCCTCGGTTTCTCCGACGCCGTCGACGAGGTCCAGGAGCACTTCCTGGCCGGACGGCACCGGGAGGCCGCGGCCGCCGTCCCTGCGGGGTTCCTGGACGCGACCTGCCTGGTGGGTTCCGCGCAGCACGTGCGGAACCGGCTGGCGGACTACGCCGCCGCCGGGGTCACCACCGTCTCGGTCATCCCCCTCGCCGGCGACCTCGAGGCCCGGACCGCGGACCTGCGCGCCATCGCCTGAACCCCGCCCGGCGCACCGGGAGGGGTCAGCGCACCAGGCGGAAGATCAGCGGGTAGCGGTAGACCCGGCCGCTGTTCGCCGCGACGGCCGCGAGGATCGCGCAGACCAGGAAGACGACGGCCGGGACGACCATCAGGGCGTAGGCCAGCCCGAAGGTGACCAGGGCCAGGACCGAGCAGACGACGCCGAGCACGAACTCGTAGACGACGAAGGAGATCGTCATGTTGAGGGCCTCGGCGCTGTGCCCGCGCACGAACCCGTTCCGGTCCTTGTGGACCAGGAAGATGATCAGCGGGCCGAGGAACGGCAACGAGACGAAGGTCGCCGCGATCGCGGAGAGGTGGCCGAACATCCCCCACATCCGTTCGTCCGCGGGCGTCATCGGCGCGGGGGAGTACATCGGCGGCTGCGGCGGCGGCGGGTGCTGGGGGTTGCTCACCCTCCGATCCTGGCGCGTCGTTCAGCGGTCGTCCAGGTCGGCCGTGACGAAGTCCACCAGTTCCTCCACCCGCCCGAGCAGCGCGGGCTCCAGGTCGGCGAAGCTGCGGACGGTGCCGAGGATCCGCTTCCAGCCGTGCGCGACGTCGGCCTGGGTGGCGTGCGGCCAGCCGAGCTCGGCGAGGATCCCGTGCTTCCAGTCCTGCCCGCGCGGGATCGTCGGCCACCGCTGCCACCCCAGGCGTTCCGGGCGCACCGACTGCCAGACGTCGATGAAGGGGTGACCCAGCACCAGCACGTGCGGGCTCTTCGACACCTGCGCCACGATCCGGGACTCCTTCGACCCCGGCACCAGGTGGTCGACCAGGACCCCGATCCGGCGACCGCGCTGCGGGGCGAAGGAGCGGATCGCGGCGTCCAGGTCGTCGACCCCGTCGAGCATCTCCACGACGACCCCCTCGACCCGCAGGTCGTCGCCCCACACCTTCTCGACCAGCTCGGCGTCGTGCCGGCCCTCGACGAGGATCCGCGAGGCGCGCGCCGTCCTCGCGCCCACCCCGGCCACGGCCACCGAACCGCTGGCCGTGCGGGTGGCCCGCACGGGGGCGGCGGCCTTCGGGGCGACGAGACGCACGGGCTGCCCCTCGACCCAGAACCCCGGGCCCAGCGGGAAGGTCCGGGTGCGCCCGCGGCCGTCCTCGAGGACGACGACGTGGACACCACCGCTCTTCTCCACCCGGACGACGGCCCCGACCCAGCCGGTCTCCACGTCCTCCACGACCAGGCCGTGCACGGCGGGTTCGTCGCGGTGCGTGGGCTTCGGGTTCGTGCGGGCGTGCGGGTCGGAGGACAGCACGTCGCCGCCGTACCGGTCTTCGTAACGGGTCACGCGCGGAACGCTAACCAGACCCGTGTGGTCGACGGGGGAGGCGCGGCCGTGCGGTGACGGCCTAGACTTGGCACTCGCACGACACGAGTGCCAGTGGGGAGAGGGGACGGGATGAGCGACGACCGCAGGCTCGCGGTGCTCCGCGCCATCGTCGAGGACTACGTGTCCAGCCACGAACCCGTCGGCTCCAAGATGCTCGTCGAGCGTCACCAGCTCGGCGTCTCCCCGGCCACCATCCGCAACGACATGGCCGTGCTGGAGGAGGAGGGGTACATCACCCAGCCCCACACCAGCGCCGGACGCATCCCCACGGACAAGGGCTACCGCCTCTTCGTCGACCGCCTCGCCAACGTCAAGCCCATGACGCCGGCCGAGAAGCGGGCGATCCAGACCTTCCTCGAAGGGGCCGACGACGTCGACGACATCGTCGACCGCACCGTCCGGCTGCTGGCGCAGATCACCCGCCAGGCCGCCGTCGTGCAGTACCCCTCGCTCTCGCGCGCCGCCGTCCGCCACGTCGAGCTCGTCCCCGTCGGCGGGCGCAGCGCGCTGCTGGTGCTCATCACCGACTCCGGTCGCGTCGAGCAGCGCGTCCTCGACGTCCGCTCCGCCGCCGACCCGGAGTCCCTCGGCGTCCAGCTCGCCGCCCTGCGCACCCGCGTCAACGCCGGGGTCGTCGGCAAACGGCTGCGCGACGCCCGCGACGACCTCACCGACCTCGTCCAGCAGACCCCGCCCGGCGACCTCGCCGTCGCCGCAGAGGTCGCCGTCGCCCTGGGCGACTGCCTCACCGCGGGGCTGGAGGAACGCGTCGTCATCGCCGGCACCGCGAACCTCGTGAAGTCCGGCGCCGACCTCAGCACCTCCCTCGGCAGCGTCCTGGAGGCCCTCGAGGAGCACGTCGTCCTCCTGCGCCTCGTCCAGGAGCTGACCGAGGACGCCGACCGCGGCGGTCTCACCGTGCGGATCGGCGCCGAGAACCTGCACCTCGGTCTCGACGGCACCTCCGTCGTGACCAGCGGCTACGGCACCGGCCCGGACACCGTCGTCGCCCGCCTCGGCGTGCTCGGGCCGACCCGCATGGACTACCCGACGACGATGGCAGCGGTGCGTGCGGTGTCACGCTACGTCTCGCGCATCCTGTCCCAGTGAAGCTCGGCCCCGTGATGAAGACCGACAGGAGAACCACGACCTCGTGAGCGACTACTACGACGTCCTCGGCGTCTCCCGCGACGCCTCGGCGGAGGAGATCAAGCGCGCCTACCGCAAGCTCGCGCGCAAGCTCCACCCGGACGTGAACCCCGACGCGGGAGAGCAGTTCAAGGAGGTCTCGCAGGCCTACGAGACGCTCTCCAACCCCGACAAGCGCGCCTCCTACGACCGCGGCGGGTCCATGCCCGGCGGCGGCGGAGCCGGCTTCGGCCAGGGGTTCGGCTTCTCCGACATCATGGACGCGTTCTTCGGCCAGGGCGGCGGGGGCGGTCGGGCGGGAGCTCCCGCCAGCCGCACCCAGCGCGGCCAGGACGCGCTCATCCGCGTCGACGTCGACCTCGCCGAGGCGGCGTTCGGCGGCGAACGCTCCATCCAGGTCGACACCGCCGTGCTGTGCACCACGTGCCAGGGCTCCTGCTGCCAGCCGGGGACCAGCCCCCAGACCTGCGACATCTGCCACGGCCAGGGCTCGGTGCAGCGCGTCGTCCGCTCGCTGCTCGGCCAGGTCATGACCAGCGCGCCCTGCCCCACCTGCCGCGGCTTCGGCACCGTGCTGCCCTCGCCGTGCCTGGAGTGCTCCGGTGAGGGCCGCATCCGCGCCCGCCGCCCGCTGACCATCCGCATCCCCGGTGGCGTCGACACGGGCACCCGCATCCAGCTCGCCTCGCAGGGCGAGGTCGGCACCGCCGGCGGTCCCCCCGGTGACCTCTACGTCGAGATCCACGAACGCCCGCACCCGGTCTTCACCCGCAACGGCGACGACCTCCTCTGCACCCTGCACGTGCCGATGACCGCGGCCGCGCTCGGCGCGAGCATCCCGCTGGAGACCCTCGACGGTGACGAGGAGGTCGAGGTCCGCCCCGGCACCCAGGCCGGCGAGGTCGTCACCCTCAAGCAGAAGGGCGCCGAGCACCTGCGGTCCCAGGGCCGCGGCGACCTGCTCGTCACCCTGGAGGTCACGACGCCCCGCGACCTCGACGACGAGCAGGAGGAGCTGATCCGCCGCCTGGCCGAACTGCGCGGCGAGGTCCGGCCGGCCGGCAAGCTCGGCCCCGCCCACCAGGGCGTCTTCTCCAAGCTGCGCGGCCGCTTCTCCGGTCGCTGACCCGCACCGTGATCTTGCTGGGAGACCCAGCAAGATCACGGAGCGGGAGGAGGGTCAGGGGATGGTGACGGTCTTCGTGTCGCCGACGGGGCCGGAGCCCTCGCCGTCGGACTCGTCGGGGGCGAACACCGCCAGGGTGTAGGTCCCCGCCGGCACCGCCGCCGTGAACGAGAACTCCGCGAAGGTGCCGTTCGCCCCGGCCTGCACCGAGTCGCGGGCCACCTCGGCGCCGGCGGAGTTCGTCAACGTGTAGAGCAGCGTCCCCTCGAAACCCGTCCCGACCCCCTTCACCGTGACCGAACCAGCGCTCGGGGACACCGAGGTGATCCACGCCGGGGCCTGCACGTCGGCCTGCGGCGCCCGCGACAGCGACGCCGGGACGCTCGTCCCGAACAGGGACTGCCCCACCTTGCCGTCGACCCGGAGCTCGACCGGCTGGTCGTCGCCCGCCGCCGCCGTCACCGTGTAGACGAGCTGCTGCAACGCCAGGGTCGCGTCACCGGCCGAGCCCGACGCCGCGGAGGCCGCCACGTCCACGACGAGCTTGCCGCCCGCCTCGCTCACCGTCGCGGTCGCGTCCTTCGACCACGGGCTCGAGTAGTCCGGGTCGGTGGGGGAGCCGGACAGCATGGCGCGCAACGCGTTGGTCGCGTCGTTCGCGCCCGACCCGGCCTTCACGTACTCGCGGTACAGCTTCGCCGGCTGCCCGCCCAGCCAGTACACCGGCACCGACGTCGCACCGGTGGGCAGCGTGCCCCCCGTCCCCGTCGCCGTCGGCGTCGAGCTGACCGGTCCGGACGTGACCGAGGAGGTCGAGCCGGTCGAGGAGGTGTTCCCGGCGCTCTCCAACGGCGTGGCCGCCGGGGTCGTGGAGGTAGGCGAGGTCGCCGGAGTCGTCGACGTCGTCGACGAGGACGAGGACGACGTGCTGGCCACCGTCGTCACGTTGTCGCTCCCGCGCTGGGCCAGCGCGTAGGCGCCGCCACCGACGACGACGACGGCCGCGACCCCCGCCGCCACCAGCCCGCCACGGGTGCGGGAACGACGACGGTTGGCTCGGCTGGTCATGCGGATCTCCTCGAGACGGTCGGTCGGCTGCACCCCGGCCGCACGGGCGGCGAGGGCGTCCTGCAGCTGCCTGGCGGTGGGACTGAGTTCGTCGTGGCCGGCGGGATCCGGCAGCGGACCCAGCGGGGTCTCCTCGTTCACTGCTGCTCCTCGCGCGACATGGCCGTGCGCAACGCGGACAACCCGCGGTGCGCGTGGGTCTTGACCGCACCCCGGCTGATGCCGAGCGCGGCCGCGATGTCCTCCTCGGACATCTCGCCCTGGTACCGCAGCACCAGGACCTCCCGTTGCCGGGTCGGCAACCCGTCCAGCGCGCCGAGCACCATCCGGTGCTCCGCGGCCCGCACGGCCTGCTCCTCCGGACCCGCCGGCTCCGGGTCCGGCAGGGGACGCTTGCGGTCGGTGACGACCCGGTGCCGCACGACGTCACGGGCCCCGTTCACGACGCTCGTGCGCAGGTAGGCGACCGCCGACCCCTTGTCCGCGAGCCGGTTCCAGCGCCCGTGCAGCGTCACGAACGCCTCCGCGACGACCTCCTCGGCGCTCGCCGTCTCGCCCATCAGGGACGCCGCGAGGCCGACGAAGCGCCGCCAGTGCGCCGCGTAGAGCGCACTGACCGCCTCGTCGGCCGTCCACGAGCGCGGGTCGTCAACCACGACCAGCCGCTCCTTCGTCACCATCACAGTGCACAGACGAGTCACGCAGGGTCACGGTTGACATCCAACCGGAGATCATTTCCCGACTCGTCGGGGGCACGCCGCGTCCGCCGGTGGGATCGTTGCCTCCCCGGTGACGTCTGGTGGGACCGGGGAGGCAACGATCCCCCACGGAGACGGCCCGGTAGCGTGCGGGGCATGCCCGAGGTCTCCCGCGTGCAGCGCGCCCCCGACGACCTGTTCCTCAAGATCGTGGCGGGGGAGGTCCCGGCGACGATCGTCCACTCCGACGACCTCGTCGTCGCCTTCGAGGACGTCGCCCCGCAGGCTCCCGTCCACGTCCTGGTCGTCCCGCGGGAGCGCTTCGAGAACGTCGCGGAGCTCGCTGCGGCGGCCCCGGAGACCCTCGCCCGCCTCGTGGCGGTGGCCCAGCAGATCGCCGACGAGCGCTGCGGCGGGGAGTACCGGCTGGTCTTCAACACGGGGACGGCGGTGGGCCAGTCGGTCTTCCACGTGCACGGCCACGTCCTCGGCGGACGCGACTTCACCTGGCCCCCCGGCTGACCCGAGGGTTGGATGGTCGGACGTGTGCGGTCTCTGCGGTGAAGTCAGGTTCGACGGTCGGGCGGCGGACGTGGCCGCCGTCCAGCGGATGTCGCAGGCCATGGCCGCCCGCGGCCCGGACGGCGAAGGCGTCTGGGCCCAGGGGCGGGTCGCCTTCGGGCACCGCCGGCTCTCGATCATCGACCTCTCCGCCTGCGGCGCCCAGCCGATGCAGGATCCCGCCCTCGGTCTCACCGTCGTCTTCAACGGCTGCGTCTACAACTACCCGCAGCTGCGCGAGGAACTCATCGGGTACGGCTACCGCTTCACCTCGACCTCGGACACCGAGGTCATCGTCAAGGGGTACCACCGCTGGGGCGTCGACGTCGTCGACCACCTCGTCGGGATGTTCGCCGTCGTCGTCCACGAACGTGATTCCGGCCGGGTCGTCCTCATGCGCGACCGCCTCGGCGTCAAACCTCTCTACCTGGCGCAGACCCCGGGTCGGTTGCGGTTCGCCTCCTCGTTGCCGGCGCTGCTCGCGGCGGGCGACGTGGACACCACGATCGACCCCGTCGCGCTGCACCACTACCTCTCCTGGCACGCCGTCGTCCCCGCGCCGCACACCGTCCTGCAGGGTGTGCGGAAGCTGCCACCGGCCACCGTCCGGGTGATCGAGGCCGACGGGCGGAGCCGGGAGCACCGGTACTGGGCCCCCGACCACGTGCGACGCGAGGAGTACGCCTCCTTCTCCGAGCAGGACTGGGAGGACGCGGTCCTCGCGTCGTTGCGCACCGCGGTGGCGCGGCGGACCGTCGCCGACGTCCCCGTCGGCGTCCTGCTCTCCGGCGGTCTCGACTCCAGCCTCATCACCGCGCTGCTCGCCGAACAGGGCCAGACCGACCTCGCCACCTACTCCATCGGCTTCGAGTCCATGGGTGGTCGCGACGGGGACGAGTTCGAGTACTCCGACGCGATCGCGCAGCGGTTCGCGACGAACCACCACCGCATCCGGGTGTCCGGCGCCGAACTCGTCGGGGCGCTCGAGCACGCGGTCGACGCCATGAGCGAACCCATGGTGAGCCACGACGTCGTCGCCTTCGACTTGCTCTCGCAGCAGGTCTCGCAGACCACCAAGGTCGTGCAGTCCGGTCAGGGGGCCGACGAGGTGTTCGGTGGCTACCACTGGTACCCACCGCTGTCCGGACTCACCCCGGCCCAGGGGGTCGACGCCTACGCGACGGCGTTCTTCGACCGCGACCACGCGGGGGTGGCGCGGGTCCTGAACCCGCAGTGGCTCACCTCCACCGACGTGTCGCGCGAGTTCCTGGAACAGCACTTCGCCCGACCCGGGGCGGACACGGCCGTCGACGCCGCGTTGCGCCTGGACACCGAGGTCATGCTGGTCGACGACCCGGTGAAGCGCGTCGACAACACCACGATGGCGTGGGGGCTGGAGGCGCGCGTCCCCTTCCTCGACCACGAACTCGTCGAACTCGCCGCCGCGATCCCGCCGGAGCTGCAACTCGCCGGCGGCGGCAAGGGGATCCTCAAGAGGGTCGGGTACCGGATGATCCCGCGCGAGGTCATCGACCGGCCGAAGGGGTACTTCCCCGTCCCGGCGATCACCCACCTCGAGGGCGAGGTGCTCGGGCTGGTGACGGACGCGCTCACCAGCCGGGCCGCCCGGGACCGGGCGCTGTTCCGCCCCGGCTACGTCGACGGGCTGCTGGGAGACCCGAACTCCGAACTCACCCCGCTGCGGGGGAACAAGCTCTGGCAGCTGGGGCTGCTCGAGATGTGGTTGCAGCAGCACGGCATCGCCTGACCGGGGACGAGCGGTGACCACGACGAGACGACGTTCCGCGGTGGCCGGGTCGCGGCACCGTTCCCTGGACGTGCCGGCGATCTCCAGCCGGAACCGGCAGCGGCCACCCACGTGGTTCACCGCCGAGATGGCTGCCGACGTCGTCCTGGACATGGGCTGGGGTCGGTTGGTGTTCGGGCAGACGTTCGCCGACCAGCGGGACGTGGTCGACGCCTGCGCGCCGAGGAGACCGGTGAACGCGACATCGCCGTGTACGTGCGGGACCCCCGGGTGCTGGTCGTTCTCGCGCCGCACGAACTGTTCCTGGTCCCCTCGATCACGTTCCGGCTGCCGCTGAACCGCTACCGCGCCCCGCGGGACCGGAACCCGGACGTGTTCGTCCGGGTGGTCCGCGACCGGACCCACGTCGTCATCGAGGCCGACGAACGTCCGGGGCTCGCCCACCACGCCCGACGGCCCAGAGGTCCCTGGACCTGCTGCGCCCCGAGACCCCGAGGGTTCACCGGATCCGCTCAGCGGCACTAGGGTCCGGCCATGGTGCGCAGAGTGGTCGGGGCGTTGCTCGGGGCCGGGCCGTGACCACCCCGCAGTTCGTCGCCCTCGCCGAGCAGGTCAGCGGGCAGGACCTCACCGCGTTCTTCGACGAGTGGTTGTCCACCCCGGCCAGGCCCGCGGCGCTGGGCTGACGTGCCCGAGGCCCACGTCCTGCACCGCCACGCCCGCGACCAGCGCGAGGCGCTGGCGGGTCAGGTGCTGTCCGTGACCAGCCCGCAGGGGAAGTTCGACGCGACCCCGTTCGACGGGCACCGCCTCCTCGACGTCCAGGCCTACGGCAAGCACCTGCTGCACTCCTTCGAGGAGGCACCCGACCTCCACGTGCACCTGGGGCTGCGGGGGTTCTTCCTGCGCACCGAGGACCTGGGCCTGCTCCCGCGGGGCGGGACGAGGATGCGGCTGGTGGGGGAGCGCGCGGCGTTCTCGCTGATCGCGCCCAGCAGGTGCGAGGCGCTGGATCGGGACGCGCGCGACGCACTGCTGGCGACCCTCGGTCCGGACCCGTTGCGGGCGGGCGCGACCGCCCGCGACGGGGCGGCGCAGCGGCTCGCCGCGGCCCGGGGGGTCGTGGGGGCGACGTTGCTGGACCAGTCGGTCTGGGCCGGGATCGGCAACGCCTGGCGGGCGGAACTGCTCTTCCTCGCGGGGATCGACCCGTCCCGCCGCATCGACGTCGAGGAGGCCGCTCTGCTCTGGGACCTCGCCGTCGAGCACCTCACCCTGGGGCTCGAGGCGGGCCAGGTGGTCTCCGACCCGAGCGCGCCGGACGAGCGCTGGGTCTACGAGCGCGAGACCTGCCGCCGGTGCGGGACGCCCGTCCGGAGCTGGACCCTGGCGGGCCGCACCGCCTGGGTCTGCCCCACCGACCAGTCCTGACCCACCCCCCTGCCCGTGATCCCGCCGGGAACCCCCGCAGGGTCAGGGGTCGGAGGGGAGCCGGGTCTCGAGGTGGGTGAGTTCGCGCTGGGCGCGGGTGACGCGCTCGTCGGCGCTGTGGGCACCGCGTTCGGCCGAACGCAGGGTGTCGGTGGCGGCGTCGAGCTGCTCGGTGACCGCGGCGAGCTTGGCCTGCAGGTCCTCCTGCCGACGGGCGAGGTCCTCGCTGCGACGCCGGGCCGAGCCGAGTTCGGCAGCGGCGGTGCCGGCGTCGTCGCGGGCCTCCGCCAGCTCCTCGCGGGCCGCGTCGACGGCCTCCTCGAGCTCGCGCCGCTCGCGTTCGCGGCGTTCGGCCTCGGCCCGTTCGCGTTCGGCCTCCTGGGCCGCCCTCTCCTCCCGCCGCGCCTTCAGCTCGTCCTGGGGCACCGGTCGGCGGGCGTGGGTCTTCTTCGCCGCGGGGGCGGGGCGGACGGGGGAGTCCGCGGCGCTCGCCCCGTCGAGGTCGACCTCGCCGAAACCCGTCGCCTCCAACGGGCGGACCAGCGTCCCGGAGCGGACGACGTCCGCGGCCGCGGGGTCGCTCATGCCGGCGCGGAGGGTGGCGACGACCTTCTCGCCCACGTCGAGGCTGAGACGCACGCCGGCGGCGAGGGTGAGCCGCCCGGCCTGGACGCGCATCGCGTCCAGGACCTGGTGCTGCTGCACCCCGAGCTCACGAAGTTCCGGCCCGGCGAGCGAGGCCGTCGCCTCCCGCATCGCGGCCCCGAGCTCCAGCAGCTGCTCGACCTCGTCGCGGCGTTCGCGGACGAGCAGGTTCACGGCCCACGCGGGGACGGGGGGCTTCTTCAGGCCGGCGATCCGACCGGCCAGTTCGCGGTCCCCGTCGTCGCGGGCCTCACGGGCCCAGCGGTCCCGGGTCGCGGTGAACTCGCCGGGCGGCACCGCGTAGAGCTCGTCGAGCAGGGTGGGGAAGTCCACGGTGACATCGTGGCACGACTGCCCGCAGCGATCGACTGACTACTGAGTGTCACAAATGACGGTCTCCACGTAAAGGTCTTGTTTCGCGGCCCGTCTCCGGCGGCACGACCGGCGATGAGGTCTAGCTTGTGGGAATGGGCGCGGAGATGACTCTCGGAGCGGAAGAGGAACTCCACCTGATCGACCTGGAGAGCTGGCAACTGTCGGCACGCGCTCCCCAGGTGCTGTCCCGGCTGGACAGCGCCTCCTACTCCGCCGAACTGCAACGCACCACGGTGGAGACCAACACCGACGTGGTGTCGACCTTGACGGAACTGCGCGAGGAACTCCTGCGGTTGCGCAAGGGACTGGTCGAGGCCGCCAGCCGCGACGGGCTCGGGGTCGCCGCCGTCGGCACGGCACCTCGTTCGACGTTCACCGACTTCGAGCTCACCGCGACCGGACGCTACGGGCGCATGCAGGAGCAGTACCGGCTCCTGGTGGACGAACAGCTCATCTGCGGCACCCAGATCCACGTCGGGATCGCCGACCGGGACCTGGCCGTCGAGATCATGCAGCGGATCGCCCCGACCCTCCCCGTCCTGCTGGCCCTCTCGGCCAGCTCGCCGTTCTGGAACGGTCAGAACACCGGCTACGCGAGCATCCGCACCACGATCTGGCAACGCTGGCCCAGCGCCGGGACCACTGGTGCCCTGGAGTCGGCCGCGGAGTACGACGAACTCCTCGACGACCTCATCGCCTCCGGGGTGATCGCCGACCGGAAGATGGCCTACTTCGACGTCCGGCCCAGCTCGCACGCGCCCACCCTGGAACTCCGCGTCTGCGACGCCTGCCCGCTCGTCGACGACGCCGTGCTCATCGCCGGGCTGTTCCGCGCCAGCGTACGCGCCGCCGAGCTGGACATCGAGGCCGGGCGCCCGCGGCCGCAGGCCCCCTCGCCGCTCTACCGGGCCGGGATCTGGCAGGCCGCCCGCGGTGGTCTCTCCGGCGACCTCCTCGACGGCAACGACCACCCGCGCCCGCTGCCGGCCCCGGAAGCCGTCCGCACGCTGCTGGGGCGGCTGCGTCCGCAGCTGGAGGAACTGGGCGACTGGGACGAGGTGGCGGAGCTCACCGAGGCGACGCTCGCCCGCGGGAACTCCGCCGACCGCCAGCGCGCGGCGTTCGTCGAACGGGGCGAACTGGACGACGTCGTGCGTCTCGTCGTGGAGGAGACCCACGGCTCGGCCGCCGGGGAGGCCCCGGCGACGGCCGCCCTGCGGCGCTACCGCACCCGCGCCGGGGACGAGGCCGTGGGCGTCAGCGCCCAGCCGCGCCCCGCCTACCGCGAGGTCATCGAGCACGTCCGCACCCTGGGCCCGGCCGGTGTCGCCGCGGCCGAGGCCGAACGGGACGCCTGGGCGCGTGAGCGCCACCTCGCCTACGTGGTGAGCGGCCCGGAGGGTCTCGTGGAGAAGCCCTTCCACGTCGACCTCGTGCCGCGCGTGATCCTGCCCCACGAGTGGCAGCAGGTGCGGCGCGGTCTCGTGCAGCGGGCCCGGGCGATCGAGTGCTTCCTGCGCGACGTCTACGGAGCCCAGCGGATCCTGCACGACGGGGTCCTGACCCGCGACGCCGTCGTCGGCGCCCCGGGGTGGGAGTCGCAGGCGACGCGGTTGCCCGACGACGTGGTGCGCGCGCCCGTCATGGGTTTCGACCTGATCCGCAACGAGTACGGCGGCTGGCGGGTCCTGGAGGACAACGTCCGCAACCCCAGCGGTGTCGCCTACGGGATCGCGGCCCGGGCGCTGGTGGACGCGGTCGTGCCCGACATGCCGCGGCCACCGGCGATGCTGGACCCGGCCACCGCCTTCGAGCGCCTGCGCTCGACGTTGCTGTCGCGCTCGCGTCCCGGGATGCGCCCGGTGCTGCTCTCGAGCGGCCCGGCCAGCGCCGCCTGGTTCGAGCACCGCAAGCTCGCCGACGGGGCCGGGTTGCTGCTGGTCGGCGCCGACGACCTCGACGTGCAGCGCGGCCGTGTCGTGCACCGGGGGACGGGGGACCCCGTCGGGGCCGTCTACCTCCGCCTCGACGGGGAACTGCTGGACCTCTGCGACCACGCCGGGCGCCGGATCGGCCAGGAGGTCTTCGACGTCGCCGTCGCGGGCGGGGTCGTGCTGGCCAACGCGCCGGGCAACGGCATCGCCGACGACAAGGCGATGTACCGCTCGGTGCCGGAGTTCATCAACTACTACCTCGAGGAACGCCCGCTGCTGGAGTCGGTGCCCACCTACCGCCTCAGCGACGAGGTCGAACGTCGGGCCGTGCTGGAACGCGTGGGGGAACTCGTGACGAAACCCGTCGACGGATACGGCGGTGAGGGCGTGCTGATCGGGCCCTACGCGAGCGCGGCGGAGGTCGCGGCCCGACGCCAGGAGATCGCCGCGGAACCGTCGAACTGGGTCGCGCAGGAGGTCGTGCAGTTGTCCTCCGTGCCGAGCTGGAACGCCGGGAGCGCGACGCTGCAACCGCGACGCGTGGACCTGCGGGCGTTCGTCTACGTCACGGGGACGGGCGAGGAGGAGTGCCACCTCGCGGACGTCGCCCTCACCCGGGTCGCGCCCGAGGGCAGCCTCGTCGTGAACTCCTCGCGCGGCGGCGGCGCCAAGGACACCTGGATCCTGCGCGGCGACGACGACCAGGAGGGGGAGACCCGTGTGCGGACTCGCCGGTGAGGTCAGGTTCGACGGGGCGAGCGCCGACGTCGCGGCGCTGGCCCGGATGACCGGTTGCCTGGTGCACCGGGGACCGGACGGGGACGGGATCTGGGCCCGCGGTCCCGTCGCGCTGGGCCACCGACGGCTCTCCATCATCGACCTCTCACCCGCGGGTGCGCAGCCGATGGTCGACAACACCGCGGGGATCACCGTGGTCTTCAACGGCTGCATCTACAACTACCGGGAACTGCGGGCCGAGCTGCAGGCCGCCGGGCACCGGTTCTTCTCCACCTCCGACACCGAGGTCGTCGAGAAGGCCTACGCGCAGTGGGGAACCCGCTTCGTCGAGCACCTGCTCGGGATGTTCGCGATCGCCCTGGTGGAACACGAGAGCGGCCGGTTGGTGCTGGCCCGCGATCGGCTCGGGATCAAACCCCTCTACGTCGACACCCGGGCCGACCGGGTGCGGTTCGCCTCCACCGTTCAGGCCCTGCTCGCCGGTGGCGGTGTCGACACCAGCATCGACCGCGAGGCGCTCGCCCAGTACCTGACCTTCCACTCCGTCGTCCCCGCCCCCCGCACGATCCTGGCGGGGGTGCGCAAGCTCCCACCCGCGACCGTCCGCGTGGTCGAGCGCGACGGGAGGTCCACCGACACGACCTACTGGGAACCGGAGTTCACCCGCTCGCAGGAGTTCGCCGGCTGGAGCGCACGGGACTGGGAACAGGGCCTGCTGGAGAAGCTGCGCGTCGCGGTGGAACGCCGGATGGTCGCCGACGTCCCCGTCGGGGTCCTCCTCTCGGGTGGTCTCGACTCCAGCCTCGTCGTGGCCCTGCTCGACGCGGCGGGTCAGCGCGACCTGGCGACGTTCAGCATCGGGTTCGACTCCGCCGGCGGGGAGTCGGGCGACGAGTACGAGTACTCCTCGCTGGTCGCGAAGGAGTTCGGGACCGACCACCACCGCATCCACGTCGACTCCTCCCGGCTGCTGCCGGGGATCGACGCGGCCGTGGACGCCATGAGCGAACCCATGGTCAGCCACGACTGCGTGGCCTTCCTGCTGCTGTCGCAGGAGGTCTCGAAGTCGGTCAAGGTCGTCCAGTCCGGCCAGGGCGCGGACGAGGTGCTCGGCGGGTACAGCTGGTACCCACCGCTGGCGGGGGTTCCCCGGGCCGACGCCGTCGAGGCCTACGCGCAGGTGTTCTTCGACCGTCGCTACGCCGGCCTCGCCGACGTGCTGGCCCCGGAGTGGCTGCCGGGCTCGGACACCCCGGGGAACTTCATCACCGAGGTGTTCGGCCGTCCGGGCGCGGAGACCTCGCTCGACGCGGCGCTGCGCAACGACACGACCGTCATGCTCGTCGACGACCCGGTGAAGCGCGTCGACAACATGACGATGGCGCACGGCCTCGAGGCGCGCGTCCCGTTCCTCGACCACGAACTCGTCGAGTTCGCCGGCCGGATCCCCCCGGAACTGAAACTCGCCGACGGCGGGAAGGGGGTCCTCAAGCGGGCGGCGCGCGGGTTGGTCCCCGACGCCGTCATCGACCGCACGAAGGGGTACTTCCCGGTCCCGGCGATCCGTCAGCTCGAGGGCCCGTACCTCCAGCGGGTCCGTGACGCCCTCACCGACCCCGCGGCGAAGCGGCGCGGGTTGTTCCGGCCCGAGGTCGTCGACCGGTTGCTCGCCGACCCCAACGTCGACCGCACCCCGCTGGGGTCCAACGTGCTGTGGCAGTTGGCGTTGCTGGAGATGTGGTTGCAGCACCACGACGTGGGGTGAGCGGGGCGGCTCGGGGTCCCGGTGCGCCTCCCGTTCCCCCGCGACGGGGGCCGTGGGTGCAGCATGGGGGTGTGGAGCACCGAACCGTCGAGCAGGATCCGCCGTCCGCCTCCCCGCTGGAGGACGCCCTCGCGCTGGGCGACGAACTCGTCGCCGCGTGGGGCAGCTGGCGACCCACGATGACCCCCGACGCCCGCCAGGTCGCGTTCGTCTCCGACCGCTCCGGGATCCCGCAGCTGTGGATCCAGGACGTCGTCCTGGACGGGGAGATGCCCGCGGCGCGTCACGTCCACCTCTCACCCGACCCCGTGGTGTCGGTGTCGTGGGCCGCCGACAGCCGCTGGCTCGCGTGCTCGGTGGCCGTCGGCGGGGGCGTGCGGACCGAGGTGTGGGTGGTGCGTCCCGACGGCAGCGACGCCCGCCGGATCGCGGGCGACGCCCACGAGCACGCCGAACTCGGCCCCTGGACCCGCAGCGGCCACCGGGTCGTGGTGACGTTCCCGCCCGTCGGGGGCAGACCCTCGCGCTGCTACCTCGGCGACCCGGCGACCGGTCGGCTGGACCCGCTGGCCGAGGGTGACCTCGTCCACGTCCTCGACGTCTCGCAGGAGGAACGCTTCCTGGTCGTCGTCGACGGTGAACGCGGCCAGCAGTTCTGCGTGGTCGTGGACCGGCTCATCGACGAGCACCAGCCGCTGCTGCCGCACGGGGCCACCGGCTCCACCGACGTGGCCCTGCTGCGTCCGGCCCCCGCCGGTGACACCGGTCCGGTCTACGTCTACCTCGCCTCCGACGTGGGGTTGCCGCGACGCCAGCTGATCGGTATGCCCTTCGGGCCCAACGGCTACCGCGGGGAGGCGCAGACGCTCGCCGCCCGCGACGACGCGGAACTCGAGTTCGTCGACGGCGACGACGCCGGGACGCTGCTGCTGCTGGTGTGGAACGTCGCCGGAGCCAGCGAGCTGGAACTCTTCGACACCACGACGCGGGAACGGACCCGGTTGCACGGTCTGCCGGGTCTGGTCGCGACCGATCCGGTCCTCTCCCGGGACGGGCGCAGCGTCGTCCTCGGCGTCGAGGGGCCCTCGCGCCCGCGCGAACTCTGGCACCTGGACACCGCGACGGGGGAGTGGACGAGGATCACGCACTCACCGGAACTCCCCGTCCGCGACCTCGTCGTCCCCACGCTGGAGACCTACGCGGCGCACGACGGGCTGACGCTCACCGGCTGGCTGTACGAGGCGCCGAACCCGTCCGGCGCGGCGGCCCTGAGCCTGCACGGTGGTCCGGAGGCGCAGGAACGTCCCACCTTCAACGCGATGGTCCAGACCCTCGTCGCCGCCGGCATCACGGTGTTCGCCCCCAACGTGCGGGGTTCCTCGGGTTTCGGGCGGGAGTTCGTGCACGCCGACGACGTCGAGAAGCGCCACGACGCCTTCGCCGACGTCCTCGCGACGGCCGAGCACCTGGTGGCCAGGGGGTCCGCCGACGCGGACCGGATCGCCGTCACCGGTCGTTCCTACGGCGGGTACCTCACCCTGGCCTCGCTGGCCTTCTCGCCGGGGGTGTTCGCCGCCGGCATCGACATCTGCGGCATGAGCGACCTCACGACGTTCTACCGCGACACCGAACCCTGGATCGGGGCGGCGGCGGTCAGCAAGTACGGCCACCCCGAACACGACCGGGTCCTGCTGGAGGAGCTCTCGCCGTTGCGTCGCGCCGACGCGATCGACGTCCCCCTCCTGGTCGTGCACGGGGAGCTGGACACCAACGTCCCGATCGGCGAGGCGCGCCAGATCGTGGCCGCGCTGCGCGGGCTGGATCGGCAGGTGGACTACCTCGAGCTGGCCGGCGAGGGGCACGACTACCGCCGCGCGGAGTCGCGGCGGACGCTGACCCGCAGTGCGGTCAGCTTCCTCGCCGCGCACCTGCGACCGGTCGCCTGAGGGCATCGCGGGGTGGGCGCGCGGGCGGACGAGACGCCCGGCGGCGCGACGGACCTGCCCGGCTCCCGCTCGCGGTGACCGCGCAGTTCCCGGTGCGCCGGGGTCGGCCGCACGGTCGTCCCGGACCGGACGACCGGGCTCCCGGGCGCGTCGCCGCGGGTCCCCGCGGGCGGGGTGGTGTGACACGCTTCGCCGGTGCGCTGGCTCGTCGTGGACAACCACGACTCCTACACCCACAACCTGGTCCAGCTGCTGGCGGTCGCCACCGGGACCGACCCGGTCGTGGTGAGCGACGACGACGTCGCGCCCGGCGAGCTGGACCTCGAGGGGTTCGCGGGGATCGTGGTCTCGCCCGGTCCGGGGCACCCGGGCAACGTACGGGACTTCGGGCTGGCGGCCGACGTGCTCGCCCGCGCGCAGGTCCCCGTCCTGGGGGTGTGCCTGGGGATGCAGGGGATCGCGCTGGCCGAGGGGGCCGTGGTCGACCTCGCTCCGCAGCCGCGGCACGGTTTCGTGGACCGGGTCCGGCACGACGGGACGGGGGTGCTCGCCGGGCTGCCCGACGGCTTCGCCGCGACCCGGTACCACTCCTTCCGGGTCGCGGAACCGCTGCCGGAGACCCTGGAGGCCCTGGCCTGGGGGTCCGACGGGGTCCTCATGGCGTTGCGGCACCGGACCCGCCCGCTGGTCGGGGTGCAGTTCCACCCCGAGTCGGTCGCGAGCACCACGGGGGCGCGGATCGTCGAGAACTTCGTGCGGTGGTGCGAACGCTGGACGGCGCGTCCGCGCTACCGGCTGCACGCCCGGCGGACCGGGCCCGCCGTGGACGCCGAACGGGCCTTCGCCCACCTCTTCGCCGGGTCCGACGCCGCGTTCTGGCTGGACTCCGCGGCACGCGGTGCGGGGTCGGGGCGGTTCTCCTTCCTGGGGGCCGGGGACGGGACCGTCGTGGACTCCCTCGCCGCCCTGGCGGAGGCGCTGCGCGAACGCACCGCGGTCGGTGCGGAGGCGGTGCCGTTCGAGTTCGCCGGGGGTTTCGTCGGGTGGGCGGGGTACGAGGCGCGCGACGAGTGCGGGTTCCCGACCGCGCGACGGGACACGACCCCGGCCTGCTCCTGGAGCTTCTGCGACCGCTTCGTCGCCGTCGACCACGACGAGGACGTGACCTGGGTGGTCGCGTTGTCGCTGGACGGTGCGGAACCACGGTGGATCGGGGAGACCGCCGAGGCGCTGGCCGACCTCCCCCCGCTACCGGAACCGGTTGCGGCGCAGTACCTCCCGGTGACCCTGGACACCGCGCCCGCGGACTACCGGCGGGACGTGCTCGCCGCGCAGCGGCAGTTGCGGGCGGGGGAGAGCTACGAGATCTGCCTGACCACGCAGGCCCGCGTCCCCGCGCAGGGCCGCCCGTTCGAGGTCTACCGCCGGTTGCGGCGCGCCAACCCGGCGCCCTACGCGGCGTACCTGCGCTGCGGTGACGTCGTGGTGGCGGGGAGTTCGCCGGAACGGTTCCTGCGCATCGGCAGTTCCGGTGCGGTCGAGACCAGGCCCATCAAGGGGACCGCGGCCCTCGACACCGATCCCGCTGCGCTGCAGGCCGACCCGAAGACCCGGGCGGAGAACCTCATGGTCGTCGACCTGCTCCGCAACGACCTCGGCCGGGTCTGCACCCCGGGCAGCGTCACGGTGCCCGACCTCATGACGGTCGAGACGCTGCCCACCGTGCACCAGCTCGTCACCACCGTGCGGGGGCGGTTGCGCCCGGAGGTGTCGGCGGTGGACTGCCTGCGCAGCTGCTTCCCGCCCGGCTCGATGACGGGGGCCCCGAAGCTCCGGACGACGGAGATCATCGACGCCCTGGAACAGCGGGCCCGGGGAATCTACTCCGGGACGATCGGCTGGTTCTCCACCACCGGGGCGGCCGACCTCGCCGTCGTCATCCGCACCGCCGTCCTCGTGGGCCAGGAGTGGCGGGTCGGGGCGGGCGGCGCGATCGTGCTCGACTCCGACCCGGACGCCGAGGTCGCCGAGGTGCTGCTGAAGCTGCGGGCCCCGCTGGGCGCCCTCACCACCGACACGGACTGGAGCGTTCCGCGGCCCTGAGGCCTGCGCGAGCCGCGGAACGCTCCACTCGCTCAACCCCGGGGCTGCAGCGTCCGGTTCCAGAGCGCCGCCCCCGCGATGTCGCGCAACGTCACCGTGAGCCCTTCGGTGTCTGGGTCGATCTCGACCTCACCGAAGAACTGCGAGCCCTCCAGCGGCGAGGTGTTCGCGTGCGGCGGAACGGACTGGAACACGACCTCCGGCCCGAACGTCGCGTCCAGCTCGCTGGGGCCGAAGGAACCCGCGTGCAGCGGCCCGGAGACGAACTCCCAGAAGTCGTCGAACTCCGTGAACGCCGCGCGCGAGGGGTCGTAGTGGTGGGCGGCGGTGTAGTGCACGTCCGCGGTGAGCCAGACGTGGTTGCGGACCCCGCGGTTCTTCAGCTCCCGCAGGATCCAGGCGATCTGCTGTTCCCGCCCGCGCGGCACCCCTGGGTCGCCCTGCGCGATCGCCTCGATCCCGTTCGACGCGGCGTCGGGGACGACGAGCCCGATCGGCATGTCGGCCTGGACGACCTTCCACCGCGCGGTCGAGGCGGACATCGCCTCCACCAGCCACTGCGCCTGCTCCGTCCCCAGGATCCCGCCGTCGGGACGGACCCCGCCACCGGCCCAACCCCACGGGTTCGCGTCGCGGTAGGTCCGCATGTCGAGGACGAACACGTCCAGCAGCGGGCCGAAGGAGAACTGGGAGTAGACCTTCCCGTCGCGGCGCGACGAGATCGGGACGTACTCGCGCCAGGCCTGCTCGCCGCGCATCCACAGCACGTCGACGCGCTTCTCCTGGTAGGCGTCGTCGTCGAGGATCTCGTGCGGGAACCAGTTGTTGTGCACCTCGTGGTCGTCCCACTGGTTCACCTGCGGGACCCTGGCGAAGAAGTCGCGGTACGCCTGGTCCTCCAGGTTGTACCGGAACGCCCCGCGGAAGTCGTCGAGGGTCTGCGCCACGTGCGACTTCGCCTCGGTGACGACGTTGCGGTAGACCCGGCCGTCCGGGAGGGTCACGTCGCCGGAGATGACGCCGTCGGCGTAGATGGTGTCCCCGGAGTGCAGGAAGAAGTCGGCGTCGCGTTCGGCCATCGACCGGTAGATGGGGAAACCCCCGAGGTCGGGGTTGCGGCCCCAGCCCTGACCGGCCTGGTCACCGCTCCAGAGGAACCGGATGCGCCGGTGGTCGCCCGTCGTGGGGGCGGTGCGCAGGAAACCCTCGAGCGAGTCGCCGTCCGGGCGGTGGGCGTCGGGTTCGCCGAGGACCACCCGGTAGGGGACGTCGGCGGCGGACGGCAGCCCGGTGACGTCGAGGCGCCCGGTGAAGTCGCTCGTCGCGGTGAGCAGCGGTCCGCGGTAGGTGCGGCAGTCGGCGCCGAAGGAACCCGTGGGGGAGACCTGGACGAACATCCGGGCGGTGCGGTCGGCGCGGGTCCAGATCGTCGCGGTGTTCGAGGTGACGTCACCGGACTGGACGCCGTGGGTGATGCTCGGCATCCCGGAACGCATCAGCCCGGGGACGAGCAGGCCGCTGCCACCGGCGGCGAGGAGCGAACGGCGCGAGAAGGGGGAGGAGGGGATCGACACCCGGCGAAGGCTGTCGGGTCCAGGTGACATCGCTGTGCAGGGCGGGAGAACTCTCAGTGAAGGGGTGGGCGTTCCAGTGCGACCTGCTGCAGGCGCCGGGTGAGGTCGGCGTCGCCCGGCAACGGGGTCCCGTCGACGCTGAGGACCGCCGCCGCGCCCCGCAGGCTCGAGAGCAGCCACACCCCGTCGGCGCGGAGGAGTTCCTCCGGGCGGCGCAGCACCTCGCGGGCGGGTCCGACCGCGGCCAGGGTGGTTCCCGGGAGGACCCCGCGCCCGGCCGGCACCGGGGTGTGCCACGCCCCGTCCAGGTGCCAGAGGAGGTTCGCCGTCGGCCCCTCCAGCAGGAACCCCTGCGCGTCCACGAACAGCGCGTCGTCGGCGCCGCGGCGGGCCGCCTCGCGCAGCGCGGCCCCGTTCACCGCGTAGGAGGAGGTCTTCACCGCGCCGAGCAACCACGGCGCGTCGGCCACCGCCACCGTCCCCCGGGCCAGGGTGGCGACGTGCACCCCGTCGCGTCCCGCCAGCACGGACGCGGGCAGGGGCCGGACCGTCGCCACCCCCGAGCCGCTGCGGGACAGGGAGAGACGCAGCACCGCCTCGACGCCGTCCGGTACCTCGTCCACGAGGGCCGCGCTCAGGGCGGTCCACCCGGCCCGGTCGAAGAACGTGTCGAGGGCGGCGGCCGACCGTTCGAAGCGGTCCAGGTGCTCCTCGAGCCGCACCACGTGCGCGGGCCGGCCGCCGTGGACCAGGATCGTCTCGAAGCACCCCTCGCCCCGCAGCGCCGCGTCGTCGGCCGGGACGACCGCGGCGTCCCACGCGACCTCCCCGGAGCCCAGGACCGCGGTGCGGGGGCGGACGGGGTTCACCGGGGCATCGTCGCACCCTAGGGTTCCCGGTGTGGTGGGCAGCGACGTGGCCGGACCGGGGTCCCCCGTGGACGGGGCGGTCCTGCGGGCCGTCCTGCGCGACGTCCTCGCGGTCGAGGACGAGGTGGCGGCGCGGGTCGCCGGCGACCTCTCGACCGTCCTGACCGTGGACCGCCCGGACTGGGCGGGCCGGGTCGGGGACGTGCTCGCCCGGGTCGGTGCGGGGTTCCCCGAAGCCGACGACGCGGAGTTCCGCTGGTTCGTCGACCTCGTCGCCGACGTCCACCTCGCGAACCCCTCGACCTGGCCGGACCTGCGGTGGCACCCCGGCCGGACCACGCCGATCGCCGGGGTCGACGACGTCGCCGCGGGTTTCCGCACCCCGGGCGAGGTCGGGGACCGCTACGACGTGGTGGTCGTCGGTTCCGGCGCCGGCGGTGGGGTCGCGGCGTGGAAGCTCGCGGAGTCCGGCCGTCGGGTGCTGCTCGTCGAACGAGGCGACTGGCCGGGCACCGCGGAACTTTCGCGCGACCACCTGCGCAACCCGCGGGCGGCGACCGGTCTGGACCCGCTGACCGGACCGCGCGGTGCTGAGGACCCGCGCACGCTGGCCGGTCGGGTGCTGCAGCCGGGGGACGGCGGGTGGAACGCCAACGCGATGCTCGTGGGCGGCGGCACCCGGGTCTACGGCGCGCAGGCCTGGCGGTTCGCCCCCGACGACTTCCGGATGGCCACCCGCTACGGGGTTCCCGACGGCAGCGCACTGGCGGACTGGCCCATCGGCTACGCCGACCTCGAGCCCTACTACGACGAGATCGAGTGGACCCTCGGCGTCAGCGGCCGGGCCGAGGGGGACACCGCGGCGGGGCCCCGGCGTCGGCCGTACCCCATGCCGCCGTTGCCGGGCGGGGTCCAGGAACGGCTGCTCGCGGCGGGGGCCTCGACCCTCGGCCTGAGCACGACGGCCGTCCCGCTGCTGGTGAACACCCAGGATTTCGGCGGTCGGGCGGCCTGTGCCCGGTGCGCGCAGTGCGTGGGTTTCGCCTGTCCCGTCGACGCCAAGACGGGGACCCACAACACGGCCGTGCCGTGGGCGGTGGCGAGCGGGAACTGCGACGTCGTGCCCGGCGCGCGGGTGGACCGCGTCCTGCCCGGGACCGCCGGCCGCGTCGCGGGGGTCTCCCTCGTCGGGACCCTCGACGGCGTCGCCTGGCGGCGCACCGTCCTCGCGGAGGAGGTCGTGCTGGCCGCCGGGGCCGTGGAGACGGCGCGGGTGCTGTTGACGAGCGCGCACGACGGCGACCCGGCGGGGATGGGCAACGCCACCGACCAGGTCGGGCGCCACCTGCAGGGCCACGTCTACGGCGGGGCCACCGCGGTGTTCGCCGAGGAGGTCGTGGACCTCCTCGGGCCCGGGCCGGCCATCGCGACCGGCGACTTCCGGCACGGCAACCCCGGCCTCGTGGGCGGCGGGATGCTCGCGAACGAGTTCGTCCCCACGCCCGCGGGCACCCGCCGGGCGCTGGTGGCGGCGGGTTTCCTCCCGGCGTGGGGACCGGCCGCCCGCTCCGGGCTGCGGGAACTGGCCCGGCACCTGGTGCAGGTCGTGGGACCGGCGCAGGAGGTCACGCTCGCGTCGTCGCGGGTGCGCCTCGACCCCCGCGTGCGGGACGGTTCCGGGGTCGCGGTCGCGCGGTTCTCGGGCGGCATCCACGACGAGGACCGGCGGACCCAGGAGTTCCTCTCGGCCCGGGCCGCGGACTGGCTGTCGGCCTCCGGCGCGTCGCGGGTGGCGCGCCGCCCGCCGCCGGGCCCCGGGCCGAGCGGCGGTCAGCACCAGGCGGGGACCGCCCGGACGGGAACGGACCCCGCGCGTTCGGTGACCGACCCGTTCGGACGGGTCTGGGGCTACCGGAACCTCCGCGTCGTCGACGCGTCCCTGCACGTCACCAACGGCGGGGTGAACCCGGTCCTGACGGTCCTCGCCGGAGCCGCCCGGATCGCCGACGACATGGTCCGGGGGAGCACCCGCCGCTCGCCCGCCTGATCACCGTCGGGCATCACCGTCGGGCATCACCGTCGGGCATCACCGTCGGGCATCACCGTCGGGCATCACCGGCCGAGCGCCCCGGCCCACGCCTCGCCCGCCGTCCGCACCGGCCCGCCCGTGGCCAGCGCCTCGGTGATGGCCAGCGACAGCAGCTGGTCCTGGGCGGCCTCGGCCAACGGGTACGGTCCGGGCCCCTCACCGCGGGCCCAGGTGCCCGCGCGCTCCAGCAGCGTGGCGACCGCGATCTCCTCGTCGGAGAGGCGCGCCCCGACGTAGGGGTTGCGGAACAGGACCTCCCCGTCCGCGGAGAGGACGTCGAGGTCGAAGCCCTGGACGTCCTGGTGGTGCCCGGTCTGGCGACGCTCGATCGAGGACGTCAGCACCGTGGTCGCGTCCGCGAGGCGGACGAGGCGGTCGTCGACCAGCTCCCCGAGGCTGCCGCGCACCACGAGCCGCCGGTGGCGCAGCGGGTTGCGGGTCTGGGTCTCGGTGAAGTCGTAGAGCGCGCTGCGGCCGTCGCCGAAGTCGAACGTGGCGATCGTGGTGACCTGGGGGCGCGGTGCGGCGTTCCCGGTCCAGCCGGCGCGGGTGATCGGGTCGGCCAGGGGGGCCGTCGTGGCGCTCGCCACGACCCGGGCGGGCTCCGCGCCGAGACCCAGGAACCCGCGGACCACCGAGGTGGCGTGGTGCAGCTGGGTGGAGGACACCTGGACCGAGGTCGGGGTCCCCAGCGAACCCTGCCGGACCAGCTCGAGGCGGGCCGCGTTGTGCGGGGACAGCAGGTACTGCTCCGCCACCTGCACCCGGGCGTCCGGCCCGGTCGCGTCCCAGAACGACCGCAACCCGTCCAGGTCGGCGGCCGGCGGGGTCTCCGTCAGCACCGCGGCGCCCCGCTCCAGCAGCTCCACCACCAGCCCCGGGGCGGCCGCGGCGGCCACCGAGACGACGACGAGGTCCGGGGCGGCGCCCAGCAGCCCGTCGAGGTCGCGGTGGACGGGGAGCCCCCGCGCGGTCGCGGTCGCCGCGGCGGCGTCGCTGCGGACCAGGACGCCGCTCACCTCGAAGTGCTCCGGCAGCCGCGCCACCAGGTCCAGGTGCAGACCGGCGCGGAAACCTCCCCCCGTGAGGGCGATGCGCGCGGGTCGGGTGGGGAGGCTCACCCCGCCGACGGTAGTGGCGCCAGGACGCGTGTCCACCCGGCCGCACGGGGTAGCTGGACCCCGTGAGCGTGCGCATCGGCATCTCGGGGTGGAGCTACCGCGCCTGGCGGGGAGACTTCTACCCCGCGGGCCTGCGCCGGCGCGACGAGCTCGCCCACGCCGCGGCCCGGCTGTCGACGATCGAGATCAACGGGTCGTTCTACTCGCTGCAACGCCCGACGACCTACGCGACGTGGCGCGAGCAGACCCCCGACGGGTTCGAGTTCGCCGTCAAGGGCGCCCGCTTCGTCACCCACCTCAAGCGGCTGCGCGACGTGGAGCGCCCGCTGGCCAACTTCTTCGCCTCCGGGGTGCTGGCCCTGCAGGACCGGCTGGGACCCGTGCTCTGGCAGCTGCCCGAGAGCGTGCACTACGACGAGGAGGTCGTGGCCACCTTCCTCGCGCTGCTGCCCCGGACCGTCGGGCAGGCCGCGGCCCTGGCCCGGCGCCACGACGAGAGGCTGCCACCGGAGCGGGCGCTCACCCGGGCACCGCGGGGCTTCGCCGGACGGCGCCTCCGCCACGCCCTGGAGTTCCGGCACGAGTCCTTCTGCACCGAGGAGGCGCTCGCGCTGCTGCGCGCCCACGACGTCGCCTGCGTGGTCGCCCAGTCGGCCGGGCGGTGGCTGCAGGCCGAGGCCGTCACCAGCGACCTGGTCTACGTCCGCCTGCACGGCGACGAGGAGCTCTACAGCAACGCCTACTCCGACGCGGCGCTGGACGCCTGGGCCGCGAAGGTCCGTGCCTGGTCGCGCACCGCGGACGTCGTCGTCTACTTCGACAACGACGCCCACGGCCACGCTCCGCACGACGCGTTGCGGCTGGCCGCCCGGCTGCCGGAGGCGGACACGGGGAACGCGGAGGCCCTCCGGGCGAGGGCTCGTTAGGATCGGGGACGACAGCGCACCCCTCAGCACGGAGGCGAACTGCCCCACAGGGCGATCATGGCCAGCACCGACCGCACCCCCGAACCCTCGGCCCAGACCTCGGCCGTGACCCGTCACGTCATCGTCGTGCCGCCCGAGGTCGCGATGGTCTCCCTGCTCGGCGCCCGCGACGAGCTGTTGCGGGTCCTCGAACGGGCCTTCCCCAAGGCCGACGTCCTGGTCCGCGGCAACGAGATCACCGTCTCCGGCGCCGCCGGTGAGGTCGCCCTCGTCGAGCGCCTCGTGGACCAGATGACCGCCGTCCTGCGCGCGGGTCAGCCGTTGTCCCCGGACGCCGTCGAACGCTCCGTCTCCATGCTGCGGGCCCAGGCCAACGGCACCGGCGACGACCGTCCCGCCGACGTCCTGACCCTCAACATCCTCTCCAGCCGGGGTCGCACGATCCGGCCGAAGACGGTCGGCCAGAAGCGCTACGTCGACGCCATCGACGAGAACACCATCGTCTTCGGCATCGGCCCGGCCGGTACCGGCAAGACGTACCTCGCGATGGCGAAGGCCGTGCAGGCGCTGCAGGCCAAGCAGGTCAACCGGATCGTGCTGACCCGCCCGGCCGTCGAGGCGGGGGAGCGGCTCGGGTTCCTGCCCGGCACCCTGACCGACAAGATCGACCCCTACCTGCGTCCGCTCTACGACGCGCTGCACGACATGCTCGACCCCGACTCGATCCCGCGGCTGATGGCGGCGGGGACGATCGAGGTCGCGCCGCTGGCCTACATGCGCGGGCGCACCCTCAACGACGCGTTCATCATCCTCGACGAGGCGCAGAACACCTCCGCCGAGCAGATGAAGATGTTCCTGACCCGTCTCGGGTTCGGCTCGAAGATCGTCGTCACCGGCGACGTGACCCAGGTCGACCTGCCCAGCGGGACGGACTCGGGGCTGCGCGTCGTCCAGGACATCCTCGAGGACATCGACGACGTGCACTTCTCGCGGCTGACCTCCACCGACGTCGTCCGCCACCGCCTGGTGTCGGAGATCGTCGACGCCTACGAGCGCTACGACGACACCCGCCCCGCCCGCCACGGCGGTCACGGGGGCCGCAGCCGATGAGCATCGAGGTCGTCGACGAGAGCTCGTTCGCGGAGGGCCGCGGCGTCGACACCGTCGAGGTCTCCCACCTGGCGCGCTACGTGCTGGAGGAGATGCGGGTCCACCCGCTGGCGGAACTGTCGGTCCTGATGATCGACACCGAGGCGATGTCCCGGCTGCACGTGCAGTGGATGGACGAACCCGGCCCCACCGACGTGATGTCGTTCCCCATGGACCAGCTCCGTCCCGGCCGCGAGGGCCGCACCTCCGAGCCGGGTCTGCTCGGCGACGTCGTCGTGTGCCCGGAAGTGGCTGCCGCGCAGGCGAAGGCCTCCGGTCACGCCACGGCCGACGAGGTCCTGCTGCTCGTGACCCACGGCATCCTGCACCTGCTCGGCTACGACCACGCCGAAGCCGACGAGGAGCGCGAGATGTTCACGCTCCAGCGACGCCTGGTGCTGGGGTTCCTGGCCCGCATCGGTCGCCCCGGTGACCCGACCCCCACCGTCGGCCACCGCGCGCTGCCGTCGGGGGGCTGAGCGGTGGGTGCGCCGGCCGTCCCGCTCCTGCTCCTGGCGCTCGCGCTCCTCTTCGCCGGCGGACTCGTCGCCGCGGCCGAGTCGGCGATCGCCGGCACGTCGCGACGCCGGGCCCGCGATCTCGAGGCCGACGGGCGCCGGGGCGCCCCGGAACTGGGCCGGGTCCTGGAGTCCGCGGCCTCGGTGCTCACCGTCGCGACGCTGCTGCGCGTCGTCTGCGAGACCCTCGCCGCGGTCTGCGTGACCGTCGCGGTGGCGAGCTGGACCGGTTCCTGGTGGCTCGTCCTGCTGCTGGCCGGTCTCGGGATGTCGGCGCTGGACTTCGTCCTCGTCGGCGTCGGTCCGCGAACCCTCGGGCGGCTCCACTCCGAGTCCGTGGCCCTGCGCGCCGCGCCCGTGCTGGTCCGCCTGACCACCGTCCTGGGGCCGGTGGCCCGGGCGCTGGTCGCCGTCGGCAACGCCGTCACGCCCGGGCGCGGACTGCGGCACGGACCGTTCGGTTCCGAGGCCGAGCTGCGCGAGATCGTCGAGCTGGCCGGGGAGACCTCGGTCATCGAGGCCGGTGAGCACCGGATGATCCACTCCGTCTTCGAGTTCGGCGACACCCTCGTCCGCGAGGTCATGGTGCCGCGCACCGACATCGTGTCGGCTCGCCGCGGCACGGGGCTCTACGAGGTCGAGGCCCTGTTCCTGCGCTCGGGCTTCTCCCGGATGCCCGTCGTGGGCGATGACTCCGACGACGTCCTGGGCGTCGTCTACCTCAAGGACGTCGCCCGCCGCTTCCACGCCGACCCCGACGCCGCCCGCGCCGAGCGGGTCGAGAGCGTCGTCCGCCAGACGGTGTTCGTCCCCGACAGCCTGCCCGTCGACGACCTGCTCAAGCAGATGCAGCGCGACACCACGCACGTCGCGATCGTCGTCGACGAGTACGGCGGGACGGCCGGTCTCGTGACGATCGAGGACGTGATCGAGGAGATCGTCGGCGACATCGCCGACGAGTACGACCGCGAGGCCCCCGAGGTCGAACCGTTGCCCGACGGGGGTTTCCGGGTCTCCAGCCGCCTGCACGTGGAGGAACTGGGCGACCTGTTCGAGAAGGAGATCGAGGACGAGGACGTCGACACCGTCGGCGGGCTCCTCGCCAAGACCCTCGGGGAGGTCCTCGTCCCCGGCGCCGTGGGCGAGGTCCACGGGTTGCGGCTGGAGGCCGACGGACGCGTCGGCCGCCGCAACCAGGTGCGGACGGTGCTCGTGCACCGCCTGCCCGAACACCCCGAGGACGCAGAGTCCGAACTCGTCGACGACCACGCCGGAGGGCACCAGAATGACTGAAGAGACCACCCCCCACCGGTCCGGGTTCGCCTGTCTCGTCGGGCGACCGAACGCGGGCAAGTCGACCCTGACCAACGCCCTCGTCGGCCAGAAGGTCGCGATCACGTCGTCGCGACCGCAGACCACCCGCCACACCGTGCGGGGCATCGTGCACCGCCCGAACGCCCAGCTCGTCCTCGTCGACACCCCGGGTCTGCACCGGCCCCGCACCCTGCTCGGGCAGCGGCTGAACGACCGGGTCCACGAGACCCTCGCCGAGGTCGACATCGTCGCGATCTGCATCCCCGCCGACGAGAAGATCGGCCCCGGGGACAAGTTCATCGCCGAGGCCCTGGGCAGGATCCCGCGCTCCACGAAGATCGGCCTGGTCACCAAGACGGACAAGGCCTCCAAGCAGCAGGTGGCCGAACAACTGCTGGCGCTGGTCTCCCTGGGCGAGCAGGTGCTCGGAGGTTTCGCCGACGTCGTCCCCGGGTCGGCCAAGACCGGCGAACAGGTCGACACCGTCGCCGACGTCCTGCTCGGGCACCTGCCCGTCGGGCCGCGGTTGTACCCGGACGGGGAACTCACCGACGAACCCGAGTCCGTCATGGTCGCCGAACTCGTCCGCGAGGCCGCGCTGGAGGGGGTCCGCGACGAGCTCCCGCACTCCCTCGCGGTCGTCGTCGAGGAGATGAACGAGGGCGACAACGGTGTGCTGCAGATCTTCGTGTGGCTCTACGTCGAACGCGATTCCCAGAAGGGGATCATCATCGGCAAGGGCGGCGCGCGGTTGAAGGACGTCGGGACGAGGGCTCGCCGCTCGATCGAGGCCCTGCTCGGGACCCGCGTCCACCTCGACCTGCGCGTGAAGATCGCGAAGGACTGGCAGCGCGACCCCAAGCAGTTGCAGCGCCTCGGGTTCTGAGCGCCTTCGGTGCGCACCTGGTTCGCCTTCACCGCCCGCGACACCCGGGACCTGCTGCTGTCGTTGCTGCCCACGGCGTTCGCGCTGTGGATCAGTGCGCACCTGGTCGCCGGGGTGGAGGTGTCCTCGCCGTTCTGGCTGCTCGCCTCCGCCGCGGTCCTCGCGGTCGGTGACCTGGTCGTCCGCCCGTTGCTCGGCCCGCTGGTCGCCTTCCTCGGCCCGCTGCCGACGGTCCTCATCGGGGTCTCCGTGCAGCTGCTGCTGCTGCACACGGCGCTGACGGTGGTACCGGGTCTCGACCTGCGTGACCTCAACGCCCTGTGGTTGGTCTACTTCTGGACCGGGCTGGTGGCCGTCGTCGCCCGCTGGGTCATCGGGGCCAACGACAGCCGGTGGGTGGTGCGGGAACTGCTGCGCCACCGGCCGCGTCCGCCGGGGGAGGCGTGCCCGCCGGGGTTGCTCGTCGTGCAGGTCGACGGGCTCTCGATGCCGTTGCTGCAGTTCGGTTTGCACTCGGGAACGCTGACCACGATCGCGCGGTGGCTGCGCGAGGGCAGTCACCTCGCGGAGGGCTGGCGCGCGGCGCTGCCGTCCACGACCCCGGCCAGCCAGGCGGGGTTCCTGCACGGCAGCACCGAGGACGTCCCGGCCTTCCGCTGGTGGGACCCGGAACTGCGCCGGGTGCTGGTCTCGAACCGCCCGGCGGACGCCGCGATCATCGAGGGACGGGTCCGGGCCGCGGCGCACGCCGCCGGGCGCACCGGGCTGCTGGCCCGCGACGGGGCCAGCATCGGCAACGTGTTCTCCGGCGAGGCCGGCCACGCGCACCTCGTCGTCTCCACCTCGCGGGCGGGGGGATCGGGGCGCCCCTACCTGCGCTACGTCGCCCGTCCGTTCGTGGTGCTGCGCAGCCTGCTGCTGACGGTCGGGGAGATCGTCAAGGAGCTCTACCAGGGCTGGCAGCAGCGGGTCCGTCGCGTCGAACCGCGCATCCCGCGGCGCGGCTGGTACGTCCTGCTGCGCGCGGTGACGAACACCCTGCTGCGTGACCTCAACGTCGTCCTGGTGGCGCAGGAACTCTCCGCCGGGCGCTCGGTGGTGTTCGTCGACTTCCTCGACTACGACGAGGTCGCCCACCACGCCGGCGTGGCCCGGGCGGAATCGCTGGACGCCCTCGCCGGGATCGACCGGGTGCTGCAGACGCTGGCGGACGTGGCCGCGGCCGCGCCCCGCGACTACCGCGTCGTCATCGTCTCCGACCACGGGCAGGCGCAGGGGCCGACGTTCGAGCAGGTCTCCGGGCGGCACCTGCGCGACCTCGTCTACGACCTGATGGACCGCGAGGGCCCCACCCACCCCGTCGTCACCACGGCCGCCGGGGAGGAGATGCGGGGCCGCGTCGACGTCCTGGTCCGCGACTTCGCGACGTCGACCCGGGCCGAACTGGTCAGCAACCGGCACGAGGAGGTCGTCGCCTCGGGACGCGACTCCGTCGTCGTCGCGACCGCCGGCTGCACCGCCCTGCTCTCGATGCCCGACGCACCGCAGGGGCGGCTGGACCTGGACGAGGTGGACCGTCGCTGGCCCGCGCTCGTACCGGGTCTGGTCGAGACCCGCGGGGTGGGTTTCGTCGTCGGCCGTCGCGACGAGGAGGTCGTCGCCGTCGGTCCCGAGGGTGAGCACCACCTCGTCTCCGGCCGGGTGGAGGGAATCGACCCGCTGCTCCCGTTCGGGCCGCGCGCCGCCGGGGAACTGCTGCGGATGATGCGGTTCGCCACCGCTCCCGCGCTCTTCGTGCACTCCACGGTGGACCCCGTCTCCGGTGAGGTCCACGCCTTCGAGGAACAGGTCGGCTCGCACGGCGGACTCGGTGGGTGGCAGACCGAGGCGGTGCTGGTGCACCCCGCGGAGTGGAAGGTCGCCGAGGACCTGCGCGACCGGTCCGTGCCGGGGGAGGCGCCGATCGTCGGGGCGGCGACGATCCACGAACAACTGGTCCGCTGGATGAAGGAGGTCGACCTGTGAGCGCGTCGTTGCGGTGGCTGGGACACTCGACGGTGACGCTGGACGTCACCCGTTCCGCCGGGAACCTGCGCATCGTCACCGATCCCGTGCTGCGTCCGGGGTTGGGGCACCTGCGGCGGCGTCCCCCGACGCCCGCGCCGTCGGCGTCGGCCGGGTGCGACCTGGCCCTGGTCTCCCACCTCCACCACGACCACCTGGACCTGCCCTCGCTGCGACGGCTGCGGCCGGCGGTGCTCGTGACCCCGCCGGGTTCCTCGGACTGGGTGCGCTGGAAGCTCCGCGTTCCCGCGACCCGGGTGCTTGAGGTCGCCGTCGGGGCCACGGTGGAACTCCCGTTCGCCTCCGGTGCGGTGCAGGTGAGCGCGTTGCCCGCCCACCACACCGGCCACCGGACGGGAGCCCGGTTCAGCCGGGCCCCGGAGGCCGTGGCCGTGGAGCACCTCGTGCGGATCCCCGGGACCTTCCCGGAGCGCGACCCCGACGACCTGCTGGTCTGGGCCGTCGGCGACACCGGTGAGTTCGAGGAGTCCGACGCGGTGCTCGCCGCGGGGGGACGTTCCCCCGACGTCGCCCTCGTCCCGGTGGGGGGCTGGGGTCACACCCTCGGCCCGCACCACCTCGACCCGCAGCAGGCCGCGGACCTCGTCGCGCGGGTCCGGCCGGGAACCTCGATCCCCGTGCACTGGGGGACGCTGCACCCCGTCGCGCTGGGCGCGACCATGGGGGACCGGTTCGTGGAACCCGGCCGCCGCTTCGTCGCCGAGGCCGCACGCCGCGGCGTCACCGGCGCGGTGCAGTTGCCCGTCGGGGGTTCGCTGACCCTCTGAGGAGCAGGGTTGCGCGACGTGCGGCAGGTGCCGACGTCCGCGACCTCCGGCGTGCCGGTCCCCTCACCGCCTCCGACGCCGAGCGCCTGGTCCGCGAGGCCCGCCGGGTCCCGCGCTGAGACGCGAACGGCCCGCCACCCCGAGGGGGCGGCGGGCCGTTCGTCGTCCGGGGACCGCTCAGAAGAACGTCGGCTGGCGCAGGACGTAGTGCTCCTCGAGCGCGGTGACCTCGTCGTCGGTGAGGTCGACGTCGAGGGCGGCGACCGCGTCGCGGAGGTGGTGCACCTTGGTCGCCCCGACGATCGGTGCGTCCACGACCGGATTGCGCAGCACCCAGGCCAGCGCGACCTGCGCCATCGACACGCCACGCTCGCCGGCGATCCGCTCGATCGCGTCGACGATGCCCTTGTCGGTGTCGAGGCGGACGGGGTTGCCCTTGGGGTCGGTCTGCGGTTCGTCCCCGGCGCGCGCGGTGCTCTGCTCGCTCCACGGGCGGGCCATCTTCCCGGCCTGCAGCGGACCCCAGGGGATGGAACCGACGCCCTGGTCGGCCAGGAGGGGGAACATCTCCCGCTCCTCTTCGCGCTGGGCGAGGCTGTACTGGTTCTGCATGGAGACGAAGCGCGTCCACCCGCCGAGGTCGGCGGCGCTCTGCAGCTTCGCGAACTGCCAGGCCCACATGCTCGAGGCGCCGAGGTAGCGGACCTTGCCGGCCTTCACGACGTCGTGCAGGGCCTCCATCGTCTCCTCCACCGGGGTGGCGGGGTCGAAGCGGTGGATCTGGTACAGGTCGATCCAGTCGGTCCCGAGGCGTTGCAGGGACGCGTCGACCTGCTCCAGGACGGCCCGGCGCGAGAGCCCGGACTGCCCGGGACCGGGACCCATCTCCCCGAACAGCTTGGTCGCCAGGACGACGTCCTCGCGGCGGGTGTACTTCCGGATCGCCTCACCGGTGACGCGTTCGGAACTACCGCGGCCGTAGACGTTGGCGGTGTCCCAGAACGTGATGCCGAGTTCGACGGCCTCGCGGAAGATCGGCTCGGCGCCCTCGGCGTCCAGGGTCCAGGTCTGCTGCTCGTTGCCGTCGCCGAAGCTCATGCAGCCGAGGACGATCCGGCTCACGGTGAGGCCGGTCGGGCCCAGGTGGGTGTGTTCCACGGTGTCTCCTCGGGGGTTCGCGGGGGCGTGCGACGGCACCGCCGCCCGGGGGGCGGGGGCGGCGGTGCCGAGTGGGGGGAGGGTGCTCAGGGGACGCGGTAGCCCGCGGCGCGGAACAGTTCGTACCACTCCGCCCGGGTCAGGGCGAGGTCCGAACCCTGGGCCGCGGCCCGCACCCGTTCGGGGTTGGTCGTGCCGAGGACGACCTGCATGTTCGCCGGGTGCCGGGTGATCCAGGCGGTGGCGATCGCGATGGTGGGAACGTCGTACTGCTTCGCCAGGCGGTCCAGGACGGCGTTCAGTTCCGGGTACTTCGGGTTGTCCAGGAAGACCCCGTCGAAGAACCCGGCCTGGAACGGCGACCAGGCCTGCACGGTGATGTCGTGCAGGCGGCAGTAGTCGAGGGTTCCGCTGTCGCGGGAGATCGACTGGTCGAGGCCCTGCATGTTCGAGGCGACGCCCTGGGCGATGAGCGGGGCGTGCGTGATCGAGAGCTGCAGCTGGTTCGCGACCAGGGGCTGCGTGACGTGCTTGCGCAGCAGGTCCATCTGGCCGGGGTTCTGGTTGGAGACCCCGAACGCGCGGACCTTGCCCGCGGCGTGCAGTTCGTCGAACGCCTTGGCGACCTGCTCGGGTTCGACGAGGGCGTCGGGACGGTGCAGCAGCAGGACGTCGATGTAGTCCGTGTTCAGCGCCTTCAGCGAACCCGTCACCGACGCGATGATGTGCTCGTAGGAGAAGTCGAAGTACGGGCCGTCGGGGACGATCCCGGCCTTGGTCTGGATGATGGTGTTCTCGCGCTCGGAGGAGCTGAGGGTCACCGCCTCGGCGAACCGCTCCTCGCACTTGTGCATCGAGCCGCCGTAGACGTCGGCGTGGTCCAGCATCGTGATGCCGACCTCACGACCGGTCGCGACGAGGGTGCGGATCGCCTCGTCGTCCATCTCGGCGATGCGCATCAGGCCGAGGACGACGTTGGGCACCTGCAGGTCGGTTCCACCCAGGGGGAGGGTCTTCACGAACGGGCTCCTTCGGAGAGGCGGGTGATCTCGTCGGCGGTCAGTTCGAGGTCGGCCGCGGCCAGGGAGTCCTGGATGCTGGCCGGGCGGGAGGAGCCGGGGATCGGCAGGACCACGTCGGCGAGGGCGAGTTCCCAGGCCAGCGTGACCTGCTGGGGGCTGACGCCGTGGGCCTGCGCGACCTCGGCGAACACCGCGTGGTTCGACCCGAGGTCGGCGGCGTTGGAGATGCCGCCCAGCGGCGACCACGGCAGGAACGAGACGCCGAGCGAGGCGCAGTGCTCCAGCTCGCCCTGGCTGGAGCGGAACGCGGGGGAGAACTGGTTCTGCACCGAGGTGAGGCGGCCGCCGAGGAGGCGGTCGGCCTCGTCGATCTGGGCGACGTCGGCGTTGGAGATGCCCGCGCGGACGATGACGCCCTCGTCGAGGAGTTCCACGAGCGCGCCGATGGAGTCGGCGAAGGGGACGTCGGGGTCCGGGCGGTGGAACTGGTAGAGGCCGATGGCCTCCACGCCGAGGCGCTTCGCGGAGGCCTTGGCAGCCTCCTTGAGGTAGGCGGGGTGGCCGTTCTTGGTCCAGGACCCGTCGCCGGGGCGCAGGTGGCCGCCCTTGGTGGCCACGACCACGTCGTCGGTGGGGGAGCCGTACGCACGCAGGGCGCGGGCGATGAGCGACTCGTTGTGCCCGACCTCGTCGGCGTCGCGGTGGTACGCGTCGGCGGTGTCGATGAGCGTCACGCCCGCCTCGAGGGCGGCGTGGACGGTGGCGATCGCGCGGTCGTCGTCGGGACGACCTTCGATGGAGAGGGGCATCCCGCCGAGTCCGATGGCGGAGACCTGGCGGGTGGTGGGGGATCCGGGGCGTCCGAGGCTGCGCTGCTTCACGTCTTCGACCCTAGGAACCCATCGGCCAGAAGTCCAACATCTGCTCCTTCTCGTTCGCAGAAGTAGGATTCATGGCATGGACCTCCGGCAGATGCAGTACGTCGTCGCCCTCGCCGACGAACGGCAGTTCACCCGGGCCGCCGCCCTGAGCGGAGTGTCGCAGTCGGGTCTGTCCGCCGCGATCCGGACGCTCGAGGACGAACTGGGGACGGCGCTGTTCGCCCGCAGCCCCCGCGTGGTGCAACCGACCGACGCGGGACTGGCGCTGCTGCCCTTCGCCCGCACGATGCTGGCCCAGGCCACCGCGGCGCGCGACGCCGTCGTCCAGGCCACCCAGCGGCTCTCCGGGACGTTGCGGGTCGGGGCCGAGCAGTGCCTCGGCGTCGTCGACGTCTCGACGTTGCTCGAACGGTTCCACCGCCGGTTCCCGCAGGTCGAGATCCACTTCGAGCAGGCCGGGTCGCACGACCTGCTGGGGCGGTTGCGCGAGGCGGAGCTGGACCTCGCCTTCGTGGCGACGACGGAACACCTCGGGGCGCTGTCCGCGGACGAGCTCGGGCGCGAACCGCTCGTGCTGCTCACCCCGCCCGAGCACCCGCTGGCCGGGCGCTCCGTCGTGGAGTGGAGCGAACTGGCCGGCTTCCCGTTCATCGACTTCGTCCCCTCGTGGGGGGTGCGACCCATCACCGACGCCGCCTGCGCCGCCCACGGCGTGCACCGGCGGGTCCGCTTCAGCGTCGGCGACGTGCACGCGCTGCTCGACCTCGTGGGCCGGGGCCTCGGCGTCGCGATCGTGCCGCGTCACGTGGCCGCGAAACCCGAGGCGACCCGGCTGTCGGTGGCGGCGATGCCCGCCGACACCCCGGAGTGGATCGTCTCCGTCGTCACGTCCCCGGGGTCGTCGCCGGCCCCGCAGCTGCTGGAACTGCTGGAGGTCGATCAGGCGGGGACGGTGGAGACCGCGAACGTGCGCAGGAACGGGAACGGCGTCCCGTAGTCGCGCGCCGGGTACGCCTCGCGGAGCAGCGCCGCGTACTCGCGCTCGAACTCCACGGCGCTCTCGGCGTCGAGGGCCTGCAGGACCGGGCGCAACCCCGTGCCGCGCACCCACTCCAGCACCGGGTCCGGGCCGGGGAGGACGTGCTGGTACTCCGTCTGCCACACCTCGGCGAGGAGTCCGGCCCCCGCGAGGAGGTCGAGGTACTCCTGGGGCGTCGCGACGGACTCGGTGCCGCGCAGCACCCCCGCCAGCCGGTGGCGCCACGGCGGGGACTCGGCGAGTTCACGCATGAGGCGGTGCGAGGGGGCGTCGAAGTTCGACGGGACCTGGAAGGCGAGCCACCCGCCGGGGACGAGCTGGGACGCCCACCTCCGCAGCAGGTCGCGGTGCTCGGGAACCCACTGCAGGACGGCGTTGGAGACCACGACGTCGACGCCGGTGGCGTCGAAGTCCTGGGCGCTCGCGACGCCGAACTCCACGCCCGCGTGGGTCGGGGCCTTCGCGATCATGTCGGGGGAGGAGTCGAAACCCCGCACCCGGGCCCCCGGCCACCGCTTGGCCAGGGTGGCCGTGAGGTTCCCCGCCCCGCAGCCGACGTCGACGACCTCACGCGGCGCCTTCGCCTGGATCTGCGCGACCAGGTCGCCGAACGCCCGGGAGCGCGGGGTGGCGAACCGGGCGTACTGACTGGGATCCCACTTCACGGTCCCGACCCTACGCCTGCACCCCTCGGGTGGTCAGCGGTCGAGCGCGGGACGCTTCGGGTCGAACGTCCAACCGGGGTGCAGGAACTGCATGGCGATCGCGTCGTCGCGGGCTCCGAGACCCTCGCGCTGGTACAGCTCGTGCGCCGCCGCGACACGTTCCTCGTCGAGTTCCACCCCCAGGCCGGGGGTGGTGGGGACGTCGAGGTGGCCGTCGCGGATCGGGAACGGTTCCTTCGTGAGGCGCTGGCCGTCCTGCCAGATCCAGTGCGTGTCGATGGCCGTGACGTCACCCGGCGCGGCGGCCGCGACGTGGGTGAACATCGCCAGCGAGACGTCGAAGTGGTTGTTGGAGTGCGAACCCCAGGTCAGACCCCACGCCTCGCACAGCTGGGCGACCCGGACGGATCCGGCCATCGTCCAGAAGTGCGGGTCGGCGAGCGGGATGTCGACGGCGCCGGCGCGGACGGCGTGCCCGAGCTGGCGCCAGTCGGTGGCGACCATGTTCGTCGCCGTTCGCATCCCGGTCGCCCGCTTGAACTCGGCCATCACCTCCCGTCCGGAGTACCCGCCCTCGGCCCCGCACGGGTCCTCGGCATAGGCGAGGACATCGCGCAGGTCGCGGCCGTGGCGGATCGCGTCGGCCAGCGACCAGCCGCCGTTGGGGTCCAGGGTGATCCGGGCGTCGGGGAAGCGCTGCGCGAGCGCGGTGACGACCTCGACCTCCTGCTCGCCGGGGAGGACACCGCCCTTGAGCTTGAAGTCCGCGAACCCGTACCTCGCCTGCGCCGCCTCGGCGAGGCGCACGACGGCCGCGGCGTCCAGCGCGGGTTCGTGCCGCAGCCGGGACCAGTCGTCGGCCGCGTCCGGTTCCTCCCGGTAGGCGAGGTCGGTCGTGCTCCGGTCGCCGACGAAGAACAGGTACCCCAGGGCCTGGACCCGGTCCCGTTGCCGTCCCTCCCCGAGGAGGTCCGCGACGGGGACCTCCAGGAACTTCCCGAGCAGGTCCAGCAGCGCCGCCTCGAACGCCGTGACGACGTGCACGGTGGTGCGCAGGTCGAACGTCTGCGGGCCGCGTCCGGCGGTGTCGCGGCCGGCGAAGGTGCGCTGCACCTCGGCCAGCGTCTCGCGGTACCGCGCGAGCGGGCGTCCCACGACGAGACGGCCCGCCTCGACGAGCGTGGTGCGAATCGCCTCCCCGCCGGGAACCTCACCGACGCCGGTCCGCCCGTCGGAGTCGGTGAGGACGACGACGTTGCGGGTGAAGAACGGGGCGTGGGCACCGGAGAGGTTGAGCAGCATGTCGTCGTGGCCGGCGACCGGGACGACCCGGAGGTCGACGACGACGGGGGTGCCGCTCACGAGTCCGGTTCCGTCGCCAGCGGGGCGAGGTCGCCGGTCAGCTCCACCACGTCAGACCACCCTCGTGACCAGGTCGCTCAGTTCGGCCAGTTCGCCCGCGGTGAGGTCGACCAGCGGCGGGCGCACGGGACCGGCCGGCCGGCCGGCGGCGGTCATCCCGGCCTTCACGATCGAGACCGCGTACCCGTTGGTCCGGTTGCGGATGTCGAGGTAGGGGATGACGAACTCCCGCAGGCGGTCGTAGACGCCGTCGCGGTCCCGGGCGGTGACCCGGCCGTAGAAGTCCAGCGCCCACTGCGGAGCGAAGTTGAAGATGGCCGACGAGTACGTGGTGGCCCCGAGTTCCAGGTAGGGCAGGGCGTAGGTCTCGGCCGTGGGCAGCCCGCCGACGTAGACGAGGCGGTCGCCGTGGGTGGCGTACAACGTCGCCATCAGGTCGATGTCGCAGATGCCGTCCTTGAACCCGATGAAGTTCGGGAACTCCTCGACCAGCCGGTTCACCGTCGCCGCCGTGAACCTCGCGTTGGCCCGGTGGTACACGACGACGCCGAGGGACGTCGCCCCGCAGACGGCGGCGACGTGCTGGTACAGCCCCTGCTGGGTGAGTTCGTTGAGGTAGGGCGGCAGGACGAACACACCGTCCGCACCGGCCGCCTCGACGGCCCGGGTCATCTCGACCGCGGTGGACGTGCCGTACCCGACCGGGCCGACGACGGGGCTGCGGTGCTCGTTGGCCTCGACCGTGGCGGAGACGACCTGCAGGACCTCCGCGATCGTCAGCGCCGGGAACTCGCCCGTGCCGCCCGCCGCGAACAACCCCGACGCGCCGAACCCGCTCAGGTGGGTGACGTGGTCGCGGTAGCCGGCCTCGTCGAAGCTGAGGTCGGTGTGGGTGTGGGTGACGGGGAAGGAGAGGAGACCGGAGCCGAGGGCGGCGCGGAGGTCGGTGGGGGCGAGGTCGCTGGGCTGGGTCACGGGATCTCCGGTTCGGGGGGTGGGGTTCACCAACGGGCGGTGTTCGGGCGGAAACCCGGGTCGACGGTGCGCATGTAGGTGGTGTCGTCGCGGTTGCGGATGCCGCACGCCAGGTACTGCTCGTGCAGCCGGGCGAGCGCGTCCCGGTCGAGTTCCACCCCGAGGCCCGGGGTGGTCGGCACCTTCACCGCGCCGCCCGCGAAGGTGAGCACCCCGGGGAGGACGACGTCGTCCTCGGGCCGTTTCCACGGCCAGTGCGTGTCGCACGCGTAGTCGAGGTTCGGGGTCGCGGCGGCGAGGTGGGTCATGGCGGCGAGGCTGATCCCGAGGTGGGAGTTGGAGTGCATCGACAACCCCATCCCGAACACCTCGCAGATCCGGGCCAGGTCCTGCGAGCGGCGCAGCCCGCCCCAGAAGTGGTGGTCGGAGAGGACGACCTGGACGGCGTCCTGCGCGACCGCCGGGGGGAGGTGTCCGAAGGCGACGACGCACATGTTGGTGGCCAACGGCATCCGCCCCTGCAGCTTCGCCGCGACGGCCGCCATGCCCTCCAGGCCGGGGGTCGGGTCCTCGAGGTACTCCAGGACCCCGTCGAGCTGCTCGGCAACCCGGACCGACGTCTCCGGGGTCCACGCGCCGTTGGGGTCCAGGCGCAGCGGCAGATCGGGGAACTCCGCGCGCAGGGCCCGGATCGCCTCGATCTCCTCGGCCGGCGGGAAGACCCCGCCCTTCAGCTTGATCGCGGTGAACCCGAACTCGTCGACCATGCGGCGGACCTGGGCGACGACCCCGGCGGGGTCGAGGGCCGCGCCCCAGCTGTCGTCTTCCTGGCCGGGGTGGGCGGCCCACTTGTAGAACGCGTAGGCGCTGTAGGCGACCTCGTCGCGGACCCTCCCGCCGAGGAGGTCGCTGACGGGGCGGCCGACGAGCTTGCCCTGCACGTCGAGGGCGGCGACCTCGAACGCCGCGACGACGCGGTCGGCGGTGTTGGAGGTGGTGATCTGCAGGCCCGTGCCGTGCCCACCGGTGGTGGTGTCCCCGCGGAGGGAGTCCACCACCGCGCGCTGCAGCGCGTTCAGGTCGAAGACGTCGAGACCCCGGAGCCGGACCGCGGCCGCGCGGAGGCGGTCGAGGTGGGCGGCGTCGCCGTAGCTCTCGCCGAGTCCGTGGACGCCGTCCTCGGTCTCGACCTCGATGACGCTGCGCAGGGCGAAGGGTTCGTGGACGCCGACGTTGTTGAGCAGGGGGAGGTCGCGGAAGGCGACCGGGGTGATCTCGACCCGGGTGATCCGGCTCGTGGTGCTGCGGCTGGGCATGTCCGTCCTTCGTCATCGGCAGGAGGTGACGCCATCGTGCCACACGTCCACATCTGCGGACAACGATTGCGGACGTGACACACGACATGGTTGCCGTTCTCCCCGCCGGTGGGGGTACGGTGGCCTCGTGGCTCGTCTGGAGAACCTCCTCCTTCGTCGCCGCGGCGGGGCCAGCTAGGCCGGTCTCCCCGTCGCGGGACCTCGTCGTGCGTGCCGGCCGCCCCACCAGAGCCGCCCATGAGGAGCAGAAGTGCAGAACACCCAGAACCCCAGTCCGATGCCGTTCGGCAAGTACGTTCCCTTCCACGAGCAGATCACCGTGGAACTACCGGACCGCACCTGGCCGACCAAGCGCATCGAGAAGGCTCCGCGCTGGTGCGCGGTGGACCTGCGCGACGGCAACCAGGCCCTGATCGACCCCATGAACGCCGAGCGCAAGCTGCGGATGTTCACGCTGCTCGTCGAGATGGGCTACAAGGACATCGAGGTCGGCTTCCCGTCGGCGAGCCAGACGGACTTCGACTTCGTCCGCACGCTGATCGAGAACGACCTCATCCCCGACGACGTGCGCATCCAGGTCCTGACCCAGGCCCGCGAGCACCTCATCGAACGCACCTACGAGTCCCTGCGCGGGGCGAAGCAGGCGATCGTCCACCTGTACAACTCCACCTCGGTGCTGCAGCGCCGCGTCGTCTTCGGCAGTGACGAGGACGGCATCGTCGACCTGGCCCTGCAGGGGGCGCGGCTGTGCCGGAAGTTCGAGGAGACGATCCCGGACACGACGGTCTACTACGAGTACTCCCCGGAGTCCTACACGGGCACCGAGCTCGAGTTCGCCGCCCGCATCTGCAACGCCGTCATCGAGGTCTTCGAGCCGACCCCCGAGCGCCAGGTCATCGTCAACCTGCCCGCCACCGTCGAGATGACGACGCCGAACGTCTACGCCGACTCCATCGAGTGGATGTCGCGCCACCTCGCTCACCGCGAGAACGTCCTGCTGTCGCTGCACCCGCACAACGACCGCGGAACCGGCGTCGCCGCAGCCGAACTGGGCTACCTGGCCGGTGCGGACCGCATCGAGGGCTGCCTGTTCGGCAACGGCGAGCGCACCGGCAACGTCGACCTGGTGACCCTGGGCCTGAACCTGTTCAGCCAGGGGATCGACCCGCAGATCGACTTCTCCGACATCGACCACGTCCGCCGCACCGTCGAGCACTGCAACCAGCTGCCCGTCGGCGAGCGCGTGCCCTACGGCGGCGACCTCGTCTTCACGGCCTTCTCCGGCTCCCACCAGGACGCCATCAAGAAGGGGCTGGAGGCGATGGAGCGCGACGCGGCGGCCGTCGGGAAGACCGTCGACGAGATCCCGTGGGCCGTTCCCTACCTGCCGATCGACCCCAAGGACGTCGGGCGTTCCTACGAGGCCGTCATCCGGGTCAACTCCCAGTCGGGCAAGGGGGGCGTGGCCTACCTGCTGAAGGCCGAGCACCAGCTCGACCTGCCGCGCCGGCTGCAGATCGAGTTCAGCCGCGTCATCCAGGAGCACACCGACGCCCAGGGCGGCGAGGTCTCCTCGAAGCAGATCTTCGACGTGTTCTCCGACGAGTACCTGCCCTCGAAGACCGGCACCCCCGACTGGGGCCGGTTCGCGTTGCGCGGCACCCGCTCCGTGAGCGTGGTCGACGGGGCGGACACCCTGGAGGTCGACCTCTACGACGGCGGGGTGGTCACCACCGTCCAGGGCACCGGCAACGGCCCCATCGCGGCGTTCTGCGCGGCGCTGGGGGAGCAGGGCGTCGACGTCCGCGTCCTCGACTACGCCGAGCACGCGCTCTCGGCCGGTGGCGACGCGCAGGCCGCGGCCTACGTCGAGTGCGCCGTCGACGGGCGCGTCCTGTGGGGTGTGGGCGTGGACCACAACATCACCACCGCGTCGCTGAAGGCCATCGTCTCCGCGGTGAACCGCGCTCGGCGCTGACGCCCGGCCCCTCTCGCCCCGTGATCTCGTGCGGTGTCCCCCACCAGATCACGGGGCGAGGTGGTTGAACGTGCATCTAGAAGATTCAGCCACGCTCCGCGATCGCACCCGGTAAGATCTGTCACCACGTGTGATCGTGGCGGTGTGATCGAAGGGGGCGCGGTGGGCAACGAGCTCGAGGTCGTCAGTCCGTTCGGACCCTTCGACGCCCTCGCGGAGTCCGCGCACCGCCTCTACCTCGACGGCTACGGCGAAGCCGCCATCGCCGCCAGCCGCGAAGGCCTCCTCTTCACCGAACTCGCCGGCGACGAACGCACCGCCCGCTACCTGCAGTTCATCTGCGGGGTCGCGCTGCACCAGCTCGGTCGCGCCGCCGAGGCCAGCGAAGAGGCCGGCCACCTGCTGCGCCGCCTCGGCACCGACGCCGAACCCGTCTGGCGCGCCAAGGCCCTCGCCCTGCTCGCCGAGTCCCGCGTCGACCTCGGCATGACCGCCCTCGCGATGGACCACCTCGCCGAGGGCCAGCTGATCGTCTCCGCCCAGCCGATCCGCACCTACGACCACCTCTCGGCCACGATGTCGGTCGCGCTCGCCCTCAACGCCCTCGCGCTCTTCGAACCCGCCGACGAGCTCATGGTCCAGATGCTCGCCCTCACCTTCCCGCCCGCCCGGGTCCGGCTCAACGTCGCCCAGGAAGCCGCCGTCCTGCAGGTCGCGTGGGGCGCCATGCTCGAGGTCGCCGGCCGCGCCCCGGAAGCCTGGCCGCACTACACCGTCGCCCTCGCCCGCGCCGCCCGCATGCGCGCGCTCGCCCACGAGGTCGGCTACCCCGAGATGCTCGCCCGCGCCGAGGCCATCGAGGCCTTCGTCCTGCAGCGCACCGGGCAGACCGACCTCGCCCAGGGCCGGCTGCGGCCCGCGATGGCCGCGTTCCGGCTGCGCGAGGAACTCGCCGAGACCCAGATCGCCCGCATCGCCATGGCCCAGGCGCGCGCCGACGCCGGCGACCAGACCGAGGCCGCCGAGCTCCTCGCCGCCGTCCAGCGCGTCTCCTCCTCCACCCAGCTCGACGTCTGGGGCCTCACGGCGCTCGCCGTCCGGGCGCGCAACGCCGTCCTGCGCGACGGACGCAGCGAGGCCGCGGACGCCCTCGAGCTCCTCGCGCAGATCTCGCTGTCGCGGCTGTGGGAGGACCGGGAGAGCCGGTTCGAGGCCCTGCAGGACCGCATCCAGCAGCGCGAGATGGCCGAGCAGCACGAGCGCATCGGGCGCGCCGCCCTCGTCGACCCGATGACGGGTCTCGGCAACCGCCGCCGGCTGCAGCAGGTCCTGGAGCGCCCCGACCAGCGCTTCAGCGCCGTCCTGCTCGACGTCGACCGCTTCCGCGCCGTCAACGACGAGCACGGCCACGACGCCGGCGACGCCGTCCTGCAGCGCATCGCCGACCTCCTGCAGCGCAACGTGTCCGACGACGACATCGTCGTCCGGTTCGGCGGTGACGAGTTCGTCGTCCTGGTCCCGGGCAACCGGAACGCCGAACCGACCGCCGAGCGCCTCCTCGAGGTCGTGCGCAAGGAACCGTGGCTGGAGATCTCCCTCGGGTTGCGGGTCACGGCGTCGGTGGGGTTGGCCGGGCCGGCCTCGGCCGCCGAGGCCCTCGCCGGCGCGGACGCCGCCTGCGACGTCGCCAAGCGCGCCGGGCGCGACCGCCTCGTCACCGCCTGACCCCTCCGGGTGGGGGACGCCTAGAGTGGGGGTGTGGCGGGGGCGCGGGGATCGAGCATCGGCGGGGCGAAGACCTACCGCGACGAGGCCGTCGTCCTGCGCTCCACCAAGCTCGGTGAGGCCGACAAGATCCTCTCGCTGCTGACCCGCCACCACGGCCGGGTGCGGGCCGTCGCCAAGGGGGTGCGGCGCACGTCGTCGAAGTTCGGCGCGCGCCTGGAACCCTTCACCTGCATCGACGTCCAGCTCCACCACGGCCGCACCCTCGACACCGTCACCCAGGTCGACGTCCTGGCCCCCTACGGGCAGAACCTCGCCACCGACTACGGCCTCTACACCGTCGGCTCGGCGATGCTGGAGACCGCCGAGCGGTTCACCGAGGTAGAACGGGAGGTCGCGACCCAGCAGTACCTGCTGCTCGTCGGTGCGCTGCGTTCGCTCTCCCGCCGCGAGCACGACTCCTCGCTCGTCCTCGACGCGTTCCTGCTGCGCTCGCTGGCCATCGCCGGCTACGCCGCGAGCTTCACCGACTGCGCGAGGTGCGGAGCGCCCGGCCCGCACGCGGCGTTCAACATCTCCGCCGGCGGGGCCGTCTGCTCCTCCTGCCGCCCGCCGGGTTCCGCCGCGCCCGACCCGCGGACCCTCACGCTCCTCGCGGCGCTGCTCAGCGGGGAGTGGGAGATCGCCGACGCCGTGGAGGAGCGCTGCCGCCGCGAGGGCAGCGGTCTCGTGGCGGCCTTCCTGCAGTGGCACCTGGAGCGCGGGATCCGCTCGCTGCGCCACGTCGAACGGGAACCGCTCGTCCCGCGGTGAGGGGCAGGTCAGGCGTTCTGCGGTTCCCGGGCCAGCTGCCAGTCCTCGCCGGCCCCTTCCAGCAGCACCGCGGAGGCGTTCGCGAGCCGCGTCAGCTCCACACCGGTCAACCCGTCGACGGTGGCGCGGATGAAGGTGCCGTGGGCCACGACCAGCAGCGCCGCGTCGCCGTGCTCGGCGCGGATCCGGCGCACGGCCCCCGCGCCGCGGTCCACGATCTCGGGCCAGGACTCCCCACCGGGACGTTCGCCGTTCGGGAACCGCGCGGTGAGTTCCTCGCGGTTGCCGCCCTCGGCCTCGCCGAAGTTGCGCTCCACCAGGTCGTCGTGGGCGGGCAGCAGTTCCAGGCCGAGGTGGTCGGCGATGATCTGGGCGGTCTCGCGGGCCCGGGAGAGCGGTGAGGAGGTGATGGCGCTCCAGCCCTGACCGGCCAGGGTCCCGGCGAGCGCACGGGCCTGGGCGCGGCCGGTGTCGTTCAGCGGGATGTCGGTGCGTCCCTGCAGTCGACCGTCCCGGTTCCAGTCGGTCTCCCCGTGCCGGACGAGTGCGGTGCGGGGAGGAACGGTGGGGGAAGGCACGTCCCCATGGTCTCACCTGGCACCCTGGGGACCGTGCCAGGACGTCGACGCTCAGCCCCGCCTCCCGTGACCCGTGAGGTGGTCGCGCCCCCGCCCCACCCCTCCGGCGCGCGGCCGCCGCAGCTGCCCGCCGACCTCGTCCCGAAGCACGTCGCGATCGTCATGGACGGCAACGGCCGCTGGGCGAACACCCGGGGTCTGTCCCGCGTCGAGGGCCACAAGATGGGCGAGGCGTCCCTGCTCGACGTCGTCGCCGGGGCCATCGAGGTGGGGGTGACCCACGTGTCGGCCTACGCGTTCTCGACCGAGAACTGGAAGCGCAGTCCCGACGAGGTGAAGTTCCTCATGGGGTTCAACCGCGACGTCATCCGTCGCCGGCGCGACGTCATGAACTCCTGGGGGGTGCGGGTGCGCTGGGCGGGGCGTCGTCCCCGCCTGTGGCGCAGCGTGATCACCGAGCTCGAGACCGCCCAGGAGATGACCCGGGACAACACCGTCTGCACGTTGACGATGTGCGTGAACTACGGCGGCCGGGCGGAGATCGTCGACGCGACCCGGGCCATCGCCCAGGAGGTCGCGGCGGGGAGGCTGAACCCGGACCGGATCGACGAGAAGACGATCGCCCGCTACCTCGACGAACCGGACATGCCCGACGTGGACCTGTTCTGGCGTTCCTCCGGGGAGCAGCGGACCTCGGGGTTCCTGCCGTGGCAGTCCACCTACGCCGAGATGGTGTTCTCCGACGTGCTCTGGCCCGACGTGGACCGGCGGTCGTTGTGGGCGGCCATCGAGACCTACGCCGAACGGGACCGGCGCTACGGCGCGGCCCGGGACACGCCCACCGCCTGAGCGCCGGTCGCGGCCGGGGCGGGTGGGTGGACCGTTGACGCATCGGGACGAACCTATTGGCCCGATGCGTCAACGGTCCCGACTCGCGGACCGCCCGGATCCGGTCAGCCGGTGTTGCGCATCCCCGCGGCGATGCCGTTGATGGTCAGCAGCAGGGCGCGGCGCAGGGCGGGGTCGACGTCGTCACCGCCGGCCCGCGAGCGGGCGAGCAGGGACACCTGCAGGGCGTGCAGCGGCGCGAGGTAGGCGTCGCGCAGTTCCAGGGTCCGCTTGAGCACGGGCGCGGACTGCAGGAGTTCGTCCTGCTCGGTCAGCAGCAGGATCTCCTCCAGCGTCGTCGCGTGCTCGGCGCGGATCACGTCGAACGTCGCGCGCTGGTCGGGCGAGACGAGCTCGTCGACGTAGTGCCGGGCGATGCCGAGGTCGGTCTTCGCCAGGGTCATCTGCACGTTGGAGATGAAGCTGCGGAAGAAGCTCCAGTCGGCCGCCATGGCCTTGAGGTCGTCGCTGCGCCCGGCCTCACGGGCCGCCTTCAGACCCGAACCCACCCCGAACCAGCCGGGCACGTTGATGCGGGTCTGGGTCCAGCCGAACACCCACGGGATCGCGCGCAGGTCCTCGAGCCCACCCGTCCCGCCGGGGCGCCGGGAGGGACGCGAACCCATGTTGAGGTTCCCGAGCTCCTCGACCGGGGTGGCGGTGAGGAAGAACGGCACGAGACCGGGGTCGCCGATGAGGCGGCGGTAGGCCTCCTGGCCCTTCGCGGCGACGATGCCCATCGTCACGTCCCAGTCGTCCAGGACGGTGTCCGGCTGCAACGGCGTGCGGTGCAACGTGGACGCCTCGAGCGCGGCGGACAGCGCGACCTCGAGGTTGTGGCGGGCCAGGCGCGGCTGGACGTACTTGTCGGAGATCACCTCGCCCTGCTCGGTGACCTTGATCGGACCGTCGAGGGTGCCGTACGGCTGGGCCAGGATCGCCTCGCCGGTGGGACCGCCGCCGCGCCCGACCGACCCGCCGCGGCCGTGGAAGAGGCGCAGGGTCACCCCGTAGCGGGCGGCGACGTCGCGCAGCGCGCGCTGGGCGCGGTGGATCTGCCAGCGCGAGGCCGCGATCCCGGCGTCCTTGGAGGAGTCGGAGTAGCCGAGCATGATCTCCTGCACGTTCCCCCGGGCCGCCACGACACGACGGTAGGAGGCGTCGGAGAGCAGACCCTCGAGGAGTTCCTCGGCGTTCTCGAGCTCGGTGACGGTCTCGAAGAGCGGGGCGAACCCGATGCGCGCCACGTCGTTGGCGCCCGGCGTCTCGGCCAGGTCGACGAGGCCGACCTCACGGGCCAGGACGACGACGGCGAAGAGGTCGTCGATGCCCTTGGTCATCGAGACGATGTAGGTCTCGATCGTCTCGTCGCCGTAGCGGTCGAGGGAGTCGCGGATGGTCGAGAACAGCCGCACGACCTTCTCGGGGGTCCCCGTGAGGGTGCGGACCGCGGCGCCGATGAGCGGGCGGTGGCCCGTCATCTCCTTCGAGAGGAGCTTGGTGCGGGCGGTGCGGTCGAGGTCGGCGTAGGGCGTGATGAGTTCACCGAGGCGGTCGTAGATCGCGCCGAGCGCCTCGTGGTGCTTGCCCGCGTCCTCGCGCACGTCCAGGGTCGCCAGGCCGAAGCCCACCGCGCGCGTGACGCGCAGCAGCCGGGCCACGGCGCCGTCGGCGACGAGGTGACCGTCGTTGGCGCGCAACGACTCCGAGATCATCACGATGTCGGCGGTGAACTCGGCCACCGACGCGTAGTCGCGGCCGGGGACGTGGTCGTTGCCGGTGTGCAGCCGCGCCCGGGTCCCCTCGAGGCGGGCCAGGACGTAGGACAGCTTGAAGCGGTAGGGCTCCTCGCCGTTGAGGTGGACGCGGGAGGCGTGCACGTCGGGCAGCGCGGCGGCGTCGGCCTCGAGGGAGGCGAGCAGTTCGTCGGAGAACCCGACGATCTGGGTCGAGGCCGCGAGCTGGGTCATGAGGTCGCGGGTGGCGGCGCTGAGGACGTCCAGGGCCGCGTCGTGCTGCATGCCCAGGACCTCGGCGGTGACCTCCGGGGTCACGTTCGGGTTGCCGTCGCGGTCCCCGCCGACCCAGTTGCCGAAGCGCAGCGGCTGGGCGTCCAGCGGCAGGTCCAGGCCGAGCTCGGCGAGCCCGACCGAGAGGTCCTCGAGCAGGTCCGGCAGGACCGTGGAGGTCAGGTTGCGCAGGTAGTGCAACGCCGAGCGGGCCTCGTCGGCCGGCCGGGGGCGCAGGACGCGCAGCTCGTCCGTCTGCCACAGCTCGTCGACGAGCTCGGCGAGGCGGCGCTGGCCGCGCTGGGCGTCGACGGGGCGCTGCGTCGGGTCCTCGGAGGCCTCGACGATGGTGGTGATCCGCAGCAGCAGGTCCAGCACCGAGCGACGGCTGGACTCGGTGGGGTGCGCGGTGAAGACCGGGCGCAGCTGGAGGCGACCGAGGATCTGCTGGGCGGTGGCCCGGTCGAGGTCACCGGCGGCCAGGGCCTCGCCCAGCCGGGCGAGCGTGGCGTCGAGGCCGCCACCGGACTGCTTGGACAGCTCCAGACCGCGGTGCAGCTGCTCGGAGGCGTTCGCGAGCTGGAAGTAGGCGGTGAAGGCACGGGCCAGGACGATGGCGGTCGCGTCGTCCACCCCGGAGAGCAGCCGGGCCAGCTCCGCGCCGTCGTCGGCCTCGCGGGCCAGGGCGCGCACCTGCTCGACCAGGTCGAGGAGGTCCTGACCCTCGTGCCGGGTGAGCGAGGCACCCAGGAGTTCCCCGAGCCGCCGGACGGAGGCCCGCAGGGCCGCGTGACCCTCGTGGGAGGAGACGCCGTCGACCGTCAGCCCGTCCTGGGACGTGCTCCGTACCTGGTCGTCCACTCCACTGGTCTCGTCGTGCGTGGTGCTCATCGCCTCGCCTCGCCTCCCTGCCGGTGCTCGGGTCGACGCTGACTCCGGGTGCACGTCCTGACTTGCCGTCCGCCGCCCGGAGGGGGCGGCGGGGGCAGTCTTGCGTGTCCGTCGCCAGGGACGAAACCGGGGGAGGCGAGGCGCAGGTGCGTCCTCGGTGCGACGCGACCTCAGCTGCCGTTGGCGGCGGCCTTGAGCTTGGAGCCGGCGGTGAGCTTGGCGCCGAAGGAGGCGGCGATCTCCATGGTCTCGCCGGTGCGCGGGTTGCGGCCCGTGCGGGCGGCGCGTTCCACGCGCTCGACGGTCATCAGGCCCGGGAGCTTGACGGCCTCGCCCTTGCCGACGGCCTCGACGAGGACGTCGCCCAGGGCGTTGAGCATGGTGTCGGTGTCGGACTGCGTCAGGCCCGCGCGCTGGGCGACGGCGGTGACGAGTTCGGAGCGGTTCACGGTCTCTCCCGTTTGTCTCGAAGACGGTGGTCGGCCTGTGACGTTACCGGTCGTCACTGCTCGTGCTCAGCACGCGGCTCCCCGTGGGCCGCGTCGGAGGGGTCCGTGGAGGTCCGCGAAGAGCGTCCCGCGGTGCTCAGACGAGCTCGCTGCACTCCGCGCACACGCCGAACACCTCGACGACGTGCTGGACGGCGGTGAAGCCGTGGTCGGCGCCGACCCGCTTGGCCCAGGCCTCGACCGCGGGTCCCTCGACCTCGACGGTGGCACCGCAGCGACGGCAGACCAGGTGGTGGTGGTGCCCCGTGGAGCAGCGGCGGTAGACCGCCTCGGCGCCGTCGTCGGTGCGCAGCACGTCCACGTCACCGTCCTCGGCGAGGACCTGCAGCGCGCGGTAGACCGTGGCCAGGCCGACGTTCTCCCCCCGGGCCCGCAGCTTGGCGTGCAGGTCCTGGGCGGAGAGGAAGGCGTCGGCCTCGTCGAGGACCGCGGAGACGGCCGAACGCTGCTTCGTGGACCGGCGGGCCGGGATCGACACGACTGGCTCGTCTCCTTCCGTTCGTCCTGCGAGCCGTTCTCGACAGGCGGGTCAGGTCACCCTACGTGCTCGCGTGCGCTGGGCCGAGCGGCGTCGGGCAGCGAGCAGGCGGGATCGCTCAGCGCGTAACCTCTGCGAGGACGCCCGCCCCGCCCGCGGGGTGGCGCTCGACCGCCGACACCCAGCCGGACAGGAGATCCCGCGTGGCCTCGCCCACCCCTCGCCTCGACGCCGTCATCAACCTCGCCAAGCGCCGAGGTTTCGTCTTCCCCTCGGGTGAGATCTACGGCGGTACCCGCTCGGCCTGGGACTACGGCCCCCTCGGGGTCGAGCTGAAGGAGAACATCAAGCGCCAGTGGTGGCGCCAGATGGTCTCCTCCCGCGACGACGTCGTCGGCCTGGACTCCTCCGTGATCCTGCCGCGGCGGGTGTGGGAGGCCTCCGGTCACGTCGAGGTCTTCAGCGACCCGCTGGTGGAGTCGCTGCAGACCCACAAGCGCTACCGGGCCGACCACCTGCTCGAGGCCTACGAGGCCAAGCACGGTCACCCCCCGGTCAACGGTCTCGCCGACGTGCCGGACCCGGAGACGGGCGTGCGCGGGCAGTGGACCGAACCCCGCGACTTCTCCGGCCTCATGAAGACCTACCTCGGTGCGGTCGACAACGAGGAGGGGATGCACTACCTGCGCCCCGAGACCGCCCAGGGCATCTTCGTGAACTTCGCCAACGTCATGGGCTCCGCGCGCAAGAAGCCGCCGTTCGGCATCGGCCAGATCGGCAAGAGCTTCCGCAACGAGATCACCCCCGGCAACTTCATCTTCCGGACGCGTGAGTTCGAGCAGATGGAGATGGAGTTCTTCGTCGAACCCGGCACCGACGAGCAGTGGCACCAGTACTGGCTCGACGAGCGCATGTCCTGGTACACGGGCCTGGGCATCGACGCCGGCAACCTCCGGTTCTTCGAACACCCGCAGGAGAAGCTGTCGCACTACTCCAAGCGGACGGTCGACATCGAGTACCGGTTCGGGTTCCAGGGCTCGGAGTGGGGCGAGCTCGAGGGCGTCGCCAACCGCACCGACTACGACCTGACGACGCACGCCCGGGAGTCCGGCGTCGACCTGTCCTACTTCGACCAGACCAAGGGCGAACGCTGGGTCCCCTACGTCATCGAACCCGCAGCGGGTCTGACCCGTTCGCTCATGGCGTTCCTCGTCGACGCCTACACCGAGGACGAGGCCCCGAACACCAAGGGCGGCGTCGACAAGCGCACCGTGCTCCGCCTGGACCACCGCCTGGCCCCGGTCAAGGCCGCGGTGTTCCCGTTGTCGCGCAACGAGTCCCTCTCCCCGAAGGCGCGTGACCTCGCGGCCGAGCTGCGCCGGAACTGGAACGTCGAGTTCGACGACGCCGGCGCCATCGGCCGTCGTTACCGCCGTCACGACGAGGTCGGCACGCCGTACTGCATCACCGTCGACTTCGACACCCTCGAGGACGAGGCGGTGACCATCCGAGAACGCGACACGATGGCGCAGGAACGCGTCGGGCTGACCCAGGTCACCCAGTGGCTGGGGGCGCGCCTCATCGGCGCCTGAACCACGAGCGGACGGCCGGAACCCCCGAGGGTTCCGGCCGTCCGTCTAGGCTTGCCGCGTGGACTCCAGCTTCGGGATCGGTGAGGTCAGTGAGCTGACGGGGATCGGCGTCGACGCGCTGCGCTTCTACGAACGCGAAGGGCTCCTCGTCGGACCCGTCCGGCGCGACCCGGGTGGTCGACGCCGCTACTCGACGCTCGAGGTCGAGTGGCTGCGGATGTGCGCGCGGCTGCGGGGCACGGGGATGCCCGTGCCCGACGTCCGCCGCTACGCGGAACTCGTCCGGGCCGGCGAGGGCAACGAGGCCGAACGACTCGGCCTGCTCGCCGCCCACCAGCACCGCGTCGAGGAGCAGCTGGCGGAACTCGCCTCCGCCCGCGACGTCATCGCCGCGAAGGTCGACCTCTACGCGGCGCGCCTCGCCGCCGGGACCGTGGGGGAGGCGTGGGTCGGCGACCCCTCCCCGTGCGTCGCCGCGGTCCCCGCGCGGGTCGACGAGGTGGCCTGATCCGCTCCCCGTCCGGCGAACCCCGTCACGAGCTGGCCCGTCCCGAACTCGTCCGTCCCGTCGTCGCGGGTGTCGTCGCCGCGCTGACCGGGTTCGCGAGCTCCTTCGTCCTGGTGCTCGCGGGGCTGACCGCCGCCGGAGCCTCGCCCGCGCAGGCGGCGTCCGGCCTGCTCGCCCTCTGCCTCGCCCAGGGGGTCCTCGCCTGCCTCATGTCCTGGCGCACCGGGCAGCCGCTGTCGTTCGTCTGGTCGACGCCCGGCGCCGCGCTGATCGTCGCCGCGCAGGGACGCACCGGTTCCTTCGCCGCGGCCGTCGGGGCGTTCCTCCTCTGCGCGCTGCTGCTCGTGATCACCGGCGCCTGGCCGTGGCTGGCGAACCTCGTCCGGCGGGTTCCCGCCCCGGTCTCGGGGGCGCTGCTGGCCGGGGTGCTGCTGCCGTTGTGCCTGGCCCCGGTCACCGCGGTGCGCCGCGAACCCGTGGCCGCGCTGGCCGTCGTGGTGGTGTGGCTGGTGCTGCGCCGCTACGCCGCGGCGTGGGCGGTGCCCGCCGCGATGGTCGTCGGACTCCTCGGCACGGCGTGGCTGCTGGAGGGCGGGATCGCGCTCGAGTGGGCGCCGCGGCTGCTGGCGGTCGTCCCCGCGTTCGACCCCTTCGTCATCGTCTCGCTCGGGGTCCCGCTCTACGTCGTGACGATGGCCGGGCAGAACGTCCCGGGTTTCGCGATCCTCGACACCTTGGGCTACCGCGACGTCCCCGTCGCCCGCGTGCTCGTCGGGGCCGGGGTGGGCAGTGCCGTCGCGGCGTTCTTCGGCGGGCACGCGGTGAACCTCTCGGCGCTCGCCGCCGGGATCATCGCCGGGCCGGGCGCGTCGGCGGACCCGCGCCGGCGCTGGGTCGCCGCCGTGGCCGGGGGCGGCGGGTACCTGGTGCTCGGGCTGCTCGCGACCCCGATCGCCGAGTTCGTCGGCAGCGGTGACCCGGTCCTCGTCGAGGCCGTCGCCGGGCTCGCCCTGCTCTCCTCCTTCGCCGGGGGACTGACCTCCGCGCTGAGCGACCCGAGACACCGGGTGACGGCAGGCCTCACGTTCGCCGTCGTCGCCTCGGGAGTGACCTTCGCCGGAGTGGGGTCGGCGTTCTGGGGACTCGCGGCCGGACTCCTCGTCTTCTGGTGGTCGCGGGAGCGCGCCGTCCGAGAGGCGGTTGGGACCGTTGACGCATCAGACCAATAGGTTCAGGCCGATGCGTCAACGGTTCACGACGCGAGGCGCGCAGCCGCCGTGGTGAGCGTCTGGCGCAGCGTGCTCAGGAACCCCTGGGGGTCGGCGAGGAGGTCCGCCGGGGCGACCGAGACCAACAGGAGTCCGGCGGCCGCGTAGCGGCGAGCCTTCGCCTGCGTCCTGCGCAGGGCTCGAGCGCCCAGGTGCCACGTCATCGAGTCGATCTCCAGCACGACCCCGAGTCCGGGCCAGTAGGCGTCGGCTTCGCCGATCCACTCGCCGTCGACCACGACGGCCTGGTTCCACAGCGGCTGCGGGAGCCCCGAGGTCTCGATGAGTCGAAACCCCCGAGCCTCGGCAGCGCTCCGGACACCGGCGCCGAGCTCCAGGAGTGCACCACGCGCGTGACCGCTGCGTTGCGTCGGTCCGGACAACACCGCGCGCTGCAACTGCTTCAGGGTGCAGAGGTCCTCGCGGAGCAGTCGGCTGAGGAGTTCGCGGACGTCGTCGAGGGTCATGTCCTGGCGGCGGCAGGCGTCTCCGCCGGCGCGGGGGATCGTCGTGACCGGTAACCCCTGTCGCACGGTCGTTCCCGGGTTCCGCTCGGAACGCTCGACGACGCAGAACCGGGACGAGGTGCGGTGGTGGTGGTTCGGCACGATCAGCAGGATCTCCGTGCCGACGTCGGTCTCCCGCCCGAGAGCGCCGTGCAGGTCGAGGGCGTGGTGCCCGCTGATGCGTGCCCCTCGTCCGGCGTAGACGAGCGCACCGCGGCGGCGTTCCGCGAGGGTCGCCGTGCCCCGGTGCGCCAGGACCACACCCGGCAGCAGGCGTTGCCATCGGCCCTTCGCACTCGTGTGGTGGGTGATCGTCGACTTCGGCATCCCGAGCGCGACCAGGTCCGCGTGTCTGACGACCTGGTCCGATCGCTGGACGAGGGCATCCACCGCGGCGCGGTCGTAGGGGTTGAGGCGAGGCACGGTCCGGATCCTGCGGTGTCGCGCGGCCTGCGGTGAGCGCGAACTCCTCGGCTGTGGAAGGAGGGGGTGTCGGAGGGCGTGTGGAGACCGCGGCGACGCCCTCGGGGTGGACCGTTGACGCTACGGTCCGAACCTATTGGCCCGATGCGTCAACGGTCCAAACCCTGGACCCGACCCCGCCCGACGCCCGCCCGAAGCCCGTACGCGCCGGCGGTCAGGAGCAGCCGCAGGAGTTCCGGTGCCGGAAGGTGGGGGGGATGCGTTCGCGGCGGGGGGTGTCGGGGGCGGTGCCGGCGAGGCGCTCGAGGATCATGGTGACGGCGCGGGTCGCCATCGCGGGGACGTCCTGGTGGATCGCGGTGAGGCGGGGTTCGACGAGGTCGGCCCACTCGGGGTCGTCGTAGCAGGCGAGGGCGACGTCGTCGGGGACGGACAACCCCAGCGACCGCAGCGCGCGCAGGGTGCCGACGGTCATCGAGTTGTTGCCGACGACGACGGCGCTGGGACGCTCGGCGCCGGCGAACGCCGAGAGCACCGCGGTCTCGGCGAGGGAGGTCTCGCTGCCCCCGTCCAGCACGACGCCGGTCAGTCCGCGTTCGGCGAGGACCCGGGAGAATCCCGCGTGGCGTTCGGAGGTGGAACTCAGCCCGGTCAGCCCCGCGACGAACGCGAGGCGGCGGTGGCCGAGGTCGGCGAGGTGGGAGGTCAGCAGCGCGGTCGCCTCGGTGTTCTCCGGCGCCACCTGGTCCACGTCGGCGTCGGCGAAGCGGTCGAGCAGGACGGTGGGGATGCCGTGCGCGGCGAGGAAGGGGAGGGCCTCGACCTCGGCGTGGACGGAGGGGGCCAGCAGCATCCCGTCGACGCGACGGTCCGCGAGCTCGTGGACGGCCCGCACCTCCTCGACGGGGTCGTCGTGGGTGTCGGCGAGGACGAGGGTGTACCCGGCGGCGCGGGCGGCGCCCTCGATGGAGGTCACGAGGTCCGCGAAGTGCGGGTTGGAGACGAAGCGGCTCGCCAGGCCGAGCGTGGTCGTCGAGGACCGGGCCAGTGAGCGGGCGAGGGTGTTCTGGCGGTACCCGGTGCTGGCGATCGCGGACAGGACCGCTTCCCGCGTGGGTCCGCTGACCGCGCGGGTCCCGTTGAGGACGTGCGAGACGGTCGAGGCGTTCACCCCGGCCAGCCGCGCGACGTCGGCCATGGTCACCACCGCAGGAGCCCCCTCGCTCGTCGAACCCGGCCCGGTGGGCCCTGTCACGGTCTGGCAACAGGACCAGGCAAGCGCTTGCGCAAGCGCTTGCCTGGATCCTACGGTGCCCACGTCGTCGATCCACCCCTGACGCGAAGGAGCGTTCGATGTGCGGTCCGAGGTCCCGGCAGCACCCGTTGATCGTCGTCGGCTACGAACCGGGGGACGAGCACGCCGTCCTCGAGGCCCTCGCCCAGGCCCGCCTGCGCGGCGGGACGATCGCGGTGGTGACCGCGGCGCCGCTGCCGGACGGGCTGCTGCTGCGCCTGCGCAGCGCCCCCGTCGAACTCGACCTGCGCCTGCCCCCGGAGGGGGCCGACGTCGTCGAGGCCGTCCTCGACCTGGCCGAACGCGAACAGGCCGCCCTGCTGGTCGTCGGCCTGGCCCGGCGCGGGGTCGACGACCTCCTGGGCGGTCGCGCACGGCTCGTCGTGCTCGACGCGCCGTGCCCGGTGCTGTCCGTCCCCGAGCCGGACACGAGCGCCGGCTCCCCGGCACCCGCGTGGGCCGTCACAATGGGTGTGTGAGCGCACCTACCCTGACGGCCGTCCAGCCGCTGCGGATCGGACCGCACGTCTCCGCGACGCCGGTCGTCCTCGCACCGATGGCCGGCATCACCAACTCCGCCTACCGGCAGCTCTGCCGCGAGCAGGGTGAGGGCTTCTACGTCAGCGAGATGGTCACCTCGCGCGCCCTCGTCGAACGCAACGCCGAGACGATGCGCCTGGTGACGTTCACCGAGACCGAGACCCCGCGCAGCCTGCAGCTCTACGGGGTCGACCCGACGACGGTCGCCGCGGCGGTCCGGATGGTCGTCGAGGAGGACATCGCCGACCACGTCGACCTCAACTTCGGCTGCCCCGTCCCCAAGGTCACCCGCAAGGGCGGCGGGTCCGCGCTGCCCTGGAAGGCGACCCTGTTCCGCGACATCGTCCGCGGGGCGGTGCGCGAGGCGTCCAAGGGCGGCATCCCGCTGACGGTGAAGATGCGCAAGGGCATCGACGACGACCACCTCACCTACCTCCAGGCCGGCAAGGCCGCCGAGGAGGAGGGGGCCGCCGCCGTCGCGCTGCACGGGCGGACCGCGTCGCAGCACTACTCCGGGCACGCCGACTGGGAGGCCATCGCGCGCCTCAAGGAGACGGTCACCACCATCCCCGTGCTCGGCAACGGCGACATCTGGAGCGCCGAGGACGCGGTGGAGATGATGCGACGCACCGGGTGCGACGGGGTCGTCGTCGGCCGCGGCTGCCTCGGGCGACCGTGGCTGTTCGCCGACCTCGAGGCGGGGTTCGCCGGTCGCGAGGACCGGGTGAGGCCCGGGATGCGCCACGTGGCGAAGGTCCTGCGCCGCCACGCCGATCTGCTCGTCGAGTTCTACGGCGACGAACTGCGCGGCTGCCGCGACATCCGCAAGCACATCTCCTGGTACTTCAAGGGCTACGCCGTGGGCGGCGACATGCGGGCCCGCCTCGGTCTCGTCGACACCCTCGAGGCCCTCGACGAGCTCATCGCCGACCTCGACCTCGACCAGGACTACCCGGGGGCCGCCGCGGAGGGTTCCCGCGGCCGGGCCGGGTCGCCGCAGGCGAGGGTCGCGCTGCCGGAGGGCTGGCTGGAGACCCAGGAGCTCACCGGCGCCGCGGCCGAGATGATCGCCCAGGCCGAGCTCTCGGTGTCCGGCGGATGAGCGCGGGCTACCAGGAGGGCGACCTCGAACGCTGGGCCACGGAACCGCCGAAGACGCACGGTCGCAGCGCCTTCATGCGTGACCGCGCCCGCGTCCTGCACTCCTCCTCGCTGCGCCGGCTCGCCGCCAAGACCCAGGTCGTCGGGCCCGCCACCGACGACTTCGTCCGCAACCGCCTCACGCACTCCCTCGAGGTCGCGCAGGTCGGCCGCGAGCTCGGGGCGGCGCTCGGCTGCGACCCCGACGTCGTCGACACCGCCTGCCTGGCTCACGACCTCGGCCACCCGCCGTTCGGCCACAACGGCGAACGGGCGCTGGCCGACGCGGCTCAGGAGATCGGGGGTTTCGAGGGCAACGCCCAGACGCTGCGGCTGCTGACCCGGCTGGAGTCCAAGACGGTCGCCGCCGACGGTTCGCCCGTCGGCCTGAACCTGACCCGCGCCAGCCTGGACGCCTCGACGAAGTACCCGTGGTTGCACGGGAAGGCGCCGCGCGTGACGTCGAAGTTCGGGGCCTACGTCGACGACGCTGAGGTGTTCGCGTGGTTGCGCGACGGCGCGCCGGAGAACCGGCCGTGCGTCGAGGCCCAGGTCATGGACTTCTCCGACGACGTCGCCTACTCGGTGCACGACGTCGAGGACGCGATCGTCGCGGGCCACGTCCGCCTCGACTGGCTGGACCAGGACGAGATCCGCGCCCGGGTCGCCGCCCAGGTGCGGGACTGGTACCTGCCCGACGCCTCCGACGAGGCCGTCGCCGCTGCGCTGCAACGGCTCTCGACGTCGGGTTTCTGGGCCCGGGAACAACCCGGTGAGGTGTTCGGCGGTCGTCGCCACCTGGCGGCGTTGAAGGACATGACCTCCCAGCTCATCGGCCGGTTCGCCAACGCGGCCGAGCACGCGACCCGGGAACGCCACGGTGACGGTCGCCTCACCCGCTACGCCGCCGACGTCGTCATCCCCGTGGACACGACCCTCGAGGTCGCCGTCCTCAAGGGCGTCGCGGCCACGTTCGTCATGAGCGCGCAGGAACGTCAGCCGTTCTACGCCCGCCAGCGGGAACTGCTGCGCGAGCTCCTCGACGCCCTCGTCCGGCAGGGGCCCGACGTCCTCGAACCGCCGTTCCGCGAGGACCACGCCCTCGCGCCCGACGACGCGGCCCGCCTGCGGGTGGTGATCGACCAGGTCGCCTCGCTCACCGACGTCTCCGCCCTGGCCTGGCACCGCCGGCTCACGCCCCGCGATCTCACGACGTGACGGCGGCGTCCCCGTCCAGGACGGAACCCTGCAGGTCGCCCTCCCAGCCGTGGATGGTGCACTGCAGCAGCCGACTGCCGTCGGCCCAGTTCTGCTCCAACGGGTAGTAGTAGCCGTACTCGAAGTCGTCCGGGTCGAGGCCGGCGTCGTCGACCGCGGTGGAGGCGTCGGACTCGCAGTGGTCCTCGGCGTAGGTCTCGAGCTCGGCCTCGCCGGGGTAGGTCCCGTCGGGCAGGGTGACGACCTCGAGGACCTCGCCGTCGTGGGTGTCGGCGCAGGCGGTGCGCTCGACGGTGCCGTGCAGACCGTCGTCGTCCCCGCTGTCGAAGCAGTCGCCGGCCGTCAGGTCGTCGATCGTCGTCGGGCCCGTGCTCGTCCCGAAGGGGTCGGCGGGGAGGCGGCCGAGGAACGAGACCCCGGTCACCGCGGCACCGACGATCCAGGCGACGGCGATCGACGTGGCGAGCATCTGCAGCCCGCCCAGCACGATCCCGGCGATCGCGAACCCGCGGCCCGCCGTCTGCGCACGACCGGTGCGGTGCAGCCCGATCGCGCCGAGGGCGAAGGCGACCGGGCCGGTGCCCAGGATTCCCGTCACGAGCGCGGCGAGGGAGAACCCGTCGGTGGGTCGTGGCGGCCGGTGCTCGATCACCCGCCCAGGTTACGGCGGGTCACGTCGCGGCGGTCGGCACACTGCGCCCCGTCGTGTCCGGGACTCACTCGAAGGGAGCCGGGGCGGTCGGCCCGACCAGGTCCCCGCCGGTCCAGGACCCCCGCACCGGGGAGTCGTCGGCGGCGACGAGCAGGCAGAACACCCGCTCGTCGTGGAACCGGTGGGGCGGGTAGGCGGAGGCGTAGGTGACGGTGTCCGGCCTGAACTCCCCGACCGCGATGACGGCCGCCACCTCGCGGGCGCAGGAGGAGTTCGCGCCCCAGCGCCGTCGTCCGTCGCGGAGGTCGGCGGTGACCGGGACGACGGCGACGACCTCCGCGTCGTGTCCGCTCGCACAGGAGACCTCGGAGCGTTCCGCGAGACAGGTCCCCACCGTCCACGCGACGGGCGAGGAGAGGCGGACCGACTGCGGCGCAGCCGTGCTGCGCACGTCGGCCGCGCCGCGTGCGAACCCGGCGACGACCACCGCCACACCGATCAGGAGGTGGAGGCCGACGGTGGCGCCGACCCCGACCAGGATCCAGAGGAGCTTCTTCGGGGGTCGTCCGGTCATGGCCGCGACGCCAGGCGCGTCGCGGCCGCCCCGGAGTTCCTCCGCGGTCGAGCTGTGGACGACTCTCAGCGGGCGCGGCGCCGGGCCGAGATGACGCCCGTGTCGAAACCGGCGAGGTGCAGACCGCCGTGGAACCGCGCGTGCTCGATCTTCAGGCAGCGGTTCATCACGACCGTCACCCCGTGCTCGGCGCCGCGCCGGGCGACGGCGTCGTCCGCGAGGCCCAGCTGCATCCACATCACGGGGGAGCCGACCGCGATGACGTCGTCGAGCACAGCCCCGAGTTCGCTCGGGCGGCGGAACACGTCGACGAGGTCGGGAACCCCGGGGAGTTCACGCAACGACGGGTAGCTCGGGCGGCCGAGGATCTCGGTCTCGTTCGGGTTGACGAACCACAGCTCGAAGTCGGAGTCCGCGAGCAGGTAGGTCTCGACGAAGTACGAGGCGCGCGAGGGCTTGTTCGAGGCGCCGAGGATCGCGACGGTCTTCGTGCGGCGCAGGATGCGCAGGCGTTCCCCGGCGCCGGGGGCCGTCCACGACGTCGGGGCGGCGTCCTTGGAGCCGGTCGCGGCGGGAGCCTGCTCCAGGTTCTCCGGGGCGGCGACCGACCCGAGGTCCGCACCCGCGTCCGGGACGGTGCCGGTCGCCCCACTGGTCGAGTCGTTCATCGGTTCCCCTCCACAGCGACGGTGAGCGCCTGGTCCAGGTCCCACAACACGTCCTCGACGTCTTCCAGTCCCACGCTGATCCGGATGAGGTCCTCAGGGACTCCGGCGGCGGTGAGCTGCTCCGCGGAGAGCTGCTGGTGGGTCGTGGAGGCGGGGTGCAGCACGAGGGTGCGGGCGTCGCCGATGTTGGCCAGGTGCGAGCACAGCTGGACGTTGTTGATGAAGCGTTCGCCGGCGGCGCGGCCCCCGACGACGCCGAAGGAGAAGACGGCGCCGGGACCTTCGGGCAGGTACTGCTCGGCCCGGCCGTGGTGCGGGTGGCTGGGCAGACCGGAGTAGCGGACCCAGGAGACGCGGTCGTCGGCTTCGAGCCAGGCGGCGACGGTGCGGGCGTTGGCGACGTGCTCGCGCATCCGCTGCGGCAGGGTCTCCACGCCCATGAGCAGCAGGAACGCGGAGTGCGGCGAGAGGGTCGCGCCGATGTCGCGCAGCTGCTCGCTGCGCAGCTTGGTGAGGAAGCCGTACTCGGCGAAGTTGCCCCACCAGCTGAGGCCGCCGTAGGAGGCGACCGGTTCGGTCATCGCCGGGAACTTCCCGTTGTCCCAGGGGAAGGTGCCGGCGTCGATGACGACACCGCCCAGCGTGGTGCCGTGGCCGCCGAGGAACTTCGTCGCGGAGTGGATGACGATGTCCGCGCCGTGCTCGATGGGCCGGCAGAGGTAGGGGGTCGCGGTGGTCGCGTCGACGATCAGCGGGATGCCGGCCTCGTGGGCGACGTCGGCCAGGGCCCGGACGTCGGCGATCACCGTGGAGGGGTTGGCGACGAGCTCGGTGAAGACGAAGCGGGTCTTCTCGGTGATCGCGGCGCGGACGGTCTCGGGCTCCGGGGCGACGAAGACGGTGTCGACGCCGAAGCGGCGCAGCGTGACGTCGAGCTGGGTGACGGTGCCGCCGTAGAGGTTGTTGGAGGCGACGACGTGGTCGCCCGCACCGGCGAGGGCGGCGAAGGTGAGGAACTCCGCGGCCTGCCCGCTCGCGCAGGCCAGCGCCCCGAGTCCGCCCTCCAGGGAGGCCATGCGCTCCTCGAGGGCGGCGACGGTGGGGTTGGAGATGCGGGAGTAGATGTTGCCGTACTTCTGCAGGGCGAAGAGGTTCGCGGCGTCGGCGGCGTCCTCGAAGACGAAGCTCGTCGTCTGGAAGATCGGCACGGCGCGTGCGCCCGTCGTCGGCTCGGGGACCGCCCCGGCGTGCACGGCCCGGGTCCGGAAGCCCCAGGCCCGGTCGTCGCTGCCCGCGGCGCTGCTGCTCGTCCGTTCGCTGCTCACAGGGGCGATCCTGCCACCCGGTCGGTGGCGCCCCGGCGCCTACACTCCACTCCGTGGCCGGGCGCATCCATCCAGACGATCTGCAGACGGTCAAGGATCGCGTGCGCCTCGATGAGGTCGTGGGCGAGCAGGTCTCCCTGCGGACGGGGGGTGTCGGCTCCTTCAAGGGCCTCTGCCCCTTCCACGACGAGCGGACCCCCAGCTTCACCGTGCGTCCTGCGACGGGGCGCTGGCGCTGCTTCGGCTGCGGGGAGTCCGGCGACGCGATCGAGTTCGTCATGCGCATCGACGGTCTCGGCTTCGCCGACGCCGTGGAGCGCCTCGCCCAGCGCGCCGGGATCCAGCTGCGCTACGTCGACGACGGTGGTCGCAGCGCCCAGCGCCCCGCCTCCAACGCGGGCCAGCGCCAGCGCTTGCTCGAGATGCACACCCTCGCCGAGGAGTTCTACGCCCAGCAGCTCGAGGGGGTCGGCCCGGCGGAGACGGCGCGGGGTTTCCTCGCCGAACGCGGGTTCAGTCGAGAGGACGCCGCCCGGTTCGGGGTCGGGTTCGCCCCCAACACCGGTGACGCGCTGCTGCGTCAGCTGCGCGCCAAGGGGTTCGGCGAGGAGGAGCTCGTCACCTCCGGGTTGGCCGGGCAGAGCCAGCGGGGCCTCTACGACCGCTTCCGCGGGCGGCTGGTGTGGCCGATCCGCGACGTCAGCGGGCACACCGTCGCGTTCGGGGCCCGCCGGCTCTTCGACGACGACCGCATCGAGTCGAAGTACCTGAACTCCCCGGAGACCCCCATCTACAAGAAGTCGCAGGCGCTCTACGGCCTCGACCTCGCCAAGCGGGAGATCTCGCGCACCAAGCGCGTCGTCGTGGTCGAGGGCTACACCGACGTCATGGCCTGCCACCTCTCCGGGGTCGGGCAGGCCGTCGCGACCTGCGGCACGGCGTTCGGCGAGGACCACGCCCGGATCGTGCAGCGGATGCTGGGGGAGAGCGACGGTTCCGCCGAGGTCGTCTTCACCTTCGACGGCGACGCCGCCGGGCAGAAGGCGGCGCTGAAGGCCTACGAGCTCGACCAGCGCTTCAGCGCCCAGACCTACGTCGCCGTCGCCCCGCAGGGTCAGGACCCGTGCGACCTGCGGTTGTCCGCCGGGGAAGCCGCTGTGGCGCAACTGGTCGACGGCCGGGTACCGCTGTTCGAGTTCGCGATCCGCTCCACCATCGAACGGTTCGACCTGAACTCCGACGCCGGCCGCCTCGCCGCGCTCGACGCCGCCGCGCCCATCGTCGCCGCCATCCGCGACCGCGGGCTGCAGCAGCGCTACGCCATCAACCTGGACCGCTGGACGGGGTTCCTCGACGAGCGCTTCGTCCTCGACCGGGTCCGTCGCCACTCCGGGAGCGGGGCACCGCAGCAGCAGGGGCGCCCGCAGCAGCCGCCCGCCCGGCAGCCGGTCCGCTCGATCGCCTCCAACGACCCCGTGGCCCAGCTCGAGCGGCAGGTGCTGGCCTGCGTCCTGCAGGCGCCGTGGGCCGTCGCCGAGGTCTTCGACTCCCTCGAGTCCGACGCGTTCGCCGCGCCCGGCCACCGGGCCGTCCACGACGCCGTCACCGCCGCCGGTGGCCCCGGGGAGGCTCCGCAGGGACCGGCCTGGCTGGCCGGCGTCCTCGACTACGCCGACGGCCCCGTCGCCGCCCTCGTCGACGAGCTCGCGGCCACCGACCTGCCCGTCTCCAGCGAGGAGCAGCTGGAGAGCTGGGGACGTCAGCTCGTGGCCGCCCTCGCCGGGCAGTCCGCGACCCGCGCCGTGGCCGAGGCCCGCCGCACGCTGCAGCGCCTCGACCCCGCGAGCGCGGAGTACGGGGAGGCTTCGGCCGAGCTGTTCCGCCTCGAAGCCGCCCGCCGGACCTGGCAGGAGCGCGCCCAGGGCGCGTGATCCCGTGCCGTGCACGGAGCGGTCCGTGGGGCTGGTACGGTTGGACAGTCGTGACCGGGGGTTACCTCCTGGTCGTGAGAAGTGGTCCCGCATAGCTCAATTGGCAGAGCAGCCGGCTGTTAACCGGCAGGTTGTTGGTTCGAGTCCAACTGCGGGAGCTTCCACGGAGGGGCGGGCCGAGAGGCCCGCCCCTCCGTCGTTCCGGGTGCGGCCAGCGGTCGGCGGCGCGTGCTCCCACCACGCGGACCTCGTCGTGCACGACGTCCGGGCCGGTGACGGGGGTGCGTGCGCGACCATGGGGTGTGCGTGACGTCCTGGACCAGGTGGACCGGTGGCTCTCGGCGGGTCGCCGGGTGGCCGTCGCGACCGTCGTGCGCACCTGGCGCTCGGCTCCCCGACAACCCGGCGCGTCGCTCGCCGTCGACGACCACGGTGAGGTCGTCGGGAGCGTGTCCGGGGGGTGCGTCGAGGGGGCCGTCTACGACCTCGCCCGCCAGGTCGTCGCGGACGGGCGGCCCGTCCTCGCGCGCTACGGGGTCAGCGACGACGACGCCTTCGCCGTCGGGCTGACCTGCGGGGGCGAGCTGGAGGTCTTCGTCACCCTCGTCGACGACGTCGACCTCGTCCGCGCGCTGTCGAGAGCCGTCGCGGAGCGTTCGGCGGTGGCGCTGGCGACCGTCGTCGGACCGGGCGCGGCGCAGGGCCGGCGGATGCTCGTGGACCCGCTGGGCCGTACCGGGTCGCTCGGCTCGCAACGCCTCGACGACGCCGTCACCGACGACGCCCGCGGACTGCTCGACGCCGGCGTCAGCGGTGTGCTGCACGTCGGTCCGGACGGAGAACGCCGCCCCGACGACCTCGAGGTGTTCGTCGAGTCGTTCGCGCCGCCGGCCCGCATGATCGTCTTCGGGGCCATCGACTTCGCCGCGGCGCTCGCCCGCGTCGGGAGCTTCCTCGGGTTCCACGTCACGGTGTGCGACGCGCGGCCCGTCTTCGCCACCGCGCGGCGGTTCCCGATGGCCGACGAGGTCGTCGTCGACTGGCCGCACCGCTACCTGTCCCGGACCGCCGTCGACGACCGGACGGTGCTCTGCGTGCTGACCCACGACCCGAAGTTCGACGTGCCGCTGCTCGAACTCGCCCTGCGCGGCCCCGCCGCCTACGTCGGGGCGATGGGGTCCCGTCGGACCCACGAGGACCGCGTCGAGCGACTGCTCGACGCAGGGGTGTCGCAGGCGCAGCTGTCCCGGCTGCACTCACCGATCGGGCTCGACCTCGGTGCCCGGACCCCCGAGGAGACGGCGATCTCGATCGCCGCCGAGATCACCGCCGCGCGGTGGGGTGGGACGGGGAAACCGTTGCGGGACATCGCCGGACGGATCCACCACGACCGCCTGGCGACCGTCGTCGCGGCCGAGGGGTTCGAGGACGTCCCGCCCTCCTGAACCGACCTGGGGCCCCGGGGGCGTGGGGGCCGGTCGGGTAGAGTCCGGCGGAGCGTTCGCTCGCCGGCACCGTCGCGCGGGGGTCGCGAGGGGCGGTAGCTCAGTTGGTCAGAGCAGGGAACTCATAATTCCTCGGTCGTGGGTTCGAGCCCCACCCGCCCTACCGCGGGGAACGGAGTTCCTCCGTGCCGCCGTCCTCAGGTCCTCAGTGCGACACCGTGCCGCGCAACAGGTGCAGCACGCGACCACGGGGGGTGCGCGTCGAGGCGCGGGGACGACCGGACGGGGTGTGCGGGAAACCCGTGCCGTTCACGACGATCGGCCAACCCGCCGGGGCGGGCGGCCAACCGGGGTCCGGTTTCCAGCCCGCGGGTGGCAGCCAGCCCGCGGGGGCGGACGGCCAGCCCGGGGCCGGGTTGAAACGCGCAGCCATCGTGGTGCGGTACCTCTCGTCGAAGGGGGCAGGGGGCGCTGACCAGGGAGGTTTCGAATCGTGGGGTGCGGTGCGAGAGGCAGTCGGTGATGACTAGAAGATCGGGGCGCGACGGCGGTGACGACAGCGGCTGATCGGGTGAAACCCGGCCCACGACCCGTCCGCAGTCACGGCGCCGTGATCGCCGGTGGCGACGCTCAGACGGCGCGACCCATCGCCGCCAGCAGTTGCGGCAGCGTCGGGGCGCCCGCGGCGCGGAAGACCTCGCTCCCGTCGTCGTCGCGCACCACGATCGTCGGGGTGCTCGACACGTCCGCGGCCTCGGCCCGGGCGGTGTCGTCGGCGACGTCGACCTCGTCGAACCGCGCCTGCGGGACGAGGCGGGCCGCCTGGCCGAGGACGGAACGGGCCGTGCGGCACGGACCGCAGAACGCGGACGAGAAGAGTTCGACGATCACGACGGGAACAACGTCGAGGAGGCCGACAGCCTTCCGCCGGTCTGGATCGCGCAGTCCCTCGGCGGCGCGGTGAGGCGCCTCAGAGCAGGTAGCGGTAGAGCGGCTCGGCGGCGGAGATCCGTTCGAACGTCGGGGGAGCGGCCTCCATCCGGGCGAGCAGCCCGGGCAGGTCGTCCTTGCCGGGGATCTCGATCCCCACCAGGGCGGGCCCGAACTCGCGGTTGCTGCGCTTCACGTACTCGAACAGCGCGATGTCGTCGTCCGGCCCGAGGACCTCGTCGAGGAAGCGGCGCAGCGCACCGGGTTCCTGCGGGAACTCGACGAGGAAGTAGTGCTTGCGGCCCTCGTGCACCAGGGCGCGTTCGATGATCTCGGCGTAGCGGCTGATGTCGTTGTTGCCGCCGGACACGACGCAGACCACGCTCTGGCCGGGTTCGACGCGCACGGCCTCGGCCAGGGCGGCCGTCGCGAGCGCACCCGCGGGTTCGGCGATGATCCCGTCGGTCTGGTACATCGCGAGCATCTCGACGCAGATCGCCCCCTCGGGCACGGTGACGAGTTCCACCTCGTGACCGGCGACGACGGCGTGCGTGACGTCGCCGACGCGACGCACCGACGCGCCGTCGACGAAGGTGTCCAACGTGTCCAGGCGCACCGGGTGGCCCGCGGCGAGCGCCGCCGCCATCGACGGCGCCCCTTCGGGTTCCACGCCGACGATCCGCACCTGCGGGTGGCGTTCGCGGACCCAGGTCAGGACCCCGGCCAGCAGGCCGCCACCGCCGACGGGGACGACCAGGACGTCCGGGGGGTCCTCGTCGAACTCGGCGAGCTGCTCGAACACCTCGACCGCGACCGTCCCCTGCCCGGTCAGGGTACGGGGGTCGTCGAAGGCGGGGACGAGGGTTGCGCCGCTGCGTGCGGCGTCCTGCGTCGCGGCGGCCGCGGAGTCGTCGTAGGTGTCGCCGAGGACGATCGTCTCGACGAACTCCTGACCCAGCGCCGCGATGCGGTCGCGCTTCTGGCGGGGCGTGGTGCGGGGCACGTAGATGCGGCCCTGCACGCGCAGGGCCGCGCACGCGTAGGCCAGGCCCTGGGCGTGGTTGCCGGCGCTGGCGGTGACGACGCCCCGGGCCCGCTCGTCCTCGCTCAGCTGGGCGACGAGGTTGTAGGCCCCGCGCAGCTTGTAGGACCGCACGGCCTGCAGGTCCTCGCGCTTGACCCGGACGTGCGCGCCGAGGGCGGCCGACCACCGCGGGTTCGTCTCCAGCGGCGTGCGGGTGACGACCTGCGCCAGTCGCTGCGCCGCCTCCTCGACGTCCGCGGCCCTCGGCAGGCTGCCGGCCCTCGGCAGGCTGCCGGACGGGCTGGTGGAGGGCGCCGGGGGGCGGGCAGCGTCGAGCGACATGGGGTCGATCCTGCCCGTGCCTCCCCATCGAGAGCCAGCAGGGGTGTGGGACCGGGTCCCTCAACGCCGCCGTCCCCGCCATGTTCCTGCGCGCCCGTGTGATGTGGCGCACATCCGGGCCCCGAGGGAGTTCGGAGCGGGTGAGGCAGGCCTAGCATCGGCCAGGCTCACCTCACTTCGGTGGGTCCCCATCGTTCCGGCCGGAGGAGTTCCCAGTGCTCGCCACGTTCGTCATCGGACTGCGCGAAGGCCTCGAAGCCTCCCTCATCGTCGGGATCGTCGCCGCCTTCCTCGTCCAGCGCGGGCAGCGTCGTGCGCTGCGTTCCGTGTGGGCGGGGGTCGTGCTGGCCGTGCTCCTCTGCATCGGGGTCGCCGCCGCCCTGCAGGCCGCGACGCAGCAACTCCCGCAGCGCCAGCAGGAACAGCTCGAGACCGTCCTCGCCCTGGTCGCCGTCGCGATGGTCACCTACATGATCGTCTGGATGACCCGCCACGCCCGCTCCATGAGGTCCGACCTCGAGGCCTCCGCCTCGAGCGCCCTGGCCAAGGGCTCCGCGTGGGCGCTGGTCGCGATGGCCTTCCTCGCCGTCCTGCGCGAGGGGCTCGAGACCTCGGTCTTCCTGCTCGCCACCTACCAGGCGTCGGGCAGCAACGCCGAGGGTGCGGTCGGCGCCTCGCTCGGGATCCTGCTGGCCGTCGGTCTCGGCTACCTGATCTACCGCGGCGGCATCACGCTGGACCTCGCTCGCCTGTTCCGCGTCACGGGTGTCCTGCTCGTCCTCGTCGCCGCCGGGCTGGTCATGTCCGCCGCGCACACCGCCTACGAGGCGGGCTGGCTGCTGGCCGGACAGGCCCAGGCGCTGGACCTCTCCACCGTCGTGGAGCCCGGCACCGTCCGCGCGGCCCTCCTGATGGGCGTCCTCGGCTGGCAGCCCCGACCGACCGTCGCCGAGGTCATCGGCTGGCTGGTCTACCTGGTGCCCATGCTCGTCGTCGTCCTGTGGCCGCGGCGCTCGCGCCAGCCTGCCGCGCAACCCGTCTCCGTCTGACTCCCGCTCTCCCGCATCCCTGCGAAAGGTCTGTCGTGACCACGAAGCCCCGCCTGTTCCTCGCCCTCGCCGCGAGTCCCCTCCTGCTGCTGACCGCCTGCGGCGGGGGTTCCGAGGCGGCCTCCGGCGGGGCCTCCGGCGCCCCGGGCACCGTGAGGATCACCCTCACCGACGACGGCTGCACCGCGGAGCCGACCTCGGTGACGGCGGGGGCCAGGACCTTCGAGGTCGTCAACGAGGGCGCGAGCTCGGTGACCGAGGGGGAACTGGTGAACTCGGGCGGCCGGATCGTCGGTGAGCGGGAGAACCTGACCCCCGGGCTGAAGGGGACGTTCTCGCTGACGCTCGACGCCGGCGACTACACCGTCCAGTGCCCGAACGCCGCCACCGAGTCCTCGAAGTTCACCGTCACAGGGGCCGCCGCGTCGGCGTCGGGCACCGCGGACCCGCTCTTCGCAGCCGCCACCCAGGGCTACCAGGACTACGTCAAGGCCCAGGTCGCCGACCTCGTCACCGCGACCTCGGCCTTCACCGCGGCGGTGCAGGCCGGCGACGTCGAGAAGGCCAAGTCCCTCTACGGCCCGGCGCGCGTGCCCTACGAGCGCATCGAACCCGTCGCCGAGAGCTTCGGCGACCTCGACCCGCTCATCGACGCGCGCATCGCCGACGTCGAGGACCCGAGCACCTGGGGCGGTTTCCACCGCATCGAGCAGGCCCTCTGGGTCGACGGCACGACGGCGGGCATGACCCCCGTGGCCCAGGAGCTCGACGCGAACGTGGCGAAGCTCGCCGAGCTCGTGCAGACGACGACCTACCAGCCGGCCGACCTCGCCAACGGGGCCAGCGGGCTGCTCGACGAGGTCGCCAAGTCCAAGGTGACGGGCGAGGAGGAGGCCTACTCCCACCTCGACCTGCTCGACTTCGCAGCCAACGTCGACGGCGCCCGCAAGGCCTTCGACCTGCTGACCCCGGCGCTGCAGGTCACCGACCCCGACCTGGTGACGACCCTCACCACCCAGTTCGACACCGTCACCGGCGCGTTGGCGCCCTACCAGCAGGGCGACACCTACGCCCTCTACACGACGTTGACCCAGGACCAGGTCCGCGAGCTCGCGACCGACGTCGACGCGCTGGCCGAGCCGCTGTCCACGGTGTCCGGCAAGGTCGTCGGCGCTGCGGACCAGTGAGGACGAACCCGTGAACGCAGCTCGTCCCAGCCGTCGCGGCGTCCTCACGGGCGCCGCGGTCGTCGGAGCCGCCGGGGTCGGTGTCGGCGTCAGCGCCCTCGCCGGGCGGGACACGGCGACCACCACGGCCACGGCGGCCGCGGCTGCCTCGACGGTCGCCTTCCACGGCGCCCGGCAGGCCGGCATCGTCACCCCCGCCCAGGAATCCCTGGTGTTCGCGGCGCTCGACGTCACGAGCCGCAACCCCGCCGACCTCGCCGACGTCCTGCAGCGCTGGAGCGAGGCCACCGCGACCATGACGACCGGTGTCCCGGTCGGCGGCCCGGGCGGCCTCGGAGGCGCTCCGGGGGAACCGCCCCAGGACACCGGTGAGGCCCACGAACTGCCGGCCGCGAACCTCACCGTGACCCTCGGCTACGGGCCCTCGTTGTTCGACGAGCGCTTCGGTCTGGCCGAGCGCCGCCCCGCGAACCTCGAGGAGCTCCCCGCGCTGCCGGGGGAGCAGCTCGACCCGACCAAGTGCGGCGGCGACCTCTGCCTGCAGGCCTGCGCGGACGACCCGCAGGTCGCCTTCCACGCGATCCGCAACCTCGTGCGCATCGGGCGCGGCGTCGTCACCGTGCGCTGGATGCAGCTGGGCTTCGGGCGCACCTCGACGACGTCGAGCACGCAGGCGACACCGCGCAACCTCATGGGCTTCAAGGACGGCACCGCCAACCTGCGAGCCGAGGACACCGCCGACCTCGACCGCTTCGTCTGGGTCGGGGGCGAGGGGTCGCCCGCCGTCGACCAGGAGTGGATGCGGGGCGGGACCTACCTGGTCGCCCGCCGCATCCGGATGCTCATCGAGAGCTGGGACCGGGCCTCGCTGCGCGAGCAGGAACGCGTCATCGGCCGGGCCAAGGTCTCCGGGGCGCCGCTGTCAGGCACGGGGGAGTTCGACGCGCTCGACCTGGCGAAGACCTCGGCCACCGGGAAGCCGGCCATCGACGTCGCCGCGCACGTGCGCCTGGCGGCGCCGGAGACCAACGGGGGGATGCGGATGCTGCGCCGCGGCTACTCCTACACCGACGGCCTCGACCTGGCGACGGGACAGCTCGACGCGGGCCTGTTCTTCATCGTCTTCGGCAACGACCCCGCGTCGCAGTTCGTCGCGGTCCAGCGCAAGCTCGGCGCGAAGGACGCGCTCACGGAGTACCTCAAGCACACCGGCTCGGCGATCTTCGCGTGCCCGCCCGGGATCTCCGCGGGGGGCTCGTGGGGCGAGGGGCTCTTCACCTGACCCCGGTGTTCACGAAGGTGCGCCGGACCGGGAAGCGCCTCACGGCGCACGGCCGCTCGTAGCGGCTTCAAATTGGGACCCGGGGCTACCGCGGCCCGACGCACTCCCATTGTAACGAGCCCTCGGCGATGCGCCCAGCCCAGACGCCGCGAGTCAGCCCAGATCTCCGTGTCGCCACCGGCCGGCGGCGTGCTCGAGCTGCTCCGCGGTGCGGACGAGGCGGGCCGCGGAGTGGGTCAGCGCGCTCGCGGCGTCCTCCGCCGCGGGGGCGTCGGCGTCGTGGGCCCGGCCGACGGCGAGGATCCGGCAGAAGGCCGCGGCCCGTTCGAGGGTGACGGCGAAGTCGCCCTCCGCCACCCCGGTGAGGACGGCGTCGACCATGGCCGAGACCTCGGCGGGTCCTGGCGGGTCGGCGACCCCGGCGACGACCTCCAGGACGGGGGCGTGCCGGCGGCCCTCGGCGTACTGACGGGAGACGGCGACGGGCTGGCGCTGAACCCACGTCCGCAGGACGTACAGCCGCCACAGCGCGCCCGCGAGGGTGTCCGCGGGGGCGTCGGCCCACAGGTCGGCGATGACCTCGAGGCCCTCGTCCTGCGCGAGCCGGACGACGCGACGGGTGACCTCGGAGTCCTGGGCGGAGCGGGCCCCGTGGACGAGTGCGCTGGCCGCGGCGTGGGCGGCCTCCTGGACGGCGGAGGGGTCGACCCCGCCGGCCATGGAGACGATGGCGTCGTCGCCGGGCAGGGCGGGACGGTGGTGGTGACGGCGCGGGGGCTGTGCGGGATCGGGCACGCGACGATGGTGCCACCGTTCTCGCGAGCAACGACTCGTGGGGGACTTCCCACCTCTTCCGAGCCTGGGAAGGGTGGAACGTCTCCCAGCAGTGGGGAGGGTCAGCCCCGGAAGGGGGGCGGGGGAGCGGCGAGGGTGGCGCGGGGGCAGTCCTGCAGGCGCAGGCCGCCGTGTCCGAGTGCCTCGTCGCACAGCGACTCCACGCTCCAGCCGAGCTGGCTGCCGAAGAGGGTGACGGTCACGCGGTAGATCGTGATCTCGTACTTGGTGGGGGTGCCGTAGGCGACGTGGATGCGCCCGATCAGCTCGGCGCCCGCGGCGTTCTCCGTGCCGTTCCAGGGGCGGTCGTAGCGGCTCCAGAGCGAGGGGCCGGCCTGCCAGACGCCACCGTTCTGCACGTCGCGCAGCGCGAGCTCGACGAGAACGGACCGGGCCGCCTCCTCGGGCACGATCGCAGCCGGGCGGATGACCTCGGAGATCTCCCCGGTGGCGGCCCTGGTCGTGGGCTGGGTGAGCTGGTCGTCCACGTGGGGTCCCCCTGGTCTGGTGCTGCCTCGCTGGTCCAGAGGGTTCATCGGCAGCCCGGGGGTGGTTCCTGAGAGTCCGGCGGGGCGGTGGTGCCACCGGTGTCCGGTGAGGCATGATGGCGGTAACGGAGCAGCACACCGTGTAGTCAGAGCATCACCGCTAGTCGTTCGCTGCGTGTCGTGAGGTCGTTGGGGAAGACGTCCCTCACACCGACGCAGAAGGAGAACGGCATGTCCGGTGCGACGACCCGCGGCGTGCTCTTCGTGCACTCCGCACCGCGAGCGCTGACCCCGCACATCGAGTGGGCAGCCGGCGGTGTTCTCGGTGTGCGCGCGTCCTTCGACTGGACGGGCCAGCCGGTCGCTTCCGGCTGCCTGCGTGCGGAGTACTCCTGGCAGGCGCCGCAGGGCAGCGGGGCACTGCTCGCCTCCGCTCTGCGCGGTTGGTCGCACCTGCGCTTCGAGGTCACCGAGGAACCGTCCCAGGGCTGCGACGGCGGTCGCTGGAGCCACACCCCCGCGCTGGGGATCTTCCACGCCGTCACCGACGTGCACGGCAACGTCCAGGTACCCGAGGACCGCGTCCGGGCCGCGATGGACCTCATGGCCGAGGGGAACGCCGACGCCGCCCGTCGTGCGCTGGCGCTGGCCGTCGGCGAGGCCTGGGACTGCGAGCTCGAGGCGTTCCGCCACGCGGGTGACGACACCCCCGTGCGCTGGCTGCACCAGGTCGGCTGACCTCCCCCCAACGACTTCTGGGGACTTCTCCACCCTTCCCGCGCTCGGGAAGGGTGGAGAAGTCCCCAGAAGTTGGTGGGGCAGGGCCTCAGGGGGTCGCGAAGACGGCGCTCACGTTGTGGCCGCCGAAGCCGAACGCGTTGTTGAGGCCGACGAGGCGCCCCTCCGCCGGCAACGGACGGGACTCCTTGCGGACGACGTCGAGGGTGATCGCGGGGTCGAGGTCGTCGACGTTGATCGTCGGGGGCGCCATCCGGTCGCGGAGCGCGAGGATCGTGAAGATGCTCTCCACCGCGCCGGCCGCACCGAGGAGGTGACCGGTCATCGACTTCGTCGCCGAGACCGCGATGCCGTCCACGGCGTCACCGAAGGCCAGGCGCAGGCCCTTGTCCTCGGCCACGTCGCCGACCGGGGTCGACGTCGCGTGCGCGTTCACGTGCACGATGTCGGCTGGGGTCAGGTCGGCCTGGCGCAGCGCGTCGAGCATGGCCCGGCTGATCCCCGCACCCTCGGGTTCGGGGGCGGCCACGTGGTACGCATCGGCCGAGAGCCCTGCGCCGAGCACCTCGGCGTGGATGCGTGCCCCCCGGGCCTTCGCGTGCTCCTCGGACTCCAGGATCAGGATCCCGGCCCCCTCCCCGAGCACGAACCCGTCACGGGCGGAGTCGAAGGGGCGGGAGGCGCGTTCGGGGTCCTCGTTGCGTTTGGACATCGCGTGCATCGAGGTGAACGACGCGATCGGCAGCGGGTGGATGGCGGCCTCGGTGCCACCGCAGATCACCATGTCGGCGCGGCCGGTGCGGATCATGTCGGCGCCGTAGGCGATGGCCTCGGCACCGGACGCGCAGGCGCTGACCGGGGTGTGCGCCCCGGCCCGGGCGGTGAACTCGATGCTGATCGCCGCCGTCGGGCCGTTGGCCATCAGCATCGGGACGGTGAGGGGGAGGACGCGGCGGGCGCCCTTCTCCTTGAGGGTGTCGTAGGCCGTCAGCAGGGTCCAGATGCCACCGATGCCGGTAGCGACGACCGAGCCCAGGCGCAGCGGGTCCACCTCGGGGGAGCCGGCGTCGGCCCACGCCTCCCGGGCGGCGATCACGGCGAACTGCTGGGACGGGTCGAGCCGCTTGATCTCGCGGCGTTCGAGGATCGAGTCGGCGCGCACCGCCGCCTGGGCGGCGAAGGTCACGGGGAGCTCGAACTCCTCGATCCACGGGTCGGTGATCGAGCGGGCGCCGGAACGGCCGGCGAGCGCGGCCTCCCAGCTGGTGCGGACGTCGCCGCCGAGCGGAGTCGTGGCGCCCAGCCCGGTGACGACGACGCGGCGCGACGAACTCGTCCTGTTCGTGGTCGTCGAGGTCATGATCGGTCAGCTCCTCCTGAAGCCCTGCGGCGAACTGTGGTGTGGGGCGGGGTGGCCGGCCCGCGGGAGCGGGCCGGCCGGTGGGTGGTGCTCAGCCCTGGGCCTGCGAGATGTAGGCGACGGCGTCGCCCACGGTGCGCAGGTTCTTGACGTCCTCGTCGGGGATGCGGACGGAGAACTTCTCCTCGGCGTTCACGACGATCGTCATCATCGACAGCGAGTCGATGTCGAGGTCGTCCGTGAAGGACTTGTCCGCGAGGACGCTGTCGGTGGGCAGGCCCGTCTCCTCGTTCACGATCTCGGCGAGACCGCTGAGGATCTCCTGCTCACTGGCCATGCGTTGCTCCTCCATCTGGTCGGCGACCTGGTGGTCACCGGTAACGACCTGACCACGGGGTTCGTGGCCAGGAGACGACATCCGACTACGGGAGCCGGACGACCTGGGCGGCGTAGGACAGGCCCGCGCCGTAGCCGATGAGCAGGGCCAGCCCACCGGAGGGCGCGTCACCGTCGGCGACCGCGCGCTCCATCGCGAGCGGCACCGAGGCGGCGGAGGTGTTGCCCATGTCGACGATGTCGCGGGCCACGTGGACGCTCTCCGGCAGCTTCAACTGCTTGACCATCGCGTCGATGATCCGCGCGTTGGCCTGGTGCGGGACGAACACGTCGATGTCCTCGGCGCTCACGCCGGCGGCGTCCATCGCGGCCTGCGCCACGGGGGCCATCTGCCACACGGCCCAGCGGAAGACCGACTGGCCCTGCTGCTCCAGGAACGGCCAGTGCTCGACCTCGCCGACCGTCCCGGGCTCCTCCGCGGCCAGCGCGGCGTCCGCGGACTGGCCCGCACGCAGCTCCAGCCAGGAGAACTTGGACTTGATGAGGTCGGCCTGACCGCCGTCGGAGCCCCAGATCGTGGGCCCGATGCCGGGTTCGGTGGAGGCGCCGACGACGACGGCACCCGCGCCGTCGGCGAAGAGGAACGCCGTCGAGCGGTCGTGCTGGTCGGTGAAGTCGGAGAGCTTCTCGGCCCCGATCACGAGGACGTTGCGGGCGGTGCCGCCGCGGACGAGGTCGCTCGCGAGGGCGACGCCGTGGCAGAACCCCGCGCAGCCCGCGGAGATGTCGAACGCGGCCGCCGGGGTCGCCCCCAGGCGGTGGGCCACGACGGCCGCGGCCGCGGGGGTCTGGAAGGGGTAGGAGACCGTCGCGAGGATGACCGCGTCGACGTCGGAACCACTGAGACCGGCGGCGGCCAGGGCCTTCGCGCCCGCGTCCTCGCTCATGTCGACGACGGAGACGTCGGGGGCCGCCCAGCGACGGGTCTTGATGCCGGTGCGCTGCTGGATCCACTCGTCGGAGGAGTCGATCCAGGTGCACACCTCCGCGTTGTCGATGACCCGGGGCGGGCGGTGGGCGCCGACCCCGAGGATGCGTGCCTCGCGGGTGGGTGCAGCGGTCAGTGCGGTCACAGGGTGGCCTCCGAGGTCGTCACGGTCGCGGCCAGGCCACCGTGGTCGGTGATCATGGTGCGGGCCTTGTCCAGGTCGTCCGGCGTCTTGAGCGCCAGGACGTCCACGCCCTTCAGTGTGCGCTTGGCCAGGTTCGTGAGTGTGCCCGCCGGGGGCACCTCGATCAAACCGGTCACCCCGAGCCGGGCGAACGCCTCGGTCACCAGGTCCCAGCGGACGGGGCGGCTGACCTGCGCCACGAGCCGCTGGAGGAAGGCCTGACCGTCGGTCACGAGCTCCCCGTCGGCGTTGGCGGCGATCGGCACGCTCGCCGTCCCGGGATCGATCCCCGCGGCCAGCGCGGCCAGCGCGCCGACGGCGGGGGCCATGTGCTCGGTGTGGAAGGCGCCCGCGACCTGCAGCGGGACGACCCGCGTCTTGGCCGGGGGGTCCGCCGCGAACGCGGCCAGCGCCTCGAGGGTGCCGGCGGCGACGGTCTGCCCGCCGCCGTTGGCGTTGGCGGGGGTGAGTCCGTGCTCCTGCAGCGCCGCGGCGACCTCGGCGGGGTCCCCGCCCAGGACGGCGCTCATCCCGGTGGGGCGGACGGCGGCGGCGGCGGCCATCCCGCGACCGCGCTCGCGGACCAGGACGAGGGCCTGCTCGGGGGTGAGCGCACCGGTCGCGGCGGCGGCGGTGAGTTCACCGACGGAGTGGCCCGCGACGACCCCGGCCGTGGCGGCGAGGTCGGCGGGGGAGGTGACGAGTTCGCGCAGCCCCAGCAGGCCGGCGGCGACGATGAGCGGCTGGGCGACGGCGGTGTCGCGCAGCGTCTCGGCGTCGGAGACCGTGCCGTGGGCGAGCAGGTCGTCGCCGACGACGGCGGAGGCCCAGTTCAGCCGGTCCGCGACCCCCGGCAGTTCGAGCCAGGGGGCGAGGAAGCCGGGCGACTGCGAACCCTGGCCGGGGAAGACGAAGACGAGCACCGTGACAGCCTGCCCGGTGCGGGGCCTCGGACACGGTCACGACGCGAACCGACTTTGCGGGCCCGCCTTGTAGGGATCCTCCAAGGAGGGGGCTGGAGACCACCCGCAGGGGTGAACGGTGCGTCACCAAGTCGGGACGCTGCGTGGGGAACGGTTCAGCGACCGAGCGGTGGGCCCTCTGCCCGCCCACCCGGCCCGGCCTGCGACAACCGGCCCAACGCCAGAGCCGTCTGCAGGACGAAGCGCTCCCGCGGGGCCGACGGCGTCCAGCCGCAGACCTCGGCGACCCGTCGCAGCCGGTAGCGGACCGTGTTGGCGTGGACGAACAGCGAGCGTGCGCAGGCCTCCAACGACCCGCCGTGGGCGAGGTAGGCCGTCAACGTCTCCAGCAGGGCCCCGCCGGCCTCTTCGAGGGGGACGTAGGCGCGGTCCACCAGGGCGCGTCTCGCCGTCGCGTCCCCGCTGAGGGCGCGTTCGGGGAGCAGGTCGTCGGCCAGCACCGGCCGGGGTGCTTCCGGCCACGCGCGGGCCGCGACGACACCCGCGAGCGCCGCGCGGGCCGAGCGCGCGGCGACCGGCAAGGTCGCGACGGTGGGCCCGACGACGACCGGACCGGGCCCGAACTCGCTGCGCGCCAGCTGCTCCGCCGTCGCCTGCACGTCCAGTCCGCCGGTGAGGACGACGACCAGGCGGTCACCCTGCACACCGACGAGCGCCTCGCCGCCCGCCGCGCGGGCCAGCGTCCGGATCCGGGCCACCGCGCCGGCGGAGGTCTCGCCGGAGGGACCGATGACCACGGTCGTCGACTCGTCGAGGCTCCAGCCCAGCGCCGCCGCGCGGGAGGCGATGGTGTCCTCGCCGTCGCCGCGCAGCACCGCGTCGACGACCAGCGCCTCCAGCCGCGCGTCCCACGCGCCGCGGGCCTCCGCGGCCCGGGCGTAGACGGCGGCCGCGGCGAAGGCGACCTCGCGGGAGTAGCGCAGCAGGGCCTGGCGGGCGATGACCTGCTCCGCCGGGTGACCGTCGCCGACCACCGCGTCCAGTCCTTCCTCGACGACCGTGATCGCCGTCCGGACGAGCTCCACGGTCTGCTGCAACGTCACCGAGCGCATCAGCTCCCGCGGTGCCGTCCCGAAGACCGCGATCCCGGCCAGGACGTCGGGCTCGGGTTCGGAGAGCCACCGCAGGAAGTCGCCGAACCCGGCCTGGGCGACCAACCCGACCCAGGACCGCTCGTCCGCGGGCAGCGCCGCGTACCAGGGGTGGGCGGAGTCCATCCGGGCCGCGATCGCGGAGGCGAAGGATCCCTGGGCCGCCTCCAGGCGTCGGACCGTCGGCGGGGACAGTTCGGACCGGACGGTGGACACGCACGCGAGCGTAGGGCGTGACGGGCCCACCCCCGGTGTCGAGCGCGGGTGCCGGTCCGCGCAGGGGGCCGGGTTCCCCCGCCTGGGCTAGGGTCAGCCCGGGTGACCCGCCCGACGACCTCCGGGGACGTTCCCCGGGGGGTCCACGGAAGGGGACGCATGGGACTGCTCGACAGGTGGCGCACGCCGCGCCCCGCAACCGTTCCCGATGCCCGCCCGCCCGGCCGCCGTCCCCGTCGACGCGCGAAGCAGGCCGAGGCGGTCCTGGGCGAGGCCCAGCTGCGCGACGTGCTGCGTGAGGACCCCAACGACGAACGGGCCTTCGCCACCCTCGCCGAACTCGTCCGCACCCGCGCCGCACTGGCCCACGAGGAACTGAGCGGACGGGAGTCGCAGGACGCCACCCCCGACCCCGCCGAGGTGCAGCGAGCCGCGGACAACGCGGTGTGGGCCCTCGCGGAGGAACTCGCCCAGAGCCCCAGGGCGTGGCGACCGCTGCTGGTGCTCGGGCGGCTCTCGCTGACCGACGACCGGGACGCGGCCCTGCGTCGGCTCGGGATCGCGGCCGACCGCGACACCAGCGGCCGGGCCCTGGCCGCGGCGCTCGCCGGCCTGCGCGAGGCCGGGATGAACGACGAGGCCCTGAGCCTCGGGGTCGGGCACTGGCGCCCGCGCGACCACGACCTCGAGGCGGGCCGTCACCTGGTGGCGGCCGCGATCGACGCCGGTCGCCTCGCCGAGGCGCGGCGTCACCTCAAGGCGCTCGCCGACCACCCGGACACCGGTCGTGTCGTGCAGCTGCGCACCGAGCTCGAGGACGCCCTGGCCCGCGCGGACCGCGCGCGCCGCTGAGTCACCACCGGGGCCGCGGGTAGGGGGCCAGGCACCACCGCACGGTGGCGACGGCGGCCACCGCGGCCAGGGACACCGCGGCGACGGCGCCCGCGAGGCCCAGGTCGGCCGGCAGCGGATCGCCCGCCAGCACCGCGAGGACACCCGAGGCCAGCACGGGGGGCACGAGGGCGCTGCGCTGCACCGTCCCCCACGCCACGCGGTGGTGCACGAGGTGCACCACCAGGGCGGTCACGGACTGGGTCAGCACGCCGGTGAAGAGCCCGACCACCACGCCGAGGTAGACGTAGACCTCGGTCCAGGGGCCACCCGCCGTCCCCGAACCGAGGACGGCGCCGGTCGCGCCCCCGATGAGCGCGCCGGCGCCGAGTCCGACCAGCAGCAACCGCCCGAGGACGGTGATCCCCACCTCCTCGGGCAGCAGCTGCCGGCTGCTCATCGCGTGGTCACCGCCGGGTCAGCTCTCGCCGCCCGCGTTGCCGCTGCGCCCGGCACGGACGTCGTGCAGCCGGTACTTCTCGATGGCCTGACCCGGTGCGCGCCAGTCGACCTCGCCGCGCTTGGCGAGCATCTCCAGGGCCCGGACCGTGACGGAGGGCCCGTCGATGTGGAAGTGGCGACGGGCCGCGGCGCGGGTGTCGGACAGGCCGAACCCGTCGGCGCCCAGGGAGGCGAAGTCGCCCGGGACCCACTGCGCGATCTGGTCGGGCACCTGACGCATCCAGTCGCTGACCGCCACGACGGGGCCGGTGGTCTCCCCGAGCTTCTGCTCCACGAAGGGCACCCGACGGTCCTCACCGGGGTTGAGGAACGCGTGCTCGTCGCTCTCCAGGCCGTCGCGGCGCAGCTCGTTCCAGCTCGTCACCGACCACACGTCGGCGACGACGCCGAAGTCGTCCTTCAGCAGCTGCTGGGCCTCCAGCGCCCACGGCACGCCGACCCCGGAGGCGAGCAGCTGGGTCCGGGGACCGTCGCCCTCGCCCACGGAGATGCGGTGCATGCCGCGCAGGATGCCCTCGACGTCCACGCCCGCCGGTTCGGCCGGGTGGATCATCGGCTCGTTGTAGACCGTCAGGTAGTAGATGACGTTCTCGGGGTCCTCGCCGTACATCCGGCGCAGACCGTCCTTGACGATGTGGCCGATCTCGTAGGCGTAGGCGGGGTCGTAGGACACGACCGCCGGGTTCGTCGCCGCGAGCAGCAGCGAGTGGCCGTCGGCGTGCTGCAGGCCCTCACCCGTCAGCGTCGTGCGCCCCGCCGTCGCGCCGATCATGAACCCGCGGGCCATGGTGTCGGCCGCGGCCCAGATGTTGTCGCCCGTGCGCTGGAACCCGAACATCGAGTAGAAGACGTAGATCGGGACCATCGGCTGCCCGTGTGTGGCGTAGGACGACCCGGCCGCGGTGAAGGCGGCCATCGAACCGCCCTCGTTGATGCCCACGTGCAGGATCTGCCCGTCGGTGGCCTCCTTGTAGGCGAGCATCAGCTCGCGGTCCACGGAGGTGTACTGCTGCCCGTGCGGGTTGTAGATCTTGATCGTCGGGAACAGCGAGTCCATCCCGAAGGTGCGGGCCTCGTCGGGGATGACGGGCACGACGCGCTTGCCGAACTCCTTGTCCCGCATGAGGTCCTTGAGCAGGCGGACGAAGGCCATGGTGGTGGCGATCTCCTGCTTGCCGGACCCCTTGGCGGCGATCTTGTAGGAGTCCTCGCCCGGCAGGTGCAGCGGTGCGTGCTGGACGCGTCGCTGCGGGACGGGCCCGCCGAGGTCGGCGCGGCGCTTGCGCAGGTACTGGATCGACTCGTCGCCCTCACCCGGGTGGTAGTACGGCGGGCGGTAGGGGTCCTTCTCGAGCTGCTCGTCGCTGATCGGGATGCGCAGCGAGTCGCGCAGGAGCTTGAGGTCCTCCAGCGTCAGCTTCTTCATCTGGTGGGTCGCGTTGCGGCCCGCGAAGTGCGGCCCGAGGCCGTACCCCTTGATGGTCTTGGCCAGGATGACCGTCGGCTGACCGGTGTGGTTCACCGCCGCCTGGTAGGCCGCGTAGACCTTGCGGTAGTCGTGGCCGCCGCGCTTGAGGTTCCAGACCTCGTCGTCGGACATGCCCTCGACGAGCTTCGCCGTGCGCGGGTCGCGCCCGAAGAAGTTCTCCTTGACGAAGGCGCCGTTCTCGGCCTTGAACGTCTGGTAGTCCCCGTCGGGGGTGGCGTTCATGAGGTTCACCAGGGCGCCCTGGTTGTCCTGGGCCAGCAGGGTGTCCCACTCGCGACCCCAGAGGACCTTGATGACGTTCCAGCCGGCCCCGCGGAAGAACGCCTCGAGTTCCTGGACGATCTTCCCGTTGCCGCGCACCGGGCCGTCGAGGCGCTGCAGGTTGCAGTTCACGACGAACGTGAGGTTGTCGAGTTCCTCGTAGGCCGCGAGCTGGGCGAAACCGCGCGATTCCGGTTCGTCCATCTCGCCGTCGCCGAGGTAGGCCCAGACGTGCTGCTGCGAGGTGTCCTTGAAGCCGCGGTTGTGCAGGTACTTGTTGAACTGCGCCTGGTAGATCGCGTTCGCCGGGCCGAGGCCCATCGAGACCGTCGGGAACTCCCAGAAGTCCGGCATGAGCCGGGGGTGGGGGTAGGACGACAGTCCGTTCGGGGCCTTGGAGACCTCCTGGCGGAACCCGTCGAGCTGTTCGGCGGAGAGCCGGCCCTCGAGGAAGGCGCGGGCGTAGACGCCGGGGGAGGCGTGGCCCTGGATGAAGACCTGGTCGCCGCCGCCCGCGTGGTCCTTGCCGCGGAAGAAGTGGTTGAACCCCACCTCGTAGAGCGTCGCGGAGGAGGCGTAGGTGGAGATGTGGCCGCCGACGCCGATGCCCGGCTGCTGCGCGCGGTGCACCATGACCGCCGCGTTCCAGCGGATCCAGGCGCGGTAGCGGCGCTCGACCTCCTCGTCCCCGGGGAACCAGGGCTCGCTCTCGGGGCCGATGGTGTTGATGTAGTCCGTCGCCGTGAGGCTCGGGACCCCGACCTGGCGCTCGCGCGCGCGCTCCAGCAGCTTCAGCATCAGGTAGCGCGCCCGGGTGCTGCCGCGCTCCTCCACGAGCCCGTCGAGGGAGGCCAGCCACTCGGCCGTCTCCTCGGGGTCGATGTCCGGCAACTGCGAGGGCATCCCGTTGAGGATGGGTCCCTTGCCGGCGGGGCCGTTGCCCGCCTCATCGCGTCTGGCCACGGTGGTGGTCCTCCCGCTGTCGTCGAGGGTCCCGCGGTCCGGTTGGAAGCCGCGGGGGCCCAGCTCTTCCTGGACTCAGGTTAGGACCGACGTCGGACACCGACCCACCCCGGTCCGCTCCGGCGGCCCGGGAGGGACCAGCCGGTCCTCCCGGGAGTAGGCGTTGGCGCGCGGGGGACGGACGAAACCCAGGAGCGTCATCCCCACCTCCCGGGCCAGCGAGACGGCGAGGGAGGAGGGGGCGGACACCGCCGCCAGGACGGGCACCCCGGCCATCGCGGCCTTCTGGACGAGTTCGAAGGACGCGCGTCCGGAGACGACCAACACGGTGCCGCGCAACGGGAGGCGCCCCTCGCGCAGGCCCCAGCCGACGACCTTGTCGACGGCGTTGTGCCGGCCGACGTCCTCACGCAGGCAGAGCAGGGTGCCGTCGGCGTCGAACAGTCCCGCCGCGTGCAGCCCGCCGGTGCGCTCGAACGCCGCCTGCGCCGCGCGCAACGTGTCGGGCATCACGGCGAGGACGTCGGTGCGCAGCGTGAGCGGGTCGTCGTGCAGCGGGGCGGGGACGCGGGCGAGGACGTCGTCGACGCTGGCCGAGCCGCAGACCCCGCAGGCCGACGTCGTCGTGAAGGGCCGGGCCACCCGGGGACCGGCGAGCCGGCTGCCGGGGCGGGCGGTGATCCGGAGCAGGTTGTACGTCGGTTCGCCGTCGGGGCCCACGTCGGTGCAGTGGATCGCCTGGACCACGTCGTCGGCGCCGGTCAGCAGTCCCTCGGCGTGCAGGAAGCCCAGGGCGAGGTCGACGTCGTCGCCGGGGGTGCGCATCGTGACCGTCAGCTGCTCGCCGTCGACCTCGAGCTGCAGCGGTTCCTCGACGGCGAGGGTGTCCGGTCGGGCGTCGGCGGATCCCTCGGCGAGGTCGAGACGGATGGTGCGCGTACGGACGGTGACCCTTCCCACGTGCTCAGAGTGCCACCCCCCGGGGCCTCCTGGCAGCCCCCGCCGCGACGTCGGTGGACGAGTCGTGATGGGCTCGTGATCCCACCGTGCGGGCGGTTCGCCTTGCGCTGGGGGTGCACTGTCCGGTGCACTAGGAGGTCACGAGCACGTTCAGCGTCCCCACCGACCGGGAGTGGGGCCTTGAGAGAGGCAGGAACACGAGTGGGTGCGACCGCGGACCCTGCGGCCGATGAGGCTGCAGTGGCCAAGCTGGGCTTCAAGTCCGGGCAACTGGTCCAGGAGTTCGGCTGGGACGAGCAGGTCGACGAGGACTTCCGGCAGGCCGTCGAGGACCTGGTCGGCAGCGAGCTGCTCGACGAGGACGCCGACGACGTCGCGGACGTCGTGATCTGCTGGTACCGCGAGGGTGACGGTGATCTGGTGGACGCACTCGTCGACGCCATCACCAACCTCGCCGACGGCGGCATCGTCTGGCTCCTGACGCCGAAGAAGAACCGCGCGGGCCACGTCCCCGCGGCCGAGATCGACGAAGCGGCCCCCACGGCGGGTCTGCACGCGACGACGAGCGTGAGCGCCTCCGCCAACTGGGCGGGGACGCGCATGACGACGCCGAAGAACGGCCGTCGCTGAACGAGCTGCGCACCACGCCGGGACGGGGAGACCTCTTCCCCGTCCCGGACGCGGTGGTGCCCGACCAGCACGGCGAGCGGCTGGCCCTGCGTGAGCTGTGGGCCCAGGGGCCCGCGCTGCTGGTCCTCGTGCCGGCGGCGTTCTCGACGCACTGCACGGCCGAGCTCGGCTCCCTCGCCTTCGAGATCGAGCGCTTCGACGACGCGGGCGTGCAGGTCGCGGCGTTGTCCTGCGATCCCGTCACGTCGCTGAAGTCCTGGGCCGAGGACCGGTTCTACCCCTTCCCCCTGCTCAGCGACTTCTGGCCGCACGGGGCGGTGTCCCGTGACCTGGGCGCCTTCGACGAGGACCTCGGCGTGTCGCAGCGCGTGTCGCTGCTGGTCGTCGACGGCACCGTGCGCTGGAGCCTGCGCGGGGAACTCGGTGCGCCCCGGTCCCTCGCGACGCACCTGAGCGCGCTCGACCAGCTCTGAGGTGGGCCCGGCCGGGCTCGAACCGACGACAGCCGCGGTGTAAACGCGGTGCTCTACCAACTGAGCTACAGGCCCCAACCGGACCACCGTAGCGCCCGCCCGACCGCTAGGGTCAGGGCCCGTGATCTCCCCGGCCGGCGAGCCCCCCACCCTGCGCCAGGTGACCGACGCCCTCGAGGCCATGCACCCGCTGGAGTGGGCGCAGTCCTGGGACGCCGTCGGTCTCGTCTGCGGTGACCCGAGCGCGCCGGTGCGCCGGGTCCACTTCGCGGTCGACCCCGTCGAGGCCGTCGTGGAGGAGGCCATCGCCGCCGGGGCGGACCTGCTCGTCACCCACCACCCGCTGCTGCTGCGGCCGGTGAACTCCGTCGCGGCCACGACGTTCAAGGGCGGTGTCCTGCACCGCGCGATCCGGTCCGGGCTGGCGATCTACGTCGCCCACACCAACGCCGACGCCGGCGCCCCCGGCGTCTCCGACGCCCTCGCGCGCGTCCTCGACCTCGACGACCTCGTCCCGCTGGACCCGCTGCCGGGACACCCGGAGCTCGGGATCGGTCGCGTCGGCAACCTCGCCGTCCCCGAGCGCCTCGGGGACTTCGCCGACCGCGTGGCCCAGGCGCTGCTCGAGACCGAGCAGGGCGTCCGCGTCGCGGGGGACGCCGACGCGGTGGTCCAGCGGGTCGCCGTCTGCGGCGGATCGGGCGACAGCCTCTTCGACCAGGTCCGGGCCAGCGGCGCCGACGTCTACGTCACGGCCGACCTGCGCCACCACCCCGCCTCCGAGGCCCGCGAGCGGGCGGGCTTCGAGGACGGGCGCCCGTACCTCGTCGACGTCGCCCACTGGGCCAGCGAGTGGCCGTGGCTGGCGGGGTGCGCGGACCGCCTGGTGGTGGCGTTGGCCGCTCTCGGCCGTACGGTGGTCGCCCACGTGTCCACCACGCGCACCGACCCCTGGACGTTGCGCGTCCCCAGCCGAGGAGAGTGAGCCGGCGCATGCCGAAGGCTCCGGCGATCGACCAGCAGCGACTGCTGGACCTGCAAGCCATCGACACCCGTCTCGCGCAGCTCGCGCACCGTCGCAGGACGCTGCCCGAGCAGGTCGAGCTGGACGGCCTCGAGAAGGAACGCCGTCGTTCGGCGGACATGCTCATCGCCGCCCGCACCCTCGTCAGCGACGTCGAACGACTGGTCGCGAAGGCCGAGGGTGACGTCGCGCAGGTCCGCGACCGCGCCGACCGCAACACCAAGCGGCTGCAGTCCGGCGGGGTCTCGGCCAAGGACGCCGCCGCCCTGGAGCACGAGCTCGAGTCCCTCGGACGCCGGCAGGGGGTGCTCGAGGACGAGGAGCTCGTGGTCATGGAGCGCCTCGAGCAGGTCCAGTTCGCCGCGGCCGAGCTCACCACCACCGACAGCGAGCTCGCCGAGCAGATCGCCGACGTCACCGGACGTCGCGACGCGGCGCTCGCGGCCATCGCCGGTGAGGAGACCGCCACCCTGGCGCGTCGCCAGGCCATCGTCATGGGGATCGACGACGCCCTCGTGGCCCTCTACGAGAAGGTCCGCGCGCCCCGCAGCGGGGTCGGCGCGGCGATGCTGCGGGCCCGTCGGTGCGAGGGGTGCCACCTCGACCTCAACGCCTCCGACATCTCCACGATCCGCTCGGCGCCCTCCGACGAGATCGTGTTCTGCGAGGAGTGCGGGCGGATCCTCGTGCGCACGGACCAGTCGGGTCTCTGAGGATGTCCCGCGTGCTGCGGATCGAGGCCGACGGCGGGTCCCGGGGCAACCCGGGCCCGGCCGGCTTCGGCGCCGTGGTCAAGGACGCGACGAGCGGTGAGGTCCTCGCCGAGGTCGCCGAGTCGATCGGACGGGCCACCAACAACGTCGCCGAGTACCGCGGACTGGTCGCGGGGTTGCGGGCGGCGCACGCCATCGACCCGGACGCGCGGATCGAGGTCCGGATGGACTCCAAGCTCGTCGTGGAGCAGATGTCGGGACGCTGGCAGGTCAAGCACGCCGACATGCGCACCCTGGCCCAGGAGGCCCGCGCGCTGGTCCGGCCGGGTCTGGTGGACTTCGGCTGGATCCCGCGGGCGCAGAACTCCCACGCCGACCGCCTCGCCAACGAGGCCATGGACGCGGCCGCGGCGGGTCGGCAGTGGCAGCGCGCGACCGTCGCCCCGGCGGCCGCCTCCGGCGGTCCCGCGGCTCCGGTGGACCCCGACGCACCGCCGACCGTCCTGGTCCTCGTGCGCCACGGTTCGACCCTGCTGACCGAGCAGCGCCGGGTCTCCGGCCGCTACGGCGAGGACCCGGAACTCTCCGAGAGCGGCCTCGCCGAAGTGCGGTCCGCCGCGGCCTGCAGGGACGTCGCGGGCGCCGACGTCGTCGTCTCCTCGACGATGCGCCGTTCCCAGCAGACCGCGCGGGCCATCGCCGACGCCCTCGGTGTGGACGTCGTGACCGACCCGCAGTGGGACGAGACCGACTTCGGCGAGTGGGACGGCCTGACGGCCGGTGAGGTCGTCAAGCGCTGGCCCCGGGAGTTCGCCGCCTGGAACGACTCCCCGGACGCGGCCCCACCCGGCGGGGAGTCCCTGCTGACCGTGGAACGACGGGTCCTCGCCGCTCGCGACGCGCTCCTGCGGCGCTGGGCCGGGAAGCGGGTCGTCCTGGTCAGCCACGGCGACCCGCTGCGGGTGCTGCTCCGCTCCGTCCTCGGGGTGGACGGACGGATGCAGCGCCGGATCCACGTGGACCCGGGTTCGCGCACCCTGCTGCGCTACCGCGCCGACGGCACGTCCGAGGTGCTGGCCGTCAACCGCGTCTGACGCCCGTCCGGGGAGTCGAGCGCGCTGGGCCACCACACCCGGTGGCCCAGCAGCGCGAACAAGGCCGGCACGAGGACCGTCCGCACCAGCAGCGTGTCGAGCAGGACCCCGATGCCGACGACGACCCCGATCTGGGTCAGGACGATGAGCGGCAGGACGCCGAGGACGGCGAACACCGCCGCCAGCAGGATCCCGGCGCTCGTGATCACCCCGCCGGTGACCGCGACGCCGACCCGGACCGCCTCCCGCGTCCCCAGCTCCGGGGTCTCCTCCCGGATCCGCGTGACGAGGAAGATGTTGTAGTCCACCCCGAGCGCGACGAGGAACAGCAGAGAGAGCAGCGGGACCTGGTTGTCCAGGCCCGGCATCCCGGCGACGTGGGTGAAGAGCAGGTTGGCGGCCCCCAGCGCGGCGGCGTAGGTCGCGAGCACCGTCGCCACGAGCAGCAGCGGGGCCACGAGGGAGCGCAGCAGCGCGATCAGGACGAGGAGCACCACGAGGACCACCAGCGGCGTCACGACCAGCAGGTCGCGGACCGTCGCGGTCCGGGTGTCGAGGGCCTCGGCCTCCGTCCCGCCGACGAGGGTGCCCGGGGCCACGGCCTGCACGGCGGTCCGCAGCCGCTCCACGGTCTCCCGGCTCTGCGCCGAGCCCGGCTCGGCGTCGAGGGTGGCGAGCAGTTCGCTCACCCCGTCCGCGGTGCGTCCCGGCCTGACCCCGTCGACGCCGGTCACACCCTCGGCAGTGGCGAGCACCGCGCCCAGCTCGCCCGCGTCCCCGGGGACGAGGACCTGCGCGGGTTCGGCCGCGGCGCCCGGGAAGTGCTCCGACAGCGTGCGCGAGCCGTCCACGGACTCCGCGGAGACCCGGAACTGGTCGGTCTGCTGCAACCCCAGCGACGCGCCGCTCAGCCCCGTGGCCAGTGCCCCGAGCAGCACCAGGGAACCGACGACGATGCGGGTGGGGCGGGCCAGCACGGCCCCGGCGATCCGTGCCCAGACCCCGGTGCGGGTCGTCTCGACCGAGCCCACCGTCGGGACGAACGGCCAGAACAACCGCCGCCCGCAGACCACGAGGGCGCTCGGCAGCACCAGCAGCCCGAACACGAGGGCGACGACGATCCCGATCGCGGCATCGCGGCCGATGGTCCTGTCCGCCGGCAGGACGGCCGCCTGCAGGGTCAGCAGCGCGAGCACGACGGTGGTCGCGCTCGCGGCGATCGCCGGTCCGGCCCCCCGCAGGGCGTTGCGCATCGCCGCCCGCCGGTCGGGTTCGCGACGCAGCTCCTCGCGGTAGCGGGCGATGAGCAGCAGGGCGTAGTCCGTCCCGGCGCCGAAGACGAGGACGCTCGTGATGCCGGTCGCGGAGGGGTCGACCGGGGAGTCCGTGAGGCGCCCGACGATCTCCAGCAACCGGGTGGTGACCTGGTCCGCGATCCCGACGACGACCAGCGGGATCAGCCACAGCACGGGGGAGCGGTAGGTGATGAGCAGCAGCAGCGCCACCACCGCGGCCGTGACCAGCAGCAGCCGCGTGTTCGCGCCGCTGAAGGAGTCGGCGATGTCGACGCTGAACGCCGGCCCGCCCGTCACCTCGACCGTGAGCCCGGCCGGCAGGTCGCGCGCGACCCGGGTGCGCAGGTCCGTCACGGTGGCGGCCAGCTCCTCCCGGGGGACGTCGACCTGGACGGGCACGGTCACGAGCGCCGCCTGCCCGTCCTCGCTGGGGATCGGGGTCCCCAGCGCGCTGGCGGTGGCGAGGTCGGCGGGGGTGAGGGTGGAGTCGCGGGAGTAGACGACGAGCAGGCTCCCGGCCCCGTCGTCGGGGAGGGTGGCGGCGAGCTCCGCCGCGCGGACGGACTCCGCCGAGGCGGGGGGCCCGCTGGTCGCGGAGGTGCCCGCGGGGGCCTCGCCACCGAAGGCGTTCACCCCGCCGGCGAGGAGGACCGCGGCGAGCAGCACGAGCCACGCCGTCAGACGGCCGGTCAGGAAACGCATGGTCACCTCGTTCAGTGAATCTCTCAGTGACTGAGATGTCTACCGGTCGAGGAGTAGGATGGCAAACCGATGAGCATGTACCGGCCCCGAGACACTCCCCGCGCCCGCCGCGAGCAGGAGGTCGTCGACGACCTCCGCGACCTGGTGGGCGTCTCCGAACGCATCGCGCACGCCTTCGCCGCCCGGCACGGCCTGCACCCCACCGACCTGCAGGCCCTCATCCACGTGATGCGGCGCGAAGGCGCGGGGGACCCGTTGACCGCGGGCGAGCTCGCCGGTCTGCTGAACGTCACGACCGGGGCCGCGACCGGCGTGGTGGACCGCCTCGAACGGCACGGCCACCTGCGCCGAGATCGCGGCGACACCGACCGCCGCAAGGTGTTCCTGCGCTACGGCGAACCCGGCCAGGAACTGGCCCAGGAGTTCTTCGGGCCCCTCGGCCGGCGCTCCGGTGCGGTGATGGACCAGTTCGACGACGCCGAGCTCGACGTGGTGCACCGCTTCCTGACCGGCATGGGTCGGGCGTTCACGGAGCACCACGACGAGCTCTGATCAGCTCACCCCTGCGGCATCGGCGTCGGCGTCGACCAGGGTGATCGCCTTCGCGTAGCCGCCGGGGGTCTTGGTCACCTCGATGACCCGCTGCATGAGCGGTTCGATGGCGGGCACCTTGTCCAGCGGTGCCGCGATGACGAGCTGGAACCCCAGCCCGCGCCAGGCGTTCACCCCGCGGGCGGTGAACTCGCCGTCGGACTTCACGAAACCCTCGTCGAGGAAGACGGGCGCGAAGACGGGCAGGGCGTTGCGGCTCGTCCCGAGCTGGTAGCGCAACGCGGCACCGACGATGAACGCGATGAGTTCCTGGACCTCGCCGCCGGACTTGCCGCCGAGGTGGTCGTAGATGCTCAGCGTCGCCCCGGTCCCGGCGTCGACCCGCAGCGCCCGGACCGAGGTGTGCTTGCGGACGTCGAGCAGCAGTTCACGTTCCGAGGCCGCCCCGGCGCCGCTGCGGATGCGGTCGATGAACCCGCGCAGGGCGAGGAAGCGGGCCTCGACGGCCACGGGGTCGTCGATCCGCGTCGTCCCCGACGCCAGCTCGCGCAGTTCCCGCTGGAACACCACGACCTCGGGGATCACCTGCGGCTGGACCTCGATGTGCAGGCGGTCCTGGTGCGGCCCGAACGGGAGGCCGGCGAGGATCTCGTTCACCGGGGCCAACCGGTTCACGATCTCGGCCCCGGCCTGGCGCAACCTCGTCTGCAGGGTGAGCAGGTCGTCGCTGGACCAGCTGAGCACCTGGGACCGGAACTCCTCGGCCCGCGCCGCGAGTCCCTGCTTCGTCAGCTCGTCCAGGATCTCGCGGTAGCCCTCGTAGGAGCCGACGCCCTGGCCCAGGTTCGGCTGCGGCCAGCGGCTCTGGAACGCCCGGAAGGCGCGCTCCAACCGGGCCGCGGCGTCCGCCTCGCGCCCGACGGCGGCGACCCGTCCCTCGGACGTGGCCTGCTGGATCTTGGGTTGCACCCGGCGGAAGTTCTCCAGGGTGTTCTCGGTCCGGTACCGCTGGTGCAGGGCGTCCAGGTGCGCCACCTGCTCCTCGGTCACGCCGACGCCGCGTTCCTCGAGCTCGAGGAGCAGGTCGTTCACCTCGTCCTGCACGGCGACGAGGTCGCCCCAGACCTTCTCGCCGGACCTGCGCGCGACCTTCGCCGAGGCCTCGACCTGCCGGGCGAGGTCGGCCTCGGCCTCCAACCGGTCCCGTTCGGCGCTCAGCACCCCGATCTGGTCGTTCGTGGCGAGCAGGGCGTCGATCTCGGTCTGGCGTCGCGCGATGGCACCCGCGGTCGCGGTCGTGTCGATCTCGGCCCAGCGGACCTCCCCGCGCCGCTGGTGGGCCTTCTCCTGGCGCAGCAGGGACTCCCGCTGCCCGGCGAGGTCCCGCTGGCGCTGCAGGTGTCCCGCGAGGCGGGCGTCGACGTCCGCGAGCTCGTCCCCGATGCGCTGCAGGAGGGCCTGGGGCGAGAACCCCAGGATCGCCCGCAGGCCGTCCTGCCCGCCGTGCGCGCCCCGGTCGCCGTTCTGCACCTGACCGGCGCGGGTGATGCGCCGCACGCGGTCGTCGCGGAAGGCGTCCGGCCCCTCGACCGCGAGGTGCGGGAAGTCCTGGGCCAGCAGCGCGGTGAGCCACCCCCGGTAGGGGGAGTCCTCCGCGACCCGCAGCCTGGCGACGAGGGTCGCCGGATCGAGGTCCGGCACCGGGCGGTCGGCCTCGGCGAAGCGGAACTGCACCCGCTTGCGCAGCCGGAGCTGGTCGACGCGCTCGCGGAAGGTGGAACGCAACGAGGTCTCGACGACGAGGGTCCGGGCGAAACCCCCGAGCAGGAGTTCCGCGGCGCTGCGCCACTGCTCGTGCTCGGGGGAGACGTCGAGGAGTTCGGCGGCGAACGGGAGGTCCTGCGGGGCGATCCCGAGCTGGTCGGCGATGGCGTTGCGGGTCGCGTCCAGGTCGTGGGGGACGAGGTCGGACCGCTGGGAGAACCAGCGCTGCTCGGCGAAGAGCCGCTGCCGGTCGGCGAGGTCCGGCGCGGCGGACTCGTCGAGGGCCCGGCTCTGCTCGTCGAGGCGCTGCAGGGTCGCGGGCAGTTCGCGCAGGAAGTCGGCGGAGGCGCGCTGCTGCGCGGTGAACCCGGCCTGGTCCCGGGGGAGCTCACCGAGGACGCGGGTGTGCTCGGCGAACCGCCTCCAGGCGGCCTCGGTGTCGGCGTGCTCCTGCTCGGCCGCCTTCACCTGCAGCCCGAGGGTCTCCAGCGCGCCACCGCCCTGGGCCTCGAGCAGTCGCTTCGTGTCGTCGAGCTGCAGGTCCACCGCGAGACGCGCCGCGCGGGCCGCGCGCAGCGACTCGGTGGCCTCGTCGGCCACGGCCTTGGCCTGGCGCACCTCGACGTCCAGCAGGTCGCGCTCGGTGCGGGCGACCCACGCTCCGAACACGCTGTGTCGCGACGACCCGACCGCGTCGAGCGCGTCGACGAGCGCGATGGACTCGCGGGCGCCCTGGAGTTCGGCGTGCAGCCGGGGGACCTCGCCGAGGATGGTGATCTGCTCCTCGGCGGTCTTCATCGTCTCGTACGTCGCCTCGAGGTCGGCGAAGTGGGTGATCGCGGCGTCGGCGGCCTCGAACGTGCGGGGGCGTTCCAGGACCATCGTCCGGTACAGCTGGTCGACGGAGACGACCTCGCGGCCGGCCTGGATGCGGCCCAGGAGCTTCATCGCGGCGGTGCCGTCGCCGTCGGCGCCGATGCCCAGCAGGGGGTGCAGGAAGGCCGCGAACTTCGAGTAGGAGTCGTAGAACTCCAGGCCGGTGAACTGGCGGCGCAGGAGCTTGTGGTCGAAGCGGCGCTCCGCGAAGGGTTCGACGAGGCGCAGGTCGAAGTCACCGCGGAACACCGCGAGGTGGTCCTTGACGTCGCGCGGGTCCTTCGCCGACGCGGGCGCGAAGTACAGCCGCATCGTCGTGACGCTCTGACCTCCGGTGTGCCGGAACGTGAAGGCGAGGCCGGACCAGGCGTTGGTCGCGTTCCCCCCGGCGTCGCGACCGCGCAACGTCTCGTCGCGGTTCCTGCCCGTGTCCTCGTCGAGGACCTCGTCCAGCTTCCCGCGCACGTAGGACAGCGGGTTGCGCTGGGTCGAGGAACGGGCGCGGCCGGTGGTGGCGTCGTTGCTGGCGCCGTTGAACGCGGTCGTGGTGTTCATCATGACCGCGATGTAGGCGTCCAGCGTGGTCGACTTCCCCGTGCCGGAGGCGCCGGTGATGAGGTTCGCCCGGGGGTCGAACTCGACCCGGTGGTAGCCGTCGAAACCACCCCAGTTCACCAGTTGGACGTGGGCGACGTGCCACTGCTGGTGACCGGCACCGGCCAGGGCCAGCCCCGGGATCATCGGTCCGTCGTTCACAGCGTCTCCTGCAGGGCCTCGGGCGAAGCGTGGGTGGGGGTCTCGGGGCCCGTGAGCCGGGCGACGATGCGCTGGACGACGTCCACGGGCAGCAGGAGTTCCAGGATCGGGGACACCCGGTAGCGGTTCTCCGTGCCGGTGCGCAGCAGGACCTCCTGGCGCAGCAGGCTGTCGACGGCCGTCGCGGCCTGCTGCTCGTCACGGGCCTGGTTGGTGCTGCTCAACGGCCGGAAGTGGCCGACCTCGTCGACGAGTTCGGCGCGCTCGACGAACACCTGGGCCTCCCCGGAGGCCGCGCGGGAACGGGCGAGGCGACGCAGGCAGATCAGCAGGATCGTCTCCTCCCTCGACCACGGCTGGTCGAAGAGCAGGGTCGGGAACCGCTGGCCGTCACGGGCGGGCGCCTGCTGCTTGTAGGCGACCTGGTGGTCGGTGTCGATCACGAGGTCGAGGAACAGGTCGTTCAGCCGGGCCCGGACCGCCCGCTGGTGCTCCAGCAGGATCCGCCAGGGTCGGGGGTGCGCCTCGGCGGAGAGGTAGCGGCGTTTCAGCAGCTGCACCAGGACCGCCCGCACCGCCTGCGGCAGGGCGCCGGTGTCGCCCGGGAAGAGACCGTCCTCGTCGAGGGTGGTCTCGGAGCCCTCGTCGACCGCTTCGAGGGCCTCCGGTTCGGCGTCGGTCCACTCGTCCTCGTGCGTGCTCATGCGGGGGTCTCGATCTCCTGCTCAGGGGTGGCGAACGTCAGGTCGGGGCCGCGGAAGCGGTGCACGACGCCGTCGGGGCGGGTCGTGGTGTAGACCGTGGCGCCGGGGGAGGTGTCCGGGTCGCCGCCGGCGGTGGAGACGGCCAGGTGCAGCAAGCCCATCAGGTCGGCGGGACGGCGCAGGTCGCCCGGGAGCTCGTCGAACAGCTCACCGGTGCCGGTCACCCCGTCCTCGCGCGCTCCGGTCAGGGCGGCGCGCAACCGCTCGAAGTCCGGTCCGCCCCAGCGCTTCAGCTGTTCCAGCGAGGACGACGTGACGGGGGTGTCCGCGTGCTCGCGCAACGGCGGGGGGCTGGCGTCGTCGGCGGGGTCGTGCAGGCGGGTCCGCAGGGTGGTGATCGCGATCCGGGCCGCCGGCACCGGCAGGTCGAGGTCGAGGGTGGCCCGGGGTCCGGCGGTGGCGACCCACCCCGTCAGGGCCTCCGCCGCCGCGCGCAGCGCGTCGTCGAGCTCCCGGTCGCGCAGCGGGTCGTGGCGCAGGATGTGCGAACGCAACGAGGCGGACAACCGCCGACGCTGCTCCAGCACGAGTTCGATGCCCTCCGCGATGGTCTCCAGCGTCGTCCGCAACGCCGAGCGCTGCTCGGAGCTCAGGTCCGCGGCGAAGTCGTGGTCGAGGATCGAGGTGAGGTCGGAGCCCAGCGCGCGGGCCGTCGCCTCGTCCCGGACGAGTTCGACGGCACCGGCGAACGCCCGCCCGGACATCGACTCCGTCAGCATCTCCTCGGCCCGGCGCAGGTAGTCGTCGAGGACGTCACCCGAGGGGCGCGTCTCCGCGCGGAAGTCGCCCACGATCTCGCGGTGGATGCGGCGGACCTCCTCGGAGACCCGCAGGAAGTCGCCGGGCAGGGCCGAGAGCAGGTCCTCGAGGTTGAGGTACTCCCCGAGCATCTGCTCCCGGGACGCGTGCTCCACCTCGCCACCCGCCAGCAGCCGGTCCCGTTCCAGGGTGAGGTGGCGGATCTGCTCGTCGAGGCGCTGCACGCGGACGTCGCGGTCCTGGGTGGCCTCCAGGGCGCACCGGCGGGCCACCTCGAGGATGGTCCGGATGCGCGACTCGCCCAGCAGGACGCGCTGCCCGGACAGGCGGGAGACCTGCTCTATCGCGTCCTGGGTGTGCGAGGTCAGCGCGTACTCCTCCTCGCCGTCCTCGCCCGTGGGGGCCAGGGAGAGCCACTGCTCGCGGACCCAGGCCCGGACCAGCTCGCGCGAGGGGGTGTCGGGGATCTCGTGGCCGTGCAGCGCCACCTCCTCCAGCAGCCCCTGGACCTGGGCGTGGAAGCGGTCGGCGGGGATGCGGGTGCGCTGACCACCGAAGGCGCACGTCAGGACGGCGACGACCAGCGGACCGCTGGGGCGGCGCAAGAGGTTGAGCGTCGGCCGCGCGAACGCCTGGGTGGCGCGCGCCAGGTCGTCGCGGATGTTGCTCATCGGTCCCCGATCCATGTCCTGCGGTCTGCGGTGGTGCTCGGAGAACCGTAGGGGAGAGCTCGGACGGGACGTGCCCCGCGGGGCGAGGACAGGAGGGGACCGGAGGGGACGGTGGGCCGAACGGGTGACCGCGGCGGTTCGCCGCAGGTGGCGCAGAGGGCCGCGCAGGAGCGGGCGTCGACCTGGTGGACGACGGCCCACCGTCACCGGGTGGCGTTCACCGCTCGGCGCGTCCTCGCTGCGAGCGGGCGGCGCGGACGACCACGACGTCGGCCAGGAGCAGCAGGACGAGGATCCCGACGAGCTTGAGCGCCGGGGCCCCGGTGACCTCGGCGTGGATCGTCACGCCGAGGACGAGGACCGTCATCGCGACGAGGAGACCGCCGAACATCTCCAGGTGCTGCGCGTTCCGGCGTGCACGGACGACGTCGGTCGTGGCGCCGGGGCGGGGGGAGGGGGGCACGGCGGTCTCCTGTCCGAGAGGGGTGCGTCAGCTCTTGACGCCGCCGGCGGTCAGGCCGGAGACGATGCGGCGCTGGAACACCAGCACCATGATGATCAGCGGGACGGTGACGATCGTCCCGGCCGCCATGACCGCGGTGTACGGCTCCTGGTGGGGCTGGGCCCCGGCGAAGCTGGCGATCGCGACGGTGACCGGTTGCACCTTGTCCCCACCCAGCTGACTGGCGAGCAGGAACTCGTTCCAGGCCGCGGTGAAGGCCAGGATCGCCGTGGTGAAGATCCCGGGGGCGGCCAGCGGCAGGATGACCTTGCGGAAGGCCTGGCCGGGGGTGCACCCGTCCATGCGCGCGGACTCCTCCAGCTCCCAGGGCATCTCGGTGAAGAACGCCGTCAGCGTGTAGACCGTCAGCGGCAGGATGAACGAGATGTCCGGGATGATGAGGGCCTGGTAGGTGTTGATCCAGCCGATGTTGGTGAACAGCTGGAACAGCGGGGTGACGAGGGCGACGCCGGGGAACATCGAGGCCCCCAGGATCAGGCCCAGGACGTAGAACTTCCCGCGGAACTCCAGCCGCGCCAGGGCGTAGGCGGTGAACACGCCGACGATCAGACCCACCACGGTCGTGATGACCCCGATGACCACGCTGTTCAGCAGGGCCCGGCCGAAGTGGTTGCCGCGGGCGGTGGAGAAGGCCGTGCTGTAGTTCTCCCAGGTGACGTGCGTCGGCCACGGGGTGGTGTCGAAGGTGAAGCCGACGTCGCGGAAGCTCGTGACGATCATCCAGTAGAAGGGCAGCAGGCCCCACAGGCAGATGAGCACCACCCCGGCGTAGGTGAGGACGGCGCCCGGGACGTTGCGGCGCTGGACGACCTCCACGCCGGACGCGGTGACCTTGCCACTGCGCCCGGTCGCGGTGCTGTGGGACGTGATCGCCATCTCAGACCGCCTTCTTCGTCTTCGGTGCCCGCTGCTCGGTGACGTTCGCGCCCAGGAACTTGATGAAGACGAACGCCACCGCGAACACGATGAGGAACGTCAGCGTCGACAACGCCGAGGCGGCGTTGAAACCCGTCCGGACCTGGTCGACGACGAGCATCGACAACGTCGAGGTGTCTCCGGCCCCGCCGGTGAGGATCTTCGGGAGGTCGTACATGCGCAGGGTGTCCAGGGTGCGGAAGAGCACCGCGACGATGAGGGCCGGACGGACCAGTGGCAGGGTGATGTAGCGGAACCGCTGCCACGCGCCCGCGCCGTCCATCTTGGAGGCCTCGTAGACGCTGCCGTCGATGACCTGCAGACCGGCGAGGATCAGCAGGGCCATGAACGGGGCCGTCTTCCAGGTGTCGGCGATGATGATCGCCGCCTTGGGCGGCCACCCCTCCCCGGTCCACAGGATGTTCGTCCCGAGGACCTTGTTGGCGATCCCGTCGTAGGCGAAGATGAAGTACCAGAGCTTGGCGGTGACCGCCGTCGGGATCGCCCACGGCACCAGGACGCTGGCGCGCAGGATGGCCCGGCCCTTGAAGTTGCGGTGCATGACGAGGGCGAAGACGAACCCCAGCACCGTCTCCAGCGAGACGGCCACGACGGTGAACAGGAACGTCACACCCGTCGCGGTCCAGAACTGCGACCCGAGGGTTCCGGGCGGGCACGAGAAGGCGCCGCCGCCGCAGTCCTGCAGGAGCCACAGCTTGTAGTTCGAGACGCCGGCGAACCCGCCCTCGACGAACATCCCGGTGTTCGGGTCGAGCCCGGCGTCCTTCGTGAACGACTGGGAGACGGCTGAGACGACCGGGTACAGGATGACGATGGCGAGCAGGATCAGGGTGGGGGCGATGAGGACGGCGGCACGCCGTCCGGAACCGTCGTGCAGGCTGGCGCGTTTCCCCGAGGGGTTCAGCGGGGGTTTGCCCTGCGCGAACTCGCCGGTGGCCACACCGGACGTGGAGCTCATGGGTCCTCCTCAGGACTCGTCACCGGGGGCGGGACGTCGGCGTCCCGCCCCCGGTTCGCGGCTTCCGGGTCACTTGCCGCCGGAGATGGCGTTCTGGAGCGAGGCCTGCATGTCCTTCAGCGCGGCGTCGCTCGACTTGCTGCCGGACAGGGCCGCGAAGGCGTTGTCCTGGATGGCCTTGGTGACGGCCGGGTAGAACGGCGTCACGGGCCGCGGCACGGCGTTCTCGATGGAGGTCTTCAGCTCGGGCAGGTACGGGAACTGCTGGACGAGCGTCGGGTCGTCGTAGAGGGACGCGATGACCGGGGCCGCGGAGCCCTTGGTCAGCCAGTCCTTCTGGATCTCCTCGGACTCCAGGAACTTGACGAACTCGAAGGCTGTCTTCTTGTGGTCGGAGTACACGCTGACGGCCGCGGCGTGACCGCCGAGGCTCGACGCGCCCGGCTTGCCGTCACCGCCGCCGGGGAGCACCGCGACGCCGAAGGTGTCCTTCACCGTCGAGGAGCCGTCGGTCTTGGCCAGGCTGTAGACGTAGGGCCAGTTGCGCAGGAACAGCAGCTTCCCGTCCTCGAAGGACTGCCGGCCCTGCTCCTCCTGGTAGGTGGTGGCCTGCTTGGGGATGTTGCCGTCCTGGAACGCGGTCACCAGGGCGTCCAGGCCCTTCTTGGCCTCGGGGGTGTCGACCGTGGCCTTCTTGCCGTCCTCGGACAGGACCGAACCGCCGAAGGTGTTGATGGCCTCGGCGACGTTCACGGTGAGGCCCTCGTACTGGGAGTACTGCCCGGCGTAGCAGTCGATGCCGTTCTGCTTCGCGATGCTGCACATGGACATCATCTCGTCCCACGACTTCGGCGGGGTGGGCACGAGGTCCTTGCGGTAGTAGAGCAGGCCGCCGTCGGAACTGGTGGGGCCGGCGTAGAGGGTCTTGTTGTAGGTCTCGGCGGTGACGGTCGCCGGCAGCAGCCCCGAGGTGTCCAGGGCGAACTCGCCGGTGAGGGGCTGCAGCCACCCCTTGGCCGCGAACTCCGACGTCCAGATGTTGTCGACGCTGACGACGTCGTAGTCGGCGTTCTTGGCCTGGAAGTTCTGCACGAGGTCGTCGTGCTGCTGGTCGGCCTGGTCGGTCTGCTCCTTGAGCGTGACCTTCTCGTCGGGGTGCGCGGCGTTCCACTTGTCGATCGCCGGCTGGACGATGTTGCTGTTGTCCTTGCCCTGCACGTAGGTGATCGGACCGGTGGAGTTCCCGGCGGCGGCGGCGTCGCCGGACCCGCCGGAGTCGTTGCCGCCACCGCAGGCGGCGAGGACGAGGATGCTGCTCGCCGCGAGGGCGAGGGAGTGGGTGGCCTTGCGCGAAAGGCGGGACGTGCCGAACACAGCGTTCTCCTCTTCGTCGAGAGCAGGCGGGAAATCCCGCCGGGAGTGCAGCAGGGCACTCCGGCGCGTCCGGGTGCCTTCGACCGGGGTTCCACGGCGAACCCGGACCGGCTGGAGCACTACACACCCGACCGTTCCCGAGCGTCAACGCGCAACCCGCCATCACGCAAGCGGTTGCGTGAACGAATCCGCAGGTCAGCTCTCCGCAAGCGCTTGCGTTGCACTTTGGTAACACAGGCGATTGTGGGACCGGGTCCGCGGGGCGGGAACTGGACCGGGGCGGGTTTCCGGGTGTTGCATTCCTGCCATGCCCGCGACGTCGCGTTCTCCGTCCCGACCCGGGAGCCGTTCCCAGCCCCCGGTGTCCGAGGTCCGCATGGCGGACGTCGCCGAGCGCGCGGGGGTCTCGCTGGGCACGGTGTCCCGGGCGCTGCGCGGCCTCGAAGGGGTGAGCGCGGCGACGCGGGAGCGGATCCGGGAGGTGGCGGCGGAACTCGACTACGTCGTGAACCCGGAGGCCGCCGCGCTGGCCGGGCGTTCCACCGGCAGGGTGGCCGTCGTCCTGCACGACCTGACCACCTGGTACGGCAGCTCCGTGGTCCTGGGGCTCGAGCGAAGACTCCGCCCCGCCGGTCTCGACCTCCTCGTGCGCTGCGTCGACGATCCGGACGACCGGGTCGAGTTCTTCGCCCGGATGCCGGTGCGCCGCAAGGTGGACGCGCTCGTCGTCGTCGCGATCGCGCTGACCCCGGGGGAGTTCGCCAAGCTGGACGACGCCGGGGTGGTGGCCGTCGCCGCGGGCAGCCACTCCGAGACCGTGCCGTCCGTCTCCGTCGACGACGTCCTCGCCGCGCAGCAGGCTGTCAACCACCTGCTCCAGCTCGGTCACCGGCGCATCGCGATGCTGAACACCGTCGCCGACTCCGACCGTGCCTGGCAGGCGCAGCAGGACCGCGAGGAGGGGTACCGGACGGCGATGGCGATGGCGGGGATCCCCGTGGACGAGGAACTCGTCGTCTCGTGGTCGGGGGGTTCGCGCGGCGGGGCGCAGGGCATGGACCGGTTGCTGTCCGGTCGCCGGTCCCCGACCGGGGTGTTCGCCTTCTCCGACGAGGTGGCCCTGGGGGCCATCCGCAGCCTGCGGCGCGCCGGTATCGAGGTCGCCCGGCACATGTCGGTGATCGGGATCGACGACCACCCGTTGGCCGAGCTCACGGACCTGACGACGGTGGCCCAGGACCCGGAGGCGCTCGGGTCCGCCGCGGGGCAGAAGGTCCTGGACCTGTTGCAGGGGCGCCCGGTGCGCGACACGGGGTGCTTCCCCACCCGCCTCGTCGTGCGGGGCACGACGGCCCCGCCGTTCAGCGGGTGAGCTGCAGGGCGGCGACGGCGAGCGGGACGCAGACCACGACGCCGACCAGACCCAGCAGGGCGAAGCGCGGCAACGAGATCGTCACCCCGCGCGCCTTGCAGCGGTCCAGCCAGAGCAACGTCGCGAGCGAGGCCCAGGGGGTCACGAGCGGTCCGAGGTTCACCCCGATCAGCACGGCGACCAGCCGGTGCGCGCTGCCCGCGAGGGGTTCCACCGCGAGGTAGGCGGGGAGGTTGTCGGCGACGTTCGCGGTCAGGGCGGCCGTCCCGGCGAGCTGCAGGTGGTCCAAGAACCCCTCACCCGTCCCGGCGAGCGGTCGCAGCAGGTCCTCGAGGCCGTGGACCTGGGCCGTCTCGACGACGAGGAACAACCCGCTCACCAGGACGACCGTCCGCCAGGGGAGCAGGGAGAACCTCAGGGCGTCGCGCTTGCGGACCGCGAACACCACGGCCAGCACGACGGCGGCGACGGCGGCGGGGATCGCCGGGGTGATGCCGCTGACGAAGGCCGGCGCGAGCAGGCAGCAGACGACGGCCGCCGTCCAGAACGTCACCGGATCCCGTTCCGGCGCAGGCGGTGGTGCGCCGTAGGTCCCGCGCAGGGACCGTCGGTGCGCGAGCCCGAGGACGAGCACGGCCCCCACCAGACCGGCCAGGAACGGTGCCCAGGTGAGGGCGGTGAAACCCGCTGTCCCCGAGACCCCGAAACCCTTCATGGTGTCGAGGCCGATGAGGTTCGTGAGGTTGCTGACCGGCAGCAGCAGCGACGTCGTGTTCGCCAGCCACACCGTCGTCACCGCGAACGGCAACGGGTTCAGCTTCAGCTGGGCGGCCAGGGCGAGGACGACCGGGGTGAGCAGGACCGCGGTGGTGTCCAGCGACAGGACGACCGTCGCGAGGGTCCCCAGGACCACGACGAGCAGCCACAGCAGCCAGGTCCGGCCACGGCCCGCGCGGGCCGCGAGCCGGGCGGCCGCGTCGAAGACCCCCGCGGCGTCGGCGAGTTCGGCCACGACCGTGACGGCCAGCAGGAAGGCGAGGACGGGGGCGGCGCGTCCGGCCACCTCGTGGAAGCCGTCACCCCCCAGCAGACCGGTCGCGACGACGGCGACCCCGGCGAGCCCGCAGATCCACCACACGTCAGCGTGCCTCCACCTCGAGGGTCCAGGGACCCCCGCGTCGTACCGGTTCGAGCAGCTTCGCGTCGAAGGCCTCGGACACGGCGTCGTGCAGGGCGCCGGGGTCCTTCGGGGCGCGACCCCCGCGGGTGAGCAGGTGCCGGGCGACCAGGCCGCGGGTGTGCTTGGCGGAGTGCGAGACGACCTTCCCGCCGGCGAGGACGCGGACCCCGACGGTGCGGGCGGCGGTGTCGGGACCGGGGACCCAGGCCGCCGCGTAGGCGGCGGAGCGGCAGTCGACGACGACGCCCTCGGGGGCGAGCACCGCGGTGAGCCGCGGGCGCCAGAACGAGGCCAGCGGACCGACCCCCGGCAGGGTCGTACCCATCGAGAGCCGGTAACCGGGGACCCGGTCGCGGGGTCGCAGGACCCCCCAGAGCGCGGAGAAGACCAGCACCTTCCGGGCCGCGGTCGCGGGCAGGGTCGAGAGGCCGAGGGCGTCGTGGAGGACGCCGGTGTAGACCTGCGACACCTTCGCGGTCGGTCGGGTCCGCAGCGTCGTGTTGGCGGCGACGACGTCGGCGAGGCTCGCCCCGGCGCCCAGGACCTCGGGGGCGTCGGGCCGGGCGGAGACCTCGACGAGCGCGTCGAGCACCTGCTCCCGGGCCGCGGTGAGTTCGGGGGACGACAACGCGTCGAGACGGACGGGCGTGCCGCGTCGCGGGCCCGCCCACTTGGTCTCCGACGGGGGGAGCAGCACGAGCACGAGGCGGGAGCCTACGGGGTGATGCTCTAAGCTTCCTGGAGGACGAGTCGGCCGGGCGACCGCGTCGATCGGGGTGACCCGATCGCCGAGGAAAGTCCGGACTCCACAGGGCAGGGTGGTGGCCAACAGCCACCCGGGGTGACCCGCGGGACAGTGCCACAGAGAGCAGACCGCCTCTCCGCTCCGGCGGAGGGGTAAGGGTGAAACGGTGGTGCAAGAGACCACCAGCGTGCTGGGTGACCAGTGCGGCTAGGTAAACCCCACCCGGAGCAAGACCAGACAGACGGCGTTCGAGGGCTGCCCGCCCGAGTCGTCGGGTAGGTCGCTTGAGGCGTGCGGCAACGCACGTCCTAGAGGGATGGTCGCCGCCCGCTCCCCGGAGCGGGTACAGGATCCGGCTTACAGGCCGGCTCGTCCGCTCACACCCTGGTCCAGATCGCCGCCCAGATGCGGGCCGCGGCCAGGAAGTCCTGGAACGCCCGCGGCTGGGCGTGGACGACGAAGGCCCGGTCGCCGAGGCGCAGCGCGAGGCCCACGTCGGAGACGTCGACACCGAAGGACCGCAGTTCGGCGGCCAGGTCCGCGGGCAGGTGGGCGTGCGGGGACAGGGTCAGCAGATCGCCCTGCACGGCCGGTTCCAACTGTCGCCACCACGACGCGAGCGCGTCACTCTGTTGCTGCACTGCAAGGTTGTCGGCCGATCCGGCGCCGGCTGCAGCGGGCGTCACCCGCCCGGACCTACAGCGTCACCCGGTCAGCCGGACCGTCACGCTCGTCCCGCTGAGTGCCTCCCGCGGGTCACCAGTCCGAGCACGTGCTCGAGGACGTCGCGCTGCGAGCGGTCGTCGACGGCCGCGTCGCCCACGGTCAGGGAGCGCAGCAGCAGCGAGCCCATCAGCAGCTCCGTCGCCTGCGCCGGGGTGGTGGCCTCGACGAGCTCACCGCGGGCCGCGGCGCGGTGGAAGGCGTCCTCGAGGACGGCGGCGCACCGGTCGACGTGGTCGCGGCGGAACCGTTCGGTGATGGCCGGCGACGTCGCCACCTCGTCGACGCAGCGTTGCAGGACCTGACGGCGGCGACCCGAGAGCGCGGCCGCGATGGGGGGCACGAGGAGCTCCAGGTCGCTGCGCAGCGACCCGGTGAGCGGGGGTTCCAGCCGGGCGGTGAGGCTCGCCAGCGCGTCGACGACGAGGTCCTCGGTGCTGGGCCAGCGCGCCCCCACCCCGCGGCGGTCGACCCCGGCCCGGGTCGCGACCCCGCGGGTGCTGAATCCGGCGATGCCCTTCTCGGCGAGCTCCTCGACGGCGGCGGTCAGTACCCGGGCGTCGATCTCCGGGTCGCGGGGGCGGCCTCGCCTTGCGGTCTGCACCGTGCCATCCTATTCACGTACCAGCCTGGTGCATCAAAGCGAAGGAGTTCCGCGATGGCGACCATGTACGAAGCGACCGCAACCGCGTGGGGCGGCCGCGACGGCCGGGTCAGTTCCTCCGACGACCGCCTCGACGTCAGCCTCTCCATCCCCAAGGGCATGGGCGGCGACGACGGTCCCGGCACGAACCCCGAGCAGATGTTCGCCGCCGGGTACGCGGCGTGCTTCCACAGCGCGCTCAAGGGCATCGCCCGCATGCGCAAGGTGGACGTCTCGGAGTCCGCCGTCTCGGTCACCGTCGGGGTGACCGGTGGCATGGCCGAGGGCATCGACCTCGCCGTCAAGATCGAGGCGCAGCTGCCCGGTCTCGAGGAGTCCGTCGCGCGCGACCTGCTCGACGCCGCGCACCAGACCTGCCCCTACAGCCGTGCGACCCGCGGCAACGTCGTGCAGGAACTCGTCCTCGTCACCGACGAGGACTGACCCTCCACCCCGCGCCGTGATCCCGCTGGGTCTCCCCGCGGGATCACGGGTCAGTGGTCGGGGGACGGCGGGGTGCGGTGGGCGTTCCACATCCGCGCCAGCCGGGGGTTCGCGGGTGCGGGGTTCGCAGGACAGACCACCGCGTGCCGCACCCGCGCGCCGACCTGGTCCTCGTCGTCCTCGTCGTACTCGTCGTCCGCCTCCAGCTCGGCGACCGTGACGGCCCGGTCCGCGACCACCCGCCAGCGTTCGTCGGCGGGGACGCTCACCGCGAGCACCGATTCCTTGGCCAGCCCGACGTCGGCACCCGCGCTGTCGCGGTAGTGGTGCACGAGGTGGCCGCAGTGCTCGCACTCCTCCTCGGTGTACGGACGGTCCGCGGCGATCCTCGCCATCCGCTGGACGAGGGCGAAGACGGCACCCGACTGCTGGCCCAGCGTCGGCGGCAGGCCACGGGGTTCCTCGATCACCGGAGCCTTCGTCGCCGGCGCGTTCGCCCCCGCGAAACGCTCCCGGCAGGCCGCGCAGACCGCCACCTGCACCCCCAGCCGTTCCTGGGTGCGGACGTCGGCGTCCGGTTCCCGTGAACCGCAGAACGCGCAGCTGACCGGGGTCTCGTCCGGGAGGGTGTCGAGGTCCACGGGGCAAGCATGCCTGCTCCTGGAGTCGTTGGCCGCGGACGTCGTCTGCGCGGCGGGTCTGCTCCTGGGCGACTCCCTCGCCGGGTGGGCGGCGCTGCTGGTGGGGGGCGCGGGCTTCTCCGGCGGTCTGCTCGCCGCCCTGGTCGTCACCGCGCTCTGGCTGGGCCGGGCCCGTCGCAACGCCCAGCGCATCACCCCGGCCGTGCCGCACCGCCGGGCGGCGCTGTGGGCGTGGTTCGGCTGGTTCACGCCGATCGCGTGGTTCTTCGTCCCCCGCCAGTTGGTCGAGGACGTCTGGACCGCGTCCCGTCGTCGGGCCCCCCGGGGCGTCGAGGCGCCGCTGCGGCTCTGGTGGACGGTCTGGATCCTCGCCGGTCTGGCCGGGGGGCCTCGTTGCGGCTGGCCGACACCGCCTCCGACGGGGTCCTCACCGGTCTCGGCGTCCTCGAGGCGTTGTGCTGCGTCGCCGGTGTCCCGCTGTTCCGGTCCGTGGTCCACGCGGTGAACTCCGCCCAGCGACCCGACGCGGGCTCCCGCTGACCCCGACCGGACGGGAACGGGTACTGCCGCAGGTCCAGGAACCCTTGCCCTGCAGCAGTACCCGCGACGCTCAGCCGAGCAGCGCCGGCACGACCTCGCGCTCGAACAACTCGATGCCGCTGGTGTCGGTCGCGGCCTCGGGGAAGTAGAAGTTCGCGTACCCCAGGCCCGCATCGAGCAGGGGCCGCAACTTCTCCACGATCTGTTCCGGGGTGCCTACCCCCGCCGACCCCGGGGCGAGGCTCGCGAGGTCACGTTCGACGGCCTCGGCGCTGACGTGGGGTTCGAGCTGCGCACGGCGTGCCGCGATCCGGTCGGCGACCTCGGCCTCGTCGCGGCCGATGGCGATGTTGTAGTCGGCCGAGCGGGTGATCGTGGCGTAGTCGCGTCCGACGTCCTTGCAGTGCTGCTCCAGGACGGCGGACTTGTGCGTGAACCCTTCGAGGGTCCCGTCGAAGTTCGTGTAGTCGGCGTACTTCGCCGCGGTCAGCAGCGTCTTGCGTTCCCCGCCCCCGGCGATCCAGAGCGGGATCCCGCCCTCCTGCACGGGCAGCGGCCGGTTGATCGCACCGTCCGTCGTGTAGTGCTTGCCCGCGAAGGTGGAGATCCCCTCGGTCCACATCTGGCGCATGATCTGCACGCCCTCGTCGAGGCGGGCCAGGCGCTCACCGGCGCCGGGGAACCCGTAGTCGTAGGCGCGCCACTCGTGCTCGTACCAGCCCGCGCCGATCCCCATGTTGAGGCGGCCGCCGGAGACGACGTCGACTGTGGTCGCGACCTTGGCCAGGTAGGCGGGGTTGCGGTAGCTCATGCAGGTGCACATCTGCCCGAGGCGGATGCGGGAGGTCACCGCCCCGAAGGCGGCCATCAGGCTCCACGCCTCGTGGGTGGCCTGGTCGGTGGGTTCGGGAACGGTGTGGAAGTGGTCGAAGACCCAGATCGAGTCCCAGACGTCACCGCGGTCGGCGCGCTGCGCCAGACCGCTCATGACCTTCCAGTGGTCGACGGGGTCCACGCCCACCAGGTCGTGCTTCCAGCCCTGGGGAACGAAGAGCCCGAACTTCAGCCGCGGCGTCGCGTCAGTCATGGCCCGGACACTAGTGCGCCCGGGCCATGACCGGAAGGTCAGCCGCGGTCGGCCGCCCGGGCGGCGGCGAGGGCCGCCGCCCCGATGATCCCCGCGTCGTTGCGCAGGGTCGCGGGCACGATCGGGGTGCGCAGGTCCAGCAGCGGCAGGAACTTCTCGTGCTTCTTGCTCACCCCACCGCCGACGACGATGAGGTCCGGCCACAGCAGGTCCTCGAGGTGGGAGTAGTAGCGCTGCAGGCGCTTCGCCCACTGCGACCAGGACAGGTCGTGGCGTTCGCGGGCCGCGTCGGCGGCCTTCTTCTCCGCGTCGTGACCGTCGATCTCCAGGTGCCCGAGCTCGGTGTTCGGGACGAGCCGCCCGTCGACGATGAGGGCCGTGCCGATGCCGGTGCCCAGCGTCGTCACCAGGACGACCCCGTGGACGCCCTTCGCCGCGCCGAACTGAGTCTCCGCGTACCCGGCGGCGTCCGCGTCGTTGACGACGAGGACCGGACGGCCGAGGACCTCCGAGAACAGCGTCTCCGCGTCGGTCCCGATCCAGGACTCGTCGACGTTCGCGGCGCTGCGCGCGATCCCGTGCTGGATGACGGCGGGGAAGGTGATGCCGATCGGGGTGTCCCCGGGGACGTCGAACCCGGCCAGCACCTCGGCCACGACCGGTGCCACCGCCGCGGGGGTCGCCGGCTGCGGGGTCTCGATCCGCACGCGCTCGGCAGCGAACTCACCGGCCTCCAGGTCGACCGGGGCCGCCTTGATGCCGGAACCTCCGATGTCCACCCCGAGACCGACCCTGCCGGTCGGGGGGGTGGTCGTTGCGTGCGTCTCGCTGCTGGTCACGAGCGCGAGCCTAGGCCCGTCAGCGACCGGTGTCCTTCGGCATGACGATCCACAGCGCGATGTACACGAGGAACTGCGGTCCGGGCAGGATGCAGGAGGCGACGAACAGCGCCCGCACGACGTTGCTGGACAGTCCGAACCGGCGTCCGAGGCCGGCGCAGACGCCGGCGATGAGCTTGCCGGAGGTCGGGCGGGAGAGGTCGGTGCTGCTCACGGGTGGGGCTCCTTCGGGTCGTCCGCCGGGGTGTGCCGGCTACGACCATCCAACGCCCCGGCCCCCGCCCCCGTCGCGCTACCCAGGGCTGATCTTCACGCCGCCGACCACGACCTGGGGGCTACGCCCGGGGTCACGGAAGGGTGAGGATCTCCGCGCCCGTGTCGGTCACCACGAGGGTGTGCTCGAACTGCGCGGTGCGCTTGCGGTCCTTCGTGACGACCGTCCAGCCGTCCTCCCACATGTCCCAGTCGTGGGTGCCCAGCGTCAGCATCGGCTCGATGGTGAAGACCATGCCGGGCTCCATCACCAGCGCGTGCGAGGGCGCGGCGTCGTAGTGGGGGACGATCAGCCCGGTGTGGAAGGCCGGCCCGACGCCGTGGCCGGTGAAGTCGCGCACGACGCCGTACCCGAAGCGCTTGGCGTACTTCTCGATGACCCGGCCGATGACGTTGATGGCCCGTCCCGGTGCGACGGCCTTGATGCCCCGCATCGTCGCCTCGTGGGTGCGCTCGACGAGCAGCCGGGACTCCTCGTCGACGTCGCCGCAGAGGTAGGTCGCGTTGGTGTCGCCGTGCATCCCGTCCAGGTAGGCGGTGATGTCCAGGTTCACGATGTCGCCGTCCTGGAGCACCGTGGAGTCCGGGATCCCGTGGCAGATGACCTCGTTGACGCTGCTGCACAACGCCTTCGGGAACGCCCGGTAGCCCAGCGTCGACGGGTAGGCGCCGTGGTCGCAGAGGAACTCGTGCCCGATCCGGTCCAGCTCGTCCGTCGTCGTGCCCGGGACGATGCTCTCGGCCACCAGGGCCATCGCCTGCGCGGCGAGCCTGCTCGAGCGCCGGATCCGTTCGATGCCCTCGGCGTCGATGACGTTGGGGCCCTTGTAGGGCAGCGGCGCCTGCTGGTCGACGTACTCCGGGCGCTCGATCCGCGGTGGGACCGGACGGCGCGGGGAGATCGTGCCGGGCACCAGCGTGCCGAGGGGTGCGGTGGTGGAGGTGCCCGTGCTCATGGGGTGGAGTCTAGGTCGGGTGCGCACTCGGCCCCCACGCGCCAGGATGCCTCCATGGCGACGCAGTGGTTCTACGACGTGAACACCGGCGAGGTCCAGGAGCTGGAGAAGCGGGGGCAGAACAAGGACCTGCTCGGGCCCTACGCCTCCCGCGCGGAGGCCCAGCACGCGCTGGAGTCGGCGCGGGCGCGGACCGAGGAGAACGACCGCGAGGACCGCGAGGAGAACGACTGGTGACCCCGGGATCCCCCTGATCGTGGCGCTACCGCGGTAGGGGGGGCACCCCTGACCTGCGCCGCGCGTCGTCGGGGGTGGTCCCCGACGGGAGGACGACGGGCGTCGCGGATCTGTCCACCGAGGGGTGGATGCCCCGGGTCCTCACCCTGAGCCAGGATCGGACGACCGCACGTGGCGGACCTAGGATCGGCAACGAGCCCGGGGGAGGCGCGGGTGGCACGCACGGAGCACACGAGGGGAACCGCCTGATGTCGGAGTCGCTGGACCTGAGCAAGCCGCTGAACCCGCCGGCCGCACCGGCGACGCCGCCGGTCTCGGACCTGCAGCTGACGCCGCCCGCACCGGTGCCGGTGGTGGCCGACGAGCAGGCCGAGGGCATGATCCCGCTCGACGAGGCCACCCGGGTCGAGCTGCAGCGCAAGGCGCAGGCCTTCGTCGCCGACCTCGCGGCGCAGGACCCGCGCAGTCCCGCCTTCCAGAAGAAGGTCGACGACATCACGCGCATGGGGGAGCAGGAGGTCCGCTCCTCCGCGCAGGTCTCGAACCGGATGCTGGAACGCCCGCAGTCCAGCCTCGCCGGCGCCAAGGGGCAGAAGGCCAAGGGGCCGGGCGCCGATGCGCAGGTGAAGGTCGCGAACACGCTGCTGGAACTGCGTCAGACGGTCACCAGCCTCGACCCGGGCCGCGCGGACCTGCACGGGGCGAAGAAGATCCTCGGGATCATCCCGATGGGCAACAAGATCCAGCGCTACTTCGAGCGCTACCAGGACGCCCAGAGCCAGCTCGACGCGATCATCAAGGCGCTCGCGAGCGGCCAGGACGAGCTGCGCAAGGACAACGCCTCCATCGAGTCCGAGAAGCAGAACCTGTGGACCACGATGGGCAAGCTCACCGAGTACTCCACGCTGGCCAAGGCGCTGGACGCCGCGACGGTGGCGAAGATCGACGAGGTCCGGGCCACCAACCCGCAGGCCGCCGACGCGCTCACCTCCGACGCGCTCTTCCCGATCCGCCAGCGCCACCAGGACCTGCTGACTCAACTCGCCGTCAGCGTGCAGGGGTACCTCGCGCTGGACCTGGTGCGCAAGAACAACATCGAGCTCATCAAGGGGGTCGACCGGGCGCAGACGACGACCGTCGCGGCGCTGCGGACCGCCGTGATCGTCGCGCAGGCGCTGGCCAACCAGAAGCTCGTGCTCGACCAGATCAACGCCCTGAACTCGACGACGAACCAGATGATCCTGTCGACGTCGGAGATGCTCAAGCAGCAGACCGGGCAGATCCACGAGCAGGCCTCGACGGCGATGGTGGACGTCGCGACGCTGCAGAAGGCGTTCGACAACGTCTTCGCGACGATGGACGCCATCGACACGTTCAAGCAGCAGGCCGTGGTCAGCATGGCGAACACCGTCGACGCCCTCGAGGGCCAGGTGCACCGCTCGCGCTCCTACCTGGAGCGGGCGCGCAACGGCGAGCAGGGCCCCGGCCCCGCGCTCGAAGGCCCACGGTGAGTTCCGTGGCCCCGTCCCGGTCCGACCAGCGCCCCTCGCGGGCGCTGCGGCGGACGGCGGCGCTCGAGGGGAAGGTCGTGCGACGCGGCCCGGCACAAGCGCCACCGGAACTCGTGTCGCGTCGGCTGCGGAGCCGGACGTGGCGGGCGGCGAACTCCTGGTGGCTGGCGATCCCCGCGGTCGGGTTGCCCTGGTTGTCGTTCCTCTACATGGGGTTGCGCGGACGTCGGGCCCGGTGGGTCCTGGCGTCCCTCGTCTACCTGATCGCGTCGGTCGGGGCCGTGACGCTGTTGGCGATGGACGGTGTGTTGTTGGGTGTGCTCGGCCTGATCCTGGGCGCGGGCACCTGGGGATTGGGTCTGGTGCACTCCGTCATGGCGAACTCGACGTGGCTGCGGATCAAGGCGGCCTTCACGGGCGAACCCGTGCTGGAGCAGAACGCCCCGACGCCGGTGGAACCGGCGGCCCCGGTGGATCCCGTCGTGGGTCTGCAGAACTCGCTGCGCGAGGTCGTGCGGATCGCCAACCGCAACGGTGGTCGGCTGCCGGACGGTGCCGTCCCGGCGGTCCGGGAGATCGAGGACGTGCTCAAGCCGCTGCTGGCCCACGTCGCCAAGCGCGGGGCGGACGTCGAGGAACTGCACAACCTCGAGGCGATCCTCACCGAGTACCTCCCCGGGGCCCTGGACCACTACCTCGACCTGCCCGAGGACTACGCCCTCACCAACCGCGGGCCTTCGGGCTCCACACCGGCCGAGGAGCTCGTGACCCAGCTCCGCCTCCTGGTGGACGGCGCGAGGGACCTGCAGCGCGCGGTCCACGACCACGACGCGCAGAAGTTGTCGGTCCAGGGCCGGTTCCTGGACGCGAAGTTCCGTCGTTCCGACCTGGACCTCTAGGGAGCACGTCGTGGGTGTTGAGCTCGGCAAGGGTGACGGGCGGGGGGCCTCGCGCCACGAGGACGTCCCCCAGGTGCGCCCGGTCGCGCCGGTCGCCCGGACGACGCCGCCGCCGGTCCCGTACGAGAAGCGGGAACCCTCGCTGCCCGAGGACAACGTCCGCGGACTGAGCGAACCCGGCATGAAGCTGTTCACCGGCGTCTGGACGGCCGGTTGGATCGTCGCGTTCGCGGCGCACCTCTGGCCGCTGGGTCTGATCATGCTGCTGATGCAGGGTGTGGTCTTCGGCTACGTCAAGCAGCGGGGCGTCCCGTGGGCCGGTCCCCAGCGCGAGGAACGCCGGGCGCGTCGCCTCGAACGGCACCGGGCCCGCAGCGTCCGGACCGTCGAGGCACCGACCGCGCCGCAACTGCCCGACCCGATCTCCACCGCCGAACGCCTCCTCGCCGCTTCCGTCGTCCGGGCCGAGACCTCCGGGGGCCGGATGGACGCCGAGTCCGTGGACCTCGTCCGCGAGGTCGACCGGTTGCTCCGCCCGCTGCTGGCGAACCTGCGTACCCGCGACGCCGACCCGCAGGTCCGCCACGACCTGGAGACCCTCGCGGGGGAGCACCTCCCGCGGGCGATCGACGACTACCTCGTCCTGCCCGACGACTACGCCCACGAGCACCGGACGGCGGCGGGCACGACCCCCGCCGACGAACTGCGCGCTCAGCTGCACCTGCTCGTCGAGGGCTGTCGTCAGCTCCGTGATTCGGTCCTCAGCCGCGACGTGGACCGCCAGCAGCAGCAGAGCCGCTTCCTCGAGGCGAAGTTCCGCCGCTCCGACCTGGACCTGTGACGGGGGCCGCGGTGGGCATCGAACTGAGCAGGGGCGGGGGCTCCCGCGACGGATCCCACGACGACCCGCCGCGTCGCGCGGTGCTGCCCGAGCGGGAGGTCGAGGTCATCGGGCCGAACGACCTCGAACCCCGGCTCGGCGCCACCCTGCCGGTCCTCGGCTGGATCTCCGACCCGGCGTTCCAGCTCTTCCGCTTCGTCGGGCTCGGCGGGTGGATCGTCCTCTACGCGGCGCTGCCCGACGCGTTCTGGTGGGTCGGGTTCCTGGCCATGTGGGCCTGGATCGCGGCGAACGTCGCCTACGAGAACGAGTCCCGTCGGCGACGCAGGCTGCGACGGCACTACCGGCGGGCCCTGAAGTACGCGCTGATCTCCCCGAACCCCGTCCTGCTCCGCCCCGAGGAACCCGCCCACCCTGCGCCGGTGGCTCCCGTGGCTCACAGCCCGGCGGTCAGCGCCGCCGAACGCGCGCTCGTCGTCACCGTGCGCCGGGTGGACACCGCGGTGGACCGCTTCGAGCGGACCGACGTCGTCCTGGTGCACGAGGTCGCCGAACTGCTCGGCCCGTTGCTGCTGCGCATCGCCGAACGCGGCGGCGACCCGCAGGTCCGCCACGACCTCGAGACCCTGGCGGGGGAGCACCTGCCCCGCACCGTCGAGGACTTCCTCGCCCTGCCGGCCGACGTGGCGCGGACCAGCCGCAACGCCTCCGGCACCACTCCGGCGGAGGAGCTGCGCAACCAGCTGCACCTGATGGTCGAGGGGTGCCGGCAGCTGCGGGACTCCGTCCTCTCCGCCGACGTCGACCGTCAGCAGCAGCAGAGCCGGTTCCTGGAGTCGAAGTTCCGACGCGGCGACCTGGACCTCTGACCACGACGACCAGATCCTCGGACCCGACGAGTGCGGTAGGAAAGAGACCATGACCCTCGACGTGCAGCTCGTCGGTTCCACGACCCAGATGGCCGTCGTGACCCTGCGTCCCGGTCAGACGCTGTACTGCGAGGCGGGGAAGTTCCTCTTCTCCTCCGGCGACGTCGTCATGGAGACCAAGCTCAGCGCCCCCGGCGGCAAGGGCGAGAGCGGCGGGCTCGGCGGTCTGCTGCGCGGAGCGGCCAACGCCGGCAAGCGGATGCTCGCGGGGGAGTCCTTCGCCTTCCAGCACTTCCACACCCCCGGCGGGGACGGGCTGCTCGGTCTCGCGGGGGTGCTCCCCGGCGAGATGCGCCACCTCGAGCTCGACGGGGGCACCACGTGGTTCGCCGAGAAGGACGCCTTCGTCGCGGCCGAGGCCGGGGTGAACTTCGACATCGCCTTCTCCGGCATGGGGCAGGGGCTGATGGGCGGGGAGGGGTTCATCCTCGAGAGGTTCACCGGCCGCGGCTCGCTGCTCATCGCCGGGGCCGGCGACTTCATCGACATCAACCCCGCCGACTACGGCGGGACGATCCGCGTCGACACCGGGTGCATCGTCGCCTGGGACGACCGCATCACCTACGGCGTCGAGACCGTCGGCCGGCTCAACCGGCAGGGGATCATGAGCGCGGTCTTCGGCGGGGAGGGCATGACCCTGGCCACGCTGCGCGGCAACGGGCGGGTCATCCTGCAGTCCGTCACCATCGAGGCCTTCGCCAAGGCACTGGTCAAGAACACGGCCAAGCCGGACCAGCAGGGCCTCGGGGCCCTGGGAGGGTTGTTCTCGGGCTCGCGCGACTGAGCGCGGGCACTCATCGGGCCCGGTGATCGTTGGGCCCTTCGCAAGCACCACCAGACGAACGGAGCGAACACCATGGGCGTCAGCCTCAGCAAGGGCGGCAACGTCTCCCTCACCAAGGAAGCGCCGGGGATGACCAAGGCCGTCATCGGCCTGGGCTGGGACTCCAACAGCTTCACCGGCTCGGAGTTCGACCTCGACGCGCAGGCCATCATGGTCGGCGCCGACGGCAAGGTCCCCAACGACGGGTTCTTCGTCTTCTTCAACCAGCTGAAGTCCCCCGAGGGCTCCGTCGAGCACACCGGTGACAACCGGACCGGTGAGGGCGACGGCGACGACGAGGCCATCAACGTCGACCTCTCCCTCATCCCGGCCGAGATCGAGAAGGTCGTCTTCACCGTCGCCATCTACGACGCCGACACCCGCAAGCAGTCCTTCGGCCAGGTCCGCAACGCCTTCATCCGCGTCGTGAACGCCGAGGGGAGCACCGAGGTCGCGCGCTACGACCTGACCGAGGACGCCTCGACCGAGACCGCCATGGTCTTCGGTGAGCTGTACCGCAACGGCTCGGACTGGAAGTTCCGCGCCGTCGGTCAGGGCTACGCCAACGGTCTGCGCGGCATCGCGGCGGACTTCGGCGTCAGCGTCTGACCCGCTGACCGCACCCACCGCACGCAGGACGGCGCCCGGCAGTCAGCCGTGCGCCGTCCGTGCGTGTGGTGTGCGTCTCGTGAGAGGGTTTCCCGTCCGGCCCCGAGTGGGCTCCGCACGAACAGGAAGCTGACCGTTGATCCTCAAGACCTACGGGTGGGCCTTCGGCGTCACCGCGCTGGGCCTCGTCCTGGCCGTCCTCTACGACGGTGCGGCCGGCATCGGCCTCGTCGCGATCCTGGCCGTCCTCGAGATCAGCCTCTCCTTCGACAACGCCGTCGTGAACGCCACCGTCCTGCGACGGATGAACGACTTCTGGCAGAAGATCTTCCTCTCCGTCGGCATCATCATCGCCGTCTTCGGCATGCGGCTCGTCTTCCCGCTGCTGCTCGTGGGCATCACGGCGTCGCTGAACCCCGTCGACGCCGTCAAGCTCGCGCTCGAGAAGGGACCCGTCGACGAGCCGGGGACCTACGGGTACCTGCTGAACGCGGCGCACCCCACGATCGCGGCCTTCGGCGGCATGTTCCTGCTGATGCTCTTCCTCAACTGGATCTTCGGGGAGAAGGAGCACCACTGGCTCGGCCCGATCGAGCGCTTCCTGGAGAAGATCGGCCAGGTCGAGGCCATGTCGGTCATCGTCGGTGGCACGGTCCTCTTCCTCGTGGCCGAGACCTTCGCCACCGACCACGCCCAGACGGTGCTGGCCTCCGGCGTCCTCGGCATGGTCGTGTACCTGCTGGTCAACGGTCTCGGTGAGCTCTTCAACATCGAGGAGGACGACGACTCCGACGACGAGGAGGAGTTCGGCCAGTCCACCCCGGCCCGCAAGGGGCCCTCCGAGATCGCGAAGGTCGGCGGCAAGGCCGCGTTCTTCCTCTTCCTCTACCTCGAGGTCCTCGACGCGTCGTTCTCCTTCGACGGGGTCATCGGGGCCTTCGCCATCACCAACGACGCGATCATCATCGCGATCGGCCTGGGCGTCGGCGCCATGTACATCCGGTCGATGACCGTCCACCTCGTCCGCGAGGGCACCCTCTCGATGTACCCCTACCTCGAGAACGGTGCGCTCTGGGCGATCGGGGCCCTGGCCGCGATCCTGCTCTACAGCATCGAGCACGAGGTGCCCGAGGTCGTCACCGGTCTCATCGGGGTCGCGTTCATCGTGGCGGCCCTCATCACCTCGATCGTGCACAACCGTTCCCACCCCGAGGACGCCCACGTGGGGAAGTCGGCCTCGCCGGCGAGCTGATCGCAGGACCGGGGACGACGGAGGAGGGATTGCGGGACGGGAGGACGAACGGTGAGCGGCACGAGGAACGGTCGGCCGGCGGAGGAGGTCCACAACTTCCTCGGCCGACCGGGGCGGGCACGCAGCCCGCGGACCTTCGCCGACCACCTGAACCCGTCCCGTCCCGTCCCCGTCCCGGCTCGCGCGAAGCCACCCGCACCGCCGGCGCCCCGGCCGGTTCCCGCTCCCGTGCTCCCACGGGTGCGGGAACCCGCGCCGGCACCGGCGGCGGTCGTCGGGCAGGCCCGGGCCAGCGAGCGCCGCATCGTCCTCGACGACGAACGCCCGTCCCACACCATCACCGCCGCGGAGCGCTCGACCGGGTCGCTGCGCATCACCCTGCGCTGGGACCAGCTCGTCACCTCCGCCGGACTGCACCGTTCGTCCGACGTCCACCTGGGGTGCCTCTGGGAGACGCGCGACCGTCACGCGGGTGCGTTGCAGTCCCTGGGTGAACTCCTCGCCGCGCCCGGGTTCGGGGCACGCCAGGTCCTGCGCCTGGGCCCCCGCAGCGAACAGGAGGGCGAGGAGGTCCTCGCCGACGCCGCCCACCTCGACCTGCTGCGCCGGATGGTCTTCTACGTCTACGCGCAGGGAACGCAGCCCCCGGACTACGCGCGACTGGCGCCGCACCTGACGCTGGCCCGCCGCGGTGGGGGGACGTTGCAGATGTGGACCGGCGAACCACCCCCCGACGCGCGCACCTGCGTCATCGCCTCCGTGCACGACGTCGCCGGCGACCTCGTCGTCCGCCGCGAGAACGAGTTCTTCCCCGGTCCGGTCCGCGACGTCGCGCTCGCCTACGGCTTCGACGACCTCGACTGGAACCACGAGGGCACCGTCCCGCGTCCTTCCTGAGGACCACCCGCACCACCACGAGAGAGGGGCCACCCGTGGCCGTCAGTCTGAACAAGGGCCAGAAGCTGTCGCTGGAGAAGTCCGGCGGTGGCACCCTCACCCGGGTCTTCATGGGTCTCGGCTGGGACGCCGTCGCCAAGGGCCTCTTCCGCAAGAAGTCCATCGACGTCGACCTCGACGCCAGCTGCCTGCTCTTCGACAGCGCGGGCAAGCTCGTCGACGAGGTGTGGTTCCAGCAGCTGCGCAGCAAGGACGGCTCGATCACCCACACCGGGGACAACCTCACCGGTGAGGGCGACGGCGACGACGAGACCATCTACGTCGACCTGCCCGCCGTGCCCGCAAAGGTCACGACCCTGGTCTTCACCGTCTCCAGCTTCACCGGCCAGGACTTCTCCCAGGTCCAGAACGCCGTCTGCCGGGTCGTCGACGCCGCCCAGGCGCAGGAGGTCGAACTGGCCCGCTACGAGCTCTCCGACGCCGGCCCGCACACGGCGCAGATCATGGCCAAGCTGACCCGTGAGGGGTCGGGCTGGGCCATGACGGCCATCGGCGCCCCCGCCAACGGCCGCCACATCCGCGACCTGCGCGACGCCGTCGCCGCCCACGTCTGAACCTCCCGACACCGTGCGGCACTTCGCCACCCTCGACGCGGAGCAGAAGGACCAGCTCTTCCTGCACCCTCCGCAGCCGGTCGACGTCACCGCCGGGCGCGACGAACTCGCCGTCGCGCTCGGCGCCACGTTGTACTGCCCCGCGACGCGCGAGCGTCTCGCCGGTGACCTCGTCCGCCTCGCCCGCCGGGGCGTCATGTCGGCCGTCGCCTGCCTGGAGGACTCCGTCCCCGACCACCGCGTCGCCGAGGCCGAGGAGATCCTCGTCCGGGAACTGCGCGGCCTCGCCACCGCGCCGGAGTGGCGCGACGGCGCCCCCCTGATGCTCTTCATCCGCACCCGCACCCCGCAGCAGCTGCTCAGCGTCGTCGAGCGCAGCGGCGTGGGCCTGGACTGCCTCACGGGCTTCGTCATCCCCAAGTTCGGCGGCGCCGGCCAGCCCTCGCCCGACGAGTGGCTCGAAGCCGTCGGGACGGCCTCCGAACGGGCCGGGCGCCGGCTGTGGGCCATGCCGGTCCTGGAGAGCCGCGACGTCGCGCACCTCGACACCCGCCACGCCGCGCTGTTCGCCATCCGCGACGTCCTCGACGCCCACCGCGACGTCGTCCTCGCCGTCCGCACCGGGGCGACGGACCTCTCCGCCGCCTACGGCCTGCGCCGCCCCCGCGGCTCCACCGTCTGGGACGTCCGCGTCGTCGCCGACGTCCTCGGCGACGTCATCAACGTCCTCGGCCGGGCCGACGGCAGCGGGTACCCGATCACGGCCCCCGTGTGGGAGCACTTCTCCTCCGGAGAACGCGTCTTCCGCACCTCGCTCGCGGCCAGCCCGTTCGCGGAGTCCGGCAACGAGGAGCTGCGCGAGCAGCTCATCGCGGACGACCTCGACGGTCTCGTCCGCGAACTCGTCCTCGACCGGGTCAACGGGCTGCAGGGCAAGACGGTCATCCACCCCAGCCACGTCGCCGTCGTGCACGCGATGTCCGTCGTCACCCACGAGGACTTCTGCGACGCCTCCGACGTCCTCGCCCAGCACGGGGGCGGCGCGATGGCCTCCACCTACCGGAACAAGATGAACGAGGCCGGCCCGCACCGCCCCTGGGCCGAACGCGTCCTCGCCCGCGCCGACGCCTTCGGGGTCGCCCGCGAGGACATCTCCTACGCCCACCTGCTGCAGGCGCAGGACGACTCCTGGCGGGCCGTGCGCGCCTCCCTCGACGGGGTCCACGCGTGAACCTCGCCGCCACGCACCCGACCGCGCGCTGGGTCTGGGAACGGCTCGGCGTCCACGTCGAGGGCCCGCCCGGCACCGACGGCCTGACCGTGCACGACCTCCTCGGGCTCGCGCTGCGCCGCAACCCGAAACGGGCGCACCTGCTGGTCAGCCAGGTCCTCGGCAAGCACGTCCCCACCGACCCCCGCCTCGTCCGGGCCGCCGGGCTGCGGCTCGGGGCCCGCGTCGCGGAGCTCCTCGGCGTCCCCGACGCCCCCGTGCTGGACGCGTCGACGTGGCGGGCGGCGCTGAAGGGCCAGGAGCGGGCCACGGCGGCGCTCGACGCCGCGGTCCGGCGGCCCCCGGCCCGCCCCGACGCCCTGGTCATCGGCTACGCCGAGACCGCCACGGGCCTCGGGCACACGGTGGCGGACGCGCTGGGCTGCGCGGGTCTGCACTCCACCCGTCGCGCGGTGCCCGAGGCGATCGACTACGCGGGTTTCGAGGAGGAGCACTCCCACGCGAGCGGCCACCAGCTGCTGCCGTGCGAACCGGCCGTGCTGGCGGCGCTGGCCGATCCGGACGCGCCGGTCGTGCTCGTCGACGACGAGCTGTCCACCGGCCGCACCGTGGCGAACACCCTGCGCGTCCTGCACGCCAAGGCCCCGCACCGCCACTACGTCGTCGCGGGCCTGGTCGACGTGCGCTCCGCGGCCGACCACGACCGGTTGGCCGACCTGGCCGTGGAGCTCGGGACCCGCATCGACGTCGTGAGCCTGGCGCAGGGACGGGTGGAGCTGCCCGCGGACGTGCTGGCCCGGGGTACGGCCCTGGTCGCGGACGCCGAACCGGTGCTGCCCGGGGTGGGTCGTCCCGGCGACGTGGTCCCGGTCGCGGTCGACTGGCCGGCCGGTGTCCCGACGACGGGCCGGTTCGGCAGCGCCCCCGCCCACGCGGAACTCCTGGCCGGTGCGGACCTGGTGCGCCACCTGCTGCCGGAGGTCCACGCCGCCGCCGGTTCCGTCCTCGTGCTGGGGTCGGAGGAACTCCTGCACGCCCCCCTGGCGGTGGCGGTGCAGCTCGCCGAACGCCACCCGGGGGAGGTGCGGTTCTCCTCCACGACCCGCTCGCCCGTGCTCGCCGTCGACGACCCGGGGTACGCGGTGCGCAGTTCGGTGGCGTTCGTCTCCCACGACCCGGTGCTCGACGGGGCGGGGATCCGCTACGCCCACAACGCGACCCGTGCGGGCGGGTGGGACGCGATCGTGCTGGTCGTCGACTCGGCCTCCGCACCCGCCGACCTGCACGCCCCCGACGGCGTGCTCGCCGCGCTGGCCCCGCTGACGTCGCGGTTGCTGCTCGTGACCCTGCCCGCTGATTCCTGGAGAAGCTCCCCGTGACGTCCACACCCGCCCCGCTGTCGGGGCCGCAGTTCGGTTCCTACCTCCCCGACGAGGTGAGCTGGCTGCTCACCGACCTGTCCGGGGTGGAACTGGAGGCCCCGGCGGAGGAGCGCGAGGAGGCGATCCAGAGCGGCGGCGCGCACTACGCGGAGTCCCTGCCCGTGGAGTACCAGCCGAGCGCGGAGTACCGGAAGCTGTTCGCCGACGCGCTGGAGCGCACGGCCCGCCGGGTCGCGCTGGGGGTGGGCGTCGTCGCGGAACTGCTGCGCGCCGAACGCGGTGACGACCTGCTGCTCGCCTCGCTGGCCCGCGCCGGCACCCCGGTGGGGATCCTGCTGCGGCGCTGGGCGATCCGGCAGGGCCTGCACTGGCCGCACGTCGCGGTCTCGATCGTGCGCGGTCGCGGGATCGACGAGGTCGCCCTGCGCTGGATCGCGGCGCACCACGACCCCGCCTCCGTCGTGTTCGTCGACGGCTGGACGGGCAAGGGCGCCATCGTGCGGGAACTGTCCGTCGCGCTCGAGCGGTTCGGGGGTCCCGCCGGGGGGTTCGACGACGACCTGGCCGTGCTCGCCGACCCCGGCCACTGCGTGCGGACGTTCGGGACCCGCGAGGACTACCTGATCCCCTCGGCCTGCCTGAACTCGACGGTGTCGGGCCTGGTGAGCCGCACGGTGCTGAACGAACGGCTGCTCGCACCCGGGCAGTTCCACGGCGCGAAGTTCTACGCTGACCTCGCCCCGGCGGACGAGTCGAACCGGTTCCTCGACGTCGTGAGTTCCTGGTTCGACGACGTCGCGGCCGAGGTCCCCGCCGTCGTCGAGGGGTTGCGCTCGGGGGATCGCACGGCGAGCTTCGCCGGGTGGGCGGAGGTCGAGCGGGTGAGCGAGCACTACGGCATCGGGGACGTCAACCTGGTGAAACCCGGGGTGGGGGAGACGACGCGCGTGCTGCTGCGGCGGGTGCCGTGGCGCGTCCTCGTGCGTCCGGCGTCGGAACTGTCGCACCCCGACGACCTGGCCCACGTGCGGTTGCTCGCCGACCAGCGCGGTGTCGTCGTCGAAGAGGTTCCCGGGTTGTCCTACTCCGCGATCGGCCTCATCCACCCGCGGTTCACCCGCGGGGCGACCGGTGCTGATGGGTTGGCGGTGTGAAGCTGCTCGCCGCCAGTGATCTCGATCAGACGCTGGTCTTCTCCTCCCGGTCCGCCGGGGTCGACGTCGCCGGGCTCGTGGAGGTCGAGGAGTACCAGGGTCGCACCATCTCCTACGTCACCCCCACGGCGTGGGAACTGCTGGGTTCGCTCGTCGCCTCCGACCGGTTCGTCCCCGTGACCACGCGGACCCTCGAGCAGTACGAACGGATCCGCTGGCCCGGCGCGGCCCCGCGCTACGCGGTGTGCGCCAACGGCGGGGTGCTGATGAACTCCGGTCGTCCCGACGCGGAGTGGGCCGCCGCGGTGCAGGAACGGTTGTCCGTCTGCGCGCCGTTGGCGGACGTGCACGCGGAACTGTCGCGGCTGGCGGCGGAACTCGTCCGGGCCGTCCCGGGGTCGGAGGACCCCGCGGTCCGGAGCGTTCCCGACCTGTTCTGCTACGTGGTGCTGCGCGACGGTCAGCGCGCAGAACTCGAGGGGCCGCGTCTGGGGGAACTCGTGATGCTGATGGACGGGTGGGGGTACACGGTCTCGTTGCAGGGGCGCAAGCTCTACGCCGTGCCGCGGCCGCTGACGAAGTCCGCGGCGGTCGCCGAGGTCGTGTCCCGCTGCGGTGCGTCGGGTTTCGTCTCGGCGGGCGACTCCCTCCTCGACGTGGACCTGCTGGTCGCGGCGCAGGAGTCGCGCCGTCCCCGGCACGGGGAACTCTTCCGGGCCGGTTGGGAGCACGAGGGCGCCGAACTCACCGGCGCCAGCGGCGCCGCGGCGGGCGAGGAGATCGCCGCGTGGTTGCTCGCCCGGCTCAGCTGAACGCCGGCAGGGCTGCATCGGTCGCGCAGGGAACCTGCTCGCCGCCGGCGTCGGCGGCGATCGAGCGCAGTTCGGCGAGGCGGTCGCGCGCCACGGAGAGCCGGTCGATCTGTTGCTGGAGACGGTCGTGCTCCCCGGCCAGGCGCTCCTCCATCTCCGACGTCACGACACGGGTGTCCAGGAACGGCAGGAGCCCGGCGATGACGGTGCTCGCGAGCCCGGCGGAGTACAGCTGCTGGATGAACCGGACCCGCTCGACGGCGGACTCGGGGTACTCCCGGTGGCCCCCGGGGGTCCGCTCGGCCGGGACGAGGTCCTGCTCCTCGTAGTAGCGCAGCGAACGGACGCTGACACCCGCCCGGTGGGCGAGTTCTCCGATGCGCACAGAACCTCCCCGCAACTCGACTTGAACCTCACACTTGTGTGAGGTTCTAGCGTACCCGGCATGAACCTCAACGGAGCCACCGCACTCGTCACCGGAGCCAACCGGGGCATCGGCGCCCACCTCGCCGCCCAACTCCTGGAGCGGGGGGCGAAGGTCTACGCCACCGCCCGTCGTCCGGAACTGCTCGACCTCCCCGGAGCCGAGGTGCTCGCCCTCGACGTGACCGACCCCGCGGCGATCGAGGCCGCTGCCCGCCAGGCCGGCGACGTCGACCTGCTGATCAACAACGCCGGGATCGCCTCCGGTGCCACCCTGCTCGGCGACCTGGACCGGGTCCACACCGAGATGGCCGTGAACGTCTGGGGTCCGCTGGCCATGGTCCGCGCGTTCGCGCCCGTCCTGGCCGCCAACGGTGGCGGTGCCGTGGTCAACGTCGCCTCGGCCGCGTCCTGGCTGGCCCTGCCGGGCGCCACCGCCTACGCCATGACCAAGGCGGCGGTGTGGAGCATGAGCAACGGCCTGCGCCACGAACTCGCCGCTCAGGGGACCCAGGTCACCAGCGTCCACATCGGCATCGCGGACACCGACATGACGGCGGGCCAGGACCTGCCCAAGGCCGATCCCGCCGACATCGCCCGCGCCACCCTGGACGGGGTCGAGGCCGGGGAGTTCGAGGTGGTGACCGACGACCTCGCCGCGCTGGCCAAGACCCTCCTGGCCGGGGACCCGCGGGAGTCGTACGCGACGGTGGCCCGGATGCTGTCCGCCTGAACCGCCCCGACGTGCGGGTCCTGCCCGGCGGACGATCGGACCGCGCTGCGGGACCGGGTCCGATCAGGGCCGCTCCGTCCGCCGGTACCGGGTCAGCAGGACCACCGCGGTCACGGCGGCGCCGGCCCAGACGCTCACCTGCACCCCGAGCGCCTCGGGGTGCAGGCCGCCGCCCGGCGGGCGGAGAACCATCTCCAGCGCGGCCCCCGCCGGGACGACCAGCCGGGCCGGCAGACCGAGCCGGTCCGGGCGCCGGAGCTGGGAGCCGACGAGGCCCAGGAGGGGGCAGAGCACCAGGCTGACCGCCCACCAGGACAGGTCCGCCCGCAGCGCCGACACCAGGGGCGCACCGCGGACGACCGCGTCCGTGGCGTCGAAGGCGAACAACGCGCACCCCGCCGCCAGCCACCCGGTCATGGCGCCCGGGACCGGCCGCGCGACGAGCGCGCCCGCCAGCACCGACAACCCCGCCCAGGCCCACCCCGCGTTCAGCAGGTACCCGCCGAAGCGCGCCGCCGGGTGCTCGGCCAGGTTCACGAGCCCCGCGGTGAGGCAGCCGAAACCCACGGCGACGGTGAGGGCGGTCGGCAACCTGCGGGTGGGCACCCCTCGACGCTAGGGACGCCGACGACCACCGGTCGGGCCCGGTGCACGATCGACCGACCGTCACCGCCAGATCTCCACCAGCTCCGCGAGAGCCGCGGGCGCCTCGGCGAGCACGGAGAGGTGGCTCGCCCCCGGGACGACCCGCAGCGAGGACCCCGGGACGGCGGCGGCCACCCGGCGGGCGTGCCCGACCGGGACGACCCGGTCCGCGTCGCCGTGCAGCAGGAACACCGGGACCGGGATCGAGGCCAGGTCGAAACCCCACGGGCCCACCCCCGCGAGGTCGTCGTCGACCATCCCGCCCGGCCCGTTCGCGGTGGCCCGCTGCACGACCGGGCCGAACCAGCCCCACGGCCCCTCCAGCGTCTGCCAGTCCGCGGCGGTGAAGTCGATCGCGTCGGGCCCCGGCACGAACGTCTCCCGGGATGCGCGTCCCGCCACGGCGGAACCCAGGCTCGCCCGACCGGCGGGGCCGATCCCGTCGAACCAGTCGGGGCTCCCGTCGTAGGGCGCCAGACCCGAGATCGACAGGGCCGCGACGACCCGGTCGGGCGCCAGGGCCGCGCAGGCGAGGGCGTGCGCCCCGCCTCCGGAGTGCCCGAGCGTCACGCAACGCTCGATCCCCAGGTGGTCGAGGACGGCCACGACGTCCGCGGCGACGCTCGCGACGTCGCGCCCCTCCCGACGGGTCGAGCCGCCGTAGCCGGGGCGGTCGACGCCGATCCAGCGGACGTCCGGGGTCAGCAGCGGTGCGGGGGGTTCACCGGTGTTCGGGGTCCCGCCGTGCCACAGCACGACCGGTCCGCGGGTGGCTGGGTCGTGGACCGGACCCGTGTCGTGGGCGTGCAGGACGCGCCCGTCGGGAAGGTCGAGATCGAACTCCGTCGTCGTCACGAGCCGAACCTAGCGAAGCGGACCCGCCCCGTCGCGGGAGTTCCGCCGCCGGGCTCGGCTCACGGACCGACGTCGCCGAAGAGCGGGGCCAGCACCGCCCGGGCGCCGTCGAGGTCGAGGCCCCGCCCCTCGGCCCAGGCGTCGGAGTAGTACGTGTCCAGGTAGCGGTTCCCGTCGTCGCAGATGAGGGTGACGACCGACCCGGGCCGCCCGTCGCGGCGCATCCGGTCGACGAGGCGCAGTGCCGTGGAGAGGTTCGTCCCCGTGGAGGCACCGGCACGGATCCCGGTGCGCTCGAACAACATCCGCATCGCGGCGACGGACTCGGCGTCGGGGACGGTGAAGACCTCGTCGATCACCGAGGGCACGAACGAGGGTTCGACCCGGGGGCGCCCGATCCCCTCGATCCGCGAACCCGGACCGGTCACGGTGCGCGACCCGGTGCGCCAGGCCTCGGCGAACACGGAACCCTCCGGGTCGGCCACGGCCAGGCGGGTCGCGTGCTGCTGGTAGCGGCAGTAGCGCCCGATCGTCGCGCTCGTCCCACCGGTCCCGGCGCCCACCACGATCCACTCCGGTTCCGGGTGGGGTTCCATCGCCATCTGCTCGAAGATCGAGCAGGCGATGTTGTTGTTCCCGCGCCAGTCCGTGACCGTCGAGGCCGTCGAGAACTGGTCGAAGTAGTACCAGCCCTCCCGCGACCCCAGGTCCTCCGCGGCCGCGTAGACGTCACCGGGTCGATCGACCAGGTGCAACCGTCCGCCGTAGCGGGTGATGAGGTCGAGCTTCACCGCCGCGGTCTGGCGGGGGACCACCGCGACGAACTCCAGTCCGAGCATCCGGGCGAAGTAGGCCTCGGACACGGCCGTGGAGCCGCTCGAGGCCTCGACGAGGGTGGTGTCGGGACCGATGGCGCCGTTGGCCAGGCCGAAGAGGAACAGCGAGCGGGCCAGCCGGTGCTTCAGCGAACCGGTCGGGTGGACGGACTCGTCCTTGAGGTAGAGCTGGACCCCCCAGCTCGCCGGCAGCGGGAACACCCGCAGGTGCGTGTCGGCGCTGCGGTTGGCGTCCGCCTCGACCGTGCGCACGGCACGGTGCACCCAGTCGCGCGGGTCCTCGGGCGCCGGCCCCGGGCCGGCCCCCTGCGGTGGGCTGAGCGGGCGGTCCACGGTGGTTTCCTCCGGCGGGGTGGGCGGGCTGTCCTACCGTCGGATCATGGCACCTCCGCACGACCCGCCCCACCGACCACCGGCGTCCGTGACCGCGCCGGCCGTCGTCCTGCTGCTCGCCGCCGGCGTCCCGCTGGCCCTGCTCGTGCTCGCGTCGGCGCTTCCGACGCTCCTCGTCCTCGCGACCGCGGCGGCGGTCCTCGCCGGGGGTCTCGACGCGGACGACGTCGCGGCCTACCCGGGACTCACCGAGGCACCCGGCCTCGGCGACCACCTCCGCTCGGTCGCGTGGCTGGACCCCGCGCTGCCGCTGCTCTGCACCGCCCTCGACTCGTGCGCTTCGGCGGCGTCTCCCGGGGGGCGGTCCTCGGGCCGGCGGCGACGGTGCGCGGGCGTGGTGGCCCTGGTGGCCGCCCTCGTCGGCGTCGCCCTGGCCGGGCTCGCGGCGTGGGCCTGGTACGCCCCGCCCACCGCGTTCCAGCGCGAGCAGAGCGCGCAACCCACCGAGGGCGCGGTGATCTTCGTCTCGAGCCTGCAGGGTGGTCCCTGGTCCGACGTGGCCGCGGTGCTGGTGCCCGCCCTGCTCGCGGCCCTGGCCGCCACGGTCCTGCTGCGACCGGTGTCGCAGCAGGACCGGGCGTTCACGTGACGGCGCCCCGGGTGAGGTGGGCACGACCGAGCGCTACCGCCGCATCCATCGCCGTCGCCGTCAGGCGGAGGGTCGTCCAGCTTCGTCCTCGAGCCAGACCGTGGTGTCCGCGGGAACCAGGTCGCTCCCGAGTTCACCGCTGCACAGCACGACCTGCCCGGCGGGCAACGGCACCGGGTCGGGACCGAAGTTCGTCAGGCACGTCCAGCCGCCGGGTCGGGTGAACTGCACGACACCCTCGGGGGTCCCCTCCACCCACGACAGTTCCTCGACGGTCTGGAGTCGACGCCGCACCGCGAGCGCCGTCCGGTAGAACTCCAGCGTCGATCCCGGGGTGCCGTCCTGGCGGTCGGCGGCGACGTCGGCGAACCACGACGGTTGGGGCAGGTGCGAACCACCCGGCCCGAACCCGTGCGAGGGACCCTCGGCGCTCCAGGGCAGCGGGACCCGGCACCCGTCGCGTCCCTTCTCGGTGCCGCCCGAGCGCAGCCACGTCGGGTCCTGCAGGTCGGCCCGCGCCAGGTCCGCGACCTCCGGCAGTCCGAGTTCCTCCCCCTGGTACAGGTAGGCGCTGCCGGGGAGGGCGAGGACGAAGGCCGTGGCCGCCCGGGCGCGGCGCAGACCGCCGGCGACGTCGGGTTCGGGGTCGTGGCCGTCGCTGAGCAGCCAGGCCTTCTCGTCGGTGCCGGGCGGCAGCGCGAAACGGCTGGCGTGGCGGACGACGTCGTGGTTGGAGAGCACCCAGGTCGAGGAGCTCTCGGCGTCCCGGGCGAACCGGAGGTTCTCCTCGACCACGGTGCGGTAGGTCGCCGCGTCGAAGCGGGCCAGGAGCAGGTCGAAGTTGAACGCCTGGCCGAGGCCGAGCGGGGAGGCGTAGCGGGCGCGGCGGTGGGCGGGGACCCAGGCCTCGGCGACCGCGGTGCGCGGCGGGTCGTAGGAGTCGAACACCTCGCGCCATGCGGCGTAGACCTCGTGCACCTCGTCGCGGTCGAAGTAGGGGTGCGCTCCGTCGGGCAGGTCGGCGGCACGCAGTTCCTCGGCGCTCGGCAACGTGGCCGGGAGGTGCTTGGTGAGGGCGTTGGCGACGTCGATCCGGAACCCGTCGACACCGCGGTCGGCCCAGAACCGCAGGGTTTCGAGGTGGTCCGCACGCACGTCGGGGTGGTCCCAGTTCCAGTCCGGCTGTTCGGGGGCGAAGAGGTGCAGGTACCAGTCGCCGTCGCCGACGGGTTCCCAGGCCGGACCGCCGAACACCGAGGTCCAGTCGCTCGGGGGTCGTTCCCCGTCGACGCCGAGGCCACGCCGGAACACGTAGCGCTCCCGCTCGGGGGAACCCGGACCGGCCGCGAGCGCGGCCTGGAACCACCGGTGCCGGTCGGAGGAGTGGTTGGGCACGATGTCGACGACGAGCCGGATCCCGGCCGCGTGGAGCGCGGTGACGAGGTCGTCGAACTGCGCCAGGGTGCCGATGCGCGGGTCGACGGCGCGGTGGTCGTCGACGTCGTAACCGCCGTCGGCGAGTGCGGAGGGGTAGAAGGGGGAGAGCCAGACGGCGTCGACCCCGAGCCGGCGCAGGTGCGGGACGCGGGCGGTGATGCCGGGGAGGTCGCCGATGCCGTCGCCGTCGCTGTCGGCGAAGCTGCGCGGGTAGACCTGGTAGACGACGGCCTGCCGCCACCAGGTGGCGTCGGTCGCGGGGGCGGTGGGTCGTTCTTCCAGCAGGTGGGACACACGGTCTCCAGTGACGGTGAGTATTTGATGTGAGGCCTAAATCTAAGCCGTGGCTAAAGTGTGCCCAGTGCCGAGGGGAGGGGTCAAGGGGTGACGACGACGGGTTCCACCACCGGGTCGGTGACCCGCCGCCTGCGCGACGACAACGCGCGCGCCGTGCTCCTGCACGTCTGGGACCTGCCCCCCGGTGCCGCCGTCACGGGCAGCGACCTGATCGCCGTGACGGGACTCTCCCGGGCGACGGTCCACGACGTGTGCGACGAGCTCATCGACCGCGGCTGGCTGCGGGAACTGGAGAACCAGCGCTCCACCGGGACCTACACGAAGGGGCGCCCCGCCCGTCGCTACGGGTTCGACGCCCGCGCCGGGGCGGTCGTCGGGATCGACGCGGGGGAGCGCCGGATCTCGGCGCGGGTCACCGACCTGCGCGGTGTTCCGCTGGCGGCGGTCGAGCGGGTCGTCGACCAGGTCGCCGGCCGGACCCCGGTCGCGCACCGGATCGCCGCCCTCGACGAGGTGCTTCGGGAGGCGTGCGCGGCGGCGGGCTCCCCCCGGGTGCTGGCCGTCTCGGTCGGGGTCCCGGCCCCGGTGGGGGTCGACGGGCGGACCGTCGGCACGGACAACCCCTTCTGGGCGTTCACCAACCCCGACCTCGCCGGCGTCCTCGGCGACCGGTTCGGCTGGCCCGTCCTCGTCGAGAACGACGCGAACCTCGCGGCGCTGGCCGAGGGTTGGTGCGGGGCCGGAGCCGGTCTGGCGCACCAGGTCACGGTGCTCGCCGGGGAACGCATCGGGGCCGGCGTCGTCGACGACGGGCGGCTGCTGCGCGGGGTGCGCGGTGGGGTGGGGGAGATGCGCTACCTCGACATCGTCGAGGGGGTCGGGTCCTCGGCGGGTCTCGGCAAGGTGCTGCGCGACCTCGGCGGGACGGAGGAGGCCGCCGACGTCCTGGCCGCCGCGCGGGCCGGTGGGCTCGTCGCGACCGCGCAGGTCGAGATCGCCGGACTGCGCCTGACGCGGATCGTCGTCACGCTCGTGAGCCTGTTCGACCCCGAACGGGTGATCCTGGCCGGCGGCGCGGCGTCATCGGCGCTCGTGGAGGTCGTGAACCGGGAACTGCCCTCGTTCCTCGACCTGCCGCGCCCTCTCGTGGTCGCCTCGACGCTGGGTCGCGACGTCGTCGTCCTGGGTGCGCTGCGGCGCGCCCTGGACCACGTGCGCGGCGAGGCCCTCTCGCTGCGCCTCGACTAGAAGGAGTGGCCCGGCCCGGGGAAGGAGCCGTCGCGGACCTCGGCGGCGTAGGCGCGGGCCCCGTCGAGCAGCGCGGTGCGGACGTCGGCGAACTTCTTCACGAACGACGCGGTGCGCTCCGTCAGGCCCGCGAAGTCCTGCCAGACCAGGACCTGACCGTCGGTGCCGCTGCCGGCCCCGATGCCCACCGTCGGGACGGCCAGGGTCTTGGTGACCTGTTCCGCGACGTCGGCCGGGACCATCTCCATGAGCACCGCGAAGGCGCCCGCCTCGGCCAGTGCGCGGGCGTCGGTGAGGACCCGGTCGGCCGCGTCACCGCGGCCCTGGACCCGGTACCCGCCGAGGGCGTGCTCGGACTGGGGGGTGAACCCGATGTGCGCCATCACCGGGATGCCGGCGTCGACGACCGCCCGGACGCGGCCGGCGCGCTGCGCGCCGCCCTCGAACTTCACCGCGTGCGCGCCGCCCTCCTTCATCATCCGCACCGCGGAGGTCACCGCGAGCTCGTCGGAGGCCTCGTAGGAGCCGAAGGGCAGGTCGGCCACGACGAAGGCGTGCGGGGCGCCCGCGACGACGGCCCGCACCAGCGGCAGCAGCTGGTCGACGGTGACCGGGATCGTCGAGGACATCCCGAACACGGTGTTGGCGGCGGAGTCGCCCACGAGCAGCGCCGGGATCCCCGCCTCGTCGAAGACCGCCGCGGTCATCGCGTCGTAGCTGGTCAGCATCGACCACTTCTCGCCCGCGTCCTTCCACTGCTGGAAGTGGTGGATGCGGGTCCGGCGCCGTTTCGCGGGCGCCTCGGTGGCGTAGGCCATGTCAGTTCCGTCCCAACGACGAATCGGTCTTGACCTCGACCGGCGGCGTCAGCGTCGCCGACGCCGCCGGTTCGCGCCAGCGGTTCGTGATGGGCAGGCGCCGGTCACGTCCGAACGCCTTGTAGGAGATCTTCGGCCCGGGTGCGAACTGGCGCCGCTTCCACTCCGCGCGGTCGACGAGCGTGACGACGGAGTCCACGACCGTGGGGTCGAAACCCGCCTCGAGCATGTCCGCGCGGCCCTTGTCGCCCTCGACGTAGTCCTCGAGGATCGCGTCGAGGATCTCGTAGGGCGGCAACGAGTCCTGGTCGGTCTGGTCCGGGCGCAGTTCCGCCGACGGGGGTTTGGTGATGGTGTTCTCGGGGATCGGTGGCTGCTCGCCCCGCGAGGCCGCGTCGGCGTTGCGCCAGTTCGACAGGTCCCACACCAGCGTCTTGGGAACGTCCTTCAACGGCGCGTAGCCGCCCACGGAGTCGCCGTACAACGTCGAGTACCCCACGGCGAGCTCGCTCTTGTTGCTCGTCGCCAGGGTCAGGTGACCCTCCTGGTTCGCGAGTCCCATGATCGTCGTCCCGCGCACCCGGGCCTGCAGGTTCTCCTCCGCGACCCCCTGCAGGGGAACGGTTCCGAGGAACGCGTCGACCATCGGGGCGATCGGGTACTGCCGGTACTCGAAACCGCAGCGGGTCGCGAGGTCCTCGGCGTCGTCCTTGGAGTGCTGGCTGGAGTACCCCGACGGCAACGAGATCCCGACGACGTTCTCCGGACCGATCGCGTCGCAGGCCAGGCTCGCGACGAGCGCGGAGTCGATGCCCCCGGAGACCGCGATGACGACGGAACGGAAACCGTTCTTGCGCACGTAGTCGCGCAGACCCAGCACCAGCGCCGCGTGCACGTCGGCCACGTCGGGCAGCGGCTCCAGGACCGGGGAGACGGTGGGCTGGTAGGCCGGGACGAGGTCCGCGCTGATCGTCGCGCGCTGGACGTTCTCCTCCCAGCCCGGCGTCTTCACCCCCTCGGGGACCTCGAGGTCCACGACGACGAGTTCCTCGCGGAACTGCGGGCCGCGGGCGAGGACGGTGCCCTCGGGCGCCACGACGAGGGAGTCGCCGTCGAAGACGAGTTCGTCCTGACCGCCGACGGCGTTGACGTAGGCGATGGGGCAGCCGGCCTCCGCCGCGCGACGCGCGACGAGTTCCAGGCGGACGTCGTCCTTGTTGCGTTCGTAGGGCGAGGCGTTGATGACCGCGAGCAGCCCCGCCCCGGCGTCACCGGCCATCTGCACCGGTCCGCCGTCCTGCCAGAGGTCCTCGCAGATCGCGATGGCCACGTCGACACCCTTGACCCGGACCACGAGGAGGTCGTCACCCGGGACGAAGATGCGGTACTCGTCGAAGACGCCGTAGTTGGGCAGGTGGTGCTTCGCGTAGCGCGCCACGACCCGCCCGCCGTGCAGCACGGCCGCGCAGTTCTGCGGCAACCCCTTGGGCCGTCCCGCCGTCGCCGGCCGGGTGTCCTCCCCGGCCCGGTCGACGTAGCCGACCACGACCGTCACGTCGCCGTGACCGTCGTCGGCGAGCTCGCGCGCCAACCGCTTCACGGCCTGCTGGGAGGCGTTCACGAAGGACGTGCGCAGCGCGAGGTCCTCCACCGGGTACCCCGTGACGGCGGTCTCGGGGAACAGCGCCAGGTGCGCCCCCTCCTGCGCCGCCCGCCGCGTCCACTCGCGGATGGCCGCGACGTTGCCGTCGAGGTCACCGACCGTCGTGTCGATCTGGGCCATGGCCACCCGCAGCTGAGGCATGGGGTCAGCGTAGTGAGCGCGGCGAGGGGCGGTTGCCCAGGTGCACGGGTGGCTCACCACCCGCCCCGTCGCACCCATCGGTGTCACCACCCTCCTGAGGTGTGGAGTGAGGTATCGGTGCGACGGATCGGCTGCCCCGGCGCCCACTTCGTCGCACCGACACCTCACTCCACGAGGTCGGCCCGGACGTCACCGCGGTGTCCACAGGGCGCCCCGCCGCCGAGTCGTCCACAGCGTGCGCCGCAGCGGCGGGACGACGGGCGGAACCACGCGCACCCTGCGCACGTGTCCTGGATCCCCGACTCCCTGCGCCCCGTCCTGCACGAGCAGCACGGCCTGCTCACCCGGCGTCAGCTCTACGACGCGGGGGTGAGCACGCACCAGATCCGCTGGGCCCTCGGCCGGCGGTGGCGGCTCGTGCACGGCAGCGTCGTCGCGACGACCACGGGCCGGCTCGATCCGGCGCAGAAGCTCGTGGCGGCCCAGCTCTTCGCCGGTCCGGGCGCGCAGATCGGCTCCACCACCGCGGCCCGCTACTTCGGACTCACCTCGGTACCGGAGGACGGGGTGCGACGCCTGTTCGTGCCCTGGGGGGCGAAGAGTCGCGAACGTCCCGGCGTGTCGGTCCGTCGGACGCGACGACCCGATCCCCACGAGTGGTCCAGAGGCCCGCTGGCCTTCACCTCACCACCGCGCACCGTCGTCGACGCGGCCCGTCAGCTGCGCGGCGACGCCGTCCGGGCCGTGGTCTTCGAGGCGGTGCAGCGGCGGTTCGTGACGGTGGACCAACTCGCGTCGGAGGTGGAGGCCGGGGCGGTGCGGGGGAGTGCCGCCGTCCGGGCCGCGGTGCAGGAGGTCTCCGGTGGCGCCTGGTCCCTGCCCGAGAGCGAGCTCGCCGACCTGCTCGCCTCCAGCTCCCTCCTCCCCACCGTGCTGCTCAACCCGGTCCTCACCACGATCGCCGGTGAGACCCTCCCCAGCCCGGACGGGTTCGTGGACGAGGTGGGCCTGGCGCTGCAGGTGCACTCCCGCAGCCACCACTTCGCCGAGGAGGACTGGGAGTGGACGCTGCGCACCGACACCGCACTGGGAACGGCGGGCGTACCGGTGATGGCGTTCTCGCCGCGCACCCTGCGGACCGACGGTCGCCGGGTCCTCCGGGCGGTCGAGCGCGCCTACCTCGCCCTGCGCCGGGCGACGCGCCCCGCCGTGGTGGCGCGTCCGCGGCTAGTCGTCTGAGGAGGCCGGTCGTGGAGTGAGGCGTGGGTGTCCCGAACCAGGCGTTCTGGCGACCACTTCGGCGCACCCACGCCTCACTCCACGCGTCCGCGCGTGGTGACACCGGTGGGTGCCCCCGATGGGTGCGACAGGCGGGCGCGGCGGGGTGTGCGTCCCCCCGGGGGCGGGGGTGCGCGATGATGAGACCGGGGCCGGCGACGACCGCCGACGGCCCGGCGAGGGAAGCGACGGAAAGGGTGCCATGGACCGCCAGCAGGAGTTCGTGCTGCGGACGCTGGAGGAGCGGGACATCCGCTTCGTCCGGCTCTGGTTCACCGACGTCATCGGGACGTTGAAGTCGGTGGCGATCGCACCCGCCGAGCTCGAAGGAGCCTTCGGCGAGGGGATCGGGTTCGACGGTTCCGCGATCGAGGGACTCTCGCGGGTGTCGGAGTCCGACATGCTGCTCAAGCCCGAGCCGTCGACGTTCCAGGTGCTGCCCTGGCGCGCCAGCGACGAGCACCAGGGCACGGCCCGCATCTTCTGCGACATCCTCACCCCGGACGGGCAGCCGGCGCGCTCGGACCCGCGGTTCGTGCTCAAGCGCGCCCTCGACCGCGCGGCGCAGCAGGGCTACACCTTCTACACCCACCCCGAGATCGAGTTCTACCTCTTCAAGACCCCCCTGGAACGCGGGGCGGTGCCCGAACCCGTCGACTACGTCGGCTACTTCGACAACCACCCGGGCAGCACCACCACCGACTTCCGCCGCACGGCGATCTCGACGTTGGAGAGCATGGGCATCTCCGTCGAGTTCAGCCACCACGAGGGCGGCCCGGGGCAGAACGAGATCGACCTGCGCTACGCCGACGCCCTCACCACGGCCGACAACATCATGACCTTCCGCACCGTCCTCAAGGAGGTCGCGGGCGACCAGGGCGTCTACGCCAGCTTCATGCCCAAACCCCTCGCGGGGGAACCGGGTTCGGGCATGCACACCCACCTGTCCCTCTTCGACGGCGACGCCAACGCCTTCTACGAGGCCGGTGCGGAGTACCAGCTCTCCCGCACCGGACGGCAGTTCATCGCCGGCATCCTCCGCCACGCGGCCGAGATCACCGCCGTGACGAACCAGTTCGTCAACTCCTACAAGCGGCTCTGGTCCGGGGGCGAGGCCCCCAGCTACGTCTGCTGGGGCCACAACAACCGCTCCGCGCTCGTCCGGGTGCCGATGTACAAACCCTCCAAGGGCCAGTCGGTGCGCATCGAGTACCGCGCGCTGGACTCCGCGGCCAACCCCTACCTCGCCTTCGCGCTGCTGCTCACCGCAGGGCTCAAGGGCATCGAGGAGGGCTACGACCTGCCCGACGGCGCCGAGGACGACGTCTGGTCCCTCACCGACGCCGAACGCCGCTCGATGGGCATCGAACCGCTCCCGCAGAGCCTCGAGCACGCCATCGCCGTCATGGAGAAGTCCGAACTCGTCGCCGAGGCCCTCGGTGAAGGGGTGTTCGACTACTTCCTGCGCAACAAGCGCCAGGAGTGGGCCGACTACCGCTCGCAGGTGACCCCCTTCGAGCTCAAGCGGTACCTGCCCCTGCTGTGAGCACCACACCGGGCGGCACGCGCGGACGCCGTTCCTCCGCCACCGCGCAACTGGTCCGGGCCGGGTTCGCCGACCCGGACCGGGCCGCGCGGCTGCTGCGCGACCCGGCGCTGCGGGGCGTCGTCCGCGACGCGGACGAGGCGGTCGCCGACGGTGAGTTCACCGACTCCACCGGCGAGCTCGTCCGCTCCCTGGCCCGCACCGCCGACCCGGACCAGGCCCTGCTCGGCCTGGTCCGGTGGGCCGAGTCCCTCACCGCCGGGTTCGACCGCAGCTCCGCCTCCCACGAGGTCGAGGGGATCGCCGCCGCACTCGACCTCCTCCGGGGCGACCACGTGCCCGAGGTCGTCGGGACCCGCGCCCGCCTCCTCGCCGTCCTCGGCGGCTCGATGGCGCTGGGCGACCACCTGGTGCGCCACCCCCGGCACTGGACGGTCCTCGCCGCCGCGACCCCGCCCGACGCCGGGGAACTGCGCGCCGAACTGCTCGCCGCCGTCGGTGCGAACGCCGACGACCCGGTCCCGGTCGCCACGACGGGCCGTTCCGGACGGACCCCCACCGACGCGCTGCGGGTCGCCTACCGCCGCCGTCTCCTCGGCCTCGCCGGACGCGACCTCGCCTCCGCCGACCCGCTCACCGTCCTGCCCGTCACCTCCGCCGAACTCGCCGACCTCGCCGCCGCGGCCCTCGAGGCGGCGCTCGCGATCGCCCGTGCGGAACTGCCCGACCACGACCCGGGCGAGGAACCCGGGTCCTGGCGCGCCTGCCGCCTGGCCGTCCTGGGGATGGGCAAGACCGGTGGGCGGGAACTGAACTACCTCTCCGACGTCGACGTCGTCTACGTGGCCGAGCCCGCGCCGGGGGCCGCCGAGGACGACGCGCTCGCCGTCGGCGCCAAGCTCGCCGTCGCGCTGCAACGCATCTGCTCCGAACCCACCGGCGAGGGATCGCTGTGGGAGGTCGACGCGGCGTTGCGCCCGGAGGGGAAGTCCGGGTCGCTGGTCCGCACCCTGGACAGCCACGTCGAGTACTACCGCCGGTGGGCCAAGACGTGGGAGTTCCAGGCCCTGCTCAAGGCCCGGCCCGTCGCCGGGGACCTCGAGCTGGGGTGGGCCTACATCTCCGCGATCGCGCCGATGGTCTGGAGCGCCAGTGAACGCGAGGGTTTCGTCGCCGACGTGCAGTCGATGCGGCGCCGCGTCGAGGCGCTCATCCCCTCCAAGGAGGCGGACCGGCAGCTGAAGCTCGGCGCCGGTGGTCTGCGCGACGTCGAGTTCAGCATCCAGCTGCTGCAGATGGTCCACGGTCGCAGCGACGAACGCCTGCGCCGCAGCGCGAACACCCTCGAAGCCCTCGACTCCCTCGCCGCCTACGGCTACGTCGGACGCCACGACGCCGGCGAGCTCGACCGCGACTACCGGCTGCTGCGGTCGTTGGAGCACCGCATCCAGGTGCACCGGTTGCGGCGCACCCACGTCATGCCCACGGGGGAGGCGGACCTCCGACGGCTGGGACGCTCCCTGGGCCTGCGCCCCGACCCGGTGAAGGCGCTCGACGAGGTGTGGCGCGGAACCCGGCGCGACGTCCGCCGCCTGCACGAGAAGCTGTTCTACCGGCCGTTGCTGACGGCCGTCGCGAAACTGCCCGCCGCCGACGCCCGCATCGACGCGCAGCTCAGCCCGCAGGCCGCCCGCGAACGCCTCGCCGCCCTCGGCTACCGCGACCCGGCCGTGGCGCTGCGCCACCTCGAGGCGCTGACCTCCGGGGTGAGCCGGCGCGCGAGCATCCAGCGCACCCTGCTGCCCGTCATGCTCGGCTGGTTCGCCGACGGCGCGGACCCCGACGCCGGGTTGCTCGCCTTCCGGCAGGTGTCCGAGGCGCTCGCCGGGACCCAGTGGTACCTGACCATGCTGCGCGACGCGGGCGCCGCCGCGGAACGTCTGGCGTACGTGCTCTCCGCGGCCCGGTTGCCGGTGGAACTGCTGCTGCGCTCCCCGGAGGCGGTCGCGGTGTTCGCGGGGGAGGACCGGCTCGCGGCCGAGGACGTCTCCGAGGTCATCGCCGACGCGGAGGCCGCCGCCCGTCGCCGCGAGGACCTCGGCGCCGCCGTCCTCGCCGCCCGCGGGGTCCGTCGCCGGGAGCAGTTCCGCACCGTCGTGGCCGACCTCGTCGGGGTCCGCGACCTCGCGGGCGTCGGGCAGGCGCTGAGCGACGCCGACCAGGCCGTCCTCGAGGTGGCGCTCGGGTTGAGCGTGCGGGCGGTGGAACGCCGGCGCGGTGAGCCGCTGCCGACGAAGGTCGTCGTCGTCGGGATGGGCCGTCTCGGCGCGGGGGAGACCGGCTACGGCAGCGACGCGGACGTGCTGTTCGTGCACGACCCGCTGCCCGGTGCGGACGAGACGAAGGCCCAGCAGGCCGCCACCGAGGTCGTGGGGGAACTGCGCAGATCGCTCGGGGCGCCGGGCCCGGAACCCGCCCTCGAGGTCGACGCGGACCTGCGCCCGGAAGGCCGCAACGGTCCGCTCGTGCGGTCGTTGTCGAGCTACCGCGCCTACTACGAACGCTGGTCCCTGTCGTGGGAGGCGCAGGCGCTGCTGCGCGCGCGTCCCGTCGCCGGGGACGCCGACCTCGGCGAGGCCTTCCTCGAGCTCATCGACCCGTTGCGCTGGCCCGCAGGCGGTCTGGCCGAGGCCGACGTGCGCGAGGTCCGGCGCATCAAGGCCCGCGTCGAGGCGGAACGCCTGCCCCGCGGGGCCGACCCGTCGCGGCACCTGAAGCTGGGCCGCGGGGGGATCTCCGACGTCGAGTGGACCGCTCAACTGCTGCAGCTGCAGCACGCCGGGGAGCACGAGGGGCTGCGGACGACGTCGACGCCCCGGGCGTTGCGGGCCGCCGTCCAGGCCGGTCTCCTCGCCGCCGGCGACGCCGACGTGCTGCTCACCGCCTGGGACCTCGCGTCCCGCGCGCGCAACGCCGTCGCCCTGTGGCGGGGGAAGTCCGGGGACTCCCTGCCCACCCAGGCCCGCGACCTCGACGGCGTCGCCCGCATGTTCGGGTTCGAACCCGGCAGTTCCCGGGAGTTCGAGGAGCTGTACCTGCGGACGACCCGTCGCTGCCGCGCCGTCGTCGAACGCGTCTTCTACGGCCGCGAGGAGTCCTGACTCAGGGACGCAGGAGGGGCACGACGTCGGCGCTGAACTGGGTCAGGAACCGCGACTGGTCCTGGCCGGGGGCGTGGAAGACGAGGTGGGTGAACCCGGCGTCGACGTAACCCTGCACGGCGGCGGCGACCTCGGCGGGGTCGGAGGAGACGATCCAGCGCTTGGCGACCTGCTCGATGGGCAGTTCGTCGGCGAGGCGGGCCATCTCGATGGGGTCGTGGACGGAGGCCTTCTGCTCCTGCGTCAAGGACAACGGAGCCCAGAACCGGGTGTTCTCCAGCGCCCGGGCGGGGTCCTCGTCGAAGGACAGCTTGATCTCGATGGTCCGGTCGATCTGCTGCTCGGTGCGACCCGAGGCCTCCAGACCCTCCTTCAGCGCGGGCAGGAGGGTCTCGGAGTAGAGGTCCATGCCCTTGCCGGAGGTGCAGATGTAGCCGTCACCCGCGCGGCCGGCGTACTTCGTGACGCCGGGGCCGCCGCCGGCGATGTAGATCGGGACGGGCTGCTCGGGACGGTCGTAGACCGTCGCGTCGCGCAGGGTGTAGTAGTCGCCCTCGAAGGTGACGCGTTCCTCGCTCCAGAGCTTCTTGATGAGACGGACGGCTTCGCGCATCCGGGCGAAGCGTTCCTTGATCTCGGGGAAGTCCGCCCCCACGGCGGTCTCGTTGAGGGCCTCACCCGTGCCGATGCCGAGGATCGCGCGGCCCGGGGCGAGGCAGCCCAGCGTCGCGAAGGCCTGCGCGATGACGGCCGGGTTGTAGCGCAGCGTCGGGGTCAGGACGCTGGTGCCGAGCTGGACGCGGGACGTCTTCGCCGCGACCCACGGCAGCCAGACGAGGGCGGCGGGGGCGTGGCCGTCGACGTGGCGCCACGGCTGGAAGTGGTCGGAGATCCACACCGAGTCCAGACCCTGCTCCTCGGCCTGGACGGCGAAGTCGGCGAGCTCGCCGGGCGCGAACTGCTCCGCGGACGCCTTGTAACCCAGCTTCAAGGGTTGACCGTGCGTGTCCACCGTCTGGCTCACCGTGTTCCCACCTCTCGTCGTCCGGACGACACCTCCGCGCGTCCGTGCGGACCCAACCTAATCCGCCCCCGGGGCGACGCCCGTCCGGGTGGTGATCCGCGCGAACGTCCGCCGCGGGCGCTCCGGCGGCGCCAGGGTCCCACCGCCCGCCTCCGGGCCCCCGCCGCCGACACCCCGGGACGTCGCCGCCGACCACGACGCGAGCCTCGATCAGGAACTCGCCCGGGTCGACACCGAGTTCGACGAGGCCGTGCGCCGCTCCGAGGCGCGCTCGGAGGGCACCCGGCCTCCCGAGTCGTGAGTCGAGGTCTTCCGTCGGGACGGCAAGTGCGGTAGAAGATCATCGACCGCAACCGTTTCCGAGTGGAGGACCGTGCACCCCGACGTCGAGATCGTGGAGTTCACCCCGACCCCCGAGCAGTACGCCTGGACGTTCGGCGGCGTCGCGCCGGTGATGACCGTGCGTCCCGGGACGGCCCTGCGGTTGTGGAGCGACGACGCCTTCTGCGGGAGGCTGCGTTCCGTCGCGGACCTGCCCGGCGCCTCGCTGCAGATGCCGTTCGTCAACCCGCAGACCGGGCCGTTCTTCGTCGAGGGCGCCGAACCGGGCGACACCCTGGTCCTGCACCTGGCCGAACTGACGCCGGCCCGGACCTGGGGCGCCTCGGCGCTCATCCCGTTCTTCGGGGGGCTCACCGGCACCGACCGCACGGCCACCCTGCAGCCGCCGTTGCCCGAGCGGACCTGGATCTACCAGCTCGACTCCGCGGCCGGCACCGTCGCGTTCGAGGCCTCCGCGGGGGACTTCCGCGTCGCGCTGCCGCTCGAACCCATGCTCGGCACCATCGGGGTGGCCCCGGCGGCCGGGGAGGTCCGTTCGTCGCTGGTCCCGGACTCCTTCGGCGGCAACATGGACACCCCCGAGGCGAAGGCCGGCACGACGGTCTACCTGCGGGTCAACGTCCCCGGGGCGCTGTTCTCCCTGGGCGACGGGCACTACCGCCAGGGCGAGGGCGAGTCCTGCGGAACGGCCGTGGAGGGCGCGATGAACTCGCTCGTCCTGGTCGACCTCGTCAAGGGTTCCGCCGGTTTCCCCGCCCCGGCCTGGCCGCGGATGGAGTCCGACACCCACTGGACGGTCGTGGGTTCCTCCCGCCCGCTCGAGGACGCCTGGCGCATCGGCCAGGTCGAGGCGGTCGGCTGGCTCGAGGAGCTCTACGGACTGGAGACCCTCGACGCCTACCAGTTGCTCTCCCAGATCAGCGAGGTCCCGCTGGCCAACGCCGTCGACGTGAACTACAGCGTGCCGACGAAGCTCCCGAAACGCCTGCTGCCCACGCCGAAGCCCGCCTACGACGGCGCCCACGACCGGTTGCGCGCTCTCGCGCGCGGCTGAGAGGAGAACTGGTGGACCTGCAGCTGGACGGTGCCCGCGTCCTGGTGACCGGCGGGACGAAGGGGATCGGCGCGGCCATCGTCGCGGAGTTCCTGGCCGAGGGGGCCGACGTCGCGATGTGCGCGCGGACGGCCGACGACGTCGAGGCGGCCGTCGCGGCCGCGGGCGGACCGGGGACCCTGCGCGGTGCCGTCGTGGACGTCGCCCACCGGGACGAGGTGTTCGCCTGGGTGGACGACGTCGTCGCCGAACTCGGCGGGATCGACGCCGTCGTCGCGAACGTCAGCGCCATCGCCGCGGCCAACGACCAGGAGTCCTGGCGGTTGTCGCTCGACGTCGACCTCATGGGCACCGTCGCGCTCGTGGACGCCTCCCTGCCGCACCTGCGCCGCGGTGGTGGGGGGTCCATCGTGACGATCGGCAGCGTCTCCGGCCGCGAGGTCGACGCCTTCGCCGGCCCCTACGGGACGGTCAAGGCCGCGCTCGTCGCCTACACCCAGGGCCTCGCCCACCAGTTCGCCGCGGAGGGGGTGCGGGCGAACACCGTCTCGCCGGGCAACACCTACTTCGAGGGTGGGGTGTGGCAGCTGACCGAACGCAACGACCCGCAGTTCTTCGCCGAGGCCCTCGCCCTGAACCCCACCGGCCGGATGGCGACCCCCGAGGAGATCGCCCGGCCGGTGGTGTTCCTGTCCAGCCCCGCGGCCAGCTTCGTCACCGGGACGAACCTCGTGGTGGACGGTGCCCTCACCCGCGGCGTGCAGTTGTAGGGCTGCGCAGTCGCAGCGCTCAGAAGCAGGGTGCCTTCGGGAAGTCCGGGGCGGGGCCGCCCAGCACGAACACCGTGCAGCCGACGGTGGGGAGCTGGTCGGGGAACCCCTCACTGGCGACGTGCTGGTCGTTGTGGCTGAAGAACGACCGGACGACCGAGGAGCCACCGCAGACGAAGTAGTCGATCCCGGTGCTGTTGTCGGCGACGACGGAGTCGGCGACGAACACCGCGCTCTCCGAGCAACCCGCCGCGGTGCCGTTGCGGCGCAACAACGACTTCTCCACCCGAACGGGCCCACCTTCGAGGGCCTGCAGGCCGAGGCCGTTGCCGGTGACCTCGCTGGCGGCCACCCGGAGTTCTCCGCCGTACTCGGCCCGGGCGCCGATGTCGTTGCCCACGAGGGCGGAGCCGGTCAGCGTCGTGGCGCTACCGGCGACCTCGAGACCGAGGTCGCCGTTCCGGTCGATCTCCAGGCGGTCCAGCACCACCGTGGCCTGGGGACCCTGGTCGTCGGTGGGGGGCAGGTCCGGCAGGTCGAAACCGCCGGCGTACTCGTACTCGTTCTCCGGCGTGCCGGTGTAGACGCCGACGGGGAACCCGACGACCTCGCCGTCGGAGACGGTGACCCCGTCGGCGGTCACGGAGACGCCGATCCCCGCGCTGCCGACGATGGAGTGCCCGCCGAGGTCGAGGGTGACCCCCGGGGTGTCGATGCGCAGTCCCGGACCATCCTCGCAGTACAGGGACCCGGTGAGCCGGGTGTTCGTGGTGAGGGCGTCCCCGCAGGCCACCGGGTCGTTCGCCGCGGCGGCGGTCCCGGCCCCGGCGAACAGCAGGGCGGGGACGAGCAAGGTGGTGGCGAGCAGTCGCACGGGGTGGTCCTCTCTCGGGTCCTCACGAGTGGTCACGGGGCGGGGAACGGTCGCGACCTCAGGGGCAGGGCACGGAGGCGGGAGCCGAGCGCCCGTCGAGGAAGCGCGTGCAGGAGAAGGCGATCTGACGGGTCGCCAGGGCGGGATCCACGACCTGCACGTCGTTGTGGACGAAGAGGCTCCCCGCCACCGACGAACCGGTGCACCCGCTCACGCGCACCGCGGTCCCGCTGTCGAGGACGACCGAGCGCCGTACGTGCAGCGTCCCGGCGTCGCAGTCCAGCGCCCACTGGTTGCTGCGGACCGTGGAGTCCGTGATGCGTACCTCGCCACCGTCGTAGGCGGAGACCGCGGTCGGGTTGCGGGCCAGGTCGGAGCCCTCGACCGAGACGACGCCGTCACCTTCGGCGAGGACGCCCCGGGAGTTGGCTCGCACCTGCGAGTCGCGCAGGACCGCCTCGCCGTCGCTGTCGATCCCGGTGATGTTGCGCAGCAACGTGACCCGCTCGACGGTCGCCGAGGCGCCGCCCAGCACGGAGATCCCCTCGCCGAAGGCGGTGACGGTCCCGCCACGCACGACGACGTCACGTCCCTGGACGAGGACCCCGGACCAGCCGCCGCCGACGATGCGGTGCCCCGCCAGGTCGAGGACGACGCCGTTCCCTCGGACGACGAGTCCGTTCCCCGCGTCGGGACAGACCAGGTCCTCGGTCAGCGTGGTGTCGACGGTGAGTCCGGCGCCGCAGGTCAGGTGGGCGGCTGCGTGGGCCGGAGCCGCCGAGAGGGACAGCGCCCCGAGGGCGAGGACGAAACCCGCGGTCCGCAGGCTCCGGGTCCGAGAACCCTGGCCGGTGCGTCGTCGCACGGTGTCCCACCTCCACGTCGCAGCGTTGTGAGTACTGACAGTACCCACAACACCACACGCCGTGGAGTTCTACGAGATCAGGCGTTGACGAACTGCACGTCGCTGATGGCCGTGCGGTCGAAGCGCCCACCCGCGCCCGGCCGGGTCACGGAGTCGACGGTGAGGGCCACGGAACTCGCCTCCACCGCGGGGACCGGCACGCGTTGCAGGGTGCGGTCGCCGTCGCGCAACTGTTGCTGCACCGTCACGGGTCCGGTCGGGGTTGTGAGCGTCCAGGTCACCGCGAGGACGCGCCGACCCTGCGTGTAGCGGTCGGTACCGTCGTGGGGGTCGACCTTCGCGAAGCCGTTCACCAGCCCGACCTCGGTGATGCGCACGGGGGAGTCGAAGGCGAACTCCAGCGTCGAACCCGAGGCGTTGCCCTCGGTGCGCCACGCCGTGCTCGGGTCGCCGTCCAGGACGTTCGCGGCCCGGTAGGTGGTCGTGCGTCCGGCGGAGTCCGCGGAGTCCGGTGACGTGCTCGGTGCGGTGACCTCCGCCGGCACGAGCACACCGGTGGGGTACTGGACGGTGGGGGTGGCCTCGGCCGTCGTGGGGGGAGCGCTCACCGGCACCGGGTCCGTGGAGGGGGTGGCCGCGGGGGTGGAGGCGGCAGCGGAGCGCGTCGGCGAAGCCTGCACCGTCGTCGTGGTGTCCTCGTCGGGTTTCAGCAGCCACCACGCGGCGATCCCCACGGCCGCGACGAGGGCGACGGAGAACACCGCGATGATCTGCCCGGACTGGCGCCGGGAAGGACCCCGACCCTGGGACCGGGCGGCCCGGCGCGTCGGGTCCGGTCGGTGGACGACCTCGAGCCGGTCCGGCGCGGCCGCCCCGACGGCCCCGTCGCGCGGGGATCCGCACGTCCAGCAGAAGGTGTCGGCCTCACGCATGCCTGCGCGGCAGGCCGGGCAGATGGTCGTCGTCGGCACGTCGGAAAACCCCCGTCCTTGGGTGTTCTGGGCAACTGGCACGGCGACGTCCTGTCCCCGGGAGATCACAAGATACCCCCGGCCAGGGTCCAGGGTCAGCCCCCGGGCCGGGGTGGTCGCCGAGGACGGCCGGGGTGGAGCGGAACGGACGGAGCCCCCGTCCCGACGCGGTCGGCGTCGGGACGGGGGCTCCGGGAACTCACTGCGAGATCGTGGTCCGAGGATCAGATGTCGTAGTAGAGCTCGAACTCGTGCGGGTGCGGACGCAACCGGATCGGGTCGATCTCGTTGGTGCGCTTGTAGTCGATCCACGTCTCGATGAGGTCGGGCGTGAACACGCCGCCCTCGAGGAGGTACTCGTGGTCGGCTTCGAGCGCGTCGAGCACGGAACCCAGGTCGTAGGGGACCGTCTTGATGTTCGCGTGCTCCTCGGGCGGGAGCTCGTAGAGGTCCTTGTCGACCGGGTCGGCCGGTTCGATGCGGTTCTTGATGCCGTCGAGGCCGGCCATCAGCTGCGCTGCGAACGCCAGGTACGGGTTCGCCGACGGGTCCGGCACGCGGAACTCGATGCGCTTGGCCTTGGGCGAGTTCCCCGTGATCGGGATGCGGATGCAGGCCGAGCGGTTGCGGGCCGAGTACACCAGGTTCACCGGCGCCTCGTAGCCCGGGACCAGGCGGTGGTAGGAGTTCACCGTCGGGTTGGTGAAGGCCAGCAGCGACGGCGCGTGGTGCAGCAGACCGCCGATGTACCAGCGCGCGAGGTCGGAGAGACCGCCGTAGCCCTTCTCGTCGTAGAAGAGGGGCTCGCCGTCCTTCCAGAGCGACTGGTGGCAGTGCATGCCGGAACCGTTGTCACCGAACAGCGGCTTGGGCATGAAGGTCACGGTGTGACCGTTGCGCAGCGCCACGTTCTTGATGATGTACTTGAAGAGCAGCAGCTGGTCGCCGGCGTTCTTCAGGGTGTCGAACCGGTAGTTGATCTCGGCCTGGCCGGCGGTGCCCACCTCGTGGTGCGCGCGCTCGACGCTGAGACCGGCCTTCTCCAGCTCCACGACCATCTCGTCCCGCAGGTCCGAGAAGTGGTCGATCGGCGCGACGGGGAAGTAGCCACCCTTGTACCGGGTCTTGTACCCGAGGTTGCCACCCTCCTCCTTGCGACCGGTGTTCCACGCGGCCTCGATGGAGTCGATGTGGTAGTACGACTCGCGCTGGTTCGTCTCGAAGCGCACGTCGTCGAAGATGTAGAACTCGGCCTCGGGGCCGAAGAAGACGGTGTCGGCGATGCCGGTCGTCTTCAGGTACGCCTCGGCCTTGGCCGCGACGTTGCGCGGGTCCCGGCTGTACGCCTCGTTCGTGAACGGGTCCACGATCGAGTGGTTGATGACGAGGGTCTTCTCCTTGCGGAACGGGTCCAGGAAGGCCGACGTCGGGTCCGCGATGAGCTTCATGTCCGACTCGTGGATGGCCTGGAAGCCGCGGATCGAGGACCCGTCGAACATCTGGCCCTCGGAGAGCGCGTCGAGGTCGAGCGTCTTCGCGGGGATGGTGAAGTGCTGCATCACGCCCGGCAGGTCGCAGAACCGGATGTCGACGAACTTCACGTCCTCGCTCGCGATGTAGTCGAGGACCTCTTGGGCGTTGCTGAACATCCAACCTCCAGAAACGGATCCGGCCCGGATGTCGAGCCGCCGCGGACGCGCTGACCGTAGGGGCACGATGTTTCGTGCTTGTTACGACCGCGTTTCCGGCAGCTTACCCAGGTCGTGGAGGTGGGGACAGGGAGACCCGCCGGGTCCACGTACGCTGGCCGGGTGGCCGAGCGATCGATCGAGAACACGCCCCCGCAACCCGCCGGGGTCCGGCTCGGACTGCCCGTCGAGGGCCGCGGCTCCGTGGCCGGCTGGGGACGTCGCTTCCTCGGGGTGCTCGTCGACTGGGTGATCGCGAGCCTCATCGCCCGCGCCTTCCTCACGTCCCTGGGGGCCCAGTTCGGCCCGCTCCTGGTCTTCTTCGTCATGCACCTGCTGCTGGTGTCCACGATCGGGATGACTATCGGCCACGCCGTGGTCGGGATCGCGGTGCGGCGCCTGGACGGGCGTCCCGTCGGCTTCGTCGCTGGCTTCGCCCGCGCCCTGCTGCTGAGCATCGTCATACCCGCGGTCATCACCGACCCCGACCGCCGCGGGCTGCACGACAAGGCCGCCCAGGTGGTCGTCGTGCGGCGCTGACCGCCCCGCGCACGACGAAGCCCGCCGCTCTGCGCGACCTCGACGGTCGGGCGAACGGCGGGCTTCCCCGTCGCGGTGCGGGTGGGCGGTCAGCGACCGCGCATGGCCCGACGGTCCGGGCGGGCGCGCATCGGGTCGATGCCCTTGGGCACCGGGGGACGGATGCCGCCGAGGGCCTTGAGGCGCTTCTGCACGGTGGCCACCTCGTCCTTGGTCAGCTGCGGCTTGAGGCGCTGGACGCGCGACGCCAGCTTGCGCAGCGGCACCTCGTTCTCACCGCCACCGTCGCCGACGGTGAACAGGTGCACCGGGACGTTCGGCGCGATCCGGTTGACCTTGCGGCGTTCGGCCTCGAGCAGCTTCTTGACCCGGGTCGGCGGGCCGTCCCCGACGAGGACGATCCCGGCGCGACCGGTCGCGCGGAAGACCATGTCCTGGCTGCGGGCCTCGGCGGCGACGGGTTCCTGCTCGATCGTCCAGCCGCGGCGGATGGAGCTCAGGGCCGCGCCGGCGGCACCCTTCTGCCCGTCGAGGTTCATGTAGGCGGCGCGTTCGGCGCGCCGGCCGAGCAGGAACATCGCGAGCAGGACGCCGATCATGACGCCGAGGATCGTGAAGTAGATCGGGTGGTCCACGAGCAGGCCCAGGACGAGACCCACCACGATCGGCCCCAGCAGGGCCGCCAGCAGCACCCACTTCGCGCCCGGGTCGACCCGGACGGTCATGTCGTAGACCTGCTTCAGCTGGCGGGTCCGGGCGAACCGCTGCTTCTTCGGCTTCTGTGCCGGGGTCGCGCCCGCAGGCTTCTCACGTCGTGCCATGCGGGCAAGGATACGGCCCCGGCCGGGGAGCCCGGGATCAGCGCGCGAGCAGGCTGGAGGCCTCCTGTGCGGCAGGGCTCTCCTTGTCCAGGTGGGCCAGCTGCTCGGGGAGGGCGACACCGCGCTTCTTCATCGCCTGCGCCCACAGGCGGCCCGCCCGGTAGGACGAGCGCACCAGCGGACCGGCCATGACCCCGGAGAAGCCGAGGCGCTCGGCCGCCTCGGAGAACTCCACGAACTTCTCCGGCTTCACCCACCGCGCCACGGGGTGGTGGCGCGGGGTCGGCCGCAGGTACTGGGTGATGGTGATGATGTCGCAGCCCGCACCGTGCAGGTCGGCGAGCGCCTCGAGGACCTCCTCGTCGGTCTCACCCATGCCGAGGATGAGGTTCGACTTCGTCACCAGGCCGGCGTCGCGGCCCTGGGTGATGACGTCGAGGGAACGGTCGTAGCGGAACGCCGGGCGGATGCTCTTGAAGATGCGCGGGACGGTCTCGACGTTGTGCGCGAACACCTCGGGCCGGGCGTCGAACACCTGCTGGAGCAGGTCCGGGCGGCCGTTGAAGTCCGGGACGAGGATCTCCACGCCCGTGCCCTCGTTGTGCGCGTGGGTCTGGCGGATCGTCTCGGCGTAGAGCCACGCGCCGCCGTCGGCCAGGTCGTCACGGGCGACGCCGGTGATCGTGGCGTAGCGCAGCCCCATCGTCGCGATCGACTCCGCGACGCGGCGCGGTTCGTCGCGGTCCAGCGGCGAGGGCTTGCCGGTGTCGATCTGGCAGAAGTCGCAGCGCCGGGTGCACTCGGAGCCCCCGATGAGGAAGGTGGCCTCGCGGTCCTCCCAGCACTCGTAGATGTTGGGGCAGCCCGCCTCCTCGCACACCGTGTGCAGTCCGCCGGACTTCACCAGGCCCTTGAGCTCGGTGTACTCCGGACCGGTGCGGGCCTTCGTGCGGATCCACGACGGCTTCCGCTCGATCGGCGTCTCGGCGTTGCGCGCTTCGATGCGCAGCATCCGCCGTCCTTCCGGTGCGAGAGTCACGCCCACCAGCCTACGTCGGCCTCACCCGCGAGGCGCCCACCCCCGGGGGTCGACCCCGCCGGGGACGTCGGCCCCGGGGTCGTAGGGGGTGCGGGTGAGGCGGAAGCTGGCCAGGTCCAGGTGGCCGACGGCGCCGTCGGCCCCGCGGACCGGACGCAGCAGTTCGCCCGCGTAGTAGTTGTCCAGCCCGCGCCAGGTCCCGGGTTCGCCGGCGGGGACGAAGCGGGACGCCCGCCCGCGCCCGGTCATGCCCCCCAGCTCGAAGCCGTCGCTCGTGGCGCGGACCAGCAGCGGCGTGGGTCCCCAGTACCAGGGCCCGACGAGCTCGAGGACGTCGGCGGGGACCTCCCGCGGGACCCACGGTGCGGGGGAGAGCGGTTCCTGCGTCGCGAGGGTCGACAGCAACCGGCTCGGCAGGTCCCCGAACCCCGACGTCGAGTTCGTCAGGGCGATGACCGCGTCCCCGGTCTCGACGTCGACGCGCAGCATGGCCACGAACCCCGGCATCGACCCGGAGTGGCCGGCGTGGCGGCGGCCCTCGACGTTCCAGAGCTGCAACCCCAGGCCGTAGCCGACCGACCAGGGGCCCCCGCGGGCGTCGTCGACGCTCTGCGGTTCCCACATCGCCTCGACGGTGTCGCGCCGCAGCACCGGCGAGGTGCCGGCGACGACGCCCGCCCAGCGCGCGAGGTCGGCGACCGTCGACCAGATCTGCCCGGCGGGGGCCATCGCGCCGGCGTCGTGCTCGGGTTCGGGCAGGACGACGTCGGCCCACGGGTGCACGGCCAGACCGCGGGCGGCGGGGGCCTGCGGGCGCATCGAGGTGCGCGACATGCCGAGGGGGACGAGGAACTGGGTCGCGACGACGTCGCGCCACGTGCTGTCGCGGACCCGTCCCACGAGCTCGCCGAGGACGCCGAAACCGACGTTGGAGTAGTGGAAGCGGGTGCCCGGGCGGTGCCGCACGGCGGAGGCGCCGAGGATCGGGAGGAGGGAGTCCCAGTCGCCGCCCTCCGTGCGCTCCCACCAGGGCCCGTCGGTCTCGGCCTGCACGCCGCCGGCCTGGCCGAGCAGCTGGCCGACGCTCACCCGTCCCACACCGTCGGTGAGCTCGGGCAGGTGCGCGCGCACCGGGTCCTCGAGACCGACGAGACCGTCCTCGACGGCGCGCATCACCGCCGCCGCGACGAACGTCTTCGAGATCGACCCGACCCGGTACTGGGTGTCCCGTGCGCCCAGGGGGGCCTCGACCCCGGTGCTCCCGGCGGCGCCGCTCCAGACCAGGCTCCCGCCGCGCACGAGACCGGCCACCACCGAGGGCAACCGGGAACTGCTCTGCTCACGGGCGAGCAGGTGCTCGAGGGTGCGGGTGGTGCCCGGCAGCAACGTGACGTCCATGCTCCGACCCTGCCAGAGCTCGGCTCCGGGCCACCCGGCAGGATCGGGGCGTGGACCTGCGCATCTTCACCGAACCCCAGCAAGGCGCCAGCTACGAGGACCTGCGACGGGTGGCCGTGGCCGCCGAGCAGACCGGCTTCTCGGCGTTCTTCCGTTCCGACCACTACCTGACGATGGGCGGCTCCGGCCTGCCCGGTCCGACCGACGCGTGGACGACGCTGGCCGCACTGGCCCGCGACACCACCTCGATCCGCCTGGGCACGCTCGTCAGCTCCGCGACCTTCCGCCACCCCGGGGTGCTGGGCATCCAGGTGGCCCAGGTCGACGAGATGTCCGGCGGCCGTGTCGAACTCGGCCTCGGGACCGGGTGGTACGAGGAGGAGCACACCGCCTACGGCATCCCGTTCCCCTCGTTGAAGGAACGCTTCGACCGCTTCGCCGAGCAGCTCGCCCTCATCACCGGGTCCTGGGCGACGCCCGTGGGGGAGACGTTCGACTTCGCCGGTGAGCACTACCGGCTGACGGGCTCGCCGGCGCTGCCCAAACCCGTCCAGTCGCCGCCGCCCATCATCGTCGGCGGGGCCGGGAAGAAGCGCGGTGCGGCGCTGGCGGCGCAGTACGCGGCCGAGTTCAACTCCGGGTTCTCCTCGCCGGCCGACACGGCCGCCGCCTTCGGCCGGGTGCGCGAGGCGTGCTCGCTCGTGGGGCGCGACCCCGCCTCGCTGGCCTACTCCTCCGCCCTCGTCGTGTGCTGCGGCCGGGACGAGGAGGAGGTGGCCCGCCGGGCGCGGCGCATCGGCTCGGAGGGCCGCGACCCCGACGAACTGCGGCAGAACGGGCTCGCCGGAACGCCCGCGGAGGTCGTCGACGCGATCGGTCGCTACGCCGAGGCCGGGGTCGAACGGATCTACCTGCAGATCTGGGACCTGGACGACCTCGACCACCTCGAGCTCATCGCCGCCGAGGTCGCACCCCAGCTCTGACCCCCCGGTGTCGTCCCTCCCCCACACGGCGGGAGGGATGACGCACGGTCCGCCCGGGGTGACGGTGTCACCCCAGGTGAGAGTTGTGGTGGCGGTCCCGGCCGGTGCACCCTCGCAGCAGTCGACACCGAGTTCCGGGGTCGGGTCACGGTGGGAGGGCACAGTGCGGGAGCACGAACGTGCGGATGCGCCCACGGTCAGCGTCGGCGTCCCCGTCTACAACGGCGAGGCGTACCTCGAGCAGACCCTCGAGGCCCTGCTGGACCAGTCGTACACCGACTTCGAGCTCATCGTCTGCGACAACGCCTCGACCGACCGCACGCGCGAGATCGCGGAGGGGTTCGCCGCCCGCGACGACCGCGTCCGCTACCTGCGCAACCCGAGGAACATCGGTCTCGCGAAGAACTTCAACCGGGTGTTCCAGCTCTCCCGCGGGAAGTACTTCCGCTGGGCGATGGCCGACGACCTCGTCGACCGCACCAACCTCGCGGACTGCGTCGCCGCCCTCGAGGCGGATCCCGGGGTGGTGCTCGCCGTGCCGACCTGGGACCTCATCGACGCCGAGGGGCGCCCCGCCCGCGGTGGCCGGGAACTGGCCTCGTTCAGCTGGGACGAGGACCCGGGTCGCCGGATGGCGCAGTTCCTCGACATGATCAACGGCCGCTCCTCGATCGCGGTGCTGGCCTACCTGTCCGGGCTGATCCGCAGCGAGGCCGTCTGGGGGACCGACCAGCTCGGCAGCTACCCGTGCTCGGACCAGGTCCTCCTCGGGCAACTGCTGCTGCGTGGCCGGTTCGTGGAGGTGGCGACCCCGTCCCTGCACGTCCGGTTGCACGAGGCCTCGGCCGGTCACGGGATCGGCACCGGTGACTACGCCGCCGTCCACCGCACGTTCTTCCCCGACAACCCGCCGGCGAACCTGTTGCGCTGGAGGGCGACCCGCTACCGCAAGATGTGGGACGTCCTGCGCGACGCCGCGAGCTCGTCCTCGCAGCGTCTCGCGCTGCAGGCCCGCTACGCCAAGGGTTCGGCCATCCAGCTGCTCCCCATCTGAGCCCCGGTCCGAGCCCCCGGTCCGAGCCCGTCGCCGGGGTCCCTCAGCCGGGGAGGTGTGCGGCGGGGAGGAGTTCCTCGACGACGTCCGCGGCGTCGAGGACGCCGACGCGGCGCCCCGACCGGGCGCTCAGCGACGCTGCCCCGGCGTCGGGCAGACCGCAGGGGACGATGTGGCTGAAACCCCGCAGGTCGGTGTCGCAGTTCAGGGCGAAACCGTGCATCGTCACCCCCTTCGCGACCCGCACCCCGATCGCGGCGAGCTTGCCCTCCGAACGCCACCCGGGAGCCAGCGGTTCGGCTCCCGTCCAGACGCCGGTGCGGTCCACCACGCGGTAGCCCTCGACACCGAACCGCGCGGAGACCGCGATGAGGAGTTCCTCGAGGCGGCGCACGTACCCCACGACGTCCAGCGCCCCGTGCAGCCGCACGATCGGGTACCCCACGAGTTGTCCCGGTCCGTGCCAGGTGATCCGCCCACCGCGGTCGACGTCGACGACGGGGGTTCCGTCGTCGGGGCGTTCCCAGGAGTTCGTCCGCTTGCCGGCGGTGTAGACGGGGGCGTGCTCCAGCAGGAGGACGGTGTCCGGTCGATCACCCGCGACGACCTCGGCGTGCCGGGTCCGCTGCAGGTCCCAGGCTTCGCGGTAGTCGACCGGGTGCGACCCCAGGGCGACCCGCTCGACCTGCAGCGCCGCCACCCCGAGCTCCGGTCCCCGCACCGGGCCAGCGTACGACGCGCGGTCCCGGGGTCCCCGCCCGCCGGCGGTTCTGGGACCCTGTGCCCGTGCCCCTCACCACCACCTACACCGCCGACGTCGTGGTGCCGCTCGCGGGCGCCGGTCTCGAGCGGCACCGCATCCTCGCCCCCGGGGCCGTTGCCGTCAGCGGCCGGACGATCGTGGCGGTCGGGACGCCCGAGGACGTGCAGGCCGCTCACCCCGACGCCACGGTGGAGCACCTGCCCGGTCGGGTCCTCATGCCCGGTCTGGTCAACGCCCACCACCACTCCGGTCTGCTGCGCGGTACCGCCGAGCACCTGCCGGTCTGGGAGTGGCTCCGGCTGCACATCGACCCGATGCACCGGGTGCTGCGCCCCGAGGAGGCCGAGGCGGCCGCGTGGCTCTGCTACGCCGAGGGCCTGCTCTCCGGCACGACGACCGTCGTCGACATGTGGCGCTACCTCGACGGCGCCGCCCGGGCCGCCACGCAGCTGGGGAACCGCCTCGTCACCGTGAACTACGTCGGGGCCCACCCCGAGCACGACTACTTCGACACCCTCGACGACAACGAGCGCATGCTGCGCGAGTGGGCCGGTGCCGCCGACGGCCGCATCGTGCCGTGGGTCGGTCTCGAACACCCCTTCTACGCCGACGAGGCCGGTCAGCGCCGCGCCATCGCCCTGGCCAACGAGTACGGCACGGGGCTCTACACGCACTGCTCCGAGGCGGAGGTCGAGATCGAGCAGTTCCAGCAGCGCTACGGCGCCCGGCCGGTGCACGCCCTCGACCGGTTGGGTTTCTTCGACACCCCGCGCACGGTCCTGGCCCACGCCGTCTGGCTGGACCCGTCCGAGATCGAACTCCTCGCCGCCCGCGGTGGTGGCGTCTCGCACAACCCGGTCAGCAACATGAAGCTCGCGAGCGGTTTCGCCCCCGTCGCCGAACTCCTCGAGGCGGGGGTGGCCGTCGGGATCGGCAGCGACGGCGAGAAGGAGAACAACAACCTCGACCTGTTCGAGGAGATGAAGGTGGCGTCCCTGCTCGGGAAGCTGCGCACGCTCGACGCGGCGGCCATGGACTCCTGGCAGGTCCTCGAGATGGCGACCCGCGGCGGTGCCCGCGCCATGGGGCTCGACGAGACCACGGGATCGCTGGAACCGGGCAAGCAGGCCGACGTCATCGCCGTGCGCCTCGACACCCCGCGGATGACGCCGCTGTTCACCGCGGGTCCCTACACCAACGTCCACCACAACCTCGTCCACGCCGTCCGGGGGTCCGACGTCGACCTGACGATGGTCGCCGGGGAGGTCGTCGTCCGCGGCGGGGAACTCCTCACGGCGGACCTGCACGAGGTCATCGCCCGGGCGAACACCGCCGTCCCCGGACTCTTCGCCCGCCGCAGCGCCTGGCTCGCGGAGAACGGCGAGCCGGAAGGAGTCGTGCCGTGAGCACCGCTGCTCCTGGGACCCCCGAGACCCCGGTCACCGGGACCGACCTCGCGCGTCTGCGCGACGCCATCGCGGTGTCGCGCCGGGCCCGCGAGAACGGCCAGCACCCCTTCGGGGCCGTGCTCGTCGACCCGTCCGGAGCCGTCGTCCTGGAGTCGGAGAACAGCGTCCCCGCCGACGGCGACTGCACCGCGCACGCCGAGCTGAAGCTCGCCCGCGCCGCGTTCCAGGCCTTCGGCTCCGCCGCGCTGGCGGAGTTCACGCTCTACACCAGCGCCGAGGCCTGCGCGATGTGCTCCGGGGCGATCTACTGGTCGGGCATCGGCCGGGTCGTGCACGCCCTGAGCGAGGCGCGGCTGGGCGAACTCACCGGGGACCACGAAGAGAACCCGACCATGGCCCTCTCCAGCGCCGCCGTGCTCAACGCCGGGCAGCGTGTCGTGCGCGTGGCCGGCCCGGCGCTCGCCGACGAGGCCGCCGCGGTGCACGAGGGTTTCTGGGTCTGAGCCTCCCGTGAAGCTGTCGGAGCTGGTCGGGGTACGCGCCCTCGGGCTGCGCGTCGTCGTCGGCGGCGGCACCGCGGGAGAACTCCCGGTCACCGGCGCGTTCATCACCGACCTGCCCGATCCGTCGCGGTTCCTCGGTCCGGGGACCGTCGTCCTCTCCAACGGTCTCTGGGTGGAACGCCCCGACGGCGTGGAGCGGTTCGTCCGCGCCCTGGTGGGCGCCCGCGCGACCGCACTGGTCCTGGGGCTGGTGGAACTCGGGGAGGTCCCGCCCGAACTCGTCGAGGTCGCCCGGCGCGAGGGGCTCGTCGTCGCGACCCTGCCCGAGGGCGCCTCCTTCGGTTCCGTCGTGCAGGCCGTCGTCGAGGGGGTCGGCGGTCCACCGGCGGCGACGTCGCCCGCGGCGGAACTCGCGGCGCGGATCCAGCAGACCGTCGCGGACGGGGCGCTGGACGGGGGACTGGCCCTCGTGCGGGACCGGTTCGGGGTGGACTGCTGGGTGGTCGACGACGACGGCACCGTGCCGGTGGTCGCGGGTGACCTCGACGCCGGGCTCGTCGTCGCCGTCTGGGCCGGGAAGGCCCCGTCCGTCGGAGTGACGTCGTGGCCGCTCGGGCCGCCGCGCTCGCGGGCCCGGCTGGTGGCCCACCACCCCGGTGCGGACCTCGTCCCGGAGGCGGCCCGGGCCTTCGACACGCTCGCCGCGGTGCTCCGCCCGGAACTGCGCTTCGCCCACCGGTCCCGCACGGCGCGCTGGGAGCGGACCTCCGGGCTCCTCGCCGCCGCCACCGACGAGTCCCTGCCCCGGGGGGAGGTCGCCGCGCTGTCCCGGCTGGCCGCGCTCGACCCGCAGGAACCTCTGCGGGTCCTGCTCGCCCGCACCTCCGGAGCGGAGTTCCCGGTCGAGGCCCTCGTCGAACTGCTGGGACGGGTCGGTGCGGGCGACGGTGTGCGGATCGCCGTCGGGCTGCACGCGGGCACCGCCACCGCCGTGCTCTCGGAACCTCCCGCCGCACCCGGCCTGGGGGTGCGCCTGACGCAGGCGCTGCCCGAACCCCTCGACCTGCTCGGCGGGCGGACCCTCGTCGTGGCCACCAGCGACCCGGTGACCGGGGTCGGGGGGTTGGCGAGCGCGCTGGCCGTCGCCACCGAGCGCCTCGGGGAGTTCGACGCCCGCCCCGGGCCGGTGGACGGAACCGTCGTGCTGCTGGACTCCTCGGCCGGCGGCGACCACCGGTCGCTGCTGCGGATGCTCCCCGCCTCCGCCCGGGCGGCCTTCGCCGTGGGCGTCCTGGGCGAGCTCGAGGACTACGACCGCCGCCACGGCGCCGACCTGGTGAGCACCGTGCAGGTCTTCCTCGACCACGGCGGGTCCTGGCAGGACGCCGCCCGGGCGCTGCACGTGCACCCCAACACCCTGCGCTACCGCATCGCCCGGATCGAGGAGGTCACCGGCCGCGACCTCTCCACGATCCGGGACCGCGTCGACGTGTTCCTGGCGCTGCAGTGCCGTCCTGCCCCCGGGGACGGCTGAACTCCGCACGCGGCTCGTCGCAACGCCGACGAAACACCGCGGAAACCTGGTGGTCGCAGGCACCGGGAGGGTGGGCCCGTGGCCCGGTGGTTTCGTCCGATCGCACGTGGCCGAACCCGCGTGCCGGGGAGTTCACTGGTGGTACCCCCACCCGTGGACAGGAGCACCGTGTCGAACAGCCCGACGTCGCCCTCAGGTCGTGGTGCCGTCGTCGGTCCCGCCACTCGTCCCGTCCGTGGTCCCGTCGGTGGTCCCGTCCAGCTGCCCGCCCGAGCTGTCGCTCAGGTCCGGCGGTGCACCGAACTGACCGGTGGAACCGTCGAGCTGTCCGGGGAACTGCCCGGTCGTGCCGGGGAGGAGCTGGCCCGTCTGCGACGTCGCCACACCGCCCGCGTTCGCGTGCCCGATGGCGTAGCCGCCCGCCCCGCCGCCGAGGAGGAGGACCAGTCCGGCACCGGTGAGCGCGAACGGCATCCAGCGCCTGCGACGGGTGGGGGCCGCGCCGCCGGGAGCGAGCGGCGTCGCGGCCCAGTAGCTCTGCGGCCAGACCGGCGCGGTCGAGGGACCGGTCGAGGGACCGGTCGCGGCCAGGGCGGGGGAGCCGGTGAAACCGATCGGGCTCGTACCGCTGGGGACCACGGTGCCCTCGACGGGCTGGTCGCGGCGGTGGTCGTCCTGCGGGCCACCGGGGGTGTGGTTCATCGCGCGTCCTCCTCGGATCGGGTGAGAACCCCACTGTGGGCGGCCTCCCCCCGAGAACACCCTGGCGCGACTGTGCGTGCTCTGTGCTTCTCCGTCCCCCTCCGGAAGGACCGTCCGTGACCGTTCCCGCCCCCGGTACCCGCACCCGGGAGTTCCTCGACCGATCTCCGCACGGACTGCTCATCGACGGCGCCTTCTGGCCCGCGGCCGACGGCCGGACGTTCAGCACGACGGACCCCGCCACCGGTGCGGTCCTGGGAGAGCTCGCGCGGGCCGGTGCCGGCGACGTCGACGCCGCCGTGGCCGCGGCCCGCACCGCGCTGGAGGGAGCGGCCTGGACCGGGACGACCCCGGCCGAGCGCGCCAAGCTGTTGTGGCGCCTCGCCGACCTCCTGGAGGCCGACCTCCAGCAGCTCGCCGAGCTGGAGGTCCTCGACCAGGGCAAGAACCTGCGCACCGCGCGGTTCGGGGAGGTGCCCGCCGCGATCAACCAGTTCCGCTACTACTCCGGCTGGGCCACGAAGATCCTCGGCCAGACGATCCCCACCTCGCTCTCGCGCACCCCCGTCGGGCGCGAGGTCCTCGCCTACACCCGCCGCGAACCGGTGGGCGTCGTCGCGGCCATCGTGCCGTGGAACTCACCGCTGCTCATGGCGAGCATGAAACTGGCGCCCGCGCTGGCCGCCGGCTGCACCGTGGTCCTCAAACCCGCCGAGAACACCCCGCTCACCGCGGTGCGCCTCGCGGAGCTCGTCCTCGAGGCCGGGTTCCCGGCCGGTGTCGTCAACGTCCTCACCGGCTACGGGCACGAGGCGGGCCAGGCGCTGGCCGGGCACCCCGGCGTCGACAAGGTGGCCTTCACCGGGTCCACCGCCGTCGGCAAGCGGCTGCTCCGTGCCGCCGAGGGGAACCTCAAACGCCTCACCCTGGAACTCGGCGGCAAGTCACCCGCCATCGTGCTGCCCGACGCCGACCTCACCGAGGCGGTCGAAGGGATCTCCCGCGGCATCTTCGACAACGGCGGCCAGGTCTGCGTCGCGAGTTCCCGGGTCTACGCCCACCGCGACGTGCACGACCGGCTCGTCGAGGGGATGGCCGCGTTCGGCCGGGGGTTGCGGCTGGGGCACGGCCTCGACCCCGAGGCCGACCTCGGGCCGCTGGTCAGCACCGCTCAGGCCGAACGCGTCGAGGGCTACCTGCGCGAGGACGGTCTCGAGGTCGTCAGCGGCGGACGGCGCAGCGGCGCGCTCGGGACGTTCGTGGAACCCACCGTCGTGACCGGCGTCGCGCAGGACCACCGGATCGTGCGCGAGGAGGTCTTCGGGCCCGTCGTCACCGTCACGCCCTACGACGACCTCGACGAGGTCCTCGCCTGGGCCAACGACAGCCGCTACGGCCTCGCCGCCAGCGTGTGGACGCAGGGTTTCAGCTCCGCGCACCGGGTGGCGCACCGGATCCGGTCCGGGACGGTCTGGATCAACTGCCACTCCTACCTCGGCCCCGAACTGCCCAAGGGCGGGCACAAGGAGTCCGGCTGGGGGTACGAGAACGGGCCGCAGGGCCTGGAGAACTACCTGGAGACCAAGACCGTGGTGGGGCTGCTGTGACCCCGCGACGCAAGCGCATCGCCCTCGGGGTGTTCGAGATGATCAACCCCAGCAACGGCATGCCGACCTGGACCCACCCGGGCGGTCGCGGTGACGACTGGGACGACCTGGGCTACTGGATCCGGCTCGCCCGGACGCTGGACCGGGCGGGGTTCGACTTCCTCTTCTTCGCCGACACCTACGGCTACCCGACGATCGAGGGATCGCTGCCTGCGGAGGTCGCGGCGCACGGCCTGCAGTTCCCCGCGCTCGACGCCATGCTCGCGATCCCGGCGCTGGCGATGGCGACGGAGCGGCTGGGTTTCGTCGTGACCTCCCCGACGACGGTCGAGCACCCCTACGCGACGGCCCGGCGGTTCGCGTCACTGGACCACTACACCCGCGGGCGGATCGGCTGGAACGTCGTGACCGGCTCGTCGCAGTCCACGACGGACGGGTTGTTCGGCGTGGCCGCGTCGGGGACGCACGACTCGCGCTACGACGTCGCCGACGAGTTCGTCGACGTGTGCCTGCAGTTGTGGCAGGGCGGCTGGGAGGACGGTGCGGAACTCCGGGACCGTGGCGCCAACGTGTACGCCGACCCGGCCCGGCTGCACCGCACCGAGCACTCCGGGAACGCGTTCCGGGTGTCGGGGCAGTTCGCCGTCGCCCCCTCCGCGCAGCGCACCCCCGTCCTGTTCCAGGCCGGGACCTCGGCCCGCGGCCGGGCGTTCGCCGCGCGCAACGCCGAGGCCGTCCTCATCCAGGGCCAGACGATCGCGCAGGCCGGGGCGCACGTCGCCGACATCCGCGCCCAGGCCGTCCGGCACGGTCGGCGGCCCGACGATGTGAAGGTCGTCACCGGGGTGACCGTGACCGTGGCGGAGAACTCCGCCGCCGCGCGGGAGAAGCGCGCCGAGCTCGACGCCTGCTTCGCCGTGCGGGACGCGGCCGTCGTGTTCGCCGGTTTCACCGGCCTCGACCTCCGCGAGGTCGACCCCACGACCCCGCTGACGGCGTTGCCGCCCAGCGACTCCGGGCAGACCCTGGTCAACCGCTTCGTCCGGCCCGGCGAACCCGTCCCGACCGTCGGGCACGTCCTCGACGACTTCCGGCGGAAGGCGATCCGCGGGTTCCAGGTCACCGGTTCCCCCACGGAGGTCGCCGACGAGCTGACCGCCATCGTCACCGGCAGCGACGTCGACGGGTTGATGCTCGAACCGACGTTCGGCGGGCAGGAGTGCTACGAGGAGTTCATCGAGCTCGTCCAGCCGTTGCTGCGCGACCGCGGTCTGCTCGGCGAGTCTTCCGGCCCCACGACGACAGGAGCCTCCGGTCCCACGCTCCGCGAGAGGCTGTCCGGTCGTCCCGGTGGCCGGCTCGCACCGACCCACCCGGGGAGCCGGTTCTCGCTCCCCGGCCCCCCGAAGACCGAGGAGACGAGCGCATGACCCCCGAAGCCGTCGAGGCGGTGATCGCCGGGCTGAAGAAGGCCGGCGTCAGCGTCGTCGCGTACCTGCCCGACTCCCTGCTCAAGGAGCTCTACCCGGCCCTGGACGCCGACCCGGACATCCGGACCATCCAGGTGACCAACGAGGGGGAGGGGGCCGCGATCTGCGGCGGGGTGTTCCTCTCCGGCAAGCGCGCCGCCCTGGTCATGGAGAACTCCGGGCTGCGGGCCGCGACGGAGCACCTCGCGCGGATGGGCCTCGGTGCCGGGATCCCCGTCATCATGCTCATGAGCTACCGCGGGGAACTCGGCGAGAACAACTGGTGGGCCATCCCGCACGGGATCACCATGGAACCGCTGCTCGACGCCCTGCGCACCCCCTACCGGATCGTGCGGGAGGTCGGCGAGATCGAACGCGCGATCACCGACTCCTACGACTGGTCCTACAACGCCTACTACCACTCGGCCGTCGTGCTGGGCGGAGGGATCGTCCGATGAGCGCCACGACGACGGCCAAGATGTCCCGCTACCAGTGCATGGCCCGGCTGGGTGCCCGCCTGCAGGACGAACTCGTCGTCCTGTCCCTCGGTGGGGCGGTCGACGAGTGGTACGACGCGGCCCCGCACATGCGCAGCGCCAGCCTCTTCCAGCAGCAGCTCGGGTGCGTCACCCCCGAGGCGTTCGGCCTCGCCGTCGGGCTGCCGCACCGGCGGGTCGTGTCCCTGGACACCGATGGGGGGTTGCTGTTCAACCTCGGCATCCTCGCCACCCTGGGCAACGAGCAGCCGAAGAACCTCTTCGTCGTGGTGTGGGACAACGAGCAGTACCAGTCCATCGGCGGTCCGAGGACGCACACCGCCAGCGGTCGCGTGGACCTCGCCGCGATCGCCCGCGGGTGCGGGGTGGAGAAGGCGTTCGTCACCAGCGACCTCGACGAGTTCGACGCCCACTGCGCCGCGGGACTCGCGGCCGACGAACCCTACGTGCTCGTCGCCAAGACCGACGGGATCCTGCAACCGGGGATCAAGCGCAAGCACTCCGACGGCCGGGAGGACAAGTACGTCTTCGTCCGCCACGTCGAGGCGACCGAGGGCATCACCATCATGGGCCCGAGCGAGCACAACTGAGATGACCTACGACTACGTGGTGGTCGGTGGCGGCGCGGCCGGCTGCGTCCTGGCGAACCGGTTGTCGGCCGACCCGGCTTCCCGGGTGCTGCTGCTGGAGACCGGCCCCGACCACCGCGGGCTGGCCGACGTCCTCGACGCCGGTCGCTGGGTGTCCTTGCTCGGTGGGGACCTGGACCACCGCCACGTCCACGCGCCCACCGACCTCGTCGACGGGCGGACGATCCCGATCCCGCGCGGCCGGGTGCTCGGCGGGTCCTCCAGCATCAACGCGATGCTCTGGTACCGCGGGCACCCGAGCGACTACGACGACTGGGAACGTCGCGGAGCGAGCGGCTGGAACTGGGCGTCGCTGTTGCCGTACTTCAGGCGCAGCGAGGACTGGGAGGGCGGGGCGAGCGAGTTCCGCGGAGCCGGTGGCCCGGTGCGGATCGAGACCTCGAAGGACCCGCACCCCGTCGCGTCGGCGCTGCTGAGCGGTGCGGGCGAACTCGGGCTGCCCGTGATCGAGGACGCCAACGCCGCCGACAACCTCGGGGCGTCGCTGGCGAACTTCAACGCCCGCCGCCGCGCGGACGGTGTCCTGGAACGCTGGAGCACGGCGCGGGGCTACCTCGAACCGGCGCTGGAGCGGCCGAACCTGCACGTGCTCACCGGCTCCCCGGTGCACCGCGTCGTGTTCGAGGGCCTGCGCGCCGTCGGGGTGGAGCACGTCGTGGACGGTGGACTGCGGACGACCCGGGCGGAGCGGGTGGTGCTGTCCGCCGGTGCCCTGGAGACCCCGCGGCTGCTCTCGCTGTCCGGGATCGGGGACCCCGCGGAACTGTCCCGGCTCGGGCTCGCGACGCGGGTCGCGCTGCCGGGGGTGGGGGACCGCTACGCCGACCACCCGCTGCTCATGGGCATGGTGTTCCGGGCCCGCGAACCGCTGGGCCCGGTGCGGGACAACGGAGGTGGCACGATGCTGAACTGGCGCAGTTCCGTGGCCGGGGTGGGCCCGGACCTGCACGCGTTCGTCGTGCAGGGGCCGCACGCCGGTCCCGAGGTGCGCGCCGCCCACGACGTGTCCGGCGACGTCTTCGCCGTGTCGCCCGGGCTGATGGGCTCGCGCAGCACCGGTGCGGTGCGGCTGACCTCGGCGGAGCCCGGCGCTCCGCTGCACGTCCAGCCGAACTACCTCGCCGAACCCGACGACCTGCAGGCGCTGGTCGAGTCGATCGACACCGTCTTCGACCTGATGGCGACCTCGGGGTACCGGGCGCTGAGTTCCGGAGCGGCGGCGCCGGACCGTCGCCCGCGCGACCGGGCGGAGGCCGTGGCCTTCGTGCGCCGCAGCGTCGACACGTTCTTCCACTCCAGCGGCACCGCCGCGATGGGGACCGACGAGCGGTCGGTGGTCGGGCCGGACCTCGCGGTGCACGGGGTGGAGGGGTTGTTCGTCTGCGACGCGTCGGTGTTCCCGTCGATCCCGACCTGCAACACCCAGGCCCCCGTCGTCGCCGTCGCCGAACGCGCCGCGGACCTGTTCATCGCCCGTCCCTGACCCGCGCTCCTGCGGGGAGACCCGGCGAGATCGCGGGTGGGGGTCAGAGGGGGCGGGGGTCGACGCGGGTCTCGACGACGCCGTCCTCGCCCCGCCGGACGATGTAGGCGCCCTTGCCGGGGACCTCGGTGACGGCCTCGACGAGTTCGGTGTCCTGGTAGACCAGTCCCACTCCGTCGTCGCTGCAGTGCGTCTCGCCCAGGACCCCGGAACCCACGAGTTCGTGGACCAGCGGACGTCGACGGGCCTCGGAGTCGTAGTGGACGCCGTTGCCGTAGGGGAGCAGGTCCAGTCCGTTCGTCACGGCGCGCAGTTCCGTCCCGAAGGAGTCGGTCGTGCCGCCCTGGAACCAGCAGATCGACCCCGCGCTCACCCCGCCGAGGACGACCCCCGCCTGCCACGCGGCGCGGAACGCCTCGTCGAGCTCGTGGACGCGCCAGACGGCGAGGAGGTTCGCGACCGAACCCCCGCCGACCCAGACGACGTCGGAACCCAGCAACTGCGCGGCCGGGTCCTCCACGCTGGGCATCGGGAACAGGTCGAGCACGGTGGTGGAGAACCCGGCCCGTTCACCGGCGGCGTGCACCTCGGCGGCCCAGGTCCGCTGGTCGCCACCGGCGGTGCCCAGGTAGGTGAGCCGGGGACGCCGGCTCGTGGGGACCTTCGCGAGGTCCACGGCGAGGTGCGCCGTTCCCGCCCAGTCCAGCCCGCCGCGCTCACGGCGGGTGAAACCGCCCGACGTCGCGACGATGGTCGGGCGGTCAGCCGGCACGGCGGATCCCGTTGCGGCCGAACACACTCGACACCACGGCGTCCGCGGCGCGCCGACCGGACACGAGCGCGCCCTGCAGGGAGGAGTTCTCGCGGTGGTCCCCGGCGACGAACACGCCGTCGCCCACCTCGACCGGCTGCGGCCCCTCGAAGGGCGGCGCGACCACGGGCAGCGCGTGCGGGATGGAGTGCGCGGTGACCAGCGCCCAGGCACCGGTGTTCACGCCGTAGACCCGGCCGAGCTGCTCGCGGACGCGCTGCTCCGTCTCGGCGCTGGTGTCGGTACCGAGGGTCTGGGCGCTGACGAGCGCGCGGTGGTCGCTGCCGGCCAGCACGTAGCCGGGGGCCACCGACGACACGACGGCGGAGTTCACGACGGGGCCCGACCGGTCGCCGTCGAGGTGCAGCAGCTTCTCCCGCGACTGCGGCGCGGGGGAGGTCGCGGCGGCGAACCAGAACGTCGACAGCCCGTTGCTGTCGGGCACCGAGAGTTCGGGGACCAGGTGGGCGGCGGTGTGCGCGTCGGTCGCGACGACGATCCGCTCGCAGTTCACCCCGCCCGCCACGGTCTGGACGACCAGCGAACGCGGTGCGAGACCGATGTGGCGCACCTCCGTCCCGAGGACGACCGACCCGGCGGGGAGCCCGGCCGCCAGCTGGTCGGGGACCGCCTGCATGCCCCGGGCGGGCAGGCCCGGGGTCCCGCGCAGGAAGCTCCGGACGAGCAGGTCGACGAAGCGGCGCGACGTGGTCCCGTCGACCTCGCCCAGCACCCCCGCCAGGAACGGCTCGAGGATCGACCAGCGCAGTTCGCCGTGGACGTCGGCCGCGTCCAGCGCGTCCGACCAGCCCGTGTCGGGGTCCTTGAGGTCGCCGGCGGAGGTGACCTTCAGGACCCAGCGCGCGAGGGCGGCCTTCTCCTTCACCGAACCGAGCGGGAAGCGCAGGGCGTCCAGCACGGCCGTCGGGTGGCGCCGGGGGTCGCGCAGCGTGCTGACCCGGCCACCGCGGTGCACGGCGACTCCGGCGTCGAAGGACTGCAGGTCGAGGGCGTCCACGTCGAGGACCTTCGGGACCTCGGGGTAGGCGGGGTTCAGCAGCTGGAACCCGCGGTCGACGCGGAAGCTGCCCACCGTCTCCGTGCGCACCCGGCCACCGACGGCGTCGGCGGAGTCCACCACCATCACGTCGAGCCCGGCGGCGCTGAGGTGCTTGGCGCACGCGAGGCCGGCGAGCCCGGCGCCGATGACGACGACCTCGGCCGAGGAGCGCAGCCCCGAGCCGTGCGGGGACTCCGTCCCGTACGGGCTGAGGGAGGAGGCATCGGAAGTGGTGCTGACGGTCACCCGCAGAGCCTATCGAGCCTGTGGACAACCGGCACGGCAGTCCCCGGCGTAGCGCACCCTTGAGACGTGGAGCGCACAGGACCCGGAACGCAGACGGCCCCCGCCCGGCAGTGGCGGCGGGAGGCGCTGGCCGCGCTCGGGGACGATCCCCGCCGCCGCGCCCCCGTGGTGGACGGCTACCGCATCGATCGGCTGCTGGGCGCCGGCGGTTCCAGCGTCGTCTGGGCGGGCACCGGCGTCGACGACGTCGAACGTGCGCTGAAGGTCCTGCACCCCGGGGGTTCCGGGGACCTCCTCGCCGAGCTCTCCATGCTGCGCCGGGTCCGCCACCCTCGGGTCGTGGCGGTGCACGACATCTCCACCGACGCCGAGGGACGACCGGTCCTGGTCCTCGACCTCGCGGTCGGCGGGTCGCTCGCGGCCCTGGTGGCGCAGCGCCGGCGCCTCAGCGCCGGTGAGGTCTCCGGGCTGCTCTCGGTGCTCGGCCCGGCCCTGGAGGACCTGCACGCGGCCGGTGTGGTGCACGGGGACATCGCCCCCGGCAACGTCCTGCTCGACGCCCGCGGTGAACCGCTGCTGGCCGACCTCGGGGTCTCGCGGGCTCTGGGTCGCCAGCACGGCAGCGTCCTGGGGACACCCGGTTTCGCCGACCCCACCGCTCTGGGCGGCGGTGGTGTCGGTGCGGCTTCGGACGTCTACGGGCTCGCCGCGCTGGGGTGGTGGGCGCTGACGGGTGAGGTGGCGACCCGCGCCGGAACGCTCGGCGCGCGGTCGGCCGTCCGGCGGGCGGCCGCGGACCTGCCGCCCGGATCCTCCGCCGTCGTGCTCGCGGCGTTGCAGGAAGGACTGCACCGCAGCCAGTCCCGTCGTCCGACGCCCGGTGAGCTGGCCGCGGCGGTGTCCGCGGCGTCCCGTCCGCGGGCGGTCCGGGGTCTGACGCCGAGCGCTGCACCCGTCGCGCCCCGGCGGGTTCCGGGCACCCCGGCACCCGTGGTCCCGCCCCCGCCGGGAGCCACCCGGCAGCTGTCCGTCGCGGCCCCGCCGCCGGTCAGCGCGCGCCCGAGCCCCGCGACGCCCACCGTTCGACGCCGGGCGGTTCCTGCGAGGCCGCCCCGGCGCCGGGCGGGCGGTGGGACCCGCGGCCCGCGGCTCCCCCTCGTGGCCGGGAGTGTCGTGCTCGTCGTGGGCGCGGGGGCGTTCGCCCTCTCGCTGCGCGGCGACGGTTCCGGGCCCTCAGCGCCCGCCTCCCCGGTCGCGTCCGCCTCGGCGCCCGACCTCGCGGCACCCGCTCCTGCGGCGCCCGACGTCGCGGCGCCGGTCGTGGGGGAGACCCCGGCAGCGCCCGTGGGGGAGGCCCCGGCAGCGCCCGTGGGGGAGGCCCCCGCGGTGATCGCCGGCGCCGACGTCCTCCGGGGGGTCGATCCCGTCGCCGTCGTGACCGAACTCGCCGACCGCCGGGCGAGCGCGCTCTCCTCGGGGGAGGCAGGTGCGCTCGACCGGGTGGACGTCCCCGGGTCGTCCGCCGCCGCGGCGGACCGGGCGGTGCTCGACGACCTCGCCCGGGCGGGGACCACCCTGACAGGACTCGGGTTCGCGGTGAGCGACGTGCGGGTCGAGAGCGGGACGGGGGAGCAGTGGGCCCTGAGTGCCGACGTCGTCACGTCGGCGCACGAGACCGTCGCCGCGGACGGTGCTCGGACGAGCGTCCCGCAGAGCGCGCCGCGCACGTCCCGGTTGACCCTGGACCGGGTCGAGGGGGAGTGGCGGATCAGCGCGGTCGGGTGACGCTCAGGCGTTCGCCAGCCAGCCGGTGACCGAGGCGACGTCGGGGTGGCGGAAGGTGAACCCCGCCTCCAGCAGAGCGGTCGGGACCACCCGCTGGCTCGCGGTGATCTGCTCGGCGAACTCGCCCAGCACCATCCGCAGCGCGAACGACGGGACGGGCAGCAGGGCGGGGCGGTGCAGAGCCGCCCCCAGGGCGCTCACGACAGCGGTGTTCGTCGCGGGTTCCGGGGTGGCGAGGTTCACCGGCCCGGGAACGGGGTGGGTGAGCAGGAACTCCAACGCCGCGAGTTCGTCCGGCATGGAGATGAGGCTCCACCACTGGCGGCCGTCGCCCATCGGTCCGCCCAGACCGAGGCGGAACAGCGTCAGCAACTGTCCGAAGGCGCCGCCGACGGGGTTGGCGAGCAGGGCGGTGCGGGCCAGGCTGACCCGGATCCCCGCTGCGGCAGCGGGTTCGGTCGCCTCTTCCCACTCCCGCACGACCTCGGCGAGGAAGTCCCCGCCGCGGGGGGCGGCCTCGGTGAGCACGGTGTCGCCGCCGTCGCCGTAGGCCCCGATCGCCGACGCGTTCACCAGGACCTCGGGGCGTTCGTCCAGGGCCACGAGTGCGCGCACCAGGGTGGACGTCGTCTCGGTGCGGGAACGGAGGATGAGTTCCTTGTACTTCGGGGTCCACCGCTTGTCGCCGACACCGGCCCCGGACAGGTTGACGGCGGCGTCGATCCGGCCGAGGCGGGCCGGGTCGAGGTCTCCGGTGGCCGGGTCCCAGCGCAGCTCGGACGGTTCGCGTTCGGGGCGACGGACCAGCACCACGACCTCGTGACCGCCGTTGCGCAACTTCGCGACGAGGTGACGGCCGATGAGCCCGCTGGCTCCGCTGACGAGGATGCGCACGGTGGAACTCCAGGTTCTCGGAAAGGAACAACCCCGTTCCCGCCGGGCGGGAACGGGGTTGTCGGAACGGGTCGGGTCAGAGACCGAGGTCGCCCTCGAACTCGCCGGCCTCGATGCGCTTCTTCACGGTCTGCAGGTAGCGGGCCGCGTCCGCACCGTCCACGACCTGGTGGTCGTAGGACAGCGCCAGGTACATCATCGAGCGGATCGCGATGGTCTCCTGCCCCTCGGCGTCGGTGAGGACGACCGGACGCTTGACGATCGCGCCCGTCCCGAGGATCGCGACCTGCGGGGCGTTGAGGATCGGGGTGTCGAAGAGCGCCCCGATGCTGCCCGTGTTGGTGATGGTGAACGTGCCGCCGGACAGGTCGTCCGGGGTGATCTTGTTCGACCGGGTGCGGGCGGCGAGGTCGGCGATCTTGCGGGCCAGGCCGCCGAGGTTGAGGTCCCCGGCGTCCTTGATCACCGGGGTGATCAGGCCCTTGGGGGTGTCCACGGCCATCGAGACGTTCTCGGTGCCGTGGTAGACGATGTTCTCGCCGTCGATGCTGGCGTTGAGCGAGGGGTGCTGCTTGAGCCCTTCGACCGCCGCCTTCACGAAGAACGGCAGGAACGTCAGCTTCGCACCCTCGGTCGCGGCGAAGTTGTCCTTCGCCCGCGCCCGCAGCCGGGCGACCCGGGTGACGTCGACCTCGATGACCGTCGTCAGCTGCGCGGAGTTCTGCAGCGAGTCCTTCATGCGCTGGGCGATGACCTTGCGCAGGCGCGACATCTTCTCGGTGGTGCCGCGCTTGGCGGACACCTCCACCGTCGCGGCGGGCTTGGCTGCGGGCTTCTCGGCCGCAGGGGCCGGGGCCGCGGCGGCCTTCGCGGCGGCCGCCGCCTTGTCCGCGGCCTCCTGCACGTCCTGCTTGCGCACGCGGCCACCGACACCGGTGCCGGTGAGGGAGGAGAGGTCCACCCCGAGGTCCTTGGCCATCTTGCGCACCAACGGGGTCACGTAGGTGCTGCCGCCGGTGGCCTCGGCGGCGGCCGGAGCCGCCGGCTTCTCCGGAGCGGGAGCGGGGGTGGGTGCCGGAGCGGATTCCTGGGCGGGAGCGGCCTCGGGTTCCTTGGCGGCCGGCGTCGAGGGCTGGGTGGCCTGCTCGGCCTGCGACCGCGCGGTCTCGCGCTCCGCGACCTCGTCGGCCAGGGACTCCTCCTGCGGCGACTCCTGCGGCGCGGGGGTCTCCTCCTGCGGGGCCGAGGACTGCGCGGAGGCGTCGCCGATGCGGGCGAGGTCGGCGCCGACGTCGGCGGTCTCGTCCTCGCCGACGAGGATCTCCAGCAGGGTGCCCGCGATCGGGGAGGGGATCTCGGTGTCGACCTTGTCGGTCGAGACCTCGAGGAGCGGTTCGTCGACCTCGACGCTGTCCCCGACGGCCTTGAGCCAGCGGGTCACGGTGCCCTCGGTGACGGACTCGCCGAGCGCGGGCATCTTGACGGGCTCGCCACCACCGGAGCCGGCGGAAGGCGCAGCGGCCTGGGGCGCGGCAGACGGAGCCGGGGCGGACGGAGCCGGTGCGGACGCAGCCGCGGGTTCGGGCTCCGGCGCGGGTTCCGGGGTCGACTCCTCCTGCGGCGCGGGCGCGGACTCCCCACCGCCCTGCTCGCTCGCCTCACCGATGCGGGCCAGGTCGGCGCCGACGTCGGCGGTCTCGTCCTCGGGCACGAGGATCTCCAGCAGGACACCGGCGATCGGCGAGGGGATCTCGGTGTCGACCTTGTCGGTGGACACCTCCAGCAGCGGTTCGTCCACCTCGACGGTGTCACCGACCGACTTCAGCCACCGCGTGACGGTGCCCTCGGTCACGCTCTCACCGAGAGCGGGCATCTGCACCGAGTTCGACATGTCTTCGGTTCTCCTCACGGACGTTCTCCGGCGCCCGGAGGACGCCGCGGGTTTCAGGTTCGGGTCAGGAGTGGGAGTGCAGCGGTTTCCCGGCCAGGGCCAGGAACGCCTCTCCGACGGCCTCGTTCTGGGTGGGGTGGGTGTGCACGAGGGCGGCGACGTCCTCGGGGTAGGCCTCCCAGTTCACGATGAGCTGCGCCTCGCCGACCTGTTCGCTCATGCGGGAGCCGACCATGTGGACGCCCACGACGGGGCCGTCCTTCTGCCGGACCAGCTTGACGAAACCGGTGGTGCCGAGGATCTGGCTCTTGCCGTTGCCCCCGAGGTTGTACTCGAGGACGTCGACGTCACCGAACTTCTCCCGGGCCTTGGCCTCGGTGAGGCCGACGGAGGCGACCTCGGGCTCGCAGTAGGTCACCTTCGGGATGCCGAGCTCGTCGACCGGTTTCGGGTCGAGGCCGGCGATCTCCTCGGCGACGAAGATGCCCTGGGCGAACCCGCGGTGGGCCAGTTGCAGGCCGGGGACGATGTCGCCGACGGCGTAGACGCCGGCGACGTTGGTCGCGAGGCGCTCGTCGGTGAGGACGAACCCGCGGTCCATCGTGATGCCCTGTTCCTCGTAACCGAGGCCGGCGGTGTTCGGACCGCGACCGACGGCCACGAGCATGAGGTCGGCGTCGAAGGTCTTGCCGTCCTCGAGGGTGACGACGACGCTGGAGTCGGTCTGCTCGACCCCCTTGAAGCGGACGCCGAGGGAGAACTTGATGCCGCGCTTGCGGAACGCGCGCTCGAGGGCCTTGCTGGCCGCCTCGTCCTCGAGGGGGACCAGGTGCGGGAGGGCCTCGACGATCGTCACGTCGGCGCCGAAGGAACGCCACACGCTCGCGAACTCGACCCCGATGACCCCGCCGCCGAGGACGATGACCTTCTCGGGCACCGAGTCCAGGCCGAGGGCCGTCTCGCTGGTCATGATCCGGCCGCCGATCTCGAGGCCGGGCAGGCTGCGGGAGTAGGAACCCGACGCCAGGACGACGGATTGGCCCGTGTAGCGCTGACCGTCGACCTCGACGGTGTTCTTCGCGACGAGCTTGCCGGTCCCGGAGATCAGGTCGATCTTGCGGGACTTCACGAGCCCCTGCAGACCCTTGTAGAGACGCGCGATGACGCCGTCCTTGTACTTGTTGACGCCCGCCATGTCGATGGACTCGAAGGAGGCGCGGACCCCGAAGGTCTCCGACTCCCTGGTCGTGTCGGCGACCTCGGCGGCGTGCAGGAGGGCCTTGGTCGGGATGCACCCGCGGTGCAGGCAGGTCCCTCCCAGGAGGTCCTTCTCCACCAGGGCCACCTTCAGGCCCAGCTCGGCGGAACGCAGCGCGGCGGCATAGCCCCCGCTGCCTCCCCCGAGGATGACGACGTCGTACTGCTGCTCGGCGGCACCTGCCACGAAATGCTCCTGAGGTCGGCTGTGCTGGCGACTGCTCCGTCGCGATCCTCTCACCACGCCCCGCACGCAGCGCGAGGGGGTGTGTGAGCGAGCGGTGACGCTGGGACGCAGGGCTGGACGCACGACAGCGCCCGGTCCCGGGGGAGCAGGCGCTGTGTGCGGGGGGTTCGGTTCGTCTGGACCGGCCGGTCTGGAGGAGCGGGTCAGCGCTCCTTCTCGGAGGTGACCGATTCCTTGCGGTCCACCGCGGACTCCTTGCGGGCGACCGTGGATTCCTTGCGCTGGGTGGTCGATTCCTTGCGGGCGACCGTGGATTCCTTGCGCTGGGTGGTCGATTCCTTGCGGGCGACCGTGGATTCCTTGCGCTGGGTCGCGGACTCCTTGCGCTCGACCGTGGATTCCTTGCGCTGGGTGGCCGATTCCTTGCGCTCGACCGTCGAGGTCGCCTTCAGTCCGGGAGCCACCTTGACGGCCGTGAGGGTCGCGGACGGTGCAGCCGACGCGACGGCCGCCGACGCCAGACCGCCACCGGCCAGGACGGCGGTGGCCGCGAGACCCGCGGCGAGACGCGCGAGGCGGCGGGAGGAGCGGGACGGGGTGGCGGTGCTGGACATGGTGCCTCCGTGACGAGTGCCCCGGTGCACACCGGGGAGCTTTGTGATGTACCGAACCGGTCGGCGTGGTGACGCCCCCGAACTAGGCCGTCACCGAGAGCATATAGCTAGTTGCAGAGAGTGCACGAGCTGTCTCGAAAATGATCACTCGATCAATGGGTCGCGGCATCTTCGATCATGGAAATCGTCGGTGAACAGCCTCTGACGCAGAGGTTCCCGTTCCCAGAACGTTTCACGACGAGGATCGGGCCGAGAAGCACCGGAATGCCTGACCCGGGCCGCACCCCCTTTCCGGGGAACGGCCCCGCAGCTGCGTCCCGGGCCCCGGCCGGGCTCAGCGCCCGGCGTGGTCCTCGGCCAGCGCGACCAGGGTCCGCACCGCGACACCCGTCCCGCCGCGGTGGGTGTACCCCCACGGCTCACCCGTGGCGAAGGCCGGACCGGCGATGTCCAGGTGCGCCCAGGGGATCGCGGTCCCCGCGGCGGAGTCGCCGACGAACTCGCGCAGGAAGACCGCCGCCACGAGCATCCCGCCCGCCCGGTCGCCGATGTTGGCCAGGTCGGCCACGGGGGAGTCCAGCGTCGCCCGCAGCTCGTCGGGCAACGGCATGGGCCAGAACGACTCCCCGGCCCGTTCGGCCGCGGCGAGGACCGCGCTGCGGAACTCCTCATCGTTGCCCATGATCCCCGAGACCCGGTTCCCCAGGGCGACGACCTGGGCGCCGGTCAGGGTGGCCACGTCGACGATGGCGTCAGGACGTTCGGCCGAGGCGGCGTCGAGCGCGTCACCGAGGACGAGCCGCCCCTCGGCGTCGGTGTTCAGGACCTCCACCGTCGTCCCGCCGTGCATCGTCAGCACGTCGGAGGGGCGGATCGCGGTGCCGGAGGGCATGTTCTCCGCGATGGCCAGCCAGCCGGTGACCTTGACGGGGAGCTTCAGGTCGGCGACCGCCCGGACCGCGGCCAGCACGGCCGCGGCACCGGACATGTCGCTCTTCATCGTCTCCATGCCGCCCGCGGGCTTCAGCGAGAGACCGCCGGAGTCGAAGGTGATGCCCTTGCCGACGAACGCGAGGTGGCCCTTGGCCTTGGCCGGTGCGTGCTCCACGACGACCAGGCGCGGGGGACGCGAGGACCCCTGGCCCACGCCGAGGATGCCGCCGAAGCCGCCGTCGGCCAGCGCCTGCTCGTCCAGCACGCGGACGGTGAGCGAGGTTCCCGCCGCGGCCTGCACCGCCGCCGCGGCGAGGTCGGCCGGTGCGAGGTCGGCCGGTGCCGTGTTGATGAGGTCGCGAGCCGTCGCGACGGCCCGGGAGAGGACCTCGGCCCGCTCGACCGCGGCGCGGAAGGTCTTGTCGCGGGGCTTGTCGACCAGCAGCGTGACCTCGGCGACCGGTTCACGCTCGGCGGCCTTGTACCGGGTGAAGGCGTAGGCACCGAGCCCGGCGCCCTCGGCGACGGCGGCCAGCGTGGCCGCGTCGGGGGTGGGCAGCGCGAACGCGACCCGGCCCTTGCCGGCGAGGGCGCGCACGGCCTGACCCGCGGCGCGGCGCAGGGTCTCGTGGTCCGGCGCGGCGCCGACCCCGACCAGCGCCACCAACGGCGTCGCGAGCCCGGCCGTCCCGGGGACCAGGTGCACCGAACCCGGTTTGCCGTTCGCGCCCAGGGCGACGGCGGCCTCGGCCAGCGCGGAACGCGTCGCGCGAGGGAGGTCGTCACCCCCCAGGACCTCGGGGGCACCGGGACGCTTGCCGGTCGCGGGAGCCAGTCCCAGGACCAGCGCGTCGACCGAGACGCTCTTGACGGACTTGCTGCTGAGCAGGAGACGCGACACCACGGCACCCTAACGTGGGGGCGTGATCCAGCCACCTGCGCCGCACCCGGACCCCGACGTCAGCGCCGGCCGGCACGAGCTCCGCCCCGGCCTGTGGTGGCGTCAGGTCAGCGTGGCCGACGTCCCCGCGCTGCAGGAGATCTGCCTGCGCACCGGTGACGCGGGTCGCGATGCGAGCGCGCGCACGGCCTTCCCCGAACTGCTCGCCGACGTCTACGCGACGCCGTACGCCCACCACGAGGCCCGGTTCGGGACCGTCGTCGAGGACGCCGACGGCGTCGCCGGGTACCTCCTCGGCTGCCGGGACACCGCCGCGTTCGAACGCTGGCGCGAGGCGGAGTGGTGGCCGCCGCTGCGGGCGCGCTACCCCCGCCCGGAGGACGTGCAGGGCTTCGACGCCGGGCCGTTGCGGACCGTCCACGGCGGCGTGGCCCCCGAGCCGGTCTGGGCCACGCATCCCTCGCACCTGCACGTCGACCTGCTGCCCCGGTTGCAGGGCAAGGGGATCGGTCGGGCGCTGGTGGAGCGGGTCTGCGCCCAGCTGGCGGCCGACGGGTCGCCGGGGGTCCACCTCGGGGTGTCGGGCGCCAACCCCGGCGCCGTCGCGTTCTACCGGCGCGCGGGGTTGGTGGAGCTCGCCGCGACGGCGCGGGGCTACACGTTCGGGCGATCGTTCGGGTCGGCGGGTCCTTCCGCGACGGGTTCCACCGCGACGGGTTCCACCGCGACGGGTTCCACCGCGACGGGTTCCACCGCGACGGGTTCCACCGCGACGGGTTCCACCGAAACGGTTCCGGCCTCCTGAACCGGGGCCTCCGGCTCGGGCTCGGGCTCCGGCTCGGGTTCCGGGTCGGGCAGCGGGGGGAGCGCCGCCTCGTCCGCTGCGGCCAGGGCCTGCGCGGCCCGCAGCACACCGAGGGCGGTGAGCGCGCCCGACCCGCCCCCGCGACCGGCACCGAGGTCCAGCACCGGCACCATCTTCAGCCGGTCCGCGGCGAGGGCCTGCGCCGGTTCCGCGCTCGCCGCGCCGACCTGCCACCACTTCTCCGCCCCCGGCACCCCGCGCGAGGCGAGCAGCGCGGCGGCGACCCCGACGACCCCGTCCAGCAGCACCGGGGTCCGGCGGGCCGCGGCCCGCAGCAGGAACCCGACCGCCGCGGCCAGGTCGGCGCTCGCGACGGCCTGCAGGACGGCGGTGGGTCGGGTCGCGAGCTTGCGCGAGCGGCGGACGGCGTCGCGCACGGCGGCCGTCTTGCGCATCCACGCGTCGTCGTCGACACCGCTGCCGCGCCCGACCACGTCGACCGCGCCCTTGCGCAGGCAGGCGGCCACCAGCGTCGCGGCGACGGTCGTCGCCCCGGCGCCCAGGTCCCCGAGCAGCAGCAGGTCCACCCCGGCGTCGACCTCGGCGTCGGCGATCGCCGCCCCGGCACGGACCGCGACCTCGACCTCCTCGGCGCTCAGCGCGTCCCCGGAGGCGATGTCCCCGGAGGGTCGGAGCGCGTGCTCGAGCACGGCGGCGGGCACACCGTCGGGGCCCTGCTCGCCCCAGTCCACGCCCAGGGCGTGCACGGCCACGGGGACCCCGACCGCCGCGGCGAGGGCGGCGAAGGCCCCCCGGCCGGCGACGAGTTCGCGCACGGCCTGCGCCGTCCACCCCGGCTCCAGCCGGGAGATCCCCCGGGCGGCGACACCGTGGTCACCCGCGAAGACGACCAGGCGCACCCGCTCCAGCGGAGCCGGCACGTCACGGTCCTGCGTCCCGGCGAGCCAGGACGCCAGCCCGTCGGCGCGTGAGGCCGGACGCAGCGGCGCCACCAGCCGGGGGCGCGCGAGCGGGGTGTGCGGCGAGCGCAGACCCTCGGCGATCTCACGCAGGTTCAACGGCCGCGGGCCGTCGGTCATCGGTGCTCCTCGGGGGACGGGTGGGACGGGTGGGACGGGTCTCGCAGCGTGCCACGGAAACCGCGCACGGCCGCGTGCCCCGCATGGTCGCACCCCCGGGCGCCCCGGCGGGCGGGCCGTCCCTTGTCGCTCGTCGCCGCCCGGCCTACCGTTCTCCCACCCGGGTCCGACGGAGGGCCCGAGGGGGAGGGACGAGCGGGTGTCGGCACGGTTGTCCCGATCGCGCGAGGACTGGCTGGCGTCCTGCGAGAGCGGTCCCGCGGGGACGCCGTTGCCCGGTGCCCGCGACGTCGTGTCCTCCTCGTGGTGGCGAGCGCGCAGCACCGGCCTCGACCCCGACCGCGTCCTGCCCCCGGTTCTGCTCGAGGGGACCGACCTGCTCGAGCGTCGCGACGCCCACCCCCTCGCCGGTGTCCTGCCCACCGCCCGCCGGTTGCTGCTCGAGGAACCGCTCGGGGTGCCCGTCCTGATGGCCGTCAGCGACGTCGACGGGACGTTGCTGTGGGTCGAGGGCGACCCGGGACTGCGCCGGGCGGCCGAACAGATGGCCTTCACCGCCGGGGCGCGCTGGAGCGAGGACGTCGCCGGCCTCAACGCCCCGGGGACGGCCCTCGCCCTCGGCCGTCCCGTCCGGGTCCGGGCCGAGGAGCACTACGCGACGGCCGTCTCCCGCTGGAGCTGCTCCGCCGCCCCGGTGCGCGACCCCTCCTCCGGGGAGGTGCTCGGCGTCCTCGACCTCACCGGCGGGGACGACCTCGGCCGGGAACGGGCCCTGCAGTTCGTGCGCGCCGCCGTCGGGGCGCTCGAGGGGGAGCTGCGGGTCTCCGCGCTGCGCCGGGGCCTCGGGGGGATGCCCGTCGCGCTCCCGCCCCCCGCTCTCCGGCTGTCGGTGCTGGGGGCCGCCGCGCACCTCGGGGTCGCCGCCGACGTCCGCTCGTTGTCGTTGCGCCACAGCGAGATCCTGCTCACGCTGCTCACCGGCCCGGAGGGTGGGCAGTCCGCGGCCCGGCTGGCCGCCGAGCTCGACGAACGCCACCTCGCCCCCGTGTCGGTGCGCGCCGAGGTGCACCGGCTGCGTTCGGTGCTCGGGGAACGCACCCGTGGTCTCGTCGCGCTGTCGCCCGCGCCCTACCGGCTGGTCGGACCGCTCGGCTGCGACGCCCTCGAGGTCCGGGACGCGCTGCGGGCCGGCCGGGTGCGGGACGCGGTCCGGGGCTGGACCGGTGACCTGCTGCCCGCCTCCGACGCCCCCGGGATCCGGGAACTGCGCGAGGAACTGCGCGCCGGGCTGCGCGCCGCCGTCCTCGAGGGGGAGGACGACCAGGCCCTGCTGGAGTTCTCCCGGACCGGCATCGGTCGCGACGACCCCGTCGTGGCCCACGACCTCGTCCGACGCCTCGCCCCCGGGGACCCCGGGCGGGCCGAGGCGCTGGCCCGGGAGGTCCGCCTCCGCGGGTGAGCCCCGCCTGCAACGGGGTTGCAACGCAGCACGGCGCACTCTGGCGGGCAGCGACGGAGCAGTCGCTGTTCTCCTTCACCACGGAGGTCTCCATGACGGTCTACGAAGCCCCCGGACGCACCGGCAGCGTGGTTGAGTACGCCGACCGCTACGACCACTGGATCGGTGGCGAACGCGTGGCGCCCGCCGAGGGCGGCTACTTCGAGAACCCCAGCCCCGTGAACGGGCAGACCTTCACCGAGGTGGCCCGCGGCACCGCGGCCGACGTCGAACGGGCCCTCGACGCCGCCCACGCCGCGGCCCCCGCCTGGGGCCGCACCTCGGTCGCCGAACGTGCCCTCGTCCTGAACCGGATCGCCGACCGCATCGAGGCCAACCTCGAGAAGATCGCCGTCGCCGAGACCTGGGACAACGGCAAACCCGTCCGCGAGTGCCTCGCCGCCGACATCCCGCTCGTCGTGGACCACCTGCGGTACTTCGCGGGCGTCGTCCGCGCCCAGGAGGGCGGGATCTCGCAGATCGACGAGGACACCGTCGCCTACCACTTCCACGAACCCCTCGGCGTCGTCGGGCAGATCATCCCCTGGAACTTCCCGCTGCTGATGGCGATCTGGAAGCTGGCCCCGGCGCTCGCGGCGGGCAACTGCGTCGTCCTGAAGCCGGCGGAACAGACCCCGGCCTCGATCATGTTCCTGATGGACCTCATCGGCGACCTGCTGCCGCCGGGGGTGGTGAACGTCGTCAACGGGTTCGGGGCCGAGGCCGGGAAACCCCTCGCCAGCAACCCGCGCATCCGCAAGATCGCCTTCACCGGTGAGACGACCACCGGCCGCCTGATCATGCAGTACGCGAGCCAGAACCTCATCCCGGTCACGCTGGAACTGGGCGGCAAGAGCCCGAACATCTTCTTCGACGACGTGGCGAGCGCGCACGACGACTTCTACGACAAGTCCCTCGAGGGTTTCACGATGTTCGCCCTCAACCAGGGCGAGGTCTGCACCTGCCCGTCGCGCGCCCTGATCCAGAACGGGATCTACGAGTCGTTCCTGGCCGATGCCGTGGAACGCACCCGGGCCATCAAGCAGGGGAACCCGCTGGACACCGAGACGATGATCGGCGCCCAGGCCAGCAACGACCAGCTCGAGAAGATCCTCTCCTACATCGACATCGGCAAGCAGGAGGGCGCCAAGCTCCTCATCGGCGGCGACCGGGCCGACCTCGGGGGCGACCTCGCCGGTGGGTACTACGTGAACCCGACGATCTTCGAGGGCGACAACTCGATGCGCATCTTCCAGGAGGAGATCTTCGGGCCCGTGGTCTCGGTGACCCGCTTCGAGGGCCCGGACGACGCGCTGAAGATCGCCAACGACACCCTCTACGGTCTCGGGGCCGGGGTGTGGTCCCGCGACATCCACCTCGCCTACCGCATGGGTCGGGGGATCCAGGCCGGGCGGGTGTGGACGAACAACTACCACGCCTACCCCGCGCACGCCGCGTTCGGCGGGTACAAGAGCTCGGGCATCGGGCGGGAGAACCACAAGATGATGCTCGACCACTACCAGCAGACGAAGAACCTCCTCGTCAGCTACTCCACGAGCAAGCTCGGCTTCTTCTGAGCCACCGCCCGCGTTCGCCCCTCCCGACGAGAAGGAGTCCGACGATGACCCTGCAGGACGAACCGCCCGGCGCCCGTGTCCGGGGCCGGTTCGCTGCGGAGCGGGGGTGAGGACGTGCCGGTAGGACTGACGGCGGAGGCGGCGGCGCAGTTGCGCCGCCTCCGCGCCCGGCACGGGGAGCTGATGTTCCACCAGTCGGGGGGCTGCTGCGACGGCAGTTCCCCGATGTGCTTCCCCGACGGCGACTTCATCCTCTCCGACGCGGACGAGTTCCTCGGGAACCTCGAGATCCCGGCCGAGGAGGCTTCCGAGGCGTTCACCGTCGGGGTGTGGATGTCGAAGGAGCAGCACCTGCGCTGGGCCCACACCGAACTGACCATCGACCTCGTCCCCGGGCGCGGGGCCGGGTTCTCGCTCGAGGCGCCGGACGGGGTGCGCTTCCTCGTCCGGTCCCGTTTGTGCCGGCTCTGAGCGGGAGGTTCCCGGTCTCCCCGGTCCTCGCGGACGACGGGTGGCTACGGTAGCCCGCGTGAGCGACGCCGACACCCGCCCTGGACCCGTGACCTTCGCCCTGCTCGGGTACGGCGGGGGTGGGCGCTTCTTCCACGCCCCGATCATCGCGGGCGCCCCCGGGGCCCGGCTGGGGGTCGTCGTGACCTCCGACCCCGAACGGGCGGCGCAGGCGAAGGCCGAGCACGGGGTCGAGGTCGCCGGATCGCTCGCCGCGGCGAAGGACCTGGGCGTGGACGCGGTCGCGATCTCCACCCCGGCGGCGACGCACACGGACCTGACGAACCAGGCGATCGACCTGGGTCTGCCCGTGGTCTGCGACAAGCCCTTCGCCCTCGACGCCCGGAGCGCGATCGAGACGGTGCAGCGCGCGGAGGCCGCCGGGGTGCTGCTGGCGCCGTACCAGAACCGGCGCTGGGACTCCGACTTCCTGACCCTGCAGCGCGTGCTGGCCGAGGGGGAGCTCGGGGACGTGGTGCGCTTCGAGTCCTCCTTCGAACGGTGGTCCGCGGGCGACCCGCCGGCGGCCGGGGGTGGCCTGGTGCGCGACTTCGGGGCGCACCTCGTCGACCAGGCGCTGCACCTCTTCGGGCCGGCGCGCAGCGTGAACGCGCAAGCCCGGGGCGTGAAGGGGAGCGAGGACGACTTCCGGATCCAGATCGAGCACGTCGGTGGGGTGCGCAGCGAACTGTCCGGGTCGTGGAAGCAGGCCCTGCCGGGACCGCGCTACCGCGTGACGGGCACCCGGGGAAGCTTCGTCGTCGAGTCCCCGATGGACGTCCAGGAGGAGGTCCTCCTCTCGGGCCGGACACCGTCCTCCGAGGGCGCGGCGTGGGGCGCGGAACCCGCGAGTCGCTGGGGGTGGCTCGCCCCCGGGGGTGGCGCGGTGCACCGGGTGCCCAGCGAGGCCGGCCGCTGGCCCGACTTCTACGCCGGGTTCGCGGCCGCGGTGCGCGGGCAGGGTCCCGTCCCCGTCGACCCGTGGGACGCGGTCGAGACCTGCACCACCGTGGACGCGGTGCACGGCAGCATCGAGCACCAGGAGGTCGTCTATCTCACGGAGTGAGACGGTCGTCTCGCTCGTTGGATGCCTCACAGCTGGGGCGTAGGATCTGCGTCACACCCGGAACGACGACGGCGACCCCGGTTGAGCGACTCCGGGTGTCACGCGCCCGCCAGGACGAACCCTGGGAACGGCCCCCGCACCCACCCGTCGTCCGAAGGTTTCCACTCATGGGTCCCGCCGACCTCAGCACCACCCGGGCCGCGCCGCCGACCAACCCCACGGGGAAGGTCGCCGCCGCCAGCCTCATCGGCACCACGATCGAGTTCTACGACTTCTACGTCTACGCGACGGCCGCCGTCCTCGTCTTCCCGCAGCTCTTCTTCCCCTCCGACAACGACACCGCCGCCGCGCTGGCGTCGCTGGCGTCCTTCGCGATCGCCTTCGTCGCGCGCCCCATCGGCTCCGTCGTGTTCGGCCACTTCGGGGACCGGATCGGCCGCAAGACGACGCTCGTCGCCGCGCTGCTCGTCATGGGCATCTCGACGGTGCTCATCGGCGTCCTGCCGACGCACGCGAGCGCCGGGACCCTCGCTCCCGTCCTGCTCTGCGTCCTGCGCTTCGGACAGGGTTTCGGCCTGGGCGGGGAGTGGGGCGGCGCGGCGCTGCTCGCGACGGAGAACGCCCCGGCGAACCGTCGTGCGCTCTACGGGATGTTCCCGCAGCTCGGTGCGCCGCTCGGCTTCATCATCGCCAACACGCTGTTCATCGTCCTGTCCTCCACCATGAGCGACGCGACGTTCACCGCGTGGGGCTGGCGGGTGCCGTTCCTGCTCAGCGCCGTGCTCGTGGTCCTGGGCCTGTGGATCCGGCTCAGCCTGGCCGAGACGCCGATCTTCGCCAAGGCGCTGTCGGAGAACCGCCAGGTGCGCGTCCCGGTCGCGGAGACCTTCCGCAGCAGCTGGCGCATCGTCGTCCTCGGCGCGTTCTCGGTGATGCTGACCTACACCCTCTTCTACCTCACCACGACCTGGTCGCTGAGCTACGGCACCAAGGCGCTGGCCTACTCCCGTCACGACTTCCTGCTGATGCTCTGCGTCGCCGTGCTCTTCATGGCCGCAGCCACCCCGCTCTCCGGGATCCTCTCCGACCGCTTCGGTCGTCGTCCGGTCCTGGCCACCGCGATGGTCGGCGGCGCGGTCGTGGGACTGCTCACCGGTCCGCTGCTGGGTTCCGGCAGCACCGCGCTGGTCATGGTGTGGTTGTGCGCCGGGTTGTTCTTCATGGGCCTGGTGTTCGGTCCGATCGGGGCGTACCTGCCCGAGCTCTTCCCGACCAACGTCCGCTACACCGGGGCCTCGCTGGCCTTCAACTGCGGCAGCATCCTCGGTGCCTCCCTCGCGCCGTACACCGCGGTGAAGCTGGCCGCGGCCCACGGTGTCGGTTGGGTCGGGTTCTACCTGGCCGGCACGGCCGTCGTCAGCCTCGTCGCGCTGTCGCTGTTGCGCGAGACCCGGACGTCCTCGATCAGCTGATCCACCGTCTATCGTGAGGCACCACGGCCGCCGGGGACGGCGGCCGTGGTGCTCGAACGCAGCGTGACGACCGGGGGAGTGCAGGACGTGGTGGCTGGATCGGGACGCGCCTACAAGACGGTGTACCGACACCTGCTGACGCGCATCGACGCCGAGGACGCCCACCGCTGGGCCTTCGCCGGGATGCGGGTCGCGAGCCGCGTTCCCGTTGCCTCGCAGGTGCTGCGCCGTGTCTTCGTCGAACCGGACCCGCGGTTGCGCACGACGGTCTTCGGCCTCGACTTCCCGACCCCGCTGGGGTTGGCCGCCGGGTTCGACAAGAACGCCACGGGGATCGCGGCGCTCGGCAACTTCGGGTTCTCCTGCGTCGAGATCGGGACCGTGACGGCCCTGCCGCAGCCGGGGAACCCCAGGCCCCGTCTGCACCGGCTCGTCGCCGACCGGGCCGTCGTGAACCGGATGGGTTTCAACAACGCCGGCGCCGAGGTCGTGGCGCGGCGGTTGCGCCAGGTGCGGGCCGTCCCGCCCGTGCACCCCGTCGTGATCGGGGTGAACATCGGCAAGAGCAAGGTCGTGGCCGAGGCCGACGCCGCCTCCGACTACGCGGTCTCGGCGCGCCTCCTCGCCCCCTACGCCGACTACCTCGTCGTCAACGTCTCCTCTCCGAACACGCCGGGTCTGCGTGACCTCCAGGCCGTCGAGAAGCTCCGGCCGGTGCTGCGCTCCGTGCGCGAGGCCGCCGACGCCGCCGCCCACCGCCACGTCCCGCTCCTGGTGAAGATCGCCCCCGACCTCTCCGACGCCGACGTCGACGCCGTCGCCGACCTCGCCCTGGAGGAGGAGCTCGACGGGATCGTCGCCACGAACACCACGATCTCGCGCGAGGGACTGCGTTCCGGCGCAGCGCTCGTCGCCGCCGCAGGTGGGGGCGGTCTCTCCGGTGCCCCGCTGAAGGAACGTTCGGTCGAGGTGCTGCGCCGGCTCGCCGCGCGCACCCACGGGCGCCTCGTGCTCATCAGCGTGGGGGGGATCGAGACGGCCGCGGACGTCCAGGAACGCCTCGACGCCGGCGCCTCGCTCGTGCAGGCCTACACCGCGTTCATCTACGAGGGCCCGGGCTGGGCGCGGCGCGTCCTGGGCGAACTGGCCGCCAGCCGCACCCGTCGTGAGGGCGACAAGCGGTTCTGAGTTGTGCCACCCGCGGACGCGGGTGAGGGTCGGACCCGTGACCGACCTGGCCCGACGACCCTCCGCTTCCTCCGACGGGCCCTCCTCCTCCGACGCGGCACCCGATCCGAACCGCTGGCGTGCCCTCGGGGTCTGCCTCGCCGTCGGGTTCATGACCCTCCTCGACGTCTCCATCGTGAACGTCGCGCTGCCCTCGATCGAGACGTCCCTGGGGGCGGGATCCAGCCAGATCCAGTGGATCGTCGCCGGCTACGCCCTCGCCTTCGGCCTGGTCCTCGTCCCCGCCGGGCGCGTCGGCGACCTCTACTCCCGGCGGCTGCTCTTCGTCGTGGGTCTCGCCGGGTTCGTCCTCACCAGCGCGGGGGCCGGGCTCGTCCAGTCCGCGACGGCGCTCTCGATCGTCCGTCTCGCGCAGGGGGTGACGGCCGGGCTGGTCAACCCCCAGGTCCTCGCCCTCATCCAGGAGCTGTTCTCCGGCGCCGAGCGGGGCAAGGCCTTCGGGCTGTTCGGAACCACCATCGGGCTCTCCACCGCCATCGGGCCGCTGCTCGGCGGCGGGATCCTCGCGGTGTTCGGCGAGGCCGAGGGCTGGCGGGGGGTCTTCCTGGTGAACGTCCCCATCGGGATCGTGCTGCTGCCGCTGGCGTGGAAGTGGCTGCCCGGCCGCGACCGGTCGCGGGCCCGCTCCAAGCTCCACCTCGACGTCCCGGGGTTGCTGCTGCTGGCCGTGGCCACGGTGTTCGGCATGCTGCCCTTCGTCCTCACCACCGGCCAGGGGGACTCACCCGCCCGCTGGTGGTTCCTGCTGCCGGGTGCGGTGCTGCTCGCCGCGTTCGTCGCCTGGGAACGCTGGGAGGGCAAGCGCGGTCGCGACCCGGTCGTGGCCGGTGAGCTGGTGCGCACGGCGTCCTTCACCGGGGGAGCCCTCGTGGGGATCGCCTACTTCGCCGGGTTCACCGGGATCTTCCTCGTCGTCACGCTCTACCTGCAGACCGGGCTGGGGTTCTCACCGCTGCAGGCCGGGCTGGTGCAGACGCCCTTCGCAGTGATGTCCGCGATCTTCGCCCAGGTCGGGGGGCGCCAGGTGAACCGGCGCGGTCGGCCGGTCGTCGTCGTCGGGCTCGTCGTCGTGGCGCTCGGGCTGGCCGGGGCCGACGTGGTGTCCGCCGCCCTGCAGGGCACCGCCGGTGCTCTCGCCCTGTCGGCGTGCCTCGCGGTCGCGGGGGCCGGCAGCGGGCTCGTGATCTCCCCGAACCAGACGCTGACGTTGGCCGAGGTGCCGCGCAGCGTCGCCGGGGTCGCGGGCGGGGTCCTGCAGACGGGACAGCGCGTGGGCTCGGCCATCGGGGTCGCGGCCACGACCGCGATCTTCTTCTCCACCGTCGCCGCGGGTCCGCGCTCGCAGGAGGTCTTCGGCGAGGCGCTCTCCGACGGGCTGCGCGTCTCGCTGGGACTCGTCGTGCTCGCGCTCGTGCTGGCGATCGTCGACCTGCGCCGCCGCGCCGCGCACCAGCACGGCGCGCACGACGCCAGCGCGGCCCGGCACCGGGTCGAGTAGGTTCGCGAAGGTGAGACCGACGCAGTGGACTTGGAAGTACGAGGACGTCGAGGGTCGTCCCCTCGACGGTGACGAGACGGTGTTCCCGACGCAGTCCGACGCCGAGGTGTGGATCGGTGAGTCGTGGCGTGAGCTGCGCGCCCGCGGCGTCGAGAACGCCCACCTGTGGGCGGACGGCGCCGAGGTCTACGGCCCGCTGTCGCTCCGCCCCGTCGACTGACGAACCGTGATCTTGCTGGGAGACCCAGCAAGATCACGGTCGGGGGTCAGGACGGGCGAGACGTGGGGGCGGTCGCGGCGGTGCGGGCGGGGTCGCGCTCGACGACCTCGCCGAGGGCGGCGTCGATCTTCTGGAGCAGCTCCGCCGGGATCGTCACGCCGGAGGCCTTGACGTTCTCGTGCACCTGCTCCGGACGCGAGGCGCCGATGATCGCGGCCGCGACGTTGTCGTTCTGCAGCACCCACGCGACGGCCAGCTGGGCCATCGAGAGCTGCAGCTCGCTCGCCACCGACTTCAGCTCCTGGACCCGCGACAGCACGTCGTCGCGCATCCAGCGGCTGATCATCTGCTTGCCACCCTTCTCGTCGGTGGCCCGGCTGCCCTCGGGCGGCGCGCCACCGGGGGTGTACTTGCCGGTCAGCACGCCCTGGGCGATGGGGGAGAACACGACCTGGGAGATGCCCAGCTCACGCGAGGTCGGGACGACCTCCTCCTCGATCACGCGGTAGAGCGCGGAGTACTGCGGCTGGTTGGAGACGAGCTGGAAACCCAGGTCCTTCGCCAGCGCGTGGCCCTGGCGGAGCTGGTCGGCGGTCCACTCGCTCACGCCGATGTAGAGCGCCTTGCCGGCGCGGACGACGTCGGCGAAGGCCTGCATCGTCTCCTCGACCGGGGTCGAGACGTCCCAGCGGTGAGCCTGGTAGACGTCGACGTGGTCGGTGCCGAGCCGCTTGAGCGACCCGTCGATGGACTCGTGGATGTGCTTGCGGGACAGGCCTGAATCGTTGTGGCCCTTGGGGCCGGTCGGGAAGAAGACCTTCGTCAGGATCTCCAGGCTCTCCCGGCGCTGGCCCTTGAGCGCGATGCCCAGGACCGTCTCGGCGGCCGTGTTCGCGTAGACGTCAGCCGTGTCGAACGTCGAGATGCCCGCGTCGAGCGCGGCGTGGACGCACGCGATCGCCGCATCGTTCTCGACCTGGGAGCCGTGGGTGAGCCAGTTGCCAAAGGTGATCTCTGAGATCTTCAGTCCGCTGCGACCGAGGTGTCGGAACTCCATGGTCGCGAACCTAACCTGTGGGCGCTCAGACGGCGAGGGCCTCGGGGGCGAGTCGGTCCATCGTGGAGCTGCGGGCGGCCAGCAGCACGCGCGTCGCACCGGACGCGGTGAGCGCGGCACCGAGGAGGTGCAGGACCACCGCGACCCCCGGGAGGCCGTCGAGGCTCTGGTAGGTCCCGAGGCCGGCCTGGAGGACGAAGAGGACCAGCAGGATCGTCGCGCGACGTCGGACCAGGTCGTCCCCGGCACGCTTCGCCACGACGACCACGACGGCCGCGAGCACCAGCGCGAGGACGGCCGAGATCCCGTGCACGACCGTGACGGCCGTCCAGCTCGCCGGGATGCGGTGGATCTCGGCGCTGTCACCGGGGTGCGGCCCGGACCCGGTGACGATCGTGCCCAGCACCACGACGACCCCGGTCACCACGACCAGCCCGCGAGCCAGCCGGCGGGTCGTCTCGGCCGGTGCGGGGATCACCGCGCGGTGGGCGATGTCGTAGCTGACCGTCGCGGAGACGAGCAGGGCGATGGCGGCGACGAAGTGGGCGGCCACGATGTAGGGGTTCAGCCCGGTGAGGACGGTGATCCCCCCGACGACGGCGTTGAGGACGACCCCGAGGAACTGCCCCCAGCCGGACCAGAGCAGCGCGCGGTGACGCGGCCGCTGCAGCAGGCAGGCGATGATCACGGCCCCGACGGCGATGCAGATGACCGTGGTGAGGAGCCGGTTGCCGAACTCGATCGCGCCGTGGATGCCCGTCGAGGCGGCGGCGGAGGTGAAGGAGTCGGCGGTGCAGCGCGGCCAGGTCGGGCAGCCGAGCCCGGAGCCGGAGACCCGGACGATCCCGCCGGTCACGATGATGAGGATGGCGACGGCCAGGGCCGCCGCGGTCGTCCAGCGGACGGCGCGGGAGTGGGTCACGGTGCGGCTCCGGTCAGCGGGGGAGGGCGCCGCGGTCCACCATCGGCACCGGTCGGCGCATCCGGCGGATCTGCAGCGCACGGGTGACGCCGTAGGAGACGAGACCGCGCTCGGGCTCGGGGAACCGGGCCTTGACCGCACGGGACACCTTGCGGCCCAGCAGGACGCTGTCGATGATCACGACGGCCAGCATCAGGTAGATGAGCAGCGTGGTGCCGAGCAGGAGCTGCGCGGAACCCAGCGGCTGGGCGATCATCGAGAGGATCAGCGAGGCACCGGCGATGATGAGGAAGTACTCACCGACGTTGCGACGGGCGTCGACGACGTCGCGGACGAAGCGCTTCTGGGCTCCGCGGTCGCGCACCGGCAGGTAGCGCTCGTCGCCCGTGAGCAACGCGGTCTGCATCTTGGCGCGCTGTTCGCGCTGGGCCTCGCGGCTCAGCTTCTGCGCGGCCTTGCGGTCGGTGGGGACCAGGGGGCGGGCGTTGCGGGCGCGGGCCTCGCTGCGCTTCGGTGTGGGACGGCCCTTGCCGCCCTCCTTGGTCAGCTCGACGAGCGACCCCTCGACGACCTGGGTCGAGGCGGCTGGCTTCTCCTTCGAGCGTCCGAACACGAGACCGAGGGTACGTCACCGCGCACGACCTCCACCTCCTCCTGCGGCGGTGGGGCCTGTGTAGCGTCGCGGTCGTGACGGACCTCACGCTGCCATCCCCCGGACCCGACCGCACCGCCGCCCTGCGGGCCGCCTCGAGCGCCCAGGACGACGCCACCCGCGCCGACCTCGAGGCCCTCGTGCGCATCCCCAGCGTCTCGGCGCGCGCCTTCGACGCCGCGCACGTCACCGCCAGCGCGCAGGCCACCGCGGAGCTGCTGCGCGCCGCCGGGATGCCGAGCGTGGAGATCGTGACGGCGTACGCCGCGACGCCCGAGGGGGACCTGGAGTCCAACCCCGCCGTGATCGCGCACCGCCCGGCCCCGGCCGGTGCCCCGACCGTCCTGCTCTACGCCCACCACGACGTGCAGCCGCCGGGGGAGGAGACCGCCTGGTCCTCGCCCGCCTTCGAGCCGACGGAACGGGACGGACGCCTCTACGGCCGCGGCGCCGCCGACGACAAGGCCGGGGTGATGGCCCACGTCCACGCCCTGCGCACGCTGCTGCCGCTGTGGGGCCCCGAGGACGGGGTCGGCGTGACCGTCTTCCTGGAGGGGGAGGAGGAGATCGGCTCGCCGACCTTCGGCGCCTTCCTCGCCCAGCACCGCGAGGCGCTGGCCGCGGACGTCATCGTCGTCGCGGACTCCGGCAACTGGCGGATCGGGATCCCGGCGATCACCACCACCCTGCGCGGTCTCGTCGACTGCGACGTCACCGTCGACGTGCTCACCCACGCCGTGCACTCCGGGGTCAACGGCGGGCCGGTGCTCGACGCCCTCACCAGCCTGGCCCGTCTGCTCGCGACGCTGCACGACGAGAACGGCGACGTGGCGGTGAAGGGGCTGCTCACCACCTCCGCCCCCGACGTCGACCTCACGGAGGAGATGTTCCGCTCCGACGCCGGCGTGCTGCCGCAGGTCCACCTCGCGGGGACGGGGACGATCGCGCAACGGCTCTGGACGAAGCCCGCCATCGCCGTCATCGGCCTGGACGCCACCCCGGTGGACCGGGCCAGCAACACCCTGGTCCCCTCCGCCCGGGCCAAGATCAGCATGCGCATCGCCCCGGGTCAGGACCCGTCGGCGGCGATGACGGCCCTGCGGCGCCACCTCCTGGCCAACGCCCCGTTCGGGGCGCGGGTCACCGTCGCCGACGGTGAGGAGGGACAGGCGTTCTCCGCCGACACCACCTCCACGGCGCACGACGTGGCCCGGGCCGCCTTCGCCGAGGCCTACGGCGCACCGACGGTCGAGATGGGCATGGGCGGGTCCATCCCGTTCGTCGCCGACCTCGCCGCGCTCTACCCCGGCGCCGCGATCCTGGTCACCGGGGTCGAGGACCCCGACTCCCGGGCCCACGGGGCCGACGAGTCGCTGCACCTGGCGGACTTCACCCACGCGTGCCTCGGCGAGGTGCTCCTGCTCGACGGTCTCTCCGCGGCGACGTAACCTCGGGGGAGGGAACATCCGCGGTCACCGCGCCGTTCCTGACGAGGACTGCACGGCAAGGCCCCGCGAGCGAATCTGGAGACGATGCTCATGACCACGACCACCGACACGACCACCACCGGGTCGACGGGTGCGAGCCACGGGGTCCTGCTGACCGACGTGGCCGCGACGAAGGTCCGCACGCTGCTCGAGCAGGAGGGCCGCGACGACCTGCGTCTGCGCATCGCCGTCCAGCCCGGTGGCTGCTCGGGCCTCATCTACCAGCTCTACTTCGACGAGCGCACGCTGGACGGGGACGCGCTGCGCGACTTCGACGGCGTCGAGGTCGTCGTGGACAAGATGAGCACCCCCTACCTCGAGGGCGCCACCATCGACTTCGCGGACACGATCGAGAAGCAGGGCTTCACGATCGACAACCCCAACGCCGGGAGCAGCTGCGCCTGCGGTGACTCCTTCAGCTGATCCGCAGCACCCCGCACTGCACCCGTCGGCCCCCGCACCCACCGGTGCGGGGGCCGACTGCGTCTGGGGGGTACCCCTGCCCGAGGGGCCGCAAGGTCGCCGACGCCGGGACCCGGGTCCGGCCCCCTTCGGGTTCGCCGACCTCGCCGTCGAGGCGGGGGAGGACCTCGTCGCCGCGGGTGGGGACCTCTCCCCGGCGACCCTCCTCGAGGCCTACCGGCACGGGTTCTTCCCGATGGGTCTGGGGGGCGGCGGCACCGGGCCGGTCGGCTGGTGGTCGCCGGATCCCCGTGGCCTCCTCGTCCCCGAGCGGGTCCACGTGTCCCGGTCGTTGCGCCGCTCGTCGCGCCGCTTCGAGGTGCGCGTCGACACCGCCTTCGAGGAGGTCGTCGCCGGCTGCGCCGACCCCGGACGCAGCGGAGCCTGGATCACCCGGGAGGTGGCCCGGGCCTACGCCCGGCTGCACCGGCTGGGCTGGGCGCACTCCGTCGAGGTCTTCCTCGACGGGGAGCTCGCCGGCGGTCTCTACGGCCTCAGCATCGGCGGGCTCTTCGCGGCGGAGTCGAAGTTCCACCGCGTCACCGACGCCTCCAAGGCGGCGGTGGTGGCGCTGGCGCAGCTGATGACCGCCGACGGCGTCCCGGGTCGCCTCGTCGACGTGCAGTGGCGCACCGACCACCTGGCCACCCTGGGGGTGGAGGAGGTCGACCGTCCGGCCTACCTGCGCCTCCTCGGCGATGCCCTGCCGCTGCCCGTGCCCCGTGCGTTCACCGCTGCGGGGGTGCCCCGCGACGAGGTGCACGACGCGGCACGCCCCGATCGGCCCATCGACTACGACAAGGGGTAGTCTCCTCACCAAAGGACGGCTCTGCTCAAGACCAACGCGTCGGGAGCACGAAACGTCCCCGTTCACCGCACGAACCGTGGGAAGGCCGACGTTGGGCACGCGAGACTCGGGCGCGACACGTCGTCGCCGTCCCCCCAAGGCACTGCTGGCAGGCGCCCTCACCGGTGGTGCGGCCCTGCTGCTGTCCGGCTGCGCCGGCGACTGGCCGGACGCTTCGGCGAGCAACTTCTTCCTGCCGGACGCCAGCATCGGCGCCACGGACATGACCGACCGGATCTCCAAGCTCTGGGACGGGTCGTGGATCGCCGCCCTGGCGGTCGGCGTCCTGGTCTGGGCCCTGACGATCTGGTGCGTCGTGGCCTACCGGCGTCGCAAGAACGACCCGGAGATGCCGCCGCAGGTCCGCTACAACATGCCGATCGAGATCCTCTACACGATCGTCCCCGTGATGATGGTCGGTGTCCTCTTCTACTACGTGGCGCGCGACCAGCAGACGATCCTCGACACGAAGAAGGCCCCGGACGTCACGATCCAGGTCGTGGGCAAGAAGTGGTCCTGGGACTTCAACTACCTCGAGGACAACTCCAAGCCGGGCGTCTACGACACCGGTCGTCAGGCCGACCTCTCGGGTGAGGCCAGCGTCGAGGACGAGCTCCCGACGCTGTACCTGCCCGTCAACGAGACGGTCCGCTTCGACCTGTACTCCCGCGACGTCATCCACTCGTTCTGGGTCCCGGCGTTCCTCATGAAGATGGACCTCATCCCGGGCAGCCCGAACGCCTTCCAGGTCACCCCCACCAAGGAGGGGACCTTCAAGGGCAAGTGCGCCGAGCTCTGCGGTGAGTACCACTCCGAGATGCTCTTCAACGTCAAGGTCGTCTCGGCGGAGGAGTACCAGCAGCACCTCGACGACCTCGACGCCGCGGGTCAGACCGGCTCGCTGCCGACGACCCTCGCCGGCGCCGAGGAGCTCGCAGGTGTCCAGGCCGACTCCGTCGGCGAGGCCCCTGAGACCGCGAAGGACAAGACCAGTGACGGGAACAACGGCTGATGGCTGCTGAGAGCTTCAACCTGCCCGGGACGGCAGCGCGCGTCACCACGCGCCAGCCCCTGGGGCAGGTCATCCCGCGCCGTCGTGGCGCGGTCATCGCCGGCTGGCTCTCCAGCACCGACCACAAGGTCATCGGCAACCTGTACTTCATCACCGCGTTCATCTGGTTCCTGCTCGCCGGGATCATGGCGCTGCTCATCCGTGCGGAGCTCTTCGAGCCCGGCATGCAGGTGTTCAACACCAAGAACGAGTACAACCAGGCGTTCACGATGCACGGCACGATCATGCTGCTGCTGTTCGCGACGCCGCTGTTCTCCGCCTTCGCGAACGCGATCATGCCGCTGCAGATCGGTGCGCCGGACGTCGCCTTCCCGCGGTTGAACATGTTCGCGTACTGGCTCTTCCTCTTCGGCGGTCTCACCGCCGCGGCCGGTTTCGTCACCCCCGGCGGCGCCGCCTCCTTCGGGTGGTTCGCCTACGCGCCGCTGAGCGACGTCGTCCACTCGCCCGGTCTGGGCGGGAACCTCTGGGTCATGGGCCTGGCGTTCTCCGGGTTCGGGACGATCCTCGGTGCGGTCAACTTCATCACCACGATCATCTGCATGCGCGCTCCCGGCATGACGATGTTCCGGATGCCGATCTTCACCTGGAACACCCTCATCACCAGCGTGCTGGTCCTCATGGCGTTCCCGGTGCTGGCCGCCGCGCTGCTCGCGCTGGCCGCGGACCGCATCCTCGGGGCCCACGTCTTCGAGGCCGCGAACGGCGGGCCGATCCTCTGGCAGCACCTGTTCTGGTTCTTCGGGCACCCGGAGGTCTACATCATCGCGTTGCCGTTCTTCGGGATCGTGACCGAGATCTTCCCCGTGTTCAGCCGCAAGCCCGTCTTCGGCTACAAGGGTCTCGTCTTCGCGACGATCTCCATCGCCGGCCTCTCGGTGACGGTGTGGGCGCACCACATGTACGTGACCGGCAAGGTCCTGCTGCCGTTCTTCTCGTTCATGACGATGCTCATCGCGGTCCCGACGGGCGTGAAGTTCTTCAACTGGATCGGCACGATGTGGCGCGGGTCGCTGACCTTCGACACCCCGATGCTCTGGGCCGTCGGCTTCCTCATCACCTTCCTCTTCGGTGGTCTGACCGGCGTCATCCTCTCCGCGCCGCCGCTGGACTTCCAGCTCTCCGACTCCTACTTCGTCGTGGCGCACTTCCACTACGTCGTCTTCGGGACCGTCGTCTTCGCGATGTTCGCCGGCTTCTACTTCTGGTGGCCGAAGCTGACCGGGAAGATGCTGCACGAGGGCTGGGGCAAGCTGCACTTCTGGCTGTTGTTCGTCGGGTTCCACACGACGTTCCTCATCCAGCACTGGCTGGGTGCGGCCGGGATGCCGCGTCGCTACGCGGACTACCTGCCGGGTGAGGGGTTCACCACCATGAACCAGATCTCCACCATCGGGTCGTTCATCCTGGGCCTGTCGTTCCTGCCCTTCCTCTGGAACGTCTACCGCACCGCCCGCCACGGCGAGCAGGTCACCGTGGACGACCCCTGGGGCTACGGCGCTTCGCTGGAGTGGGCGACGTCCTGCCCGCCGCCGCGGCACAACTTCACCTCGCTGCCCCGGATCCGCTCGGAGCGTCCGGCGTTCGACCTGCACCACCCCGAGATCGCCGCGCACGACATCCACGACGGCGGCGGCAACCTGCTGGACGCGGTGTACGGCGGCTCCGACCGCCGTGGCCGTGAAGACGTGACGGAAGGCCGCTGACGATGAAACCCGAAACCTGGCTGTTCTCCGGTGGGATCCTGTTCTTCGTCCCCGTCGCGTTCGTCTACGGGATGCTCACCCAGTGGACGGAGTGGGTCGGCTTCATCGCCCTGCTGCTCACCGGTGGTCTCGCCCTGCTGGTCGGTACCTACCTGACCATCACCGCACGGCGCATCGACGAGCGTCCCGAGGACAACCCCCGGGCCGACATCAGCGAAGGCGCGGGCGAGCAGGGCATGTTCTCCCCGCACTCCTGGTGGCCGCTGTTCCTCTCCGCCGGTGGGGCGGTGACCTTCTTCGGGGTCGCGGTCGGCTGGTGGCTCTGGTTCATCGGGGTCGTCATCTCCGTGCCGATGATCGTCGGCTGGGTCTTCGAGTACTACAAGGGCGAGCACGCTCACTGAGTCCCACCGCACGACGTCCCACCGCTTGATCGAGCTCACGACGAAGGGCCCCGCACCGGAATCCGGTGCGGGGCCCTTCGTCGTGGGGTGGGGCCTCAGCGGGTCGCGCGGTGGCGGACGTAGCGGGAGAGGCCGACGGCCACGACCAGCGCCCCGCCGTAGAAGAGCTGCTGGACGAAGCTCTGCGCGCCCAGCATCTGCAGACCGACGACCCCGGAGGAGAGGAAGTACACGGCGACGACCGTGCCGAGGGGGTTGAACTGGCCCGGGACGATCGCGGTCGCGCCGAGGTAGGCCGCGGCGAAGGCCGGCAGCAGGAACGACTGCGCCGAGGACGGGTCGGCGCCGCCGAGGGTCCCGGCGTAGACGACACCGGCGAGACCGGCGATGGTCGAGCACCCGAGGAACGCCCCCGCCCGCAGGCGCGGGACGTCGAAGCCGGACAGCTTCGCGACCTGCGGGGAACGACCGACGAAGAGCAGACGTCGTCCCAGGGGGGTGAACTCCAGGAGCGCGGCGAGCAGGACCGCGGCGGCGAGACCGTAGAAGAACTGCAGCGGCACCCCCAGCAGTCGCGTACCGACGGTCGCCTGGACGAGGTGGGGGTCGATCCCGGTCACCGTGGACTGCCCCGAGATCCACTGCACGACGCCGAGCGCGAAGGTGCCGGACCCGAGCGTCACGATGAACGACGGGATCCCGAACACGACGACGCCGAGGGCGTTGACGATGCCCACGCAGAGCGCGGAGGCGACCCCGGCCAGCACCGCCGCACCGATGCTCCAGCCGTGCTGGACGTTCATGACGGCCGTGACCATGGAGGACAGACCCAGCGCGGAGGCGACCGAGAGGTCGAACTCCCCGGTGATGAGGGGGAGCAGGACACCGAGGGAGGCGACCAGCAGGACCGCCTGGGAACCCAGGACGCCCTGCAGGTTCCCGGCGGTCGGGTAGGTCTGCGGCCGGGCGAGGGAGAACACCACCAGGACGACGACCCAGACGCCGATGAGGGCGAACCGCTCGGCGTGCGGAGCCAGTCGCCACCGGCTCCGCACACCGGCCTCCGTGGTGGGGTCGGTGGACGTGGCGGTGCGGGTGCTCGTGCTCACGAGGCCTCCCTGGTCTGGGTGGGGACGGGGAAGTGGGTGTCCAGCAGCCGGGTGCTGGACAGGACGCGGTCGGACAGCGTGGCCTGGGTCAGGTCGGCGCCGCTCAGTTCGGCGACCACGTGGCCGCGGGCCAGGACCAGGACGCGGTCGCAGACCGTGGCGAGCTGCTCGTAGTCGGAGCTGGCGAGCAGGATCGAGGCGCCCCGCTCGGCGGCCTGGCGCAGCAGGTCGAAGACGAAGGCCTTGGCGCCCACGTCGATCCCCTGGGTCGGTTCGGCGAGCAGGACGACCCGCGGGTCGATCTGCAACCACTTGGCCAGGACGGCCTTCTGCTGGTTGCCGCCGGAGAGGGTCCCGAACGCCTTGCCCGGGTCGAAGGGCCGCACGTCGTAGCGCCGGGACAGCTCCTGGGCCCGGCGCTGCAGGGCGCGGCGGTCGAGGCGGAACCGCGATCCCAGCGTCGTCATGACCGGCATCGTCATGTTCCGCTCCACCGACTCCTCGGCGATGCCGCCGTCACGGCGACGGTCGGCGGGGACCAGGACGATCCCCGCGCCGAGGGCCCGGGCGGGGGTCAGGGACGAGAGCTGGAGGGCGTCGCGGTCGACGAGGAGGTCTCCGGAGACGTCGTCCGCGGCCCCGTAGAGCGCGGGGAGGACCTCGTCGTAGCCGGAACCGGCCAACCCGGTGAGCCCGAGGACCTCGCCGCGTCCGACGTCGAAGGACACCCCGTGCAGGCGCGGCGCGACCAGGCGGGCGACCTGGACCAGGCCCTGCCCCGGGACCGGGCCCGGCTGCGGACCCGGTGCGTCCGCGTCGGCGCGCTTGCGCAGGGCCGCGGCCAGGTCGGCGCCCACGATCAGCTCGGTGAGACCGACCGGGTCCGTCGTGGCCGAGTCCACCGTCCCCGCCAGGCGACCGTCGCGCAGGACGGTGACCCGGGCGGTGTGCTCCAGGACCTCGGTGAGGTCGTGGGAGACCAGCAGGACCGAGGTCCGGCCGTCCGCGACGAGGTCGCGCACGACCCGGAACAGCAGGTCGGTGCCCTCGCGGGGGAGGAAGACCGTGGGCTCGTCGAGGATCAGCAGCGTGCGGGAGTCCCCGAGCTCGTCGACCGCGCGGAGGATCGCCACCAGCGCCCGTTCGGTGTCGCTGAGGGTGGCGACCGCGGCGGCCGGGTCGATGTCGAGGCCGTGCCGGCGCAGGGTCTCGCCCGCGAGTCGGCGTTCGGTCCGCCAGGAGACCACCGCGCGACGGGTGGCGATCCCCTGGGCGATGCGCATGTTCTCGGCCACGGACAGCTCGGGCAGCAACCCGAGGTCCTGGTGCACGACGCTGATCCCGAGCGCCCGGAAGGCCCCCGGGGCCAGCGGCAGGGGGGCGGGGCGGCCCCCCACCTCCAGGACCGCTCCGGCGTCCGGCTCGTAGACCCCGGTGAGGACCTTGATGAGGGTCGACTTGCCCGACCCGTTCTCCCCCAAGAGCCCGTGGACGGTCCCGGCGGGGATCTCCAGGCTGACGTCGTCCAGGGCGCGGTGGCCGCCGAAGGTCTTGCTCAGCCCGGTCAGCCGGATGGCGGGGGCGGCTGTCACGGTCGGCCCCAGAGCGCCTCGTACCCCGCGACGTAGGCGTCGCCGTAGCCGGTGCCGGCGGCCGGCGGGGTGCCCGTCTCGGCGACGTTGTCGTCGGTGAAGACCTTCAGCGGGGTGCCCTCGTCGCCGTCCTCGACGATCGGGGCCCCGGTCAGGACGCGCCCGGCCTGGTCCAACGTCGAGTAGGCCAGCCAGGAGATGTTCTCGCCGACGTCCATCGCCATGACGTCGCCGTCCTGGATGAGCTTCAGCAGGTCGGGGGTCCCGTTGAACGAGGCCATCTGGACCTGGCCGGTCTTCCCGGCCGCGGTGATGCCCTGCTGCGCGTAGATCGACATGGAGTCGTAGATCGGCAGGACGTAGTTCACCTCTGGGTCGGACTGCAGGGCGGTCTGGACCTCGCTGGAGATCTTCGTCGCCCAGTCGGTGGTCGGGACGTTGACGACCTTGCTCGTGCAGGAGGGGCAGTTCTCCTTCAGCGTGGCCTGCATCGCCTCGACCATGCCGTTGGAGGGCGGCACCTCCTGGGAGGTGATGATGACGGCGTCGACCGAACCCCCGGAGTCGGCGATGGACCAGTTCGCGATGAGGGCGGCGGCCTCGTTGAACGGGGCCGTGACCTGGGCCGCGATCAGGGGCGCCGAGGTGGCGCTGAACGTCGTCCCCGTCTGCTGGGTGTGGGTCACGATGACCGGAATGCCCGCGGTCTTGGCCCGTTGCAGGGCCGGGGTCAGCAGGTCGGCGTTGATGCCCTGCGCGAGCACGATGAGGTCCGCGCCCTGGCTGATGGCCTGGTCGATCCCGGCGCTGTGCTCGGTGGGGGTGCCCTGGTTGGTGTACTCCACCCAGGTGGCTCCGTACTTCTCGGCGATCGTCGCGCTCTCGTCGTCGACGGCCTGGATGTAGGGGATCGCGCTGGAGTTCGGGATGTTGAAGATCTTCTTGCCCTTGATGCCGGACATCGCGAACGCCGGGGCGTCGAGGGTGAACGTCGGGTCGACGCTGGCGGCCTTGACCGCGGCCGCGGCCGCGGTCACCCCGGCCTGGTCGACGTCGCCGGAACCACCACCGGTCGAGGCGTCGGAACTGCTGCAGGCGGTGAGGGTCGCGGACAGGCCGACGGCGAGGAGGAGGGCAGCGGCCCGGAACGAGGGGCGGCGCGGCGAGGCGACGGGCACAGGAGCTCCTGGAGGGTCGGCGGGAGTTCGTGGGGGGTTCGTGCGGGTGGTTCAGCGGGTCGCGACGAGGCGGGCGAGCAGTTCGACGACGTCGGAACGGCGGTCGCGCGACAACGGGAACGCCGCGCGGGTGCGGGTGACCAGGTCGAGGTCCAGGTCGACCTGCAGGACCGCTCCGGCGGAGTGCGCGGGTGCCTCGGAGAGGACGGAGCCGGTGGGGTCGACCGCGCAGGAACGGCCGAAGTAGCTGACCCGGTGGCCGTTGAGCTCCTCGGCGCCGGCCCGGTTGGCGGCGAGGACGAAGACCTGCGACTCCATCGCCCGGATCGACAGTTCCTGCAGGAACAGCTCCTCCCGGCTCCCCAGGGAACTCACGACGGCCAGCACGACCTCGGCGCCCATCGCCCGGGCCAGCGCCCAGTGCTCGGGGAAGGACCGGTCGTAGCAGATGACGCAGGCGAACCGGACCCCGAGCACGTCGAGGACGACGGGGGAGGCGCCGGGGGAGAAGAAGAACTTCTCGTCCACGTCGACGCCACCGACGTGGTTGGCCGGCAGCGACAACTTCCGGTAGGCCGGGCGGCTGTTCCCGTCGGCGTCCCGCCAGGGGAGCAGGTCGCCGTTCGCGTCGACCGCGACGGCGGAGTTGTGCAGGACGTCGGAACCCGTCCGCTCGTACATCCCCCAGACGATCGCGACCCCGAGTTCGCGTGCGAGGGCGGCGAAGCGTCCGGTGGTGGGCCCGGGCAGGGTCTGCGCCCACCCGGAGCGGTCCGTCGCCCGGGAGGTGCAGAAGTAGGGGGTGGTGATGAGTTCCGGGAGCAGCACGAGGTCGGGGGACGTCCCGTCGTCGCGTCGGGATGCTCTGCGCACCAGCGCTTCCAGCGAGTCGAGGTTCGCGTCGAGGTCTTCGGTGGACTCCCCGGCCTGGACGACCGCCGCGCGCAGGACCCGGCTCACGCGGGGACCGCCACGTGCCGGCGACTGGTCATGAGCGGCTGGATGCGTTCCCCGAACGCGTCGACGCCGGCGACGAAGTCGTCGAAGGTCAGCATGACGCCGGCGATCCCGGGGACCGTGGACAACTCGTCGAGCATCCGCGCGACGGAGGCGTAGGAACCGATGAGGGTTCCCATGTTGAAGTTCACCGCGCCCTCGGGGAGGGAGATGGTGCGTGCGGTCGAGTCCGCGTCGGCGTGCACGTCGGCGGCGGCCTCGTCGGCGCGGTAGTCGAGGGCGGAGAGGTCGGCGTTGGCGTGGTAGTCGTGCCACTTCGCCATGGCCAGCTCGTCGGTCTCGTCGGCGATCACCATGAACAGGGCGAGCGCGCCGACGTCGCGACCGGACTCCTTCGTCGCCGCCAGCAGGCGTTCGCCGTGCGGGGCCATCGCGGTCGGGGTGTTGATCCCGACGCCGTTGAGGAAGTCGTACTCGGTGTTCTCGGCCGCGAAGCGGATCCCGGTCTCGGACTGACCGGCGGCGACGACGTCGATGTGTCCGGGACGGGGGGAGAGCACGCAGTCGTCCATCGTGTAGAACTCGCCCTCGAGGTCGCTGCGACCGTTCTCGGTGAGGTCGCGCAGGACCCGCACGTACTCCTCGGCGCGGCGGTAGCGGTCGCGGAAGTGGTCGTCGCCGGGCCAGAGACCCATCTGCGAGTACTCCTTCGGGGCCCATCCGGTGACGATGTTCACGCCGATCCGCCCGGGGGCGATCGAGTCGATGGTCGACACCATGCGGGCGACCAACGCCGGGGGCAGGGTGAGGATCGCGGTCGAGGCGTAGAGCTTGATGCGGTCGGTGACCGCCGCGAGCCCGGCCATCAACGTGAAGGACTCCAGGTTGTGGTCCCAGAACTCCGTCTCCCCGCCGAAACCGCGGAGTTTGATCATCGAGAGGGCGAAGTCGAACCCGTGCTGCTCGGCCTTCTGGACGATGGTCTTGTTCAGTTCGAAGCTGGGCATGTACTGCGGCGACGACTTGGAGATGAGCCAGCCGTTGTTGCCGATCGGGATGAAGACGCCGACGTCCACGAGACTCCTCGGTTGGTCGTGGGTGGGTGCGTGACCTGCTTCGATGACTTCGAATGTCACTCGAGTCGAACGTAGGTCGTCCGCGTTGCTTGCTCGTCTCGTTCCTGTGAACAGCTCGTTTCGCCGGGGCCGGGAACGTCCGGTGCACGGCCCGGGCGGGAAACCCTGCGGCTGGTCGTCCGGGGATCACGGTCTCCCGTCACCCCGTTGCCGCCACCCCTCGGCCGGTGCCCGTCGAGACCGTGACCGGATCGTGATGTGCACGCGTGCAACGCGACGTGCCCGCGCGGCGTCACCCGGGCGAGCCGTCCAGGTGCGAGGATCGACGGTGGGGAAGTACGAGAGGGTCCTGGTGACCCGGGGGAGAAGCGCTCGGTGGAGAACAGCACGTACGTCCAGGTGCGGCGACGCACGATCGTCGCGGCGGTCCTGGCAGGGGTCGCCCTGCCGTTCGGGCTGACCGCCTGCCAGTCGGACGCCGACTCCGGCGCGGCCGGGCAACCGTCCGCGAGCGGGACGCCGTCCGCACCGCCGGCCACGATCACCGTGACCCCGGCCGACCTGACCGGTGACGTCCGTCCGGACGCGCCCGTCACCGTCACCGCGGCCGGCGGCAAGCTCACCGACGTCACCGTGACCGCGGCCGACGGCACTCCGCTCCCGGGCGCCGTGGACGCCGCCGGGGCCACGTGGACCAGCAGCGCGGCGCTCGCGCCGGCCACGGCCTACGCCGTGCACGCCGTCGCCACGAACACCGCGGGTTCGGCCGCGACGCGGGACAGCACCCTCACGACGTTGACCCCGACCGAGACGGCCTTCCCGGCGGTGGCTCCGCTGGCCGGTTCCGAGGTCGGGGTCGGGATGCCGGTCATCGTCACCTTCGACGCCCCCGTCGCCAAGGACAAGCGCAGCGTCGTCGAGCAGAACATGACGGTCACGGGGTCCCCGAACCCCGTCGCCGGGTCGTGGAACTGGCGTTCCGACACCAAGGTCGAGTTCCGGCCCGAGCAGTACTGGCCCGCGCACAGCACGGTGCACGTCGGCCTCGCGCTCGGCGCGATCGAGGTCGCCCCGGGCGTGTGGGGCAAGAGCCGCGACATCGACTTCACGATCGGCTCCGCGATGCTCAGCACCGTCGACATCGGTGCGCACACCCTCACCGTCACCCGCGACGGCGAGGTCCTCAAGACCATCCCCGTCACCCTGGGGCAGTCCGGCAGCGGTGGGCAGTTCGTCACCCGCAGCGGCACCAAGGTGATCATGAGTCTCGAGAAGTCCCGAGAGATGAACTCCGAGACCACCGGCATCGGGCAGGACGACCCGCGCTACTACAACCTCGACGTGAAGTACGCGATGCGTCTGACCAACTCGGGGGAGTTCCTGCACGCCGCTCCGTGGTCCGTCGCCTCGCAGGGCAGGGCGAACGTCAGCCACGGCTGCACGGGCATGAGCACCGAGAACGCGCAGTGGATGTTCCAGAACTCCAAGGTCGGTGACGTCGTGACCTACACCGGCAGCGACCGCAGCATCGAACCCGGCAACGGCTTCAACGTGTGGAACGAGACCTACGACCAGTGGCGCCAGGGCTCCGCGCTGACCGCCTGAGACGCCGCCGGCTGTGGGCCCGTCGCCTCTGGCGGGCCCTCCTCGCGGTCGCCACCGTCGTGGCCGTGGTCGTCCTCGTGCACCGTCTGCAAGGGGCCGACCTGGGGGAGCGGCTGCGCTCCGCCGACCCCGGCTGGGTGACGATCGCCGCGATCGTCGCCGTCGTCCCCCTGCTCGGCAACGTCGCCTCCATGACCGCCCTCTCGCCGGTGCGGATCCCGGTCGTGCGGACCTGCCTGCTCTGGCTCGCGACGTCCTTCGTCAACCTCGTCACCCCCTCGAGCACCGGGGGTGTCGCGCTGACCGTCCGCTACCTGCAGCAGCGGGGCCTGCCGCTCGCGGTCGCGGCCACCACCATCGGCATCGTCCAGTCCACCTCGTTCGTCGTCACCGCGGTGCTCCTGCTCGGCTGCGTCCTCCTCGCGGGGCGCGAGCCCGAGGCCGGGGTGTCGCTGCCCTGGCCGGTCCTCGGCGGGGCGGTCGTGCTCGCGGGCGTGCTGTTCCTCGTCGTCCGCTGGTGGCCCCGCGCCCGGCGTCTCGCCGCCGAGAAGGTGGTCGAGCCGGTCCGGGCGGAATGGCCGGCGCTGCGCCGCGTCCTGACCCACCCGACCCGCGTCCTGGTGGCCCTGCTCGGACACCTGGCCGTGCCTCTGGGGTTCGCTTCCACCCTGCTCTGCTGCGCCCGTGCGGTCGGGGGAGACCCCTCGCTGCCCCTGCTGGTGCTCGTCGTCGTCGGGAGCTCCGCCGTCACCGCCGCGATCCCCGTTCCGGGGGGCATCGGCGCCTCCGAGGCCTCGCTGGCCGCGGGACTGGTGGCGTCGGGGCTCGACCCGGTGCCCGCCCTCTCCGCCGCGCTCCTCTACCGGGCCCTGACGTTCTGGCTCCGCGTGCCCTTCGCCTGGGTCGCGCTCCTCTGGCTGCGGCGGCGTCGCGCGGTCTAGGGGTTCGGATCCTCGACTCACCGGACGCGACGATGCGCCCGGTGCGTCGACGGGTCCCCACCCGGGCGAGCGGGATCAGCCGGTGAAGCTGCCCGTGTCGCCGACGTAGCGGGTGTGGTCCGCGGGGACCGGGTCGAGCGCGGCACGCGCCACCTCGGCGGCGAACTCGGCGACGTCGTAGAGCTTCCCGGCCGCCTCCTTGCGGGTGGCCAGCGCACCGGGGTTGGAGCGTTCGAGCAGGGTGGCGGTGATGGTGCCCTCGATCATGTCCCCGGACACGACGACGAACTCGATCCCGCGCGCCTCGAGATCGGGGAGGAGAGCCCGGAGCGCGTCCTCTCCGGCCCGTTTGCTGCGCGCGACCGCCTCGTACTCCGGCATGGTCTCGGTCGTGTTGATGAAGTGCGCCTGGTGGCTGGTGACGAAGACGATGCGGGAGCCGGCAGCGAGCAGGGGGAGCGCGGTCTGCAGGACGCGCACCTGGGCGTCGCGGTTGAGCTGCATCGCGTAGTCCTCGGCCATGCCCTGTTCCATGCCGCCCGAGGCGTTGAGCACCAGCACGTCGAGACCACCGAGTTCGGCGTGGACCGTGTCGAACATCGCGGTGACGGAAGCGTCGTCCGTCAGGTCCGCGGCGACGGCGAAGGCCGTCGTACCCGACTCGGTGAGCTGGGCGACGAGCTTCTCGGCGCGGACGGCCTTGCTGCGGTAGTTGATCACCACGGACGCACCCGCCTGGGCGAAGTACGTGACGGTCTGGGCGCCGATGCCACGGGAGGAACCGGTGACGAGGACGCGCTTGCCGGTCAGGGTGTCAGGGGCGAAGGGAGAAGTCACGGAGGGAGAGCCTAACCCTCGGGGGAGGAGGGTCGAAAACGCCGAAGGGCCCCTCCGCCCTCCCCGTGAGGGGAGGAGCGGAAGGGCCCCGAGTCGTGTGGCGAGGATCAGCCGTGGGTCGTCTGCGACGTCGCGATGGCCGGGTTGGTGCCGGCGTCGATCTCGTCCTGGTGACCGCCGCCGACCTCACCGTGGTGGTCGGCGTGCGAGGCGGCGAGCTCGGTCGGGGTGACCGGCTCGACGCGGTCCTCGAAGTAGAACTTCGAGAGGCGACGCTGGACCTTGCCGTAGAGCGTGTCCGGGTTCCCGGCGTCGACGCGGTCCTCGATCTCCATGGGGCGCAGGGAGTCGTGCTGGACGAGGGTCCACCGCTCGAGGTCGGTCAGGGCGGCGTGGACCTCGATGAACTCACCGTGCGGGAGCCGGACGATGCGGCCGGTCTCACGACCGTGCAGCGCCTTCTCGCGGTCCTTGCGCTGCAGGCCGAGGCAGATGCGCTTGGTGATCACGAACGCCAGCGGCGGGAGGACGAAGATGCCCACCCGCAGGAAGCGGGTGATGTCGTTGATCGACAGCGACATCATGTGGGCGATGATGTCGTTGCCGCCCGAGATCCACAGCAGGACGTAGAACGTGAGCGCCATGACGCCCAACCCCGTGCGGGTCGGCTGGTTGCGCGGGCGGTCCAGCAGGTGGTGCTCACGACGGTCGCCCGTCGCGGCCTGCTCGATCCACGGGTACACGATCGCGGCGCCCAGGGCGAACACGATCACCAACGTCGTGGGGACGAAGATGTTCATCGAGAACGTGAAGCCCCAGGCGGTGAACTCCAGCCAGCCCGGGGTGAGTCGGACCGCCCCGTCGAGCCAGCCCATGTACCAGTCCGGCTGGGAACCGGCGGTCACGGGGGAGGGGTCGTAGGCCCCGTAGGCCCAGATCGGGTTGATCGAGACGAGCGACGCGATCAGGGCGATGACACCGAAGACCAGGAAGAAGAACCCACCGGCCTTGGCCATGTACACCGGGAAGAGCGGGAAACCGACGACGTTGTCCTCGGTGCGACCCGGGCCGGGGTACTGGGTGTGCTTGTGCACGACGACGAACATGAGGTGCACCGCGATGAGCGCGAGCATGATCGCCGGCAGCAGCAGGATGTGGATGGTGAAGAACCGCGGGATGAAGTCCTGGCCCGGGAACTCGCCACCGAAGAGGAAGAAGCTGATGTAGCTGCCGACCACGGGGACCGCGAGGATGATCGCGTCCGCGATGCGGATCCCGGTGCCGGAGAGCAGGTCGTCGGGGAGGGAGTACCCGGTGAAGCCCTCGAAGACCGCCAGGATGGCGAGCAGGACACCGATGACCCAGTTGACCTCGCGCGGCTTGCGGAACGCGCCGGTGAAGAACACGCGGGCCATGTGGACGATCGTCGCGGCGACGAAGACCAGCGCGGCCCAGTGGTGGACCTGGCGCATCAGCAGACCGCCGCGCACGTCGAAGGACAACCGCAGTGACGAGGCGTAGGCCTCGGACACGTGCTGTCCCGTCAGCGGCAGGTAGATGCCGTTGTACGTCGTCTCGGCCGCGGACGGCTCGTAGAAGAACGTGAGGAAGGTGCCCGTGAGCAGCAGGATCACGAAGCTGTACAGCGTGATCTCGCCGAGCATGAACGACCAGTGGTCGGGGAAGATCTTGCGAGCGAACCCGTTGACGACCTTGCTCGCGCCGACGGTGTCGTCGGCGAAGTTCGCGACGCCACCGGCCGCCTTGTCGATGGTGCTCATCCGCGCTCCCAGAAGCTCGGGCCCACGGCCTCGTTGAAGCCGTCGGTCGCCATGAGGTACCCCTCGTCGTCCACCGCGATCGGCAGTTGGGGGAGGGCCCTCTTGGCGGGGCCGAAGATCACCTTGCAGTCCTGCGTCAGGTCGAACGTCGACTGGTGGCAGGGGCACAGCAGGTGGTGGGTCTGCTGTTCGTAGAGGGCCACAGGGCAGCCCATGTGAGTGCAGATCTTGGAGTAGGCGACGGTTCCGTCGACACCCCATTCCGCGGACTTCTGCGTGAGCAGGCTCGCGTCGAGACGCATGAGCAGGACGGCCGACTTCGCCTTCTCGTTGAGGACCTCGTCGACCTCTTCGATGCCTTCGGGGAGCACGTGGACGACGGAGCCGATGCTCACGTCGGCCGCGCGGATGCGACCACCCTCAGGGTCCTTGACCAGGTAGGTGTCGGCCTTCCACATCGTGGTGGACAGGTCGTCGCCCGGGAGGGGACCGGTGTCGCGGAAGAAGAACACCGCGGGGATCGGGAACAGCGCCAGGGAGCCGATGAGGGTGTTGCGGATGAGGGGACGACGACCGAGACCGGCCTCCGCGGCGCCCTCCTTGAGGATCGAGACGGCCTCGTCGCGCTCGGCCGTGGTGCCGCGCTGACGGTGGCGGTAGTCGATGCGCTCGTCGTCGGGCATGAGGGTCTTGGCCCAGTGCACGGCCCCGACGCCGAGGGCGAAGAGCGAGACGAACATCGACAGGCCGATGGCCTTGGTCGAGAGACTGATCCGCTCGAAGCTGTCGTCGTACTTGATGCCGATGAGCGAGACGATGATCCCGATCGTGCCGATCATGGAGAGCACCAGGAAGAAGGCGACCTGGCGCTCGGCGCGCCGGGCGGCGGCCGGGTCGGTGTCGCCCATGCGGTGCCGGTGTTCGGGCAGCCCGGGGTTCTCGAAGCGGTCGGGAACGCCGCCTTCGGGCTTGGCGAGGGTCGTGCTCGCCTGCCCGTGCGCCTCGTCGGCGCGTTCGATGTCGCTCATGCTCCCTGCCCGTCCGGTTCCTTCACGCTGCTGCTGATGGTCGTGCTCATGGTGCTGCTCATCAGGAGGACTTCATCCCCAACCAGACGGAGACGCCGATCAGGAGGCCGATGCCGCCGATCCAGGCCAGCAGACCCTCGGAGACCGGGCCGACGGAACCCAGCGTGAGGCCACCCGGGTCCGGTCGCACGTCCTCGTTGGTCAACCAGGCGATGATCGCCGTCTTGTCCTCGGTGCTGATGGTGTTGTTGTTGAAGACCGGCATCGACTGCGGCCCGGAGACCATGGCCTCGTAGATGTGCTTGGCGGAGACCCCGTCCAGGCTCGGCGCGTACTTGCCGGCCGTGAGAGCCCCACCCTTGCCGGCGAAGTTGTGGCACATCGCGCAGTTGGTGCGGAAGATCGCGGCACCCTGGGCGAGCTGCTCATCACTGACGGAGCTGGTGTCGAGCTGCTCCTCCGTCGGGATGGCCGGGCCCGGTGCGAGGGAGGCGATGTACGCCGCCATCTGGTTGATCTGGTCCTGCGAGAAGCGGACCTTGCTCACCTCGGGGGCCTGAGCGCCCGACTGGGCCAGCGGCATGCGCCCGGAGCCGACCTGGAAGTCGACGGCCGCGGCGCCCACGCCGATGAGGGAGGGGCCGGGGTTCTTGCCCTCGACCACGCCACCACCCTGCGCGTTGAGCCCGTGGCAGGTGCTGCAGTTGGCGAGGAACAGCTTCTTGCCCGCCTCGACGTCGTCGGCCGACGCGGTCGCGGTGGTCGCCTGCGCGTCGCGCGGGGCCACCGCGGCGTACAGGCCGCCGACGAGGAGGAGCGCCAACGCGATCAGCACGACGACGGCCATCGGGTGGCGCCGTCGGGCGCTGAGTGCGGTGAGGGTCCTGGTCACGGTGCTGGTGCTCGCTTCCTACGGGGCGTTCGGACTGCGGGAACTGCGCTGGCGGTCGGGGCGTTACTTGAGGATGTAGATGATCGTGAACAGACCGATCCACACGACGTCGACGAAGTGCCAGTAGTACGAGACGACGATGGCGCTGGTCGCCTCCTGGTGCCCGAACCGCTTCACGGCGAAGGACCGGCCGATGACCATGAGGAAGGCGATCAGTCCGCCGAAGACGTGGATGCCGTGGAAGCCGGTGGCGAGGATGAAGACCGAGCCGTAGGCGTTGGTGGCGATGGTCAGACCCTCGTGCGCGAGTTCCGCGTACTCGAAGACCTGGCCGGCGACGAAGAGCGCTCCGAAGATGTAGGTGAGGACGAACCACTCCTGCATGCCCCACTTGGAGAGCTGGTGGAGCTTGCCGAGGCGGCGCGGCTGGAAGCGCTCCGCGGCGAACACCCCGAACTGGCACCAGAACGACGAGATCACGAGGATCGTCGTGTTGACGCTGGAGAACGGCACGTTCAGCAGCTCGGGGCCGGACTCCCAGAGCGCCGGGGCCACCGACCTGATCGTGAAGTACATGGCGAACAGGCCCGCGAAGAACATGAGCTCGCTCGACAGCCACACGATCACGCCGACCGACACCATGTTCGGTCGGTTCACGGACCCGTGGGCCGGACTCGGGGTACTGCTCTGGACAGCCTGTGCACTCGCCACGCGCACAATCATGCCCCACCCGTTTCTGCTTCGCTGCCCGGCCCACCGACAACGTGTCGTAGATCTCCGTTGGGCCGGTCGGGGGAGGTTCGCCACGGGGTGTGCGCAGGTCGTGCGGAGGGTGCGGATCCTGCGTGGAGCAAGGCGTCCGGGCCCCGCGACGGCGTCCACCGCCCCCTGAGGTCACAGAACGGTCTCGATCTGAGGACCGCGCGTCCGGCGCGTCGGCAGGTGGGCCCGTCCGTTCCCGCGATCAGTAGGGTTCGGGTCGCCGCGCGCTCGAGCGCGGCCGTCGATCGTGTCGACCCAGGGAGCCAGGACCAGCCATGACCACCCCCGCCGCACCCACGTGGTCCGGGCTGCTGACCGAGCTGATGGCCGGTCGCGACCTCGCCCTGGAGCAGGCGTCGTGGGCCATGGACCAGGTGATGCGCGGAGAGGCCAACGACGTCCAGCTGGCGGGCTTCCTCGTGGCCCTGCGCGCCAAGGGTGAGACCAGCGCCGAGCTGACCGGGCTGGCCGAGGCCATGCTGAGCCACGCCGTGCCGTTGGAGGTCCCCGGTCCGATCGTCGACCTCGTCGGCACCGGCGGGGACCGCGCGCACACGGTGAACATCTCGACCATGGCCTCGCTGGTGCTCGCCGGAGCCGGCCACCGCGTCGTCAAGCACGGCAACCGGGCCGCCTCGTCCTCCTCCGGCTCCGCCGACGTGCTCGAGGCGCTCGGGGTCCGGCTCGACCTGCCGCCGCAGCGGGTCGGCCAGCTCGCCGTCGAGGTCGGGATCACGTTCTGCTTCGCCCAGGTCTTCCACCCCGCCATGCGCTTCGCCGCCGGCGCCCGCAGCGGCCTCGGGGTGCCGACGGCCTTCAACGTCCTCGGCCCGCTGACCAACCCGGCGCGGGCGGGGGCCTGCGCCATCGGGGTCGCCGACCGCCGGATCGCCCCGCTCGTGGCCGGCGTCCTGGCCGGCCGGCGGACCTCGGCGCTGGTCTTCCGCGGCGAGGACGGGCTCGACGAGCTCACGAGCACGGGGCCGGCCCGGATCTGGGTCGTGAGCGGCGGCCACGTCACCGAGACGGTGCTCGACGCCGTCGCGGAGCTCGGGCTGGCGCCGTCGACGCTGGCCGACCTGCGCGGTGCGGACGCGGGCTACAACGCGGAGGTGGCCCGCCGCCTGCTCGCGGGAGTGCGGGGTCCGGTGCGCGACGCCGTCGTCCTCAACGCGGCCGCGGCGATGGTCGCGGCCGGGGTGCGGGCCGCGGGCTCCACCGCCGTCGACCCCGCGCCCGCGCTCGTCGACCACCTCGCCGAGGGGATGCGGCGGGCCGAGTCCGCGCTGGACTCCGGCGCGGCGGCCGACGTGCTCGACCGGTGGGTCCGCGCCAGCGCGGCCTGAGTCCCGGGTGCCCCGCGGTGGGGGTCCCTCAGTCGAAACCGAGGGCGAAGGCCGTCTCGAGGTCGTGCTTGGAGTAGGCGCGGAAGGCGATGTTCGTCGTCGTGCTGACGACGCCGTCGACCCGCGCGATCCCGCCGGCGATGACGTCGGCCAGCCGGTCGTGCTCCTGCACGCGGACCATGACGACGAGGTCGACGTCCCCGGTCACCGAGTAGACCTCGCTGACCCCGTCGAGGTCGGCGAGCGCCTGCGCGACCTCGGGGATGCGCCGGCCGTCGCACTGGACGTTGACGATGGCGGTGATCACGCGCCGAGACTACTCGGGCTGCCCCGAGCGCAGGTGGTACCGCGCCCAGCCCGCGCCGCGCACGGGTGAGGCCCAGGGTCGCCGGTCGTCCTCCTCCACGCTGACCAGGCGCACCCCCGGTTGCTCGAGCCAGCCCAGCAGCAGGTCGGTCTCCTCCACCAGCAGGCCGCTGCGGGCGGCGTCGGGCGTGGGGACGGCCTCGCCGGTGGCCCGCAGGGCGGCGATGTGCGGCATCGGATCAGCCCCCCGCGGGGTCACGCAGGTCCCGGCGAGCCGGCCGTGACGGATGAGGACGACCTCCCAGCCGCCGTTGCGCCAGCCCGGCGTCGAGACGCTGCGCCGGGCCGCGACGATCTCGGGGGCCGAGGCGATCGGCGCGCGACGCTGCGAACGGTCCGCGGCGTGCAGGAACGCCTCGAGGCGGTCCCGGGCCCCGGCGGCCTCCTCGTAGCGCTGCTGCTCGGTGAGGAGCTGCAACCGGTCCCGGCCGCGGGTGAAGGTCGTCGTCGCGTCGTGGTGCATCGCGTCCCGGACGGCCGCGACGACACCGGCGTAGGACTGCGCGTCCTGCCCGCCGCGTCCGGTGCCCAGGCAGGGCGCGCCGCAGCGACCGATCTCGAGCAGCACGCAGGCGCCCGGGCCGTCCGGCGCGGGGTTCTTCGGGATGCGACGGGTGCACTGGCGCAACGGGTGGGCGTCGTGCAGGGCCTCCACGGCGAGCTCGGCGGTGCGGGCCGAGCGGAAGGGGCCCAGGTAGTCGCCACCGTCCTCGCGCCGTTGCCGCACCAGCGACAGGCGGGGCCAGGCGTCGGTGGTGAGCTTGACCCAGGTCACCTTCTCCGGGGCCTTCGAGCGCCGGTTGTAGGGCGGGGCGTGCTCGGCGATGAGTCGGAGTTCGCGCACCCTCGCCTCCAGCGGGGTCTCGCAGACCACCGGGACGACGCTGGTCGCCGCCCGGACCATCTCGGTCATCCGCGGACGCGTCTCCGAGGCCGTGAAGTAGGACGACACCCGCCGGTGCACGTCGACGGACGTGCCGACGTAGAGGACCCGCCCGGCGGCGTCGCGGAACTGGTAGACCCCCGGGGCCGAGGGCAGCCCGACGGCGAGGTGCTTCTTCTCCCGGCGCGCCTTGCTGACGACCGTCGCGGCGAACGCGGTCAGGTCCTCGATCGTGTGGACGCCGCGGTTGCCGACCCGTCCGAGCAGCGCGTGCAGGACGTCGACCGTCGCGCGGGCGTCGTTGAGGGCGCGGTGGTCCGGGGTGGTCACAGTGCCGAACAACCGGGCCAGCGACCCGAGCTTGTTGTTCGGGGCCTCGTCGCGGTCGACGAGCTGACGGGCCAGGACGACGGTGTCCACCACCCGCGGCTTCGGCCAGTCGCGGTCGGTGAGCCCGCAGGCGGCGACGAGGAACGAGACGTCGTAGCGGGCGTTGTGCGCGACGAGGACCGCGCCGCGGTCGAAGCCGGCGAACTCCAGGAACGCGGGGAGCGCCTGCCGCAGCGTCGGCGCCGAGGCGACCATCCGGTTCGTGATCCCCGTGAGGACCTGGACGAAGGCGGGGATGGGGGAGGTCGGACGCACCAGGGTCTGGAACTCGCCGAGGACCTGGCCCCCGCGGACCTTCACCGCGCCGATCTCGGTGATGCCGGCCCCGGCCGGGGGGCCACCGGTCGTCTCGAGGTCGACGACCACGAAGGTCACGTCCGCCAGCGGCCGGCCCAGGTCCTCGAAGCTGCTCTGGAAGCTGGTGGTGCCGGTGGACATGGGGGGACCGTAGGCGCCGGGCCCGACACGACCGCGGCACGACACGCGCAGACCGCCCCCCGCGGGGGTCGGCCGGCACGCCGCTCCGTCGGCCGCTGCGGTGCCCACGGACCTCCGCCCGGCCCGCTGACCTCGTCGAACGTCCGTTCGAGGGGTCGTGTCGGAGGGCGGTGCTGGGATGCGGAGCACCGGCCGCTGGGGCCGGTCCCGACGATCCGGAGGTCACCCGGTGCTCATCGACTGCGACAGCTGCACGGTCCGTCCGCAGGCGTGCTCCGAGTGCGTCGTCTCGGTCCTGCTCGGACCACCGGGGGACGCGGTGCTCGACGCCGACGAGCTCGGGGCGGTGGAGGTGCTCGCGGCCTCCGGGCTGGTCCCCCCGCTGCGGCTGGCGACCCAGTGCGAGGCGGGATGATGCCGCGGTGCGTCCCGTCCCGTCGTTCCCCCGGCGGCTCTTCCTCCTGGCGCCCCCCGTCCTCGCCGGGTGCTCCGCGCCGCCCACGGCCCCCGCACCCGACGACGTCCAGCAGGTCCTCGCCGCCCGTGGGGCCGCGCTGGTGGCCGGTGACCTCACGGCGGCCGGAGCGGGCTACGACCCCGCCGAGCGCAGCGCCGTGCGCGTCCTCGACGCCCGGGCCGTGCGCGCCGGGCTGCGCGAGTGGGCCGTCAGCGGACTCGACGACGCGGCCGCGGACGTCACGGGGACCCTCCGGGTCCGCGTCGAGGGCGAGGGGCGGGCCGTCGCCGGTGCCTTCCGGGCCGGCTGGGACGGTCGGCTCCGCACCTCCACCGCGGGGACACCGCAGCCGTGGGACCTCGGTGACGTCGAGGCCCGGATCGTCGGGGGCGGGGTCGTCCTCGTCGTCGACCCCGCCGCCGGTGAGGTCGCCGACCAGGTCGCGGCCGACCTCCCCGACGCCACCGCGCGCGTCGACGCCGCCTGGGGCGGGCACTGGCCCCGGGGGACGGCGGTCGTCGTCCTCCCCACGGCCGCCGAGGTCACCCGGTTCGCCGGACGGGACGCCTCTGGGCGGCTCGACGCCGTCGCCGTGGGCCTCGACGCCGACCTGCCCGACGGTGCCCCGGCCGGGGTCCGCGTCGTGCTCTCGGTGGAGCGCTTCGCCGCGCTGACCCCGCTGGGGCGCAGCGTCACCCTCACCCACGAACTCGTCCACGTCGCGACCCGGGCGACCCCCCGCGCCGCCGGTGCCGTGGTGCCCACCTGGCTGACCGAGGGCTACGCCGACCACGTCGCCCGCCTGCGTCGCGACGTCGCCGCGACGGCGCTCGCCGCCCCGCTGCTGAGCGCGGACGGCGTCCCGCAGGTCCCCGACGACGCGGCGTTCCGCAGCTCGGAGCCGGCGGCGCTGCAGCTCGCCTACGCCGCGGCGTGGACGTTGGTGACGTCGGCGGCCCGGGTGGCGGGGACGTCGGCGGTGACGGCCCTGCTCCGCACGGTGCTGGCCGGGACGGACCTGGAGGCCGCCTGCCGGCAGGCGCTGGGCCGCTCGTTCGCGGACGTCGTCGAGACCTGGCGCGCCGACGTCGCGAGCGACCTGGTGGGGTGGGGGCCGTGAGCACGCTCGTCGTCACCAACGACTTCCCGCCGCGGACCGGGGGCATCGAGTCGTTCGTCCACGCCGTCGTCCGCCGCCTGCCCGCCTTCGGCGACGGCGACGCGGCCCGGGTCGTCGTGCACACCGCCCGCCAGCGGGGTGACGCCGCCGTGGACGCGGAGCTGGCCGCGCGGGGGATCGTCGTGGTCCGCGACCCGTCCCCGCTGATGGTGCCCACCCCGGGCATCGTGCGGCGGGTGCAGCGCACGGCCCGCGAGCACGACGCCGACCGGGTCTGGTTCGGGGCAGCGGCCCCGCTGGGGCTGATGGCGCCCGCGCTGCGCACGGCCGGGGTGCGGCGCACGGTCGCGACGACGCACGGCCACGAGGTGTGGTGGTCCAGCCTGCCTGGTTCCCGCTCGGCCCTGCGCCGGATCGGGGAGGGCAACGACACCGTCACCTACCTCGGCGACTGGTGCCGCTCGCGCATCGAGCGACCGCTCACCGCCGCCGCGAGGTCCCGGATGCGCCGGCTCACCCCGGGCGTCGACGCGGACGTGTTCCGTCCCGACCCCGCGGCCCGGGAGCGGGTGCGGGCCGAGTTCGGCCTGGGGCAGCGCCCCGTCGTCGTCTGCGTCTCGCGGATCGTCGCCCGCAAGGGCCAGGACGTCCTGGTCCGGGCGCTCCCCGAGATCCGGCGGCGGGTGCCGGGCGCGGCGCTGCTGATCGTCGGCGACGGTCCGCACCGCGGAGCGGTGGAGGCGCTCGCCCGGCGCTCGGGGGTGTCCGGGGACGTCGTCTTCACCGGGTCGGTCCCGTGGGACCGGGCGCCGGAGTACTACGCCGCCGGTGACGTCTTCTGCATGCCGACCCGCACCCGCCTCGGCGGGCTGGAACCCGAGGCCCTCGGCATCTGCTACCTCGAGGCCGCCGCCTGCGGGTTGCCCGTCGTGGCGGGGGACTCCGGGGGAGCCCCGGACGCCCTCCTCGACGGGGTGAACGGTCACGTCGTCGACGGCCGCTCCAGCGCTGAGGTGGCCGCCGCGGTCGCCGGCCTGCTGCAGGACGGGAGGACCGCCGAGGAGTTCGGTGCCGCGGGACGCGAGTGGGTCAGCCGTCGCTGGGGCTGGGAGGAGCAGGCACGTCGACTGGCCGATCTGCTGGCCGGGACCGACGTTCCACCCGACCCGGCGGAACGGCGGGACTGAGCGCGCCCGAGGACGCGGCCACGGCGAGCAGCAGCAGGGCACCGACGAGCCAGAACTGGTTGTAGAAGGCCTGCTTGTTCACCAGGTTCGCCACGAACAGGACGGCCGCGCACCAGCTCAGCAGGCCGGCCAGACCGACCGCGCGGCGGCGCAGCGTCACCACGGCCGCACCCAGGACCGCCAGGACGACCACCCCGACGACGGCGATCGGCAACTGCACGCCGGCCTCGTTGAGCACGAAGGTGTAGAGCGTGTCGGCGAAGCGCAGGGGGGCGAGGTCGAGCATCGTCGTGACCGTGTCGTGCCGGAAGTCGCCGAACCCGGCGACGATCCAGGGCGCCATGAGCAACCCCGCCCCACCGGTGGCGACCGCCGTGCGCCGCCAGCCGAAACGGGGCCAGACCGCGAGCAGCGGCAGCAGGGCCACCACGTGCTGCTTGCTGGCCAGCGCCACCGCGAGCGGGACCACCGCCCACCACGCACGCCCGGTCCGCACCAGCAGCGCCCAGCCGGCGAGGCCGACGAGCACCGTAGGTTCCGTCCAGGCCTGCTCGATCAACGTCCCGGAGCCGGGAGCGAGCAGCAGCAGCGCGGCCGCCGCGACCGCCGGCCGACGCCAGCGGCCCAGCGCACCGACGCAGAGAGCGCTGACCAGGACGAGGACCAGCAGCGCCCAGCGCACGTCCCCGGCGAGCCAGCGACCCGGGGCCGTGAGCACCGCCGTCCACGGCAGGTACGCGAAGGCGTCGGTGATGCCGGGGGAGCCGACCCAGGTCTGGGCGTACATCGACTTCCCCGCGGCCATCGCGTCCGCGGACTGCTGCAGGATGACCCAGACGTCGATGCGGGGCGCCGGGTCGCCGACGATCACCAGCGCGCCCGTGCCCACGGCCCCGACGACCGCCGCGAGCACCGCCAGTCGCCGGCTGGCCCCGCTGCCGGGGAGCAGCAGCCCGGCGACGACGAAGCAGCACACCCCGAGCACGATGCGGACCAGCAGCTGCCCCGCGTCGTCGAGGTAGCTGAAGGCGGGGACGCCCAGGTTCACCAGGCCGACGAGGGTCAGCAGGGCGGAGGGGACCCACCCGCCCGCTGCGCCGTCCCGCGCCTCCCGCCGGTCGTCGCGTGCCGTCCACGCCAGGCCCACGACCAGGGCGGCGATGACGACGTAACCGGCGACGATCCACCACCGGTAGCGCACCACGCTGTGGGTGGCCAGGGCCATCAGCCCCGTCCACGCCACGAGCGTGGACGCGTCGCGGCGGCTCATCGAGTGGATCACGAGGAGTAGAGGGCCTCGACCTGGTGGGCGAGGTCCTTCAGGACCTCCGACCGCTTCACCTTGAGCGAGGGGGTCAGGTAGCCGTTCTCCACGGTGAAGTCGTCGTCCAGCACCCGGAACTTGCGGATGGACTCCGCCCGGCTGACCGACTCGTTGGCCTTGTCGACGGCCTTCTGGAGCTCGGCGAGGACCTCACCGTCGGTACGGGCACCGGCGAGGTCGAGACCGGGTCTGCCGTGGTTGGCGCCCCAACCCGGCAGCGCCTCCTCGTCCAGCGTGAGCAGGCAGGCCACGAAGTGGCGACCGTCGCCGACGACGACGGCCTGCGAGATCAGCGCGTGCGCCCGGAGCCGGTCCTCCAGCGCGGACGGCACGACGTTCTTGCCGTTCGCCGTGACGATGATCTCCTTCTTGCGCCCGGTGATCCGCAGGTTGCCCTCGTCGTCGAGGGTGCCGAGGTCGCCGGTGCGGAACCACCCGTCGGCGAAGGCCTCCTCGGTCTCCTGGGCGCGTCCCCGGTACTCGTGGAAGACCCCGACCCCGCGGGCGAGGATCTCGCCGTCCTCGGCGATCGCGATGTCGGTACCCGGCAGCGGCGGCCCCACGGTCCCGACCTTGATCCGGGAGGGGCGGTTGACCGTCAGCGGGGCCGTGGTCTCGGTGAGCCCGTAGCCCTCGAGCACGACGAGACCGACGCCGCGGAAGAAGTGCGCGAGGTGCTCACCCATCGGCGCGCCCCCGGAGACGGCGTACTCGACGCGGCCCCCCATCAGCGTCCGCAGCTTGGAGTAGACCAGGCGGTCGAAGACGCGGTGCCGCACCCGCAGCGCCACCGACGGGCCCCCGGTGTCGATGGCCCGCGACCACGCGTCCGCGGTGAGCGCGGCCTGCTCGAAGATCCGCGCCCGGAACCTCCCGCCGGAGGCGGCGCGCTGCTCGGCCCCGTTGAAGACCTTCTGGAACACCCGCGGCACGGCCAGGATGAACGTGGGCCGGAACCCGGCGAGGTCCGGCAACAGGTCCTTGGCGTCGGCCGTGTGGCCCATCCGGATCCGGCTGACCAGGCACAGCGCCTGGATGAAGCGGGCGAAGACGTGGGCCAGCGGGATGAACAGCAACGTCGCCGCGTCCTGGCGGCGCAGCACCTCGGGGATGGCCTCGTCGGCGTTGCGGGCCAGGTCGAGGAAGTTGCCGTGGGTGAGCAGGCAGCCCTTGGGCCGGCCCGTCGTCCCGGACGTGTAGATCATCGTCAGCGGGTCGCCCGGACGGGCCAGCGAACGGGAGTGCTCGACGTCGGCGTCGCTGACGTCCTCGCCCGCGGTGCGCAGGTCGGCGACGGCCCCCGACTCCAGCGTCCAGACGTCGCGCAGCGCGGGGAGGCGCTCGCGGACGGAGGCGATCCGGCCCGCGTTCTCGGTCGTCTCCACGACGGCGGCCACGCAGCCGGAGTCGGAGAGGATCCACTCGATCTGCTCCGGGGAGCTCGTCTCGTAGACGGGGACGGTCACGGCCCCCGCGAACCACCCGGCGACGTCGAACAACGTCCACTCGTAGCTGGTCCGGCCCATGATCCCGATCCGGTCGCCGGGGTGGATGCCCGCGGCCAGCAGACCCTTCGCGATCGCGGTGACGTCGGCGAGGAACTCCTGCGCCGTGATGTGCTGCCACGTGCCGTCCGCACCCTTGCGGCTCACGCTGACGTGCCGGGGGTCCTGCCGCGCGGTGTCCACCACGCAGTCGGTCAGGTTGCCGGTCGTGGCGGGCTGGACGAGCGGTGGCTCGCAGCTGCTCCGCACGCTGGTTCCTCCTCGCATCGCTCCCGGGCCGCCGTGCTCGCGCGGTGCGCGGACGTCCGGGCGCCGCCGTCTCCGTCGGCGGTGCGACGACCCTACCTGCGAGGGGTCCCCGCCCCGGCGCGACGTCACCGCGACACCCGCACGGAGCAGCGGGAGGGGTTCAAGGTCGGGGCCGGGGGTGTCGATGCGTGCAGGTGTGAACGACGAGAAGGCGCGACCGCTCCCCGTCGGGGACCTCCACGGCTTCGCGCCGCTCGACGACCAGGGCCTGCTGCCGGCCCCCCGGCACGCCGGTCGCGACACGACCCGCACCAGCGCCGCGTTCGGCGCGGTCGAGGTCGGCCCGCCGGTCAGCCGGCTCGCGCACGAACCCGCCGCGGCGCCCGTGCCCGAGGGTCCCGTCGTGGCGCGCGCCGAGCGCTGCCCCTCCTGCGCCGCCCGGGTCCGCCCCGAGCAGGACTGGTGCTCCCTCTGCCACGCCTCGTTGCTGCCCGCCCCCGCGCCGGTGGTGCCCGCTCCGGTGGTGACCGCCGCGCCCGTGCGCCGTGAGGTCCCGCCCGCACGGGTCGTCGAGGACGAGGACGGTCAGCTCGCGCTGGACTTCGAGCAGCCCCGGCCCGACGCTCCGGCCGTCGACGAGGCCGAGGTCGAGCGCATGCTCGGTGCCCTCGCCCGCACCGACGTCAAGGGACCACGCGGCCTGCAGAGCCGGCAGGCGAAGATCGCCGTCGCCGTCGGGGGCGGGCTCGGGCTGACGGCCCTGCTGCTCGGTGGCATGACCGCCCTGGGAGTCGTCCTCGGCTGAGGCGCGGGACCGGCACGGGTCACCCGCACGCACCGGGTAACCTCGCCGGGGCTGCACGTTCGGGCAGCCGCCCCGGTCGCGGGGCCGACGTCGCAGGGAGAACCGCACCGGCATGGTCGAGCAGCGCGCCGAGACGCACCACCACGACGCCACGAGCAGCGGCAACGCCGTCGGTGTCGACATCGGGGGGACGAAGATCGCCGCCGGGGTCGTCGACCACCGCGGCGAGATCATCGCCCAGACCCGCCGGGAGACCCCGGCCCTGCACCCCGAGGCCATCGCCGACGCCGTCGCGGACGCGATCGCGGAGCTGGAGACGACCCACGAGTTCGGTCCCGTCGGCGTCGCCGCGGCCGGTTTCGTCGACGCCGCCCGGCGCAGCGTCGTCTTCGCCCCGAACCTCGCCTGGCGCGACGAACCCCTCGCCGACCGCCTGGAGTCCCGCGTGGCGCGCCGCGTCGTGGTCGAGAACGACGCGAACGCCGCCGCATGGGCGGAGTACCGCTTCGGTGGCGGTCTCGACGAGGAGGGCAACGCGGTCACCGACCTCGTCATGCTCACGCTCGGCACCGGCCTCGGGGGCGGGATCGTCTCCGGCGGTCTGCTGCAGCGCGGGGCCAACGGCGCCGCCGCCGAACTCGGTCACGTCCGCGCCGTCCCCGGTGGCCGGGCCTGCGGGTGCGGGAACTCCGGCTGCTGGGAGCAGTACGTCGCCGGGAACGCCCTCGTCCGCGACGCTCGCGACCTGCTCCGCTCCGGCGACGCCGACGGTGCGGTGCTGCTGCGCGAGGTCGGTGGCGACCCGGAAGCGGTGACCGGTCCCGTCATCACCCGCCTCGCCCAGGCCGGTGACCCCGGCTGCGCGCGCCTGCTCGCCGACGTGGGCCGCTGGCTGGGCGAGGCCGTCGCGAGCTTCGTCGCGATGCTCGATCCCGAGGTCGTCGTCATCGGTGGCGGCGTGTCCAGCGCCGGTGACCTGCTGCTGGCCCCGGCCCGGGTGAGCCTGGCGGAGAACCTCTCCGGCCGGACCCACCGCAAGCCGCCGCCGCTGCGCACGGCGACGAAGGGCAACGACGCCGGGATCATCGGCGCCGCCGACCTCGCCCGGGTCTGACGGACGACACCCCTGCGATCGGGAGCAGAGACATGGCCGTACCCCGCACCCCGCGCCCGCCCCGCCGTCGGCGCGCACCCGACCCGCGACGGGTCGCGCTGCAGCAACGGCTGCGCCAGCAGACCCGTCGGGTCTTCATCGGGGACGGGCCGGCCGTCGGCGTCGACATCGGCGGGACGAAGGTCGCGGCGGGAGTCGTCGACGGCGAGGGCAACGTCGTCATGCAGTTGCGGCGCGACACGCCCACGACGAGCCCGCAGGGGGTCGAGGACACGATCGCCGAGGTCGTGGAGGAGCTCGCCGCCCACCACGACATCGTCTCCGTCGGCATCGGGGCCGCGGGTTTCGTCGACGCCGAACGCGCGACGGTGCTCTTCGCACCGCACCTGGCCTGGCGCCACGAACCGCTGCGCGAGGCCGTCGAACGGCGCATCCGTGCCCGGCTGGGTCGGCGCATCGGCCGGCGCACGATCGTCGAGAACGACGCCAACGCCGCCGCCTGGGCCGAGTACCGCTTCGGGGCCGGCCAGGAGGAGTCGCGCCTCGTCTGCGTGACGATGGGCACGGGCATCGGCGGCGGGATCGTCAACCAGGGCCGCGTGGTCCGTGGCCGCTACGGCATCGCCGGCGAGTTCGGGCACATGATCGTCGTCCCCGGTGGCCACCGCTGCGAGTGCGGCAACCGCGGCTGCTGGGAGCAGTACGCCTCGGGCAACGCGCTGGTGCGCGAGGCCCGCGAGCTCGCCCGGTCGAACTCGCCCGTCGCGCACACGCTGCTGGAACTCGCCGGGGGTGATCCCGAGGCGATCACCGGCCCCCTCGTCACCGAGGCCGCCCGGGCCGGCGACCCGGCCGCCGTGGAACTCTTCGAGGACGTCGGCCGCTGGCTCGGCATCGGCGTCGCGAACCTCGCCGCCGCGCTGGACCCGGGGACCGTCGTCATCGGGGGTGGGGTCTCCGACGCGGGCGAACTCCTGCTCGGCCCCTGCCGCGAGGCGTTCCGCCGCACCCTCACGGGGCGGGGGTTCCGTCCCGAGCTGACGATCGCCCGCGCCAAGCTCGGCCCGGCGGCGGGTCTGGTGGGTGCGGCGGACCTGTCCCGCGGCTGGGGCTGATGGCCGGCCCGGGTTCCGTCGGGCGCCCTGTCGCCCGGATGCGGGTGGCGACGTTCAACGTGCGCGAGCTGCTCGACGACACCGTCGCGCTGCGCGACCTGCTGCGCACCGCGGCGGCCGACGTCGTGTGCCTGCAGGAGGTCCCCACGTTCGGTCCGGTCGCCCACCGGCTCGGGGACCTCGCCGCCGACACCGGCCTCTGGCTCGCGGCGTGGGGTCGGGCCGGCGCGGGGACGGCGGTGCTCACCGCCGCCCGCGTCGACGTGCGGGCCGGTGCGGTGCGGGAACTGCCGACGGCCCGCTGGCGGGGGCGAAGGCCGGTGCGGCGCAGGGGAACCGCTGAGGCCGTCGTCCGCGTCCCGCTGGGTGGGGGGTGGTCGCGGGAGGTGCTGGTGCGCAGCGTCCACCTCGGCCTGGAGGCGGGGGAGCGCTCCGACCACGTGGCCCGGCTGCTGCCCGCGACCCCCGTCCCGGGGTCCTGCGGGCCGTGGTCCGACGCGCCCCTGGTGATGGCGGGTGACCTCAACGAAGAACCCGGGGGAGCGGTCCACCAGCGCTTCTCGACGGTGCTCGCGGACGCGGCCGAGGTCGCGGGCCGGCCCTTCCCGACCTTCCCGGCGCGGGCACCGCGCAGGCGGCTGGACCTGGTCCTCGTCGATCGCCGGCTGAGCGTCACCGGGGTCAGCACCCCACCGGGGAACGCGGCCGCAGCCACCGACCACCTGGCGGTCGTCGCCGACCTGCTCGTCCCGGCCGTCTGAGGACGGGTCTCAGACCACGGCACCGTCGTCGTCGTCGTCGTCCCGCGAGCCGGGAAGACGGATGACCAGGGTCGCGAACCCGGCCACGAACACCCCCGCGGTGATCGCGGTGACGAGCTGCGGGACGTCGTTCCAGCCCAGCGCCACGACGAGCAGGAACAGTGGTGCGCCGACGACGGCGATCCACGCGGCCCAGCCCAGGAGGTCGCGGGGGAGGGGCTGCGGCTCGGCGGGGACGAAGCGTTCCTCGGAGGAGGACCGCAGTTCGACCGGTTCGTCGTCGCGCCGGCGGGGGGTCGCGAACCACTCGGGCGTCGGGACGTCCTCGTGAGGGGGCGGAGGGAGCGGAGTGACCGGGCGGACCAACCGGGGCTCGGGGCGGGGCGCGTCGCCGGCCTGGGCGTCGTCCTCGTCGGCCTCGGGGGTGGTGTCCCAGGTCGGCGTGTCGGTCCTCGACGTGGCTTCCTCACCCCAGTGCGCGACGATCAGCGCGAACGCCGCATCGACGTCGAGGGGACCGGATCCGTCGTCCGGGGTTCGAGGCACGTCCCAATGGTGTCACGGGTGACCCGGGGTGGTCGAGGTTTCGGCGTGGCGCGCGCCGGTCCGTTCGCTAGGGTCAGCGATCACCGATCGGGCGACGAAGGACGAGGGGGGCCGGTGCCGCGCTTTCCCGTCCTGTACTGGCCGATCAAGCTGCTGGTCGCGGAACCGCTGGTCACGGCCGTGTTCCGGCCCTGGGTCCGCGGGCTCGAGAACGTCCCCACCGACGGTCCGGCGATCCTGGCCAGCAACCACCTCTCCGCCGCGGACACCGTGCTGCTCCCGACGGTGGTCGAGCGGCGGGTCACCTTCATCGCCAAGGCGGACCTGTTCACCGGCCGTGGCGTGCGTGGTCGGCTCACCAAGGGCCTCATGCACGGGATCGGTCAACTGCCCGTCGACCGGTCCGGGGGCCGGGCGTCCTCGGCCGCCATCGCGGGGGCGGTGCGCGTCCTGCAGGAGGGTGACCTCTTCGGGATCTACCCCGAGGGGACGCGGTCGCCGGACGGTCGCCTCTACCGCGGCCGCACCGGTGTCGCCCGCATCGCCCTCGCCTCGGGCGCCCCGGTGATCCCGGTCGCGATGATCGGCACGGAGGACCTGTTGCCGACCGGCCGGAGGCTGCCCCGGATCCGGCGCGTCGGCGCCGTGTTCGGGGAGCCGCTGGACTTCTCCCGCTTCGCCGGTCGGGGGGACGACCAGCTCGTCGTCCGCTCCGTCACCGACGAGATCATGTACGCGATCCAGAAGCTGTCGCGCCAGGAGTACGTCGACGCCTACGCCGAGCGCAGCCGGCTGCGCAGCGAGCTGTCCCGCAGCACCGGCGTCCCCGAACCGCCCAGCACCTCCACGGGCGGCCCGGGCGGGCGCGCCGCCCCGGGCGGCGACGCGCCGGGGCCCGGCGACGCGCAGCACTAGACCCGCGGTGGCAGAGTTCCCCCCGGACGGACGACAGGCACGTCGGCGAAGGCGCCGGGGACTGGAGAACGCACGATGCGGGTCGGGATCCTCACCGGGGGCGGCGACTGCCCCGGACTGAACGCGGTCATCCGGGCGGCGGTGCTGGCCGGGACGCAACGGCACGGGATGGAGTTCGTCGGGTTCCTCGACGGCTGGCGCGGGGTCCTCGACGGGGACACCGTCCCCCTCGACGAGGACACCGTCAGACCGCTGCTGACCATCGGCGGCACGATCCTCGGCTCGTCGCGGACGAACCCGCTGGCCGACGGCGTCGACGACGGCGTCGCCCGGGTCCGCAAGCAGTTGACGGCGCTCGAGGTGGACGCGTTGCTGGCCATCGGCGGCGAGGACACCCTCGGCGTCGCGACGGCCCTGCACGCCGCGGGCATCCCGGTCGTGGGTGCCCCCAAGACCATCGACGACGACCTGTCGGCCACCGATGCGACGTTCGGTTTCGACACCGCGGTGCAGACCGCCGTCGACGCCTGCGACCGCCTCGCCACCACCGGCGCGAGCCACCACCGGGCGATGATCGTGGAGGTGATGGGCCGCCACGCCGGCTGGATCGCGCTGCACACCGGGATGGCGGCCGGCGCGCACGTCACGATCCTGCCCGAGGAGGACCCCGACCTCGACGCCGTCGCCGACGTCACGCGCTCCGTCCTGGCCCGCGGTCAGGCGCCGCTCATCGTCGTCAGCGAGGGCGCGAAGGTCCACGGCGAGGAAGCCGCGAAGAACGCCCCGCGGGACGCCTTCGGACACGCCCAGCTCGGCGGGGCCGGGGACGCCCTGGAGCACGAGCTCCTCGCCCGCGTCCCGGGGTTGTCGACGCGGGTCACCGTCCTGGGCCACCTGCTGCGGGGCGGGACCCCGTCGGCGGCCGACCGGATCCTCGCGACGCGGTTCGGGCTGTCGGCGATCGAGGCGCTCGCGAGCGGGAACCTGGGCACGATGGCGTCCCTGCACGGGGTCGAGGTCCACCAGGTGCCGCTGGCCGAGGCCACCGGGGTGTTGCGCACGGTGCCCGACGCACGACGGGCCGAGACAGCCGGCGTCCGTTGGTGACGCTCGGTCACATGTGTGGCGACCCCACCCCGCGGGGGGTGCGACACTTGCCCGCGTGAGCACTCCCACGACGACGAACTCCGCGGGTCTGTCCAGCATCACGTGGCCCGACCTGCCCGCCGCCCAGCAGCCGCAGTGGCCGGACGCCGCCGCGCTGGCCGAGGTGCACGCGGAGCTCGCGTCGTATCCGCCCCTGGTCTTCGCGGGGGAGTCCGACCAGCTGCGCGGGCAGCTGGCCAAGGCCGCCCGGGGCGAGGCGTTCCTGCTGCAGGGCGGGGACTGCGCGGAGACCTTCGCGGGGGCGACGGCCGACGGCATCCGCCGCCGGCTGAAGACGATGCTGCAGATGTCGGCCGTCCTCACCTACGGGGCGAGCCTGCCGATCATCAAGGTCGGTCGCATGGCGGGGCAGTTCTCCAAGCCGCGCTCCAGCAACGACGAGACCCGCGACGGCGTCACGCTGCCCGCCTACCGCGGTGACGCCGTCAACGACTACGCGTTCACCCCCGAGTCGCGGATCCCCGACCCGCAGCGGCTGCTCCGCGCCTACCACACGTCGTCCGCGACGCTGAACCTCATCCGGGCGTTCACGACCGGTGGGTACGCGGACCTGCGCAAGGTCCACGAGTGGAACCGCGGCTTCGCGGCCACCGCGGCCAACGCCAAGTACGACTCACTCGCGCACGACATCGACAAGGCCATGAAGTTCATGGCGGCCTGCGGCGCCGACTTCGACGCCCTGCAGACCGTGCAGTTCTGGTCCAGCCACGAGGCCCTGCTGCTCGACTACGAGCGTCCGCTGACCCGGACCCTCGACGAGGAACCGCCGCTCAGCGGTCCCGCCGCCGAGGACGTGCGCCAGGGCGGTCCCTACGACGTCGCCGCGCACATGGTCTGGATCGGGGAGCGCACCCGTCAGCTCGACGGTGCGCACGTGGACTTCGCCGCGAAGATCCGCAACCCCATCGGGATCAAGCTGGGGCCGAAGACCTCCGTCGACGACGCGCTCGCGCTCATCGACAAGGTCGACCCCTACCGCGAACCGGGCCGGTTGACCTTCATCACACGCATGGGCGCCTCGACCATCCGCGAGGCCCTGCCCGCCCTCGTCGAGGGGGTCACGAAGTCCGGCGCTCAGGTCACCTGGGTCTGCGACCCGATGCACGGCAACACGATCACCTCGACCAGCGGGTACAAGACCCGTCGCTTCGACGACGTCGTGGACGAGGTCCGCGGGTTCTTCGAGGTCCACCAGGTCCTGGGCACGGTGCCCGGCGGCCTGCACGTCGAACTCACCGGGGACGACGTCACCGAGTGCCTCGGTGGGGCCATGGAGATCGACGACGCGGCGCTGGCGACCCGCTACGAGTCGCTGTGCGACCCGCGGCTGAACCACCAGCAGTCGCTGGAGCTCGCGTTCCTCGCGGCGGAGATGCTCTCCAAGCGCTGACCGTGCACGACGAAGGGCCCGCCACCTCCGGGTGGCGGGCCCTTCGTGCGTCCTCAGACGACGGTGAGGGTGATCGTCGACCCCTTGGGGATCGACGTGCCGGCCTCGGGATCGCTGGAGCGGACGGTGCCGAACACCCCGCCGAGGACGTTGGTGACCTGGACCTGGAACCCGAGTCCCTGGAGCTTGGCGCGGGCCGCGTCGACCTGCGTGCCCTGCACGGGCGGGACGGCCACCAGCGGCGGACCCGAGGAGACGACCAGGTCGACGGCGTCACCGCGGAACAGCGTCCCGTCGGGGGGTGTCTGGGAGATGACCTCACCGGCCGCGACGCTCTCGCTGACCTGCTGGGTGATCTTGCCCACCGACAGACCTGCGGCGGTGATGGCCTTCTGGGCGGCGTCCTGCGTCTGGTTCACGACCCCGGGCACGCCGATCGGTTCGCGACCCTTCGAGACGACGAGGTCGACCCTGGAGTCGTGGGGCACGACCTGCCCCACGCCCGGGGTGGCGGCCACGATCGAGCCGTCCGGGACCTTCTCGTCGAACTGCTCGCTGACGTTCCCGACCGTGAGGCCGGTACCGGTGAGGAGCTGCTCCGCGTCGCTCCGGCTCTTGCCGACGACCTCGGGGACGGCGAACTGCTGGACGCCCTGGGAGACGACGATCGTCACGGTGCCGTCCTTGCGGACGCGACCGCCCTCCCCGGGGTCGCTGGAGACCACGAGGCCCTGCGCGACGGTGTCGCTGAACCCCTGCCGCTGCTCGACCGCGAGACCCGCGGCCTGCAGGGTGCTGGTGGCCTCCTGCGGTGACTTCCCCGCGACCGACGGGGTCGTGGTGTACGCGCCGGGGCCGGCGGTGAAGTACCAGGCCAGTCCGGCGGCGACGGCGAGCACGAGCAGGACCAGTCCGACCAGCAGGCCGCGGCGGGAACGGTGGCCCTCGGTCGGCGCGGGTCGCTTCGTCGGGGTGGCCGCGACGGCGGCGGCCTCGCCGATGCGGGTCGTGCTGCCCGGCGCGGCCGCACCGGCGGGGCGGGGCGGGCGGGCGGCGAGCTGTTCCGGGGTCAGCGAGGCCTGCACCGCGCGCAGCTGCTCGAGCATCTCCCCGGCGTCGTCGGGACGTTCGTCGGGGTCCTTGGCCAGGGCGTCGAGGACGAGGGCGTCCATCGAGGGGGACAGTCCGGGCGCGCGGGTCGAGGGCGGCGGGACCTGCTCGTGCACGTGCTTGTAGGCGATCGTGAACGGGCTCTCACCCGTGAACGGCGGAGCGCCCGTGAGCATCTCGTAGAGCATGACGCCGACGCCGTAGACGTCGCTGCGGGCGTCGGTGGTCCGCGACTCCAGCTGCTCGGGGGCCAGGTACTCCGCGGTGCCCATCAGGTCGCCCATGCCGACGGTGGTGCTCTGCCCCCCGGGACTGGCGGCGCGGGCGAGACCGAAGTCCGCGACCTTGACCCGGCCGTCGTCGGCGACGAGGACGTTGGCGGTCTTCACGTCGCGGTGCAGGACGCCCTTGCGGTGGGCCTCGGCCAGCGCCTCGAGCACGCTGGCGGTGACCTTCAGCGCCTCACCGGGGGTGAGGGCCCCCGCGTCGAGCACCACGTCGCGCAGGGTCCGGCCGTCGACGAGCTCCATCACCAGGTACGCCGTCTCGACGCCACCCTCGTGGTCCACGCCCTGGTCGAGCACCGCGACGACCCCGGGGTGCCCGATCCGCGCCGCCGACTTCGCCTCGGTGACGAACCGGGCGCGGGCCGCCGGGTCGTGGGCGAGGTCGGCCCGGAGGACCTTCACGGCGACGGCGCGGTCGAGCCGCTCGTCCTCGGCGCGGTAGACGACACCCATCCCACCCCGCCCGATCCGTCCCAGGACGCGGTAGCGCCCGTCGAGGCGTCGCCCGACGAGGGGGTCGGAGAGGGTTGCGTCCACGATCAGCGAGTCTAGGTGGACCGGGCGTCAGGTCAGCTGAAGCGCGCCTGCAGTGTCTGCACGTTGGCCACGTAACGACGCGTGTCGTCGTACATCCCGCGCGAGCGCACCGACGCCTGACCCTGGTAGTAGGACGCGATCGCGACGTCCGGCGGGTTGTTGGCGACGAGCGTGCGCAGGATCGCCACCCCGGCCCGCGCGTTGTCGCGCGCGTCGAAGAGGTCGATGGGCCGTCCCAGCAGGTCCGAGGCCCACTCGCCGGAGCTCGGGATGACCTGCATCGCGCCGATGGCGTTGGCGCCGGAGACGACCTTCATGTTGAAGCCGGACTCCTGGTAGCCGATGGCCAGCGCCAGCGACGGGTCCACCCCGAGCTTCACCGCGGTGGAGCGGATGATCTCGCGCATCTCGTCGCGACTCGGCTGGGCGGAGGCCTGCAAGTTCGCGCGGTTGGTCTCGACGGCTTCGCTGACGGTGGCCGCCTGGGTCGGCTGCGGGGCCGGCGTCGCGGCGGTGGGGCGGGCGCCGAGCTGCAGCGCCTGGCCCTCGAGGATGAAGCCGGTGTCGTCGAGGCCGTTGAGCGCGACGAGGTCGTCGACGCTCACGCCGGTCGTCTGCGCGATGTGGGACAGGGTGTCCCCGGCGCGGACGGTGTACGTCGCGCCACCGGTGCGGGTGGTGGGTCCAGCGCCGGCGCCCGTGCCGCCGGGCAGCGTGAGGACCTGCCCGGCGCGGATGAACCCGTCGGCGCTGAGCCCGTTGGCGTCACGCAGAGCACCGACGGTGGTGCCCTGCGCCACGGCGATCGCCCCGAGGGTGTCACCGGGGCGGACGGTGTAGCTGCCGCCGGCGGACGCGTCACCGGCGTCGCTGCCGGTCGCCTCGGGCCCGGGGATCCGCAGGCGCTGACCCTCGACGATGGTGGCGCCGCGGTCGAGGCCGTTGGCCTCCACGATCGCGTCGACGGTGGTGCCGGAGCGGTTCGCGATCGCCCCCACGGTGTCGCCGAGCTGCACGGTGACGGTCTCCTCCGGCGTCGCGGCGTGGGCCGCGGTGGCCGTGGCGGGGACGAGCGCGGTGGGAGCGGCGGCCCCGACGAGGGCGGCGGCCAGCCACCGGCCGCGCCGGGAGTTCTTCTCGGGTGCGTCGCTGGGGTCGTGGTCGTCGGCCATGGCGGGGGTTCCTCGCAGGTCGTCAGGGGTTGGTGGTGCACGAGTTCCGGGTGGGGCTGGTGGGGCGGGGGTGAACCTATCGGACGCTCCCGACACCACCACCCCAACGATGGTGGAGAGCGTGACTTCGTCGGGGGAGGTGGGCGGGCGCGTCGCGAGGCGGCAGACTGGTGGGGTGGTTGCACCGCTGAGAGCAGAGATCGCCCGTGAGACGGGTACCGACGAACTGGACGCCCTCGTCCCCGAGTGGCTGACCGTCCCCGACGTGGCCGAGGTGGCCGGCGTCGACCAGCGCGAGGTCCGGCGCTGGCTGCAGGAACGTGAACTGGTGGCCGTCCGTCGTGGGGAACGTGCCGTCGCGCAGGTCCCCGCCGGGTTCGTCACCCCCGAGGGGCCGCTGAACCACCTGAAGGGCACGTTGTCGGTGCTCGCCGACTCCGGCTTCACCGACACCGAGTCCATCGCGTGGCTCTACACGCCGGACGACACGCTGCCGGGTACGCCCGTCGACGCGTTGAAGGCGAACCGCAAGACCGAGATCCGCCGCCGCGCGCAGGCCCTCAGCTTCTGAGGACCGCGCCCGACGACCTCGCTGGTCCCAGCGAGGCCGTCGGCGGGGACCTCAGCGGGCAGCGGTCCGCCACCGCGACTCCTCGCGGCGCGCCCGCCGGGCCCGGATCAGGCCGGGCAGGGCGACGGCCAGGCGACGGCGTCCGCTGACCCGCACCCGGCGTGCGAGGACGTCGTACCCGGCGCGCTCGACCTCGTCGAGGATCCCGCCGTAGAGCAGGTACGCCGTGCGCAGGCAGTCCCGGCTGGTCGGGTGGACCATGTCCAGCCCGAGCTCCGCCTCGGCGTACAGCTCCCGGGTCCGCTGGGTCTCGAAGGCGAGCAGGTCGCGGACGGCCTGCGGTGTCGTCCCCGCCCTGCGCGCGGCGAAGAGGTCCTCGCGGGTCAGCCCGAACCGCGCGAGGTCCTCACCGGGCAGGTAGACCCGACCGCGGTCGAGGTCCTCACCGACGTCGCGGATGAAGTTCGTCAGCTGGAACGCCACACCCAGGGCGCGAGCCGGCGCGACGGCGGCCGGGGTGAGCGGCTCCAGGATCGGCAGCATCTGCAGACCGATGACCGCCGCGGACCCGTAGACGTAGCGGTCGAGGTCCGCGTAGGTGGGGTACCCGGTCTCGGTGATGTCCATCCGCATCGAGTCCAGGAACGCCTCGACCTGCTCCCGCGGGATGTCCCAACGGCGCATCGTCACCGCCATCGCCCGCCCGACCGGGTCGTGCGGGCCGTCCTCGTCCAACGACTTCAGGAAGTCGTCGGACCACGCGACGAGGGCGTCCGGGTCGGGGTCGGTGAAGGAGTCGACGAACTCGTCGGCGTAGCGGGCGAACCCGTACAGCGCCCACACGTAGGGGCGCTTCGCCGCGGGCAGCAGCAACGTCGCCAGGTAGTACGTCTTCCCGTGGTCGGCGTGCAGGCGCCGGCAGGTCTCGAACGCGGCGCGCAGTTCCGGGTCGTGCAGCGCGGGGTCGGTCGCCGCGGCCGCGTCCAGGGCCGCGGCGCTGCTGCGGGGCAGCTTCACACGCTGCGCCAGGCGCGCGAACGGTACGAGCGGTCCCGGCCCGTCACGCGCTCGGCCGCCAACCGGCCCGAGACGAGCACCATCGGCACCCCGACCCCGGGCTGGGTCCCGGAGCCGGTGAAGACGACGTTCTCGCCCCACATGTTCCCCGGCCGGAACGGCCCGGTCTGACGGAACAGGTGGGAGGACGCGAACGGGGCGCCGTCGGCCATGCCCCGGCGTTCCCAGTCGGCCGGGGTGGCGACGTCCTCGACCTCGAGGGAGTCGCCGAAGCCCTCGTAGCCGCGCTGCTCCATGACCTCCAGGACGTGTTCGCGGTAGCGCGGGGCGTGGGTGTCCCAGTCGATCCGGCTCGAGCCCGCCGAGAGCGACGGCGTCGGGAAGAGCACGTAGTAGACGTGCTTGCCGGCCGGGGCCAGCGACGGGTCGGAGACCGTCGGACGCGAGACGAGGACCGAGGGGTCGCTCATCAGCCGCCCGTCGAGGAGTTCGGCGAACACCTGCTCCCACGCGTCGCCGAAGTGGATCGAGTGGTGGACGGGGTCGGGGTAGTCCTTCGAGGACCCGGCCAGCAGGAGGTAGCAGGAGGGGGAGAAGGTCAGCTTGCGCCGCACCGGGTCCCCGAGGAGCTGCTCCCGGGCGACCGGGAGGTCGGGGTTGAGCACGACGACGTCGGCGGGGAACCGGCGCCCGTCCGCGGTGAGGACCGCGGTGGCCCGTCCGCCGTGGTGCTCCACCTTCGTGACGGTCGTGCCGTAGTGGAACTGCACCCCGTGCTTCTCCGCCGCGGCCGCCATCGCCGTCGGCAGCGCGTGCATGCCGCCCTTGGGGAAGAAGACCCCCGCGACGGAGTCCATGTAGGCGATGACGGCGTAGAGCGCGAGGGCGTCGTAGGGGGACAGCCCCGCGTAGAGGGCCTGGAAGGAGAACATCCGCTGGGTCCGCGGGTCCTTGAGGAACTTCCCGACCTCGGGGGCCATCTTCTTGAAGCCCCCGGCCGCCAGCAGGCGCACGAGGTTCGGCTTGAGCAGGTCCAGCGGGGTGTCGATGTTGGAGTCGATGAAGTCGCGGATCTCGTAGCGGTAGAGGTTCGCGACGTGCTGGACGAACCGCCGGTAGCCGTCGGCCTCCGCTGCGCCGCAGAGCTTCTCGATCTCCACTGCGGTCCGCTCCACGTCCGAGGAGACGTAGAGGCTCGAACCGTCGGCGAAGTTCCCGCGGTAGAGCGGGTCGACGGGCTGCAGGTCCAGCCAGTCGTTCATGTCCTCGCCGAGGGCGTCGAAGCAGTCGGCGATGAGGTCCGGCATGGTGAGGACCGTCGGACCGGTGTCGAAGCGGTACTGCCCGTCCGCCGTGTCCGTCACCACCAGGCCGGCGCGACCACCCGGCACGTCCTCCCGTTCCAGGACGGTGACCTTGCGTCCGGCACCGGCCAGGCGCATCGCCGTGGACAGCCCGGCGAGGCCGGCCCCGACCACGACGACGTTCTCGCTGGGGCCGCTCACGTGCCGGGTGCGGCCCGGCAACCAGTCGAGGGTGCGATCGAGGGCGCTCACGAGCGACGGCTCGTGGCGGCGACGACGAGTTCGTGCAGTGCGGCGCGGGCCGGTTCGCTCACGTCGGCGGCGTCCAGCGTCGCGCAGGCCACGTCTACCTGTTCGGAAATGATCTTCTCCACTCCAGTCAGGGCACCGGTGTCCACCAGAACCTGTCGCAAGGTCTGGACGCCCGAGGCGTCCAGGTCGGGGGAACCCAGGTAGCGCCTGATCTGCGCGGCCTGGGCGGGGTCGGCGGCCTGCACGGCCAGACCGACCAGCACGGTGCGCTTGCCCTCCCGGAGGTCGTCCCCAGCGGGTTTGCCCGTCTCGGTGGGGTCACCGAACACGCCCAGGACGTCGTCGCGCAGCTGGAACGCCTCACCCAGGGCCAGCCCGAAGCGCGAGTAGTCGGCCAGCAGGTCGGTCGAGGCCCCGGCCAGCGAGCCCCCCAGCAGCAGCGGGTGCTCGATGGAGTACTTCGCGCTCTTGAACGTCACGACCCGCCGGGCCCGGTCCACGGCGCCGGCGGCGCCGCGCTGGTCCGAGGACGCCTGCTCGAGCATGTCGAGGTACTGCCCGCCCATGAGCTGCGTGCGCATCACGTTGAAGATCCGCCGGCCGCGGTCCAGGGCGTCGGGGTCCAGGCGGGCCCGGGAGAAGAGTTCGTCGCTCCACCCCAGGCACAGGTCGCCCGCGAGGACCGCCCCGGCCAGCCCGAACCGCTCGCCGCTGCCGTCCCAGCCCTGCGCCGCGTGCAGCGACGCGAAACGGCGGTGCACGGCGGGCTGGCCCCGGCGGGTGTCGGAGTCGTCCATCACGTCGTCGTGGATGAGCGCCGCCGCCTGGAAGAGTTCCAGCGACGCGGCGGCGGTCACGATGCCCTCGTCGGGGAGGTCGCCACCGACGCCGCGGAAACCCCAGTAGCAGAACGCCGGACGTAACCGCTTCCCGCCGGACAGCAACGACGAGATCGCGTCGAGGATCGGCGTGCAGTCGTCACTGACCTCGCTCAGGACCGCGGCCTGGTCCCGCAGGAAGTCGTCGAGGACCTCCGAGACGGCACGTCGCAGATCGCTGGTCACCGTCGGGTGGGCGGGGGAGGCGGGCGGCACAGGTGCACTCTAAGCACCCCCCTGGCGGCAGGCGAACGCGCGTCCGCGCTGGTCACCGGCGGGTCACGGGCGGGTTGGGCTCTACCGTTGGGTCCGTGGCGATGGATCGAGAGGCGTACCTGCGCACCTGGCGCGCACTGCACGGTGGAACGCACGCCAACGCCCTCGTCCGCGGCTGGCTCAGCGCGGCGCACGCCCTCGCCCGCCCGCTCGCCGGGGCCGGTGTCCCCCCGGCGGCGATCACGCTGTCCGGCGGTGCCCTCGCGGTCGTGGCGGGGGTCGTCGCCGTCCTCGGCGGCCGCGGCGGGGTGGCGGCGGTGGTGGCCGGGGCGCTCCTCGTGATCGCCGGGATCTTCGACAACCTCGACGGTGCCGTCGCGGTCATGACGGGCCGGACCAGCCGCCGCGGTGCGCTGCTCGACGCGGCCTGCGACCGGGTCGGCGACGCCGCGTGCGCCGTCGTGCTCTGGGGGTGCGGCGCCCCGGCCTGGTTGGTCCTCACCGCGGGCGGGTTCGCCCAGCTGCAGGAGTACCTGCGCGCGCGGGGTCAGGGCCTCGGCGTCGACGACGTGCGGATCGTCTCCGTCGCCGAACGCCCCGTCCGGCTCGCGATCGCCGCCTCCTGCGCCGCCGCCACTGCCGTCGTCGTCTGGCTGGACTGGGCGACGCTCGGCGCCGGGGTGTGGGCCGTGCTCGGCTTCATCGGGCTGGTGCAGGTCGCGACCGCGGTCGGCCGCCGGCTCTAGGCCGGCCCGATGAGGTCGGTGACGATCCTCGCCGAGAGACCCACCAGGGGCAACCCTCCACCCGGGTGCGAACTGCCCCCGACGAGGAACAACCCTGGGACGGGCGAGCGGTTCGCCGGGCGCAGGAAGGCCGAGCGCGCCCCGTTGCTGGCCGTCCCGTAGATCGCCCCGCCGTCGCTGCCGGTGAGGCGTTCGAGGTCGGCGGGCGTGCGGACCTCGCTCCAGCGCAGCCTGTTCCGGACGTCCAGACCGCGCGACGCCATGGTCTCCAGCACCGTGCGGGTGTGCCGGCGCACGAGGTCGGGCGCGCTCCAGTCGGTGCCGCGCTCCGGGTCGTGGACGGGGGCGTTGACCAGGACGAACCAGGCTTCGGAGTTCTCGTCCGGGCGCAGCGCCGGGTCGTCGGGGGCGCTGACGTAGACCGTCGGGTCCGCCACCGGCCGGCCGGCGGCGAGGTCGGCGAACTCCGCGTCGTAGTCGTCGGGGAAGAGGACCGTGTGGTGGCGCAGCCCCGGGGTCCGCCCGTCCAGGGCCAGCAGCAGGACGAACCCCGACGTCGAGCGGCGCGAGCGGCGGGGCGCCAGCCGCGGTCGGGGCAGCAGCGTCCGGTACAGCTGCGCAGCGTCCACCGCGGAGACGACGACGTCGGCGCGCACCTCGGTGCCGTCGGCGAGGCGGACCCCGCTCGCGCGGACCCCCTCGTTCAGCACGGCGGCGACCGGGGTCCCGGTGTGGATCCGCACCCCCAGCTCACCCGCTCGGTCCGCGACGGCGCGTGCCAGCCCGTGCAACCCGCCGCGGACGTACCAGGCGCCGAAGGCCTGTTCGACGAAGGGCACCGTCGCCAGCGCGGCGGGCGCCTTCGCGGGGTGGGACCCGGAGTAGGTGGCGTAGCGGTCCAGCAGGACCCGCAGCCGTGGGTCGCTCAGGTAGTGCCGTCCCAACCCCCGCAGACTCGCCCACGGGGCCACCGTGGTGACGTCGGAGCGTCTGCGGGCCAGCCGGACCAGCGTCCGCGAACCCTCCAGGGGGGACTCGAGGAACGGTTCGCGGGCCACGTCCCAGATCGCCGCGGCGCGGCGGTGGAACGCCGTCCACTGCGCTCCCGTCCCCGCCCCGAGAGCCTCGTCCAGGGCCTTGGCGACGACCGGCAGCCCGCCCCCCGGCAGGTCGAGTTCCGTGCCGTCGGCGAAGCGGTAGTGCGCGATCGGGTCGAGCGGGACGACGTCCAGCACCGACTCGATCGGGTCACCCGTCTTGAGGAACAGGTCGCGCTGCACCGCGGGCAGCGTCAGCAGCGACGGACCGGTGTCGAAGGAGAACCCGTCCCGGCTGAACCAGCCGAGCTTCCCGCCGACCTCCTCGGCCTGCTCGAAGAGCTCCACGCGGTGCCCGAGGGCAGCCAGTCGCGCCGCGACCGACAACCCCCCGAGGCCCGCCCCGATGACGACGACGGTGCTCAGAGCGTCCGCCCCTTCCAGGTCAGTTCGCCCCGGCCGTGGCGACGCCAGGAGTCGGCCAGCAGCCCGAGGAAGACGGCGATGGAGGCCGGGTGCGCGAACGCGTCCGGGACGGAACGGCCACCGGTGCGCTCCGCCGCCGCGTAGCGGCCGACGACGCCGGCGAGGTAGCCGAGCGCCCCCGCCTTCGACCCCGTCAGGGCCGCGACCGGCGGCACGAGGTAGGCCAGGGCCAGGGCCGCACCCACGGCGCCCGCCGCGGGGGCCGACCCGAACGCCGACCACAACGACTTCGCGTACCCCTCGCGCAGTTCGTCCCAGCCGCCGTACATCCGGCACGTCGCCAGCGCCGTGCCGTCGGCGACCCCACCGCGCCCACCGTGCGCCTTCACCGACCGCAGCAGGGCCAGGTCGTCGAGGACCTCGGCCCGCACCGCCGCGTGCCCGCCCGCGTCGCGGTAGGCGGCGGTGTCGACGAGGAGGAACTGCCCGTTCGCGGCGGCGAGGCTCGCCCGCGGCGAGACCTCCGCCCGCCGCAGCGGCAACGTCGTCAGCCAGGACCACTGCAACAACGGCTGCACGAGCCGCTCGCTCCAGGTGTCGGCGAGCTGGCGGGGGTAGGGACTGACCAGGTCCAGGCCGGTGCTGCGCAGCAGGTCGACCCCCGCCGCCACGGCGTGCGGGGCGAGCACCACGTCCGCGTCCACGAAGACCAGGACCTCACCCCCGGCGGCCCGGGCCAGCAGGTGGCAGGCGTGGGTCTTCCCCAGCCACCCCGGCTCCGGGCCGTCGCTGCGCAGCAACCGGACCCGTGGGTCGGCGGCGGCGATCGCCGCGACGATGTCGCCCGTGCGGTCGGTCGAGGCGTCGTCCAGGACGAGCACCTCGTAGTCGGGGACGCTGAGCTGGTCCAGGAGCGAGGTCAGGCAGGCCTCGACGCGGTCCTCCTCGTCGCGCACCGGCACCAGCACGCTGATCCGTCCCGGGACCGGCGGTGGATCGAGCGGAGGGAGCCGCAACGCGCGGGCGTTCACCAGCGAGTGGGCGGTCAGCGCCACGGCGCTCGCCGTCCCGGCCCAGGTGAGGGTGCGCCACCAGTTCACCGCCGACCCCCGAGCACCACGCGGAGGTAGGGGAGGACGGTGAGCCCCATCGCGACCCCGCCGTAGGCGGCCACGACGGGACGCCGGAAGAACACCGCGTTGCCCAGCGTCGAGCCCAGCCAGGTCCAGCCGAGCAGGGTCGCGGGGACGGTCTGCGGGTCCTCGTCCTCCGCCGGCAGGGCCCGGTGCAGCGCCGCGCAGATCACGAGGGCCGTCAGCAACCAGCCCGCGTAGTTGCCCAGGGGGATGCCCGCCACCCCCGGCAGGTGCGGGTGGGGGTCGGCGAAGACCCAGTGGCCCGCGGCGGTCATCTGCGGGTCGAGGAAGAGGTCCCAGCTGGCCAGCGTCCACGCGGCCGTGACGACGACCACGACGTCACGTCGTCCGCGGGACCACTCCCGGGGCAGCTCCCGGGCCAGGCGCCGTCCGAGCCGGACCGCCGGCTGGGCCAGCATCGTCCACGCCAGCGGGACGACCACCGGCACGTCCAGCACCTGCGGACCGAGGGTCCCGGCGTAGCGGTAGCGCCCGAAGGGTTTCCCCGTGCGGGTACCCACCGCCTCGGCCAGCAGGCCGAGACCGCCCGCGACGGCCAGGGTCGTCACCGTCCCGCGCGCACCGCCCCGGCGGGCCGCGTCACCGAGGGCCGCCGCGGAGAAGGCCGCGACCGATCCGATCGTCGTGCGGCGCAGGGTCTCGCCCCGCAGCAGCGGGTGGGCGATCTGCGTGAGCACGGCCGCCCCGGTGAGGACCCCGGTCAGGAGCGGCGCGAGTTTGGGAGGCACCCCAGCACTCTAGGAGTCGGCTCCGACACGAGCCCCGGCCGGCCTCAGGGCACCGCTCCGTCCAACGTCCCGCGGACCTCCAGCACCCGGAACCGAGCGAACAGTTCCTCCGCGTACCAGCCTTCCCGCGGGGTGGCGGCCATGACCTCGCGGTGGGCGCTGCGGCGGTGGGCGAACTCCCGCATCGCCTTCGTCGACTCCCACAACGAGAACGTCCCCTGGTACCCCAGCGGCGCCTCACCCACCCCGATCGCGCACCGCAACCCGGGCACGGTGTGCAGGTCGGCGGCGACGGGCGGGACCGCCCGCCAGAACGAGGGCGCCTTCGTCGGTCGCAACCGGGCGCGGGTGATCGAGGCCACCGGCCCGCCGTCGTCCGGCGCCGACCGGGACCCGCCGAAGGGTTCGCGCCCGGACCAGCTGCCGCGGCTGCTCAGCGGGGCCAGGCGGACCTGCAACCGCTCGGCGGCGAAACCCCGCCAGGCGCGGACCGGCCGCGAGTCCTCGTAGCGGTCCGCGTCGGCCCGGGAGTTCCAGGCGACCAGGACGGCCCAGTGCAGCGGGTCCGCGTCGCGGACCGTGAAGGTCGTGCCGTCACCGGTGCCCAGGAGCTTCGCGAACTGCGCTCCCGGCAGCCGCGTCACCGTCCGGCGGTCCACGGCCATCCGCCACAGCGCCCTCGGAACGGTCTGCGCCGCAACCTTCCAGACGTCGAGCGTGACGATCTCAGGGGTGGGCACCCGGTGAGGCTACGCGGTGCGCAGCCGGTCGCGGACGACGGTGGCGCAGTCCGCGGGCCGGTCCCACACCGGGACGTGACCGCAGTCCTCCCACTCCAGCCAGTGCGTCTGCGGCGGCGCGCAGGCCCGCACCACGAACGACGGCGGCAGCACCCGGTCCCGCAGACCCGTCACGACCGTCACCGGGACCAGCACCGCACCGCCCCGGGTGAACGCTCCGCCCGCGATGCCGGCGTCCGCGCCGGCGTACCCGGGTGCGGCGGCGATGGACCGCACCGCCGCGCGCACGACCTCGGCCGGCAGGCGGCGGGGTGCGGTGCTGGTCGCTCCGAGGGCCAGCGTCCGCCCGATCCTGGTCGTGACGAGTTCGCTCGGGAACCGGCCGGCGAGGCGGGCGAACTGCTGACCGGTCGGCAGCAGCGGCGGCCGTCGGCGGGGGGTGGTCCAGAGCCCCGGGGGAGTGAAGGCGGTGACGCTGGCGATGGTGTCGCGGGCCCCGGGTTCCGCCGCGGCCTCCAGGCAGATCCAGCCGCCGAGGGAGTGCCCGACCAGGTGGACGGTGCGTCCCTGCCGGCTCGCGAGGGTGGCGGTGAGCCGGTGCAGTCGGGCACCGAGTGCCCGGGGGCTCATCTGGGCGCTGTCGATCGCCGGGCTGACCCCGTGCCCCGGGAGCTCGACGACCAGGAGGCTGTGGTCGGTGGCGAGGTGTGGGACGAGGGGGTCCCACGTGCTCGCGGCGCCGCCGAGTCCGTGGACGAGGACGACGACCGGTGCCTCGGGGGCGGTGGACCCGGCGTGGTGGACGGCGAACCCCTCGAGGAGTTCGGTCATCCGATCTCGACGGGGTGCCCGCTGGTGAGGCGGAGGAGCTCGTCGTAGCGGGTGCGGAACACGGCGTGCGGGTGTCCGGCCGGGACCCAGATCGCCGGGTACGGGGCCAGGGCCACGTCCACGAAGGTCGGCAGTTCCGCGGTGAGTCCGATGGGCGACGCCGATCCCAGGACGGATCCGGTGCGGCGCAGCACTTCAGAGTCGTCGTCCCACCGGAGTTCCGGTTCGCTGAGCACCCCGGCGAGGGTGGGCAGGAAGATCGGGTGCGTCGCGGAGGCCACGACCAGCAGGTGCCTGCCGTCCCGGGTCTTCAGCACGGCCGTGGTCGCCACGGCGGCGAGCGGGACCCCGAGGTGCTCCGCGAGCTCGGCCGGGTTCCGCAGGGTCGCCGGCACCTCGAGGACCTCACCCGCGCCGCCCAGGTCGACGAGAGCGGTCGCGGTGGCCTCTACGGCGGGGGGCGTGACGGTGGCCGGCCCTCCGTTCCCAGGAGTCTCCTGCAGCACCGTCCACCTCATGCACCACCACGGTAGGCCGGTTCGCGCGCCCCGTCGCGCCGAGCGTCCAGGAGACGTTCGTGCAGGTCAGCGCGTGAGGACGGTGGATCCCGTGAGGACGTGGACCGGGGTCGGAGCGGACGTCACCGAGGCGGTGCCGTCGATGGGTCGGTAGGGGAGCCCCGCGATCGTGTACTCGCCGGTGTAGGTGGTGGTGAGGGTGATCTCCCGGTCGCCCGCCGCGGTGTACGTGTGGGTGAGGCTCTGGTGGGGGTAGGGGTTTCCGGGGTCCTCGGTGGGCCCCAGGGTGGAACCGTCGCCGAACGTCCACGTCCAGCTCGTCGGCGTGGCGCGGATGGTGACCGGGTAGCCCAGGACAGTGGTGTCCCGGGTGACCGTCCCCGTGGTGGTGTGCAGGATCAGCGGGACGTTGAGCAGGGCCTCGCCGCCGTCGGGTTGGAGGTTCACCGGGCTCGCGGGCAGCGGGACGCGGCGCAGGTCGGCCTCGGTGACGGTCGGCAGGACGACGGGTGCCGCGGTGGTGGCCCCGCTCGTGCAGGAGTTCCCCTGGTTGACCCAGCGGACGTCGTCGCCGGTCCGGATCCAGGTGGTGACGAGGAACTGCCCGGGTGGGCAGTTCGCGATGGAGGCCCGGCAGGTGTCGGACCCGAAGGAGCCTTCCGGGCCGTTGCGGCCGCAGGCGGGGGTCTTGGAGACCTGGACGGGGGGGTTCTGTCGGGCGGATCTGTTCCGAGGCTTCCTGTCCCAGTCGTCCCTGTTCGTTCGGGTTGCTCCGATGTCGAAGTGCCCGTCCCGAGCGATGCCTCTCGAGTCACGGGTCTCGGCGGCGGAAACCGGAACCATGGAGAGGTTGCAGTGCAAGAGCAGGATGCCTCCTATCGCGATGACCGTGCGCCTGAGTCTCATTGAACCTCCCACACCACCCAGTGGTCATCGACCCAGTTCAGGTCGATCCAGAATTCTCCGTTCGATTCCCCTTCCTCGGATCCGAGGATGTTCCCGCGGCTGTCGGTTGTGTCGAAAGCAGGTCTTGTGATCAGGATCGTCAATCCGATCTCACCGGCTTCTGGGTTCCAGGAGTCAACTCGGGTGCCGGTGAACTGGACGATGAAACCGTCTGATGAGTACCCCTTGCTGCGATATTCATCGATTTCAGCGGCGTAGAAGGTGCATCCACCACAGTTGGGATCAGAGATCGACCGCAGCAACGTGGGGTCTCCCGTTGCGCGTGAGTAGTTCAGGACCCGCGTGAAGTAGGCCGCGAACGTCCCGGCCCCGTCCACCGTGAACGTCCGACTCAGGTCGTCCTGCTCCGGGACCGGGAAGTCCTTCGTCGCCACCGGGGTCGGCGTCGCGACGGGCGTGGCCGACGGCGTCGGGGTCGCGACGGGGCCGCTCGTCGCGGTGGTCGTGGAACTCGCGACGGGTGCGGCGACGGTCTCGTTCGAACACCCGACGAGCAGGCCGGTGGCGGCGAGTGCGACGAGGGGTGCGGCGGCGCGGTGAAGCTGGATCACTGCGGCACGGTCGCACGGTCGTGGCTCTCGGAGGCACCGCCGGACGGCGTCTGTGGACAACCTGTCGGCCGTTCGGGTGACCCCTCACGAGCGCTCACCCTCCGTCCCTGGGGAGGGACTCTCCGCTCTGTGGATGACCCGGTTCACCGTTGACGACCCCTGAGTGGGGTGGTGTAGCTTCGAGTTGCGTTCGAACCGGTGTTCGAACGTGGTGACCGCCCGGTGGCGCGGTCCGGGGGGAGGGGAAGCTCCGCGGGCCGCGCTCCGGGCGTGTCGTCGCGGGCCGCTTCCCCCGGCTCGCCGCGCTGCGGGTGATCCACCGCAGCGCCGGCTCGAGTGGGGAAGGTGACAGCGGTGCGACGGTTCTTCGACGAGGTCCACGTCCGGTCCGGTGCGGTGGGGGAGGCGCCCGACGAACCCGCCCAGTTCGTCTGGCACGGACGGCTCTACCTCGTGCGCGCGGTCCTGTCCCGGTGGCGTGAACGCAGCGCCTGGTGGGAGCACCCGGCCGTCGCCGCCGTCCACGGGGACGGCCCGACGGGAGGCGGTACGGCGACCGCGGTCCGTCCCGTCCTCGAGATCGGCGACCTCGAACGCGAGGTCTTCCGCGTCGAGGCCAGCGTCGGGCGCTCCGGTGCGGTCGGTGTCTACGACCTCGCCCGACGCGTCCCGCCCGGAACGGCGGCTGTGTCGGAGGGCGCTGCTACTCCTTCTCCTGACGGATCGGACGGCTGGCAGTTGCTGCGCGTCAGCGACTGACCCGCCGCCCGACCCCTCACCGAACCGCACCAGACCGACCGATCACGGAGGAGAACGCGATGCCCGCCACCCTCGACGTCCCCCAGGGTCTCCCGCGCCCGCTGACCACCGCTGCTCTCGACCTGCTCGAGCGCTGCGAGGACGAACTGCTCGTCGCCCTGCGCTCCGACGACACCGCCGAGCGCTACGTCCACGCCCACCTCGCCGCCCTGCGCGCGGGCGCTGCCCTCGTCGCCGTCCACGGACGTCCCACCAGTCCCCGGCGCAGCGGCCCCCGCAGCGTCTGGGAGATGCTCCCCGCCTTCGACCCTGCCCTGCAGGCGTGGGCCGAGCGGTTCGCCGCGACCGCCCCGTTGCGTTCCGCGGTCGAGGCCGGCCGGACCGGCGTCGTCGACGAGGCTGCCGCCGAGGAACTCCTCACCGACGCCGAGCAGTTCCACCGCGTCGTGGAATCGCTGCTCGGGCTCAGCGCCCTCCCGCTGGCCGGCTGACCGCCGCGGGCGACCACCGGCGGACGCGCCCGCGACCCAGCACCTCGCACCACTCCGCTCGGCCTTCCCCACGGGCGCGTTCTCGAAGGACGTCCCCATGCGCACCACCGCACCCTCGAACTCCCCGTTCACGCACCTGCACGTGGCCTCCGGCTACTCGCTGCGCTACGGCACCTCGACCCCGACCGCTCTGGTCACCCGGGCCGCCGAACTCGACATGCCGACCCTCGCCCTCACCGACCGCGACGGTCTCTACGGCGCCGTGAAGTTCGTGCGCGCCTGCAGCGAGGCGGGGATCACCCCCGCCCTCGGCGTCGACCTCGCCACCGCCCCCAGCGGGTTGGTCGACGGTCTGCCGGCCTGGGCCGATCCCTCGGTCGCCCTGCGCCGCACCACCTCCCGCAACCCCACCCGCGGTGGGGCGGTCGTCGACCCCCGGCTGCCCCGGGTCACCGTGCTCGCCCTCGGCGCCGACGGCGCCGGCGCCGCTCGCGGCTGGGCGGGGTTGTGCCGGCTGGTGAGCGAGACCCACCTCGGCGGGATGCGCGGAACCCCGGTCAGCAGCCTCGAACTCGTCGCGGCGAACGCCGTCGACACCTCGGGTCGTCCGGCGCTCGTCGTGCTGCTGGGCCCGGGGTCCGAACTCGGGCGGGCGGTGCTCGCCCGACGCGACGACCTCGCCCGGTCCGTCCTGCAGCGGTGGCGGGACCTGCTGCCCGTCGGTTCGCTGCACGTCGAGGTGGTCTGCCACCACGCCCCGCCGGGAACGGCGGGCAGCGTCGAGCACGCCGCCCGGATGCTGGGCCTGGCCCGCGAGGTCGGGGTCCCCGTCGTCCTCACCGCCGCCGTCCGCTCCGCCGGAACCGACGGGGCCCCCACCGCCGACCTGCTCGACGCGATCCGCCGGCTCGTCCCGCTGGGCACCCGGCACCTGGACCGGACGACGGGACAGGGGCACCTGCTGCCCACGGCCGACATGGTCCGGACGGCGGCCGACGTCGCCCGTGCCGCCGGCGACCCCGGCTGGGCCGCGGAACTCCTGAACGCCACGACGACCCTGGCCGAGCGTCTCCGCCTCGACCCGGCCACCGACCTCGGCATCGGCGCCCACCACCTGCCCGACCGGGAGGCCCTGGGGCTCGCGCCGGACGTCGAGGCGATCGCCGTCCTGCGGCAACGCTCCGAGGCGGGCATCCCCCGGCGCTACCCCGGTGCCGACCTCAAGCTCGAGGCCGCGGTCCGTCGCCGCCTCGACGAGGAACTCGAGATCATCGGGAAGGTCGGCTTCGCCAGCTACTTCCTCACCGTCGCCGACGTCTGCGACCTCACCCGGTCCCTGCACGTCCGGGTCGCGGCCCGCGGGTCGGGCGCGGGCAGCCTGGTCAACCACCTGCTGGGGATCTCCGACGTCGAACCCCTCGAGCACGGCCTGCTCATGGAACGGTTCCTCAACCCCCGCCGTGGGCAGTTGCCCGACATCGACCTCGACGTCGAGTCCGCCCGCCGCGAGGCCGTCTACGAGGCGATCCTCGACCGCTTCGGCGGCGAACGCGTCACCTGCGTGTCGATGATGGACAGCTACCGGGTGCGCCACGCCGTCCGCGACGTCGGTGCGGCGCTGGGTCTGCCCCCGGGGGAGGTGGACGCCATCGCCACGGCGTTCCCGCACCTGCGCGCCCGCGACGCCCGCAACGCCATCGACGAGCTGCCCGAGCTGCGGCGCAGCGGGTTGGGGGAGGAACGCCTCGACGTCTTCTTCGACCTCGTCGAACGCCTCGACGGTCTGCCCCGCCACATCGCCCTGCACCCCTGCGGGGTCGTGCTGTCCAACCCCGCCCTGTTGGACCGCACCCCGGTGGAGGCCAGCTGGAAGGGTTTCCCGATGAGCCAGTTCGACAAGGACGACGTCGAGGACATGGGCCTGCTCAAGCTCGACGTCCTCGGGATCCGGATGCAGTCGGCGATGGCCTACGCGGTGCAGGAGGTCGAACGCGTCGAGAGGACGACGGTGGACCTCGACGACCGCGACCAGGTACCGCTGGACGACCCGGCCACCTACAAGCTGATCCAGTCCACCCGCACCCTCGGCTGCTTCCAGATCGAGTCGCCCGGTCAGCGCGAACTCGTCGGCAAGTTCGCCCCCGCCACCTTCCACGACGTCATCGTCGACATCTCGCTGTTCCGTCCCGGACCGGTGAAGTCGGACATGGTCAACCCGTTCCTGCGAGCCCGGCAGGGCTGGGCGCAGCCGGAGTACCTCGACGACCGGCTCCGCCACGTGCTCGAGCAGACCTACGGGGTGGTCGTGTTCCACGAGCAGGTCATCGAACTCATCCAGGCCACCACCGGCCACGACCTCGCGGTCTCCGACGAGTACCGCCGCCACCTCGGCACCCGCGCGGGTCAGGAGGAGATGGAACCGCAGTTCAAGCGCCGCGCGATCGAGCACGGGTACCCCGAGGCGACGGTCGACCGGATCTGGGAGGTGCTCACGGCGTTCGCCTCGTTCGGGTTCTGCAAGGCTCACGCCGCCGCGTTCGCGTTGCCGACCTACCAGTCGGCGTGGCTGAAGGCGCACCACCCGGCCGCGTTCCTGGCCGGGGTCCTCACGCACGACCCGGGCATGTACCCGAAGCGGTTGATCCTCGACGACGCCCGCAACCTCGGCATCGAGGTGCTGGGCCTCGACGTCAACGCCTCCGGCGACACCTACCGCGTCGAACGTGTGGACGTGCCCGAGCCCCGGGCCGGGCACGACGGTCAGGAACTCCTCGACCCCTGGCTCGGTGGCCGCGGGGTGCGCAACGCCGACGGCCTGGGGGAGGGCATCGCCGACGGCACGGGTTTCGGCATCCGGCTCTCGTTGACCGACGTCAAGGGCATCTCCGAGGCCGAGGTCACCCGCATCGTCGCCGGCCGGCCCTACCGGTCGCTGGCCGACCTCTGGCAACGGGCCCGGCCCACCCGGCCGATCGCCGAACGTCTCGTCCTGGCCGGCGCGCTGGACTCCCTGCACGGCATGCGTCCGGTCGGCCGGGCCGGCGACGCCGTCCCCCGCCGGGGCCGCGCCACCCGCCGGGACCTGCTGCTGCAGGTCGCCGAACTCGACCGCTGGAGCCGCGCGCTCACCGGCACCACCACCACCCGCGTCCGCAGGACCGCCCCGCGCAGCGGCCCCCTCGACGTCCGGGCGGCTGCGGCCGCGCAGTCCCGGGCCGCCCGGCCCGTCGACGACTCCGCCCGCACCGTCCAGCTCGCCCTCGACCTCGGGGACGCCCCCGAGGAGGTCGCGCTCAGCGGGTTGCCCGAGATGACCGGGGCCGAACGGGTCCGGGCGGAACTCGACGTCCTCGGCCTCGACGTCAGTGCGCACGTCGTCGACTTCTACGCACCGCTGCTGCGGGCGCTGCAGGTCACCCCGGCCCGTGATCTGCGTTCGCGGCGCAACGCCGCCAAACTGCTCGTCGCCGGGGTGAAGGTCGCCACCCAGACCCCGCCGGTCCGCTCCGGGCGGCGTGTCGTCTTCCTCACCCTCGACGACACCACCGGTCCCCTCGACGCGACCTTCTTCGAGGACGCGCAGGGTCCCTACGCCGCGACGGTCTTCCACTCCTGGTTGCTCGTGGTGCGCGGGGTGCTGCGCCGCACCGGCCCGCGCGGGGTCTCGTTGCGCGCCACCGGCGCCTGGGAACTGCCCGTGTTGTGGGACGCCTGGACCGACGGCGGGATCGAGGTCGTGCGCGACCTCATCACCGGCGCCCCGAACCCCGAGTACTCCCGCGCCGCGACCGTCGGCGCCGCCGCCAGTCGTTCCTCCCGTCCGGTGATGACCCCGGCCCCGCACGCCGAGGAGCACGGTTCCGCCGGGGGGATGGGCACCCGACGCGTGCTGGTGCACGCCAGCGGGTTCCGCCAGTCGCCCTACGCCGACCTGAGACCGGCGGGCGAGGACACCCGCAACTCCCGGTCCATCGGCCGGGCCGAGGCTCCCGAGGAGGACCGGGAGGAGCCCCCGCGCAAGCTGTGGCACTCCAGCCAGGGCAGTTCGGGGTGGTGACCGGGATGGCGGACGGGCACGGCGGTACGGGGTGTCTAGGGTGGGGAGGCGCAGCACCGGCCGGACGAACCGCACGACCCTGGAGGAACGAGTGGCGAAGGAACGGGGCCGTCCCCGCACGTCGACGGTCCTCTGGGAAGGGGTCGCACGCCTGCTCGAGGCGGCTGCGGGGTCGGGAGGCCCGGGCAGCGCTGAACTCACCGTCGTCGACCTCGGTGGCGGCACCGGTGGGCTCGCCGTGCGGGTCGCCGCGCTGGGTCACCGGGTCGTCGTCGTCGACCCCTCGCCCGACGCCCTGGCCGCGCTGGAGCGCCGCACCGTCGAGGCGGGGTTGTCGGACCGGGTCCGCTCCCTGCAGGGCGACGCGTCCGACCTCGCTGCCGTCCTCGAACCCGGCAGCGTCGACGTCCTGCTCTGCCACGGTGTCCTCGAGGTCGTGGACGACCCGGCCGCTGCGCTCCGGGCCGCGCACACGGTCCTGCGCCCCGGGGGCCGGCTCAGCCTGCTCGTCGCGCAGTGGCCGGCCACCGTCCTCTCCCGCGTCCTCGCGGGTCACCTCGACCAGGCGCTGCACGTGCTCTCCGACCCCGACCACCGCTGGAGCGGGCACGACCCGCTGCGCCGACGCTTCGACCGCGCCTCGGCGACGGCCCTGGCCGAGGCGGTCGGGTTCGACGTCACCGCGGTCGAGGGAACCCGGACCTTCAGCGACGTCGTGCCCTCGGCCGGCACCGGGTCCGACGACGCCCTCGCCCTCCTGCGCGAGCTGGAGTCGCGGGCCTCGGCCTCACCGGAGCTGCTCGGCCTCGCCGGCCACCTGCACCTGCACGCGACCCGCTGAACCGCTCCCTCCCACGGGGAGGGGGCGGTGAGCCGCCGGCAGCTGCGGCGTCCCAGCGCGCCCGGTGGCTGGGGACTGGACGACGACGACTCCGGCTGCACGGTGCTGCACGTCGACATGGACGCCTTCTACGCCTCCGTCGAACTGCTGCGCCGTCCCGACCTGGTCGGCACCCCGGTCATCGTCGGCGGCGGCAGCCGCGGGGTGGTGCTGTCCGCGACCTACGAAGCCCGCCGCTACGGCGTGCACGCCGCCATGCCCATGGCCCGCGCCCGGCGGTTGTGTCCGAGCGCCACCGTCCTGCTCCCGCACCACGAGGACTACTCCCGGATCTCCGCAGGAGTCATGGAGGTGTTCCGGTCGGTCACCCCGGTCGTCGAACCGCTCAGCCTCGACGAGGCCTTCCTCGACGTCTCCGGTGCGCTCCGCCGTCTCGGCCGCCCGGCGCAGATCGGCGCGGCCCTGCGTGACCGGATCGCCGACGAGCAGGGCATCACCTGCTCCGTCGGGGTCGCCTCGACGAAGTTCGTCGCCAAGCTCGCCTCCGGTGGGGCCAAACCCGACGGCCTGCTGGTCGTCCCGCACGCCCAGACGGTCGCCTTCCTGCACGCGCTGCCCGTCTCGGCGTTGTGGGGGGTGGGGGAACGCACCGAGGAGGCGCTGGCCCGGCTCGGCCTGCGGACCGTCGCCGACATCGCCCACACCCCGGAGTCGACGCTGGTGCGCGGGTTGGGGGAGGCCACCGGCAAGCACCTGCACGCCCTGGCCTGGGGCCGCGACGGACGTCGGGTCGTGGCGGTCGCCCCCGAACGCAGCATCGGTTCCGAGGAGACGTTCTCCCGCGACGTCGACGACCCCCGGGTGGTGCACCGGGAACTGCTGCGGCTGGCCGAGCGGACCGCCTCGCGCGCCCGGGCCGCGGGGATGGCCGGACGCACGGTCGTCCTCAAGGTCCGCTTCGCCGACTTCACGACGATCACCCGGTCCCGCACCCTGCGCGAACGCACCGACGTCACCCGGGAGATCCACACGACCGCCCGTGACCTCTTCGACGCCCTCGCCCTGGACCGCGCCCGGTTGCGCCTGGTCGGGGTCCGGCTGGAAGGGCTGGCCGACGCCGCGACCCAGCCGCGGCAGCTGGTCCTCGGGGAACGGGCCCACGGGTGGCGCGACGCCGACGGGGCGGTTGACCAGGCGGGTGCCCGCTTCGGAGCCGGGAGTGTGAGACCTGCCACTCTCCTCACTCCCCGGTGATCGCCCGGCCCTGGGGAGCGTTCCCGGTGGCCATCCGGCACACTCGTCTGACCTGCGGTGGAACCGACTGCAGAGCTGCGTCGTTCATCCGGCAGAGGTACGAGACACGCCAACAGCACCACGGCACGACGGTCGGTACGCGACGATGTGGTAAGCCGAGTTTCGTCCGCAGCCGCGGGGACATATCCTTGAAGCTCAACGTGCGCACGCCAGGAGGTACAGGTGCCGCTCTCGGAACATGAGCAGCGTCTGCTCGAGCAGATGGAACGTGCGCTGTCCGCGGACGATCCCAAGTTCGCCAACGCCATGAAAGGTTCTCGTCACGGACGCGCCGCCAAGCGGCGCCTCTTCATCGGCATCGCTGCCGTCGTGGTGGGTCTCGTGCTCCTCATCATCGGGGCCAGCATGAGTCTGATCTGGCTGGGAGCAGGCGGTTTCATCGTCATGCTCGCCGGCACGATCTGGGCCTTCTCGCCGGCTCGGGGAACGTCGGGGACCGCCGCCGGACAGCCTCCCGCGAGTGGCCCACGCCCGACGCGACCGGCCAAGTCGCGGAAGAGCGGGTCCTTCATGGAACGCCTCGAGCAACGGTGGGACCGCCGACGCGGTCAGTGGTGATCCACGCCGCACCGAACCCGGTCCGGTGCGGACCACACGCAGAACACCAGGACGGGCGCCGCGAGATCCTCGCGGCGCCCGTCCTCGTCGTACCCCGGTGACCGGGGGACCGCTCAGTCCCGGTCCCACCACGCCAGCAGCCGACGCACCCCGGCCATCGGGAACAGCCGCGCCCGCCACCGCTGCCACCGCGACCGGCTCGCCGCCACGGTGTCGACCACGACGTCGACCTGGGCGCGGACCAGACGCCCGGTCTGGGCCGCCGTGCGCGACTCCACCAGCACCGAACCCGCCGCGGTGGGCCGGGAGCCGAAGCGGTTGCCCTCCACCGCCGCGCGCATCCGCTGGACCTCCTCCGCCGCGGGCGAGCCGGGAACGGTGAACGCCAGCAACTCCGCCGCCCGCTGACGGGGCGTCGTCGACGGGGACCAGTGCACCCCCAGGTCGTGGACCCGTTCCTCCAGTTCCGACCAGGCCGCCTCCGCCGAGGAGCCGGTGTCGTGCACCCCGGCCCACCGCCGCCGCCCGGTCACCACCGCCGACACCCACGGCGTGAGGACCAGCAGCACCAGCAGCAGGGCCCCGAGGATCCATCCCCACGGCAGCGCGGCCACCCGGCCCCAGCCGGTCAGCGGCGCAGCGTCAGCCGCACCGCTCGCGGTCGCGGTCGAGGTCGAGGAGGTCGCCGTCGGGGAGGAGGCGGACGGCTCGGCGACGGGCGCCGAGGCCGAGGCGGACGGAGCCGCCGTCGGCACCGGGGTCACCGGCACCGTCCAGGACGGCGACCGACCGGTCCGGGTGGCGGGCGTGGGTTCGAAGCGGGTCCAGCCCACCCCCTCGAAGTACAGCTCCGGCCAGGCGTGCGCGTCCTGCGCACTGATCCGCCAGCTGGTGGTGCCGTCGTCGCCGCCGGTGGAGTTCTCCTGACCGGGCAGGAACCCGATGGCCACCCGGGCGGGGATCCCCAGCGAGCGGGCCATCACGGCCATCGCCGAGGCGAACTGCACGCAGAACCCCGACTTCTGGGTCAGGAAGTCCACGACCGCACTCGTGCCGCCGTCGTTGGGGGCGTCCGTCGAGTAGGTGAACCCCCCGGTGGAACGGAACCACTGCTGCAACGCGGCGGCCTTCTCGTACGGGTTGCTCGCCCCGCCCGTGACCTGCTCGGCCGTCTGCTGCACGACCGGGGGCAGGTCCTTCGGCAGCTCGGTGTAACGCGACTCGATGTCGCCCGGTGCCGCGGGGGCGGCCCGCAGCTGGTCCTCCGTCGGCGTCACCTCGAGGTGGTTCACCGTGTAGGAGCGGCCCCGGGTCGTCTCACCGTCGCCGACGACGTTGAGGCTGTCGGTCTCGTAGAGCCAGTCGCCGTTGATGGCGACCTCGAGGCTCGGGTACGGCAGCGGGAGGTACGTCTGGTCCAGCCCGCGCACCGAGATCGAGGTGGTGCGCACCGTCGAGGCGTCGCGCACCACCTCGGACAGGCCCGGCGCGGGTGACAACCCGTCCTGCACCCGCTGGCTGCGGGGGATGTCCGCCCCCGTGCTCGGCGCCCACGTCTCGCCGTCGAACACGTCAGCGGTCACGATCCGCAACGGCGCGGGATCGGGCTGGTCGGTCCGGTACGTCAGGATCGTGGCGTCCGACCGCGCGCCCAAGCTGGCCTTGAGGTTCAGGATCGGGTTGATCACCGCGATGGTGTCGCCCGGGCCGGTGTCGATGGTCAGCGGCCGTTCGTCCAAGCCCGGGACCGCCGCGGGCACGGCGATCGCGGCCACCAGCGCGACGGCCGCCGTGGCGCTCGCGGTCACCCCTGCGACCGAACGGCGGGCGGACCCGGCCGGGCGCACGAAGGCCCCGCGACGGTCGCCCGCCAGCAGCACCAGGAACGGGATGCTCGCGATCACGAAGGTGATCGCCCCGGAACCACCGGGGGCCAGGGCCAACGACACCGCCATCACGACGAGCAGCGGCAAGCCCGCCAGCGCGGGCCGTCGCAGGGTGACGGCGAAGAGGTCCACGGCGAGAGCCGTGAGCCCCGCACCCGTCACCAGCAGCAACCGCAGCCCCCGCAGGTCGACGGCCGGCACGCTGTAGCGACGGATGACCTGCACCCCGTCGGTGGCCAGCTGCACGAACCGGCCCGGGGTGCTGGTCGTGGGGACGACCCCGAGCAGGGTGGTGCTGCCGCCGAACAGCACGAGGAGCACCGCCAGCAGGACGAGGACCTGCACCCCGACGGCGAGCCCCCGACGACGGAACAGCCCCCGGACCAGCAACCCCGAGGCGGTCACGGCGCAGACCATCCCCAGGGCTCCGACGACCCACCCGGAGGAGACGACGAGCGGGCGCAGGGTGAGGACGGCGGCGGCGCTCGCGACTCCCGCCCACAGGGCGGTACGGGCACTTCGGGTCACGGGGCGACCTCCTGGTCGGTGAGCGGGGTCGTGTCGCTGACGCCGGCGGCCGTGCCGGAGGAGACCCCCGTCGGTACCCCCCGCGCGCCGGTGCGGGTCAGCCGGGCCCAGACGTCGGAGACGGGGTCACCGGGACCGGCGAGCGCGGTGCGCCAGCCGGCCCGGGCCAGGACCAGGTGCGCACGCTGCAGACCGGCGCCGTCCTCCGACGGACCGGGACTCGCCCAGGCCGCGGTCCGTTCGAGGATCGCCAGGGCGGGCACCCCGAGCGGACGCGCGGCCAGCAGCGGAGCGACGTCGTCCTCGTCGACGGCACCGAGGACCGCGACCAGCAGGGTGGACTCGGCGCGACCGAGGGCGGCGGCGGAACGCGCCAGCCCGTCCGGCGAGCCGGGCTGCAACCGGGCCAGCGAGCGCATCAACCCGCGGACGGCGGAGGTGTCGTCGAGCTCGCGCGGGGGGTCGAAGGCGCCGTCGTGCAGCAGTCGGACGCGGTGCCCGCGCCGGTGCAGGTGCACGGCGGCCGAGGCGGTCAGGCTGACCGCCCACTCCAGCGAGGAACCCGCGCCCCGGCCCGCGTGCGCCCCGGCCCGGCTGTCCAGCAGCAGCACCACGTCGGGGCGGCCGGGGTGCTCGTCGGAACGCACCATGACCGACCCGCGACGAGCGGTGGAGCGCCAGTGCACCCGACGCAGGTCGTCGCCGACGCGGTACTCCCGGATCGACACGTCGTCGGGGGAGGCGGCCGCCGAGGCGCTCGCGGACGAACCGCGGGCTCCACCCAGCTCGCCGAGGGTGAGGTCGGCCAGCGGGTGGACGCGGGGCAGGACGTCGAGGGTGACGCTCTCGCCGACGGTCCGGCTGGCCGTCAGGAGGCCGAACACGTCACGGGCGATCAACGTCGCCGGTCCGAGGGGGTAGGACCCCCGGACCTCAGCTCTCACCTTGTACTCGAGGTCGAGGGTCTGGCCCTCCCGGAGGCGCGGCACGGCGAGGCGCGCCGTCCCGCCGAGCGTCAGCGGAGCCTGGTCCTCCACGACGAGGCGCACGCCGGACCGCGACCGGCCGAGGACGGTCAACCGCACGGTGCTGGAGACCCCTGCCTCGACCAGTTCGGACTTCGACCTCGTCACGAGGTCGAGGGTTCGCGCGCTGCGCACCGACGACCAGCCGGCGACGACGAGGAGTACCGCCAGCAGGACCCCGATCCGCAGGATGTCGCGCTGCCCCAGCACGGGGGCGCCGATCAGCAGCACCACCGCGACGCCGGCGAAGGACCACCCCCGCGCGGTCGGGCGCAGACGCACCGGACCCTGGTTCACCGTGCGCTCACCGCGGCGAGGGGAGGGCCGTCGTGCGCAGGACGTCGGTGACCACGTCGGACCCGTCCCGGCCGGCGAGCAGAGCGTCCGCGGTCAGCAGCAGGCGGTGGGAGACGACGGGGACCGCGAGGGCCTGGACGTCGTCGGGCAGGACGTGGTCACGCCCTTCGAGCGCAGCCCGGGAGCGGGCCGCCCGCAACAGGTGCAGGGCGGCGCGGGGCGAGGCGCCCAGACGCAGGTCCGGGTGCACCCGCGTGCGCCGCACCAGGTCCACGACGTACTGCTTCAGTGCCTCGGCGGCGTGCACGCTGCGGACGGCCCGGGCGAGGAGCCGGACCTCGGCGACGTCCACGACGGGGCTCACGGCGTCCAGCGGGGCCGCTCCGCCGTGCTCGTTGAGCATGGTCAGTTCCGCGTCCGCCGAGGGGTAGCCCATCGAGATCCGCGCCATGAAGCGGTCGCGCTGCGCCTCGGGCAGCGGGTAGGTGCCGTCCATCTCCACCGGGTTCTGGGTGGCGAAGACGATGAAGGGCCGGTCCAGCTTCCAGGTGGTGCCGTCCACGGTCACCTGGCCCTCCTCCATGCACTCCAGCAACGCCGACTGGGTCTTGGGCGAAGCGCGGTTGATCTCGTCGCCGATGACGACGTTGGCGAACACCGCACCCGGGCGGAACTCGAAGGCACCGCGCTCCTGGTTCCAGATGCTCGACCCGGTGACGTCGCTGGGGAGCAGGTCGGGAGTGAACTGGATGCGGCGGACCGTCCCGTCCACGGCCCGGGCGAGGGTCTTGGCGAGCATCGTCTTGCCGACCCCGGGCACGTCCTCGACGAGCAGGTGCCCCTCGGCGAACAGGACGGTCAGCGCGAGGCGGACCGTCTCGTCCTTGCCCTGGATGACCCGGTCCACGGTCGTGGCGAGCGCGTCGGCGGTGCCGCGCAGGCGTTCCAGGGCCGCGGGGAGCTCTCGGGGGTCGAGGGCGAGGGGCTCGCCGGAGTGGCTGCCCGGGAGTGCGCTCGTCGTGGTCACGTGGCCTCGTCTCGTCGATGGGCGTCCGCGGGTGCGAACGTCCGGAGCCGCCGAAGGGTGCCCGAACCCCTCAGGTCCGAGCACCCCAGCGCGCGACGGCTCCACTCTGCCCCACGACACAGGCGCTCCGCCCGTTCACTCCCACACCCGTTCCCCCCACCTCCCTCCACCCCGCCACCCCCCGCTCCTCCACACCGCTCCACGACCCGCGCGGACCGCTCCTCGAAGGGCTCCCGGACGGCCTGGCGGGCCGTGCGCGCAGCGTGGCGAGCCCACGCCCCTCCACCGGCCCTCCCCGGCGCCCCACGCCTCTGACCTGCGTCGACGGCGCGATCGGACCGTCACTCCGGGTCGATGCACGTTGACCGTGGAGGAAAGTGGAGTACGGTGGAGGAGTCCGGTCCGCCAGGACTGGACGACGACCCGTCCGGGTGGGGGTGCGCGTGTTCCTCGGAACCCACACACCGCGTCTGGACGACAAGGGTCGACTGATCCTCCCGGCTCGTTTTCGGGACCAGTTGCTCGACGGGCTGGTCATCACCAGGGGGCAGGAACGCTGCCTCTACATCTTCCCCATGCAGGAGTTCCAGCAGATGCACGAGGAGATGCGGCAGGCGCCGCTCACCAACAAGGAGGCGCGCGACTACCAGCGCGTCTTCCTGTCGGGTGCCTCGAGCGAGCTGCCGGACAAGCAGGGGAGGGTCACGGTCCCGCCGCTGCTGCGCACCTACGCCGGACTCGAACGCGACGTCGCCGTCATCGGTGCCGGCGCCCGCGTCGAGCTCTGGGACCTGCCGACCTGGGAGACCTACCTCGACGAGGTGGAACCCGCCTTCGCGGGCCAGCGCGAGGAGGTCCTCCCGGGGATCCTGTGATCCCCGACCTCCGGATCGAGGTCGAGACACCGACCGTCGGCCGCGGCCTCCAGCCGCTCTGTCCCGCCGGTCCTGACGCCACTTCCCCGGCGCCAGGGCCGTCGGAGCACGAGCGGATGGGGACCGCGGCCGACGGCCGCCGCTCCGCAGGGGCAGCAGGAAGCAGTGGCACGCAGGAACCCGGGGGGTGACGACGATGGACGAGGACGACCCGCGGGGCGACGCGCAGGGCAGGGCGGACGACGCCGCCCGTCGTCACGCCTCCGTGATGCTGGAGCGCTGCACGCAGGTGCTGTCTCCGGCCCTGGGACACCCCGGCGCGGTGAGCGTCGACGTCACCCTCGGCATGGGCGGGCACGCCCACGAACTCCTGCGCCGCCACCCGGACCTCCGCCTCGTCGGGATGGACCGTGACCCGCAGGCCCTGGAACTCGCCGCCGCCCGCCTGCACGAGTTCGCCGACCGGGTCACCCTGGTGCACAGCGTCTCCGACGGTCTCGACGACGCCCTGGACGACCTGGGGATCGAAACCGTCGACGCGGTGTTCTTCGACCTCGGTGTCTCCTCGCTGCAGCTCGACGAGGTCGAGCGGGGTTTCTCCTACTCCCGCGACGCGGCCCTGGACATGCGCATGGACCGCGGCGCGCCCACCACGGCGGCCGACGCCCTCAACTCCTACTCGCACAGCCAGTTGACGCGGATCCTCCGGATCTACGGCGAGGAGCGCTTCGCCCCGCGCATCGCCTCGGCGATCGTCCGCGAACGTGAGCTGGAACCCTTCACCACCTCTGCGCGACTGGTGGACCTGGTGCGCGCCAACGTTCCTGCCGCCACCCGGCGCACCGGCGGCAACCCGGCCAAACGCACTTTCCAGGCGTTGCGCATCGAGGTCAACGACGAACTCGGCGTCGTGGAGCGGTCGCTGCCGGCGGCGTTCGAACGGCTCGCGCCGAACGGTCGGCTCGCGGTGCTGACGTTCCACTCCCTCGAGGACCGCATCGCCAAGAACGTGCTGCGGGAACTCTCGACGAGTTCCGCCCCGCCCGACCTGCCTTTCGTGCCAGCGGGTTCCGGCCCGCGAGCGGAACTCCTGACCCGCGGGGGGGAAACCGCCGACGAGCAGGAACTCGCGGAGAATCCGCGCGCCGCGTCGGCGCGCCTCCGCGCCGTGCGTCGCCTGCCCCGCGAAGATCGTGACGGTTCAACCGGAACGGACCCGGCGTCGAGGCGCCGGAAACGCACCGGTGGCCGAACCCCCGGGAACTCCGGTTCCCCACGAGAAGACCAGCAGTTCGAGACCGCAGACCACCTCGAGCCGGACGAGCCCGGCACGACCGACGGAAGGACGCCGTGATGAGCCAGCCCCTGATCGCGGCCCGGAACGCTCCGGTCCGCCAGCTCAAGGCGCGTCAGGACGCGGCCGCCGCCCGTCCCGAACTGCAGGTCATCACCCCGCCCGTCATCCGTCGGCTGCGCATCCCGCTCCCCGTCGCGTGCGTGCTCATGCTGACGCTCGGTCTGTTCGGGCTGCTCATGACGAACATCGCCATCGCCGGCGACGCCTACCAGATCACCGACCTGCAGGTCACGTCCCAGCGTCTCGCCGACCAGCAGCAGGCGGCCGCGGAGTCGCTGGCCGCGGCGTCCTCGCCCGGGCAGCTCGCGGCGAAGGCGCAGACGCTCGGCATGGTCCCGGCGCCCGACGCGGTGCACCTCACCGGGAGTTCCGCCGTCGGCGACCCGACACCGGCGCCGAAGGCGTCGAACCCTCCGGCCCAGGGTGAGACCCCGAGCAACTGACGGTCGACCCACCGACGCGTCACAAGCCCGCCCCGAAGTCCCGAGAGGTCACCGCGTGTCCCGACTCCGTCGCAACCGCTCCCACGGCTCCGGCGACGGCGCGCCACGTCCCGACATGAGGATGCGCGTCTACAGCGTCGGCGTCCTGTTCGGGCTGACGGTCCTCGGTGGTCGCCTCGTCCAGCTGCAGGGGGCCGACGCGTCGTCCCTGGCCGAGGACGCCCTCAAGCAGCGGACGTCGAAGACGAAGCTCTACGCCAAGCGCGGGGACATCCTCGACGACAAGGGCGTGGTCCTCGCGACCTCGGTCGAACGGCGGGACGTCATCGCCGATCCCTCGACGATCGAGACGTTCAACACCGACCAGACCGACGGGTCGAAGTACAAGGACTCCCTCGGTCAGGGGCCCGCCGGCGCGGCCGCGCTGCTGGCCCCGATCCTGGGGATCGACGAGCAGACCCTCACCACGAAGCTCACCAAGAAGCGCCCCAAGGACCGGTACGCCGTCGTCGCCGTCGGCATCACCCCGGAGTTGTGGCAGCAGGTCGCGGACGCGGGGGTCAGCGGCATCACCTCCAAGCGTCAGACCCAGCGGATCTACCCGACGGGATCGGCCTCCTCCACCCTGGTCGGGGTGCTCGGCACGCCCGTCACGGACGAGGAGACGGGGGTCGTCAGCGACTACCCCCTCGGCGGTCTGGAGCTGGCGAAGAACACCCTGCTCACCGGCACGGACGGCTCGATGAAGTACGAGCGCAGCCTCGGGGGCCAGGAGATCCCGTTGGGGGACAGGGAGACCGTCGAACCCGTCGACGGCACCTCGCTGCACCTGACCATCGACTCCGACCTGCAGTGGAAGGCGCAGTCGGCGATCGTGGCCAAGGTCGCGGAGACCGGCGCGATCTCCGGAACCGTCGTCATCATGGACAAGCAGCAGCGGCTGCTCGCCCTGGCCAGCGCCCCGAGCATCGACCCCGCGAACATGACCCGCTTCACCAACGACCAGCTGCTGAACACGGCGCTGACCGAGGCGTTCGAGCCCGGCTCGACGGCGAAGGTCGTCACCCTGGCCGCAGTCCTGGAGGAGCGGGTGTTCTCCGCGGACAGTCCCTTCACCGTCCCCGGTGAGCTGAAGCGCTCGGACAAGGTGTTCCACGACTCCCACCCCCACGGGGACGAGAAGCTCACCCTCGCCGGGATCCTCGCCCAGTCCAGCAACATCGGTACGATCATGGCCGGCGAGAAGATGAAGGCCGAGAAGATCTACGAGTACCAGCGGGCCTTCGGTTTCGGCAGCAAGACCACGCTGAACTTCCCCGGGGAGACCGCCGGCATCGTGGCGAAACCCGAGGACTACTCGGGGACCCAGCGCTTCACCGTCATGTTCGGCCAGGGGATGTCCGTCAACGCGGTCCAGGCCGCGTCGGTGTTCGCGACCATCGCCAACGACGGGGTCCGCATCGAACCGACGCTGATCGCCGGGACGTCGGACCCGAACGGGAACTACGTGGCCGGAGCGGCCGGCGATTCCTCCGTGGTGGTGAGCCCCGCGACGGCGAAGACGTTGCGGGACATGATGCAAGCCGTGGTCAGCGAGGAGGGGACCGCTGCCGCCGCGGCGATCCCGGGCTACCTCGTCGCGGGCAAGACCGGTACCGCCTCGCGCTACGACCAGGACCTCGGCCGGTACTCCGGCTACACCGCGTCGTTCATCGGACTGGCCCCGGCCGACGACCCGGAACTGGTCGTCGCGGTGATCCTGCAGGGTCCGAAGACCAACTACTTCGGGGGTTCGGCCGCGGGTCCCGTCTTCAAGGACGTCATGTCCTACGCCCTGTTGCAGCGCGGGGTGACGCCTTCCGCCGAACCGGCCGCCGACCTCCCGCTGACCTGGGGCGGTGACCAGGGCGCCGAGGCCGAGATCAGCCAGGGTGCCGTCGCGGACAGCACGGGGGCGCAGTGATCCGCCGACCGGGACGCACCGAGGACGTGACACGCAGGGCGAGCGGTACGGGTGCCCCCACGAGGACGGGTAGCCTCCCACCGTGCCGTTGAACGACGGCCCGGACGCTCTCGGCGCCCGCGGCCCGCTGAACCTCTCGGACGTCGCGCAGGTCCTCGGTACCTCGCTCGTCGGCGGTCCCACGACCCCTCCTGGACCCCCGGTGACCGGGGTGACCCTCGACTCCCGTCGGGTCGGCGCGGGTGACCTCTACGCGGCCCTGCCCGGCGCCAACGTCCACGGTGCCGCCTTCGCCGCGCAGGCCGCCGCCGCGGGGGCCGTCGCCGCCCTCACCGATCCCGACGGGGCCGGCCTCGTCACCGCCGCCGGTCTGCCGGTCCTCGTCGTGGACGAGCCCCGCGCGGTCCTCGGTGACCTCGCGGCGCGCATCTTCGGCCGTCCCGGCGAGCGCCTGCGCACCGTCGGCGTCACCGGTACGAACGGCAAGACCACCACCGCCTACCTGGTCGAGTCGCTGCTGCGCTCGGTGGGCTGGACCACGGGCCTGCTGGGGACGGTGGAGACCCGCATCGCCGGTGAACGCGTCGAGAGCGTGCGCACCACCCCCGAGGCGCCCGACCTGCACGCGCTGCTCGCCCGGATGGTCGCGGCGGGCGTGCAGGGCTGCGCGCTGGAGGTCTCCAGCCACGCCCTGGCCCAGCACCGCGTCGACGGACTCGTCGTGGACGTCGCGCTGTTCACCAACCTGTCCCAGGACCACCTGGACTTCCACGGGTCGATGGCCGACTACTTCGCCGCCAAGGCCCTGCTCTTCACGCCCGCCCACGCCCGGGCCGGGGTCGTCTGGGTCGATGCCGCGGACGAGGACCGGTGGGGTCCGAAGCTGGCCGCACGCGCGAGCGTCCCCGTCACGACGGTCGGGACGGGCGGGACCGACTGGCTGGTCTCCCGGGTCGACGTCGGCCGGGCCCGCAGCTCGTTCCGGCTGAGCCGGGGCGACGTCGTCCTGGACCTGGTCTGCCCGCTGCCGGGGGACTTCAACGTCGCGAACGCGGCGCTGGCCGTCGTGGCCGCGCTGCAGCTCGGGCTGGCCCCCGCCGAGGTCGTGGCCGGGCTGGCCGCGGCGGACGGCGTCCCCGGTCGGATGCAGCCCGTCCCGGCCGACGAGGACGCCCCGCTCGTCGTCGTCGACTACGCCCACACCCCCGACGCGCTCGAGCGGGTGCTCCGGGCGCTGCGGGAGATCACCCCGGGCCGCCTCGTCGCCGTCTTCGGTGCCGGCGGCGACCGCGACCGCGGCAAGCGGCCGTTGATGGGGGCCGTCGTCGCCGCCCTCGCCGACGTCGCCGTGGTCACCGACGACAACCCCCGTTCCGAGGACGCCGCGGCGATCCGCGCCGCCCTGCTCGCCGGGGCGGGGTCCGGGCCCGCCGAGGTCGTCGAGGTCGCCGACCGCGCCGACGCCATCGCGGCCGCCCTCGAGCGCTGCACCGGACCGGGGGACACCGTGCTGCTCGCGGGCAAGGGCCACGAGACGGGCCAGGAGAGCGCGGGCGTCGTGACGCCCTTCGACGACCGGACGGTCGCCGGGGCGGCGTTGCAGCAGTGGCAGCGGAGCAGGTCCGCGGCCCTACCAGGGGGTGTGTCGTGATCGCGCTGACCGCGGCGGAGGTGGCGGAACTCACCGGAGGTCGCCTCCTCGCCGGCACCGGGTCCACCGAGGTGACCGGACCGGTCGTCATCGACTCCCGGGCCGCCGTCCCCGGGTCCCTGTTCGTCGCGCTGCCCGGGGAACGGGTCGACGGTCACGACTTCGCCGCCGCGGCCGTGGCCGCCGGGGCGGGCGTGGTGCTGGCCGAACGCGCGGTCGACCTCGACCCGGCCGCCGCGCTGGTCGTCGTCGACGACGCGGTCGCGGCGCTGGGGAGGCTCGCGCGGGGCGTGCTCGACCGGCTGCGCGCCAGACCATCACACGCCGGAGTGGCCGGCCCGCTCGTCGTCGGCGTCACCGGCAGCCAGGGCAAGACCACGACCAAGGACCTGCTCGCGCACGTCCTCGCGCCCGGCGGTCCCGTCGTGGCCCCCCTCGGCAGCTTCAACAACGAGATCGGTGCCCCGTTGACCGTGCTCCGCGCCGACGAGGCGACGGCGTCGCTGGTGGTGGAGATGGGTGCCCGCGGGATCGGTCACATCGCCACCCTCTGCGCCATCGCCCCGCCCGACGTCGGCGTCGAACTGGTCGTCGGGTCCGCGCACGCGGGGGAGTTCGGCTCCCTCGAGGCGACGGCGCTCGCCAAGGGTGAACTCGTCGAGGCGCTGACCGCCGACGGTCTGGCCGTGCTGAACGCCGACGACGACCGCGTCGCCGCGATGGCGTCGCGGACCCGGGCCCGCGTCCTCACCTTCGGTCGCAGCCCGGGCGCCGACGTCCGCGCGGTGGACGTCGAGCTCGACGACCGCGCGCGGGCGCGGTTCACCCTGCAGCACGCCGGCGCCGCTGCCCCCGTCACGCTCCGGTTGCACGGCGAGCACCAGGTCACCAACGCGCTCGCCGCGGCAGCCGTGGCCCTCGGGACGGGCCGGACTCTCGCCGAGGTGGCGGCCTCGCTGTCCACCGCGGAGGACCTCAGCCCGGGCCGCATGCAGGTCGTCGAACGGGCCGACGGGGTCACCGTCGTCCACGACGCCTACAACGCCAACCCCGACTCGGTGCGGGCCGCGCTGAAGGCGCTGGTCGGCATGGCCACGACACCCTCGGGGACGCGGCGCACCTGGGCCGTCCTGGGCGAGATGCTCGAACTCGGCCCGGCCTCGCGCGACGAGCACGACGTGATCGGGCGCCTCGTCGTCCGTCTCGACGTCGACCAGCTGCTGGTCGTGGGGGCCGGTGCCCGCCCGATCTACACGGGAGCCGTCATGGAGGGCTCCTGGGGCGAGGAGGCGGCGTTCGCGACCGACGTCGACGACGCGCTGGAGTTCCTGCGGCCACGGCTGCGTCCCGGCGACGTCGTCCTCGTGAAGTCCTCGAACGGTGCCGGCCTCGCCCGGCTCGCGACCACCCTCATCAGCACCACGGACAGCACGCAAGCTACGGAGGCGTCGAACTCGTGAGGACCGTCCTCATCGCGGGAGCGTTCTCGCTCGTCGTCTCCCTCTTCGGGACGCCGCTCTACATCCGCTGGCTCGTCAAGCGCGGGTACGGGCAGTTCGTCCGTGACGACGGCCCGACGAGCCACCACACCAAGCGCGGTACTCCCACCATGGGCGGAGCCGTCATCATCCTGGCCGCGCTGCTGGCCTACGGGGCGGCGCACCTGTTCACGGGGTGGACCCCGACGGCGTCGGGGCTGCTCGTCCTCCTGCTCATGACCGGGCTGGGGATCGTCGGTTTCCTCGACGACTTCCTCAAGATCTCCAAGCAGCGCAGCCTCGGGCTGACGGCCCGGGCGAAGCTCGCCGGTCAGGGGATCGTCGGGATCGTCTTCGCCGTCCTGGCCCTGCAGTTCCCGGCGGCCTCGCGCGGCGGTGCCACCCCGGCGTCGACGCACATCTCGATCCTGCGCGACACCTCCCTGGACCTCGCCGTGTTCGGGGCCGTCGGCGGGACGATCCTGTTCGTCGTCTGGGCACTGGTCATCACCTCGGCGGTGAGCAACGGCGTGAACCTCACCGACGGCCTCGACGGCCTGGCGACCGGGGCCACGACGATGGTGCTCGCCGCCTACGTCCTCATCTGCACCTTCCAGTCCAACCAGAGCTGCTACACGCTGCGCGAGGTCGAGGCCCGCTGCTACGAGGTGCGCGACCCGCGCGACCTCGCCGTCGTCGCGGCCGCGGTGATGGGTGCCTGCTTCGGGTTCCTGTGGTGGAACGCCAGCCCCGCGAAGATCTTCATGGGCGACACCGGGTCCCTGGCCCTCGGCGGTGCCCTGGCCGGGCTGGCGATCCTGTCCCGCACCCAGATCCTGCTGATCCTGCTGGGCGGGTTGTTCGTCATCATCACGCTGTCGGTGATCCTGCAGGTCGGGGGGTTCAAGCTGACCAGGAAACGCATCTTCCGGATGGCCCCGTTGCAGCACCACTTCGAGCTGGCGGGCTGGGGCGAGGTCACCATCGTCATCCGGTTCTGGATCATCGCCGGGTTGTTCGTCTCCCTCGGCCTCGGGGTCTTCTACGCGCAGTGGGTGACGGGCGGATGACCGTGTTCGAGAGCTGGCTGGGCAACCCCAACCCGCGCGCCGACGACACCGACCGCGTGCGCGAACTTCGCCACCTGACCTCCCGCTGGTCCGGCCTGCGCACCCTGGTCACCGGTATCGGGATCTCCGGCTTCGCCGCGGCCGACGCGCTGCTCGAGGTGGGGGCCGAGGTCGCCGTGGTGGACTCCGCGACCGGGGAGACCCAGCAGGAGAAGGCCCGCCTGCTCGAGGTCCTCGGGGCGACCGTGCTGCTCGGACCCGAGCACGTCGTCACCCCGCCGCAGCCGTGGGACGCCTACGACCTCGTCGTGACCTCGCCCGGCTGGCACCCCGACGCCGAACTCCTCGTGGGGGCCGCCCGCGCCGGGGTCCCCGTCTGGGGCGACGTCGAACTCGCCTGGCGGATGCGTCCCGAGACGGGCGCCGCGCCGTGGCTGACGCTGACGGGCACGAACGGCAAGACGACCGTGGTCGAGATGGCCGCGGAGATGCTCCGCGCCGCCGGGTTGCGGGCCACCAGCGCGGGCAACGTCGGGACCCCGCTGGTCGAGGCCCTGCGCCACCCGCACGGTTTCGAGTTCCTCGCCGTGGAGCTCTCCAGCTACCAGCTGCACTGGCTGTCCACCGACGTGGAGAACTCCGTCCGCCCGCTGGCGGCCGCCGTCCTCAACGTCGCCCCGGACCACCTCGACTGGCACGGGTCGATGGAGGCCTACATGCTCGCCAAGGGCCGGATCTACCAGAACACCGAGGTCGCCTGCGTCTACAACGTCGCCGACCCGGTGACCGAGGACCTGGTCCGCGAGGCCGACGTCGTCGAGGGCGCCCGGGCCATCGGGTTCACCCGCGCGGTCCCGGGCCTGTCGATGCTCGGGCTGGTCGAGGACGTCCTCTGCGACCGCGCGTTCGTCGAGCAGCGCCGGGACAACGCCGCGGAACTCTGCTCCCTCGCCGACCTGCGGCCGGAGGGCTCGAGCGAACCCGTCCCCCCGCACACGGTCGAGAACGTCCTGGCCGCCGCCGCGCTGGTCCGGGCGGCGGGCGTCCCGCAGATCGCCGTGCGCGACGGGGTCCGGGCGTTCCGTCCTGCGCCGCACCGGGTCGCGACCGTCGCGGCGCCGAGCGCCGCGACGGGTGAGGTTCGCTGGGTCGACGATTCCAAGGCCACCAACCCCCACGCCGCGAACGCCTCGCTGGGGACGTTCGAGAGCGTCGTCTGGATCGCCGGCGGGGACGCCAAGGGCGTGTCGTTCGACGACCTGGTGACGACCCACGGGCCCCGGATGCGGGGCGCGGTCCTGCTGGGAGCGGACCGTGCGCTGGTGGCCGACGCGCTGCGACGACACGCGCCCGAGGTCCCGGTGGTCGAGGTGGACCTCCCGCAGACTGGCGAGGTGAGCGACCTGATGGATGCCGTGGTGGCCCGCGCCGCCGAACTCGCGCAGCCCGGCGACACCGTGCTGCTCGCCCCGGCCTGCGCCTCCTGGGACCAGTTCCGCTCCTACGGTCACCGCGGCGACGAGTTCGCCGCCGCCGTGACCCGACGGTTCCCACGGGGTTCCTGACGTGGCGGTCACGGGACAGGAACGCACCCGCCCGAAACCGCCGTCGGCCGGGAAGCGCGCGCCGAACTGGCGTCGTCCCGTCTGGCTGGACGCGACGGGGGAGTGGGTCCGCGACCGGGTCCGGTTGCTGGAGTCGCCGTTGGCGACCCACCACGTGCTGCTCGGGACCACGGCGATGCTCGTCGTCATCGGACTCGTCATGGTGCTCTCGAGTTCCAGCGTCGAGTCGCTGACCGAGAAGGGCACCCCCTACTACTACTTCCGCAACCAGGCGACGTTCGCCGTCCTCGGGGCCGTGGTCCTGATGATCGCGAGCCGGGTCCCGGCCCGGCTCTGGCAGCGGCTCGCGCTGCCCGCCCTGTTCGCGTCCGCGTTCCTCCAGCTGCTGGTCTTCGTCCCCGGTCTGGGCAAGTCCGTGGGCGGCAACCGGAACTGGATCCACGTCGGGTCCTTCACCGCCCAGCCCTCGGAGGCCGCCAAGGTCGCGCTGGTGCTCGCCCTCGCCCTCGCCCTCTCCCGACGGCGGGAACAGCTGGGTGAGCCGGGGAAGCTGGTCGGCGCAATGCTGCTCCCCGTCGGGCTCACGGTCGGGATCGTGCTGCTCACCAAGGACCTCGGGACCGCGCTGATCATGATGGTCATCGTGGCCGTCATGCTCTGGGTCGCCGGCGTCCCGGCGAAGTGGTTCGCCCTCGCCGGTGCGGGTGGGGCCCTGCTCGCGACGTTGCTGGTCGTGACCAGCGCCAACCGGGTCGGTCGCGTGAAGGACTGGCTCGTCGGCACGGCCGACACCCAGGGACTGTCCTGGCAGCCCGTGCAGGGCAAGTACGCCCTCGCCTCCGGTGGTTGGTGGGGTCTCGGTCTGGGGGCCAGCCGCGAGAAGTGGTCCTGGCTGCCCGAGGCCCACAACGACTTCATCTTCGCGATCATCGGTGAGGAACTCGGCCTGCCCGGGACGCTCACGATCCTCGCGCTCTTCGGCGTGCTCGCCCTGGTCACCCTCCGCCTGGTCCGACGTTCGGGGAACTTCTACGCGAAGCTCGCCGTCGCCGGTTTCGCCGCCTGGATCCTGGGCCAGGCGACGTTGAACGTGGCCGTGGTGCTCAGCCTGCTGCCGGTCATCGGCGTTCCGCTGCCCTTCATCTCGGCGGGTGGTTCGGCCCTGGTGCTGACGCTCCTCGGGATGGGCATCCTGCTCTCCTTCGCGCGGGCCGAACCCGGTGCGCCCGAAGCCATCCGGACCCGGGAGTCGGTGGTCGCCCGTTCGCTGGCCGTGCTGCCGCGCCGGACCCCGACCCAGCGCACGCGCACGACGAAGGGTTCCTGAGTGAACGTCCTGCTCGCCGGCGGGGGGACGACGGGCCACGTGGCACCGCTGCTCGCCACCGCCGACCGCCTGCGCGCCCGGGACGCGTCCTCGCGTCTGCTGGTGCTCGGCACCGCCGAGGGGATCGAGGCCCGCCTCGTCCCGCAACGCGGGTACGCGCTCGCCGTCGTCCCCCGGGTGCCGTTGCCCCGCAAGCCCTCAGCCGACCTGCTGCGGTTGCCCGGCAGGTTGCGCGCCGCCGTCGCCGCGGCGCGCACGGCCCTCGAGGACGTCGAGGCCGACGTCGTTGTCGGGTTCGGCGGCTACGTCGCGACGCCGGCCTACCTCGCGGCCCGCCGGGCGGGGATCCCCGTCGTGGTCCACGAGCAGAACGCGTTGCCGGGCATCGCGAACCGCCTCGGCGCCCGTTGGGCGAAGAGCGTGGCCGTGACGTTCCCCGGCACACCGTTGCCGCACGCCGTGCACACCGGGATGCCGCTGCGCTCGGAGATCACCGCCTTGGCCCGGGCGGGCGACCGGGCGGCGCTGAAGCGGGCGGCCCGCGTCGAGCTCGGCCTCGACCCCGACGCGCCGACGCTGCTGGTCACGGGCGGTTCGCTGGGCGCGCAGCGGCTCAACGAGGTCTTCGGGGCCTGCGCCGCGGAGCTCACCGCGGCCGGCGTCCAGGTGCTGCACGCCTCCGGGCGGGGCAAGCAGGTCCCGCTGGCCGTCGGCGCCGACGAGGGCCGCTACGTCGTCCGCGACTACCTCGACGGGATGGACACGGCCTACGCGGCGGCGGACCTCGTCGCCTGCCGCAGCGGCGCCGGCACCGTCAGCGAGCTCACCGCGGTCGGGTTGCCGGGCGTGTACGTCCCCCTGCCCATCGGCAACGGGGAACAGCGCCGCAACGCCGAGTCCGTCGTCGCGGCCGGCGGCGGCGTCCTCGTGGCCGACGCCGACCTCGACGCGGCGTTCGTGCGCGAGCGCGTCCTCCCGCTGGTCACCGACCCGCAGGCGCTGGCCGCGGCGGCCGCGGCGGCGGCGGGGTTCGGGATCCACGACGGTGACGAGAAGCTCGCCGACCTCATCGAGGCGGTGGCCCGGTGAGCGGGCTCGAGGACCTGGGGCGGGTCCACCTGCTGGGGATCGGCGGGGTCGGCATGTCCGGGATCGCCCGGTTGCTCCGAGGTCGCGGGGTCGAGGTCTCCGGGACCGACTCGGCCGCCTCGGAGACGCTGGAGCGGTTGCGGGAGCTGGGGATCGCGACCTCCGTCGGGCACGACCCGGCGAACCTGGGCGACCTCGGCGCCGGGGACACCCTCGTGGTCAGCTCCGCGGTCCGGGCGGGCAACCCCGAACTCGTGGCGGCCCGGGAACGGGGTCTGCGGGTGCTGCACCGCTCCGAGGCGCTGGCGGCCCTGATGGTCGGCCGCGCCGGGGTCGCCGTCGCCGGGACCCACGGCAAGACGACGACCTCCTCGATGCTCGGCGTCGCCCTCTCCGCCGCCGGGTTGGACCCGTCCTACGCCATCGGCGGCGAACTCACCGGGGGCAGCGACGGCGGCGCCCGGGACGGTTCGGGTCCCTTCGTCGCCGAGGCCGACGAGTCCGACGGGTCGTTCCGCGCCTACGCCCCCGTCGTCGACGTCGTGACGAACGTCGAACCCGACCACCTGGACCACTACGGCACCGCGGAGGCCTACGCCGCGGCCTTCGAGGAGTTCGTGGCCCGACTGCTGCCCGGTGGCCTGCTCGTCGCCTGCGCCGACGACGCCGGGTCCGCCGCGCTCGTCGAGCACGCCCGGGCCCGGGGGGTCCGGGTCCGGACCTACGGGACGGCCGGCGCCGCCGACGTGCGGCTCGAGGACGTCCGCCCGGGCGTCGCGCCCTCGGCGGTCCTGCTCGACGGGGCCGAGCGGCACGAGCTGCGCCTCGTCGTGCCCGGCCACCACAACCTGCTCAACGCGGCCGCCGCCTACTGCGCCGCCGTCGAGCTCGGCGCCGACCCCGTACCCGTCCTCGAGGGGCTGGCCCGCTTCGGCGGGGCCCGGCGCCGCTTCGAGCTCAAGGGCGAGGCCGCGGGCGTGCGCGTGGTCGACGACTACTCCCACCACCCCACCGAGGTCGAGGCGCTGCTGCGCGCCGCGCGACCGGTGGCCGGGGACGGGCGGGTCGTCGTGGTCTTCCAGCCGCACCTGGTGAGCCGCACGCGCACCTTCGCGACGGAGTTCGGCCGCGCCCTCGGCCTGGCCGACGAGGTCGTCGTCCTCGACGTCTACGTCGCGCGGGAGGACCCCGATCCCGACGTCACGGGTGCGTCGGTGGCCGACGCCGTCCCGCTGCCGCCCGGGCACGTGCGGTTCCTGCCGGACCGCTCCGCCGCGGCCGAGGTCCTGGCCGGCACCGTCCGCGCCGGCGACCTGCTCCTGACCGTCGGCGCCGGCGACGTCACCACGCTCGGACCCGAGGTCCTCGCCCTGCTGGCGGCCCGCTGATGCCCGCGCGTCCGACCCGTCCCCGCCGGCCCCCGTCGTCTCCGCCCGCCCCGGCACCGCGCGACGTCGAGGCGCCCCGGACGAGCGGCGCCCCGCAGCGACGTCGCGCGGTGCGCGCGGCCGCCCAGGCCCCGGCGCACGCCCCGCGGAAGCCCGCGGTGGCCCGTCCGCGTCCGGTGGAGGGGGGCGCTGCGGCCCCCGGACGCCCCGCCGGTCAGCAACGACCGCGGGTGGCCGACCTCGCCGGGGCTCGGCGCGCCCGCCGCCGCCGTCCCGGTCGACGCGCGATCGGTGTCCTGGTCGGTCTCGTGGTGGTCCTCGCCGCCGGTCTGTGGGCGGTGTTCGGTTCTCCGTGGTTGCGCGTGGACCAGGTCCGCATCACCGGGACCGAGCGGACCGACCTGGCCGCGGTGCAGGCCGTCGTGGACGGCCAGCAGGGGCGGGCCCTGGCCCGGGTGAACACCCGGGCGCTCGCGTCCGACGTGTCCTCCCTGCCGCTGGTGGAGAGCACCGACGTGACCCGTTCGTGGCCCTCCACGCTGCTCGTCACGGTGCACGAGCGGCAGGCCGTCGCGGCCGTCCCCTCGACCGGTGGGGGAGTCGACCTCGTCGACGGTGGGGGCACCGTCCTCGTCCACGAGGACGCCGCACCGACCGGTGTCCCGACGGTGGACGTCGACGTGGCGAGCGCAGGCAACGACTCCCTGCAGGCCGCCATCGCGGTGAACTCGACGCTGTCCACCGCGGTCCGTTCCAAGGTGGCGTCGATCTCGGCGACGACGCCGGACGCGGTCCGGTTCCGGCTGATCGACGGCCCGGAGGTCGTCTGGGGTGACGACAGCCGGCCCGAGCGCAAGGCCGAGGTCCTGCTCCGGCTGCTGCAGGACCCGACAGCGGCCGGGGGGAAGGTCCTCGACGTCTCGGCGCCCGACGCGCCGGCCGTCACCCCCTGACGCGGACTCCGCCACACCTCCACCAGGTGTAGTTCGCCGATCACACTGAGTCATATGTGCCCCTGATCCCAGATCCGTCCAGGGTGTTGTCGCGACACGCCGTGCCAGCTGTTGCAGTTCACCCGCTCTGCTCCCTACGGTCACCACCCAGCAGTAAGTGACATAACGTTGACCCTCTACTTGAGGGTCAGGGTTGACACCACAGCCCCATGAGAAGCAAGAACCCAGGCGAAAGAGGCGAGAGGCACTCACCGTGGCAGCTCCGCAGAACTACCTAGCGGTCATCAAGGTCGTCGGCGTCGGCGGCGGCGGTGTGAACGCGGTCAACCGGATGATCGAGGTCGGCCTCAAGGGCGTCGAGTTCATCGCCGTCAACACCGATGCGCAGGCGCTCCTCATGTCCGACGCCGACGTCAAGCTCGACGTCGGCCGTGAACTCACGCGCGGGCTCGGCGCCGGCGCCGACCCCGAGGTCGGCCGCAAGGCCGCCGAGGACCACGCGGAGGAGATCGAAGAGGTGCTCAAGGGCGCCGACATGGTCTTCGTCACCGCGGGCGAGGGCGGTGGCACCGGTACCGGTGGCGCACCCGTCGTGGCCCGCATCGCGCGCTCGCTCGGCGCCCTGACCATCGGTGTCGTCACCCGCCCGTTCACGTTCGAGGGTCGCCGCCGCGCGAACTCGGCCGAGAGCGGCATCGCGGAGCTCCGCGACGAGGTCGACACCCTGATCGTCATCCCGAACGACCGGCTGCTGTCGATCTCCGACAAGCAGGTCAGCATCCTCGACGCCTTCCGCTCGGCCGACCAGGTGCTGCTCTCCGGTGTCCAGGGCATCACCGACCTCATCACCACGCCGGGTCTCATCAACCTCGACTTCGCCGACGTGAAGTCGGTCATGCAGGGTGCCGGTTCGGCCCTCATGGGGATCGGTTCGGCCCGGGGCGACGACCGCGCCATCCAGGCGGCGGAGTCGGCGATCTCCTCCCCGCTGCTCGAGGCGAGCATCGACGGCGCGCACGGCGTCCTGCTGTCCATCCAGGGTGGTTCCGACCTCGGTCTCTACGAGATCAACGAGGCCGCCCGCCTCGTCCAGGAGGCCGCGCACCCCGAGGCCAACATCATCTTCGGTGCGGTCATCGACGACGCCCTCGGCGACGAGGTGCGCGTCACGGTCATCGCCGCGGGCTTCGACTCCGGCACCCCCGTCCGTCGCCGCGACGAGCGTGCGCTCGGCCAGGTCTCGGGTCGTCCGCAGCAGGGCAGCGCCGTCCCGCCGCGCACCACGCGTCCGGACACCTGGGGTGCACCGGTGGCCCCGGCCCAGCCGCAGTACTCCGAGCAGCAGCCCCCGGCCCAGCAGCAGCCCGTCCAGCAGCAGCCGGCCCAGCAGCCGCCCGCCCAGCAGCCGCAGGCCCCGGCGCAGCCCGCCTACGCGCAGGCTCCGTCGCGTCCCTACGGCCAGCAGGAGTACGCACCCTCGCAGTACTCCCAGCCGCAGTACGCCCCCTCGCAGTACGGCCAGCAGCCGGCACAGCACGCGCCCCAGCAGCAGCCCGCGGCCCAGCAGGCGCCGCAGGTCGTGCCCGGCGAGGACCCGGTCCAGGTCCCGCGGATCATCGAACTGCCGCAGGACACCGCGTCCGTGCGTCGTCCGGGACGTCCGCGTCCCGAGGAGGACGACCTGGACGTGCCCGACTTCCTCAAGTGAGGTCCGGGCGTCCCCGTGGTTGAACAGCACGTCCCCCTCGTGGACGCCGGCCTCCCGGTCGGCGTTCACGGTGGGTTCACCACCCGTGCGGGCGGCTCCGGCCGTGCGCCCTACGACGGTCTGAACCTCGGGGACCACGTCGGTGACGATCCCGACGTGGTCGCCGCGCACCGGGACGCGGTGCGCCGCGCCGTGGGTGCCACCCGTCTCGTCGTGGGTGAGCAGGTCCACGGGGCCGACGTCGTCGAGGTGACGATCGCCCCGTCGACGGGGACCCCCCGTGCCGACGCCCTCGTGACCTCCGTCCGCGGTCTCGCCCTGACCGTCGTCGTCGCCGACTGCGTCCCCGTCCTGCTGGCCGACCCCGCGGCGGGACTCGTGGGCGTCGCGCACGCCGGCCGCCCGGGTCTGCTCGCCGGGGTCGTCCCCGCCGTCGTCGCCGCTCTGCGCGCCCGCGGAGCCACCGACATCACCGCGGTCCTCGGCCCCTCCATCTGCGGCGGCTGCTACGAGGTCCCGCAGCAGATGGCCGACGACGTCGCGGAGCGGGTCCCGGCCGCCCGCGCGCGGACCCGGTGGGGGACCCCCGCCGTCGACGTGGCCGCCGGCGTGCTCGCGCAACTGCACGACCTCGGGGTCGTGGCGACGTCGGTCGGGCGCTGCACCTACGAGCACGACGACCTGTTCTCCTACCGGCGCGACGGCCGGACCGGCCGCAGTGGGGGCGTCGTGGTGCTCCGGTGAACCGCGACCAGGAACTCTCCTCGAACCTCGACGCGGTCCGGGACCGGATCGCGGCCGCGGCGCGCTCCGCCGGCCGCGGTCCCGCAGGACTCACCCTCGTCGTCGTCACGAAGTTCTTCCCGGCCGCGGACGTCCGCGCGCTGGCCCACCTCGGGGTGCGCGACGTGGGGGAGAACCGCGACCAGGAGGCGTCGGCGAAGGCCGGTGACCTGGCGCCGGAGTTCCCCGACCTGCACTGGCACTTCGTCGGTCAGCTGCAGAGCAACAAGGCGCGTTCGGTCGCCCGCTACGCCGACTCCGTGCACTCGGTGGACCGCACCAAGCTCGCTGACGCGCTCGGACACGCTGCGGCGCAGGAGGACCGTGAGCTCGGTTGCTTCGTGCAGGTGGACCTCGCGACCGCTCTCGGGCTCACCGGGGACACCGGCCGCGGGGGCGCCGCGGGTGAGGACGTGTTCCGCGTCGCCGACGCGGTGGCCGGGCACGACGCCCTCCGCCTGCGCGGGTTGATGGCCGTGGCGCCGCTGGGGGTGGACCCGGGTGCCGCCTTCGAGGTGCTGGCCCGGACCGCGCAGCGCCTGCGCGGGCACCACCCCGGGGCGGTCGAGCTCTCGGCGGGGATGAGCGGTGACCTCGAGCAGGCCGTGGCCGCCGGCGCGACACACCTGCGTGTCGGCAGTGCCGTCCTGGGATCGCGCCCTCCTGCGCGGTAGCGTCCCTCATGTCCGGTCCCTTGGCCGGACGCACGACACAGGACGAGATCGAGCACATCCCGAGGAGCCTGCGATGGCCGGCGCGCTGCGCAATGCAATGGTCTACCTCGGCCTCGCGGAGGACGACCGCTACGCCGAGGACGGCGAGGTGGAACCGTCGCGTCCCCGGGCCGAGCCCGCCCGTGAGGTGCGCACCGAGTCCCGGCACGAGTCGCGGCAGGAAGCCCGACCCGAGGTCCGGCACGAGCCGCGACCGGACCTGTCCGTCGAACGTCGGCCCAGCCCTTCGACGACCACGGCCCAGGTGACCCCGATCAGGAAGCAGGTGGCCCACGTGGTTCCCCAGACGTCGTCCTCGTCCGTCGCCGAGCTGCACCGGATCACCACGATCCACCCGCGGACCTACAACGAGGCCAAGACCATCGGCGAGTCGTTCCGCGAGGGCGTCCCCGTGATCATGAACCTCACCGACATGGACGACTCCGACGCCAAGCGTCTGGTCGACTTCTCGGCCGGTCTGGTCTTCGGCCTCCACGGCGCGATAGAGCGTGTGACCAACAAGGTCTTCCTGCTCTCGCCGGCCAACGTCGAGGTCGCCTCCCAGGAGGAGGAACGCCCGACCGAGCGAACCTTCTTCAACCAGTCCTGAACTGGTCGTGACCACACAGCGCCATCAGGCAGGATGAATCCGTGGCCGTGGTCTTCAAGCTCGCCGAGTTCATCGTCCTGATCTTCTTCATCTGCCTCATCGGCAGGTTGGTCCTCGACTGGGTCCAGGCGCTCTCGCGAGAGTGGCGTCCGCGGGGTCCGGTGCTGGTGGGCGCGGAGGCCGTGTACACGGTGACCGACCCTCCGTTGAAGCTGCTGCGGCGGATCCTGCCGCCGCTGCGTCTCGGTGCCGTGCAGCTGGACCTGGCCTTCCTGGTGCTGGCCATCCTGTGCTCGATCCTGATGCCCACCTTCGAGGGGCTGGCGAGGACCGCCGCGTTGTCCTGACCTCCTGCGCAGGTGAGGGGGGAGGCCGCACGCGGGCCCTGCCGCACCACCCGCAGGGTCCCGGCGATCACGTGGGCTACCGTTGACCGAGGTCAGCCGTCCGTCCGGGGCGGTCCATCAGCAGAGGTGTGGAGATGCCGCTCACTCCCGAAGACGTCGTCGAGAAGCGTTTCAACCCCACGCGGGTGCGTGAGGGCTACGCCCAAGACGAGGTCGACGACTTCCTCGACGAGGTCGTCGCCGAGCTGCGCCGGCTCAACGGCGAGAACGCCGAGCTGCGCGGTCAGCTCAACCAGTGCCAGGCCCGGGTCTCCGAGCTGACGCGGGCGGGTGCCCAGGCCGCGGAGGTTCCCGCGCCGGCGTCCGAGGTCGTGTTCGAGAAGGAGCCGGAGCCCGTTGCGGCCCCGGAGCCCGAACCGCTCCCGGAGCCCGAGCCCGTCCAGGCCGTCCAGGAGACCCCTGCGGCCGCCGTCCGGCCTGGCGCCCCGGGTGAGGACGCCACCGCGCGTGCCGCCGGGGTCATCGCGCTCGCGCAGCGTCTGCACGACGAGTACGTCCGTGAGGGCGAGTCGCAGCGCGACGCGCTCGTCGCCTCCGCCCAGGAGCAGGCCCAGCAGGTCGTGTCCGACGCGGAAGCCCGCCGCGACCGCACGTTGGGTGAGCTCGAGGGCCGCAAGCACGCCCTCGAGGGCGTCATCCACGAGCTGCACGGCCGGGAGACGACCTACCGCGAGCAGCTCGAGCAGTTCATCGCGACCCAGCTCGAGGACCTGCGTCGCATCGCGCGCGTCGTTCCCGACGACGCGGTCATCCGCTGACCCCAGCCGCACCTGCCCGACAGCCGCCGCTCCCCGTGACCCGGGGGTCGGCGGCTGTCGTCGTTCCGGCGTCGTTCCGGTGTCGTGACACTCCGTGATCACTGCCCAGGCCAGCCGAACAGTCGAATTTCGGCGACTTTCCGTTTCCGGTTGCTTACAGAGGGTGATAGTCCCTAGTGTCTCCCGCACGCGGCAACGGCCGCCGCTCGACGAGGGGGGACCACCATGCACGGGGTGTCTGCAGGAACCGCGACCGCGGGAGCGGCCGCGGGGATCACCGGACGGGCCGTCCGCGCCGCTGCGGTGCGTGAGCTGCCGGTCAAGGAGTCCGAGGAGGCCTGGACCCCGGCCGAGCTCGACGAGGTCCGCGCGGAACTCCAGAGCGAGGTCGACCGCCTCTCCCACCAGCTCCACGACGCCAACTCGTCCTTCTCCGCGCTGGTCCGTTCCGGTGGCGAGGGGGCCGGCGACGACCAGGTCGACCACGGTGCCACCACGGCCGGTCGCGAACACGAGATGACGATCGCCAACAACGCCCGCGAACTGCTCGAGCAGACCCAGCGCGCACTGGTACGCATGGGGTCGGGGGTCTTCGGCGTGTGCGAGTCCTGCAGCGGCCCTGTGGGCAAGGCGCGCCTGCAGGCCTTCCCGCGCGTCACCCAGTGCATGACCTGCAAGTCCCGCGCCGAACGCCGCTGAGCCTCCCCGGTCCGTGAGCCTGCCGGGCGACCGGCGAGATCACGGACCGGGAGGGGGAGCGGGGCGTGGGAGACTGGGGCCGCCATGACCGATGCCTCTCAGTCCCCGGAGCCGTCCCCCCCGGGGACCGACGCCCGGCACCCACGCCGCACGCTGTGGACCTTCCTCGTCTGGGTGGTCGTCTTCGCCCTCGACCAGGTCACCAAGGTCCTCGTCGTCGCGAACCTCGAACCCGGTGTGGTCCAGCCCTTCGTCGGTACGGCGCTGCAGTTCCACCTGATTCGCAACCCCGGTGCCGCGTTCAGCTTCGCCACCGGCAGCACCTGGATCTTCACCGTCCTCGCCGCGGCCGTCGTCGTCGTGGTCGTGCGGTTGTCCCGCAAGCTGCGCAGCACCGCCTGGGCCCTGGCCTTCGGCTTCCTGCTCGCCGGCGCCACCGGCAACCTCACCGACCGGCTGCTGCGCGAACCCGGGTTCGCCCGCGGCCACGTCGTGGACTTCCTGCAGCTGCCGCACTGGCCGATCTTCAACGTCGCGGACTCGAGCATCTGCGTCGCGGCCGTCCTCATCGCCATCCTCGCGATCCGCGGGGTGGGCCTCGACGGCACCCGCGAGACGCGCCCCGAGAAAGCGGCCAACGATGCCTGAGCAGCGCAGTCTCCCGGTCCCCGACGGTCTCGAGGGGGAGCGCGTCGACGCGGGCCTGTCCCGGCTCCTCGGGTTCTCCCGCACCCGGGCCGCCGAGATCGCGGCCACCGGTGGGGTCCTGCTCGACGGCCGCGCCGTCGGCAAGTCCGACCGCCTCACCGCCGGGTCCTGGCTCGAGGTCGAGGTGCCCGACCCGGTCGGCGCCCCGACCGCCGTGGCCGAGGTGATCGACGGGCTGACCATCGTGCACGACGACGACGACCTCGTCGTCGTCGACAAGCCCGTCGGGGTGGCGGCCCACCCCAGCCCCGGCTGGACCGGCCCGACCGTCGTCGGCGGGCTGATGGGCGCGGGGTACACCATCGCCACGTCGGGATCGGCGGAACGCCAAGGGGTCGTGCACCGCCTCGACGTCGGCACGTCGGGTCTGATGGTGGTCGCCAAGAGCGAGCACGCCTACTCCGCCCTGAAGCGCGCCTTCAAGGAGCGGACGGTCGAGAAGGTCTACCACGCGCTCGTCCAGGGCCACCCCGATCCGTTGCGGGGCACCATCGACGCCCCCATCGGCCGCCACCCCGGGGGGACCTACAAGTTCGCGGTCATGGCCGAGGGCAAACCGTCCGTCACCCACTACGAGGTGATGGAGGCCTTCCGCTCCGCCGCGCTCTGCGAGGTGCACCTGGAGACGGGGCGGACCCACCAGATCCGCGTCCACTTCTCCGCGCTGCGCCACCCCTGCGTCGGGGACATGAGCTACGGCGCCGACCCCACGCTCGCGGCCCGCCTCGGTCTGCAGCGCCAGTGGCTGCACGCCGTCCGGCTCGGTTTCGAGCACCCGGGGACGGGCCGGCCCGTCGAGTTCACGAGCAGCTACCCGCTCGACCTGGCCACCGCCCTGGAGCGCCTCGCCGACTGAGGCGCGGACGTGTGTCGGGTCGGGTCCGTGTCCGGGCCGGCACTTACCATCGACAGGCACGGCCAGGCGCCCACCCGGCCGGCCGACCCACCTGGAGGCGCACCCCCATGGCATCCGGTTCGTCCAGCGGCGACTCGTTCGCCCACCTGCACGTCCACACCGAGTACTCGATGCTGGACGGTGCGGCCAAGGTGGACGACCTGTTCCGCACCGCCGCGGAGATGGGGATGCCGGCGGTCGCGACGACCGACCACGGCTTCGTCTTCGGCGCCTACGACTTCTGGAAGACCGCCAAGAAGCACGGGGTCAAGGCGATCATCGGGGTCGAGGCCTACCTCACGCCGGGCACCGCCCGCCAGGACAAGACCCGCGTGAAGTGGGGCGACCCCAACGGCCGCTCCGGCGACGACGTCTCCGGTGCCGGGTCCTACACCCACATGACGATGCTGGCCGAGAACACCGCCGGCATGCACAACCTCTTCAAGATGAGCAGCCTGGCCAGCCTCGAGGGCTTCCTCTACAAGCCCCGCATGGACCGCGAGCTGCTCTCGAAGTACTCCTCAGGGCTCATCGCCACGACGGGCTGCCCCTCCGGGGAGGTCCAGACCCGGTTGCGGCTCGGCCAGTACGACGAGGCCCGCAAGGCCGCCGCGGAGTACCGCGACATCTTCGGCAAGGACAACTTCTTCTGCGAGCTGATGGACCACGGCCTCGACATCGAGCGCCGCGTCCAGGACGACCTGCTGAAGCTCGCGAAGGACCTCGACCTCCCGCTGCTGGCCACCAACGACCTGCACTACACCAAGGCCGAGGACTTCAAGGCGCACGAGGCGCTGCTCTGCGTGCAGTCCGGCTCGACGCTGGCCGACCCGAAGCGCTTCAAGTTCGACGCCGACGAGTTCTACCTCAAGAGCCCCGCCGAGATGCGCCACGTGTGGCGCGACCACCCCGAGGCCTGCGACAACACCCTCCTCATCGCCGAGCGCTGCGACGTCTCCTTCACCGAGTCGACCGGCGCCTACATGCCGCGCTTCCCCTGCCCCGAGGGGGAGAACGAGGAGAGCTGGTTCATCAAGGAGGTCTGGACCGGGCTGGCGCACCGCTACCCGGGCGGCATCCCCGACGACGTCCGCGCGCAGGCGGAGTACGAGATCGAGGTCATCGTCTCCAAGGGGTACCCCGGGTACTTCCTCGTCGTCGCCGACTTCATCAACTGGTCCAAGGAGAACGGCATCCGGGTCGGGCCGGGCCGTGGCTCGGGCGCAGGGTCGATGGCTGCCTACGCCATGGGGATCACCGACCTGGACCCGTTGCGCCACGGTCTGTTCTTCGAGCGCTTCCTCAACCCCGAGCGCATGTCCATGCCCGACTTCGACGTCGACTTCGACGAACGTCGCCGCGGTGAGGTCATCCAGTACGTGGTCGAGAAGTACGGCACCGACCGCGTCGCGCAGATCGTCACCTACGGCACGATCAAGGCCAAGCAGGCCGTCAAGGACTCCTCGCGCGTCCTCGGGTTCCCCTTCTCCATGGGCGACCGGATCACCAAGACGATGCCGCCGGCCGTGATGGGCAAGGACATCCCGCTGGCCGGGATCTTCGACCCGAACCACAAGCGGTACTCCGAGGCGGGGGAGTTCCGCGAGCTCTACAAGTCCGACCCCGAGGTCGTGAAGGTCGTCGACACCGCGCGTGGCCTCGAGGGCCTGAAGCGCCAGTGGGGCGTGCACGCGGCCGGCGTCATCATGTCCTCGGACCCCCTGATCGACCTGATCCCGATCATGAAGCGCGAAGCCGACGGCGCGATCATCACCCAGTTCGACTACCCGACGTGCGAGACGCTCGGGCTGGTCAAGATGGACTTCCTCGGCCTGCGCAACCTCACGATCCTCGACGACGCGTTGAAGAACGTCATCGCCAACGGCAAGGACCCCGTCGACCTCGACGCCCTCGAGCTCGACGACCCGGCGACGTTCGAACTGCTCGGCCGCGGCGACACCCTCGGGGTCTTCCAGTTCGACGGCGGCCCGATGCGCTCGCTGCTGCGCCTCATGCGTCCCGACAACTTCGAGGACATCTCCGCCGTCGGTGCGCTGTACCGCCCGGGACCGATGGGGGCGGGTTCGCACACCGCCTACGCCCGGCGCAAGAACGGCCAGGAGCCGATCACCCCGATCCACCCCGAGCTCGAGGAACCCCTCAAGGAGATCCTCGGTACGACCTACGGCCTGATCGTGTACCAGGAGCAGGTCATGTCGATCGCGCAGAAGGTCGCCGGGTACTCCCTCGGCAGCGCCGACCTGCTGCGCCGCGCGATGGGCAAGAAGAAGCGCGAGGTCCTCGACGCCGAGTACGTCGGCTTCGAGAAGGGGATGCTGGACAACGGGTTCTCCAAGGAGTGCGTCAAGGCGCTCTGGGACATCCTGGTCCCGTTCTCCGACTACGCCTTCAACAAGGCGCACTCGGCGGCCTACGGCCTGGTCTCCTACTGGACGGGCTACCTCAAGGCCAACTACCCGGCGGAGTACATGGCCGCCGTCCTCACCTCGGTGCGCGACGACAAGGACAAGTCGGCGCTGTACCTCAACGAGTGCCGTCGCATGGGCATCCAGGTGCTCCCGCCGGACGTCAACGAGTCGAGCGCGAACTTCACCGCGGTCGGCACCGACATCCGCTTCGGGCTCACCGCGATCCGCAACGTCGGCGCCAACGTCGTCGACGGGATCGTCGAGGCCCGCCAGGCGAAGGGCCGCTTCGAGTCGTTCACCGACTTCCTCACCAAGGTCCCCGCGGTGGTCTGCAACAAGCGGACCATCGAGTCCCTCATCAAGGCCGGGTCCTTCGACTCCCTCGGCCACGTCCGTCGCGCGCTGGTCGCCACGCACGAGGACGCGGTGGACGCCGTCGTCGGAGTCAAGCGCAACGAGGCCATCGGCCAGTTCGACCTCTTCGCCGGGCTCGGCGGGGACGACGACGGGGCCACCGGGTTCCAGGTCGAGATCCCCGACATCCCCGAGTGGGAGAAGGCCGAGCTCCTCGCCCACGAACGGCAGATGCTCGGCCTCTACGTCTCCGACCACCCCCTGTTCGGGCTGGAACGGTTGCTGGCCAACGCCTCCGACATGTCCATCTCGTCCCTGCTGGAGGACGAGTCCCGTCCCGACGGGTCGCAGATCACCATCGCGGGGATGATCACCGGCCTGCAGCGCAAGACGACGAAGCAGGGCAACTACTGGGCGATCGTCACCGTCGAGGACCTCGCCGGGGCCATCGAGTGCCTGTTCTTCCCCCAGTCCTACATGGACGTCGCGCAGTTGCTCGCCGAGGACCTCGTCGTCGTCGTGAAGGGCCGGTTGAACCGTCGGGACGAGGTCCCCACGATCTACGCCTCCGGCCTCACCGTGCCCGACATCTCCAGCACCGACGGGGTTCCCGTGACGGTCACCCTGCCCACCGCGAAGTGCACCGCGCCCGTCGTGGAGCAGCTCAAGACGGTCCTCGAGACCCACAAGGGGTCCACCGAGGTCCGGTTGCGCCTCACCCGGAGCGGTGGCGGCGCCGGCACGCTCATGCGTCTCGACGACTCGCTGCGGGTGACGCCCAGTCCGGCGTTGTTCGGTGACCTCAAGCAACTCCTCGGCCCGGCGTGCCTGGTGTGAGCACGACCCTCCCCGGTGCTGCGCAGCGGTCGGGCCGCCTCCCGCTGGTGCTGCTCTTCGGGCAGGCGGTGCTCGGCCTGGTCGTCGGCGTGGTGTGGTGGGCTGTCACCCGCCACCCGGCGACGTGGATGGTGGGAGAGCCCGTCGTCACCTCGACGTCGGTGTACCCGATCGCCCGGGACGGGGTGTTCTCCGTCCTCACCGGCCTCGTCGGCCTGGCCGCCGGGATCGTCGTCGTCCGCCGCGCCGGGGAGAAACCCCTCGTTCTCTTCGCGACGGCGCTGGCCGGGGCCGTCGCCGGTGCCCTGCTGGCCGCCGGCCTCGCCACCTCGCTGCCCCCCACGAACGCCGAGAACGCGGCGCACGTCACCCTGCAGGCGTGGGTCGCGCTGCTCGTGCAGCCCTTCGTCGTCGCCGCCGTCGTGGCGCTCACCACGTTGGTCCAGTCCCTGCTCGACTGGACCAGGACACCCTGACGACGAGCCCCACCGGTGTCCCGCTCGTCCACGGGCTCGTCGACACCCCGTGCGGGGGTCGGCGTCGTTCACCGGCTGATCGCGGCCACCGTCGCCGCCGTCGCGGCCACCAGGTCCGCGGGCGTCAGCTCCACCTGCAGCCCACGCCGTCCGGCGCTCACGAGGACCGTCTCGAACGACCCCGCGCTCTCGTCCACGAACGTCGCCAGGGCGGTCTTCTGCCCCAGCGGGCTGATCCCGCCGACGACGTAGCCGCTGCTGCGCTGCGCCCGGCCGGGATCGGCCATGACGGCCTTCTTGCCGCCGGCCGCGCTCGCGAGCGCCTTGAGGTCGAGCATCCCGGCGACGGGCACCACGGCGCAGACCAGCCGGCCGTCGACGTCGGCGAGCAGCGTCTTGAAGACCCGGTGCTCGTCGACGTCCACCCCGGCGGCCTGCAACGCGCGGACGGCCTCGTCCCCGAAACCGTCGTGCGCCTCGTGGTCGTAGGGGTGCACGGTGTGCACGACTCCGCGCCCGGTCAGCAGCCTGAGCGCGGGCGTGCCGGTCTCCGTGTTCTTCCTGGCCACGGCGCGGGAGTCAGTTGGGGTTCGCGGGGAGGTCCGGGAGCTCTGTCGCCGGGACCGCGCCGAAGGTCTCGACCAACGCGATCTCCTGCTTCAGCACGGCGAGTTCGGTGCGCAGCCGGGTCGCGGTGTCGGGTGCCTCGAGGAGCGCCTGGCGCTGGTCCAGGGACAGGACCATCGCGGCCGCCACCAGGTAGGACATGACGCGCGGGTCCTCCGGCGCCTCGGCGCCGCCGATGTCCAGGACCTCGCGGTACTCCTCGAAGCGGCGGGCGACGGCCGCCGAGAGCAGCTGCAGACCGCCCTCGTCCTCGTCGTCCTCGGTGTCGTCGTCCCCGAACGGCTCGACGAGCCCCGTCAGGTACGGCGTCCCTGCGGACTCGTCGATCCCGACGACCTTGAACCGGCTGGCGCCGACGGTGACCAGCTCGTAGCGGCCGTCCTCGGTCTCGGTGACCTCGCGCAGCAGGGCGACGCAGCCCACCTCGTGCAGGGCCTGCGCGTTTCCCTCGCCGACCTCGTACCCCGCCTTGATCGCCACGACCCCGAAGCCGCGGACGGCGTCCTTGTCCTCGGCGCCCGCCACCAGGTCCTGCACGAGCAGCCGGTAGCGGGGTTCGAAGACGTTCAGGGGCAGCACGAGTCCGGGGAAGAGGACGCTTCCCAGCGGGAACAGCGGAAGACGTTGCGGCACGCGGCCACCCTACGGCCCACGCGCTCTAGACTGACCCACCGTGACGCCCCCCCTGCTGGCCCGCACCGACCTGCGCGGAACGACCCTCGACGCCATGGCGCTGCGGTCGATCGTCCCGCGCGCCGACGTCGACGTGGCCGCCGCCATCGCGACCGTCGCCCCGATCTGCGAGGACGTGCGCACCCGCGGCGTCCCCGCCCTCCTGGAGCTCACCGAACGCTTCGACGGTGTCGCCATCACCGACGTCCGGGTCCCGGCCCAGGCCCTGACCGATGCGCTGGCGGCCCTCGACCCGCAGGTGCGGGCCGGGCTGGAGGAGTCGATCCGGCGGGCGCGGCTCGTGCACGACGACCAGCGCCGCACCGACACGACCACGCAGGTCGCGCCCGGCGGCACCGTCACCGAACGCTGGATCCCCGTCGGGCGGGTCGGGCTCTACGTCCCCGGCGGCCGCGCGGTCTACCCCTCCAGCGTGGTCATGAACGTCGTCCCGGCCCAGGCCGCCGGGGTCGCCTCCATCGCCGTCACCACCCCGGCGCAGAAGGAGTTCGGCGGCTCCGCGCACCCGACGATCCTGGCCGCCTGCGCGCTGCTGGGCGTCGAGGAGGTCTACACCGTGGGCGGGGCCCAGGCCATCGCGATGTTCGCCTACGGCGCCCGTGACGCCGACGGGACCGTCGTCGTCCGGCCCGTGGACGTCGTCACCGGCCCGGGCAACATCTACGTCGCCTCCGCCAAGCGCTACGTCCAGGGCGTCGTCGGCATCGACTCCGAGGCCGGCCCGACCGAGATCGCCGTCCTCGCCGACGACACCGCCGACCCCGTGCACGTCGCCGCCGACCTGGTCAGCCAGGCCGAGCACGACCCGATGGCCGCCGCCGTCCTGATCACCCCCTCGGTGGCGCTCGCGGACGCCGTCGACGTCGAGCTGGAGAAGCGGATCGCCGCGACGAAGCACTCCGGTCGCATCGAGGAGGCGCTGCGGGGCAGGCAGTCCGGGATCGTCCTGGTCGACTCCCTCGACGACGGCCTCGCCGTCGTCGACGGCTACGCCGCCGAGCACCTCGAGATCCAGACCGCGGACTCCCGCGCGGTCGCGGCCCGGGTCCGCAACGCCGGGGCCGTCTTCGTGGGGGCGCACTCGCCGGTGTCGCTGGGCGACTACTGCGCCGGCTCCAACCACGTCCTGCCGACCGGGGGCACGGCGATGCACGCCGGGGGCCTGAGCGTGCAGACGTTCCTGCGCGCCGTCCACGTCATCGACTACGACGAGGCGGCGTTGCGCGAGGTGGCCCCCCACGTCGTGGCGCTCGCGGAGTCCGAGGACCTGCCCGCCCACGGCGAAGCGGTGACGGCTCGGTTCGGCGCATGAGCGAGGACAGCGGTTTCGACTTCGACGCGGAGTTCGAGAAGGCCTTCGGCCCGAAGAAGCCGGTCCGCTCCGTCCTGGTGGCCCCCGTGGCCAACGCCAGGAAGCTCGCCGAGGTCTGCACGATCGCGAAGGTCAACGCCTTCGTCGTCCCCGTGAAGGGACTCGGGTGCGTCCTCGTGACCGAGGACCCGGGCACGGGGGAGGCCGACGCGCAGACGTTGTCCGGCGTGCTCCAGGGGGCCGAGATCGTGCTGCTCACCGTCGGCGAGGACTCCATCGAGGGACAGACCTGGGTCGGCGGTCAGCGCGGCGACGACCCGAAACCCGGTCTGCTGCTGTCGGTCTGGCCCGACGTCGTGCAGCAGCTCGTGCTCGGCCGCCTCGACCCCGCCGAGGCGGCGGGTGCCGCCGCCGGGGGTGAGGGCAGCCGGATCGGTGCGTTCTGGAAGCTGTTCCGCGGCAAGAACGACGACCAGACCCCCGACGCCGGCACCCCCGACGCCCCCGGCTGACCCGACGGCCCGGTCAGAGCAGCTGACGCAGGTTCGCCTTCGCCAGGTCGAACAGCTCGTCGCCGCGGCCGGAGAGGACCGTCCGGATGGCGTAGAGCGTGAAGCCCTTCGCCTGTTCGGCGGTGACGCTCGGCGGCATCGACAGCTCCTGCCGCTCGGTCACGACGTCGACGAGCGCGGGCCCGTCGTGGGCGAAGGCGGCCTCCAGCGCGCCGGCGAGGTCGTCGGCCTTCTCGACCCGCTGGGCGTGCAGGCCGATCGCGCGGGCCACGTCGGCGAGGTTCGGGTTCTCCAGGCCCGTGCCGTAGGTGACGAACCCGGCCGCCTTCATCTCGAGCTCGACGAAGTTCAGCGAGGAGTTGTTCAGGACGACGACCTTCACCGGCAGCCGGTTCTGGACCAGGGTGATGAGCTCGCCGAGCAGCATGGTCAGCCCGCCGTCACCGGCCAGCGCGACGACCTGGCGGTCCGGGAACGCGGACTGCACGCCGATGGCGTGCGGCAGGGCGTTGGCCATCGTGCCGTGGTTGAAGGACCCGATGAGCCGGCGCCGGCCGTTCATCGTGAGGTAGCGGGCGGCCCACACGACGGGGGAGCCGACGTCGGGGATGAAGACGGCGTCGTCGGTGGCGAGCTCGTCGACGAGGCGGGCGAGGTACTGCGGGTGGATCGGTCCGCGTCCGGGCGTGGCGAGCTCGTCGAGCTTGTCCCGGGTGGCCGCGTAGTGCTTGCGGGCCTCGTTGAGGTGGCCGCGGTCGGTCTTGCGCACGATCCGGGGCAGCAGGGCGGCCGCGGTGTCGCGGACGGTCCCGACCAGGGCGAGGTCGAGGGGGACCCGCTTGCCGAGCTGCTCACCGCGGACGTCGACCTGGATGACCTTTGCGTGCTTGGGGAAGAACTGCTGGTACGGGAAGTCGGTCCCCAGCATCAGCAGGGTGTCGCAGTCCTCCATCGCCCGGTACCCCGAGGCGTAGCCCAGCAACCCGGTCATGCCGACGTCGTAGGGGTTGTCGTGCTCGACGAACTCCTTGCCGCGGAAGGAGTGCACGATCGGGGCGCCCAGGGCGTCGGCCAGGGCCAGCAGTTCCGCGTGGGCTCCTTCGGCGCCCGCTCCGGCCAGGACGGTCACCTTCCCGGCGGCGTTCAGCAGGGTCGCGGCCTCGGTGAGCTCGGCGTCGCTGGGGCGCACCACGGGGTCGGTGCGGCGGATCGTCGCGATGCGCTCCTGGGTGGAACGGGCCAGCAGGATCTCGCCGGGGACGACCACGACGGCCACACCGCGCTTCTCGACGGCCTGCCGCATCGCGATCTCGAGGACGCGGGGGAGCTGCTCGGCGGAGGAGACGAGTTCGGAGTAGACGCTGCACTCGCGGAACAGTTCCTGCGGGTGGGTCTCCTGGAAGTACCCGCTGCCGATCTCCGCGCCCGGGATGTGGGCGGCGATGGCCAGCACGGGGACCCGGCTGCGCTGGGCGTCGAACAGGCCGTTGATGAGGTGCAGGTTCCCCGGACCGCAACTGCCCGCGCAGACGGCGAGCTCGCCCGTGGTGTGCGCGTCGGCCGCGGCGGCGAAGGCGGCGGCCTCCTCGTGGCGGACGTGGACCCAGTCCAGCGTCCCGTCGCGGCGCAGCGCGTCGGTGAGGCCGTTGAGGGAGTCGCCCGGGAGTCCGTAGACACGGCGGACGCCGTGGGCCTTGAGGGTGGCGACGAGGTGCTGTGCGACGGTGGCCATACCCGTTACTGTACGACTTGTTCACGAACCGTGTCTCACCCGAACCGCGCCGAAGGAGGACCGGGTGGCCAGACCGCGCAGCGAGGAGACCCGACGAGCCGCTCTCGAGGCCGCCGTCGACCTCGTCGCCGAGGGGGGACTCGCGGCCGCGACGTTCTCGGCCATCGCGGCGCGGGCGGGGGTCAGCCGGGTGACGGTCTACAAGTGGTGGGACTCCCCGGCCGCGATCGTCCTCGACGCGCTCCTCGAAGGGACCGCCGACTCGGTGCAGCACCCGGCGGCGGCGAGCGCGCGGGACGCCCTGGCCCACCAGATGCACGGGCTGGTCGCGCTGCTGACCGACGACGGCCGGACGGGCGCCGCGCTGCGTGCCGTCACGGCCCAGGTCGCAGCCGAGCCCGGACTGCGTCGCGACCTCGTCGAGCACTGGCTGGGTCCGCGCCGGGCGGTCGCCGCCGCGCTGTTGCGTCGGGGCCAGGCCGCGGGTGAGGTGCGTCCCGGGATCGACGTCGAGGTCGCCGTCGACGTCCTCTTCGCGCCGCTCTACCACCGGCTCCTCTTCGGGCACGGTCGCGTCGACGACGCGCTGGTGGACCACGTCCTCGACCTCTTCGGCGGGTTCTGCTGACGTCCCGTCCGCGCGGGGATGCGAACGTTCCCAGATTGCTCGGCGCGGGCCCTTCCGCGTGAGGGCGCGGGTGACCTAGCGTTTCCCCGTCACGACCCGATGAAGCGTCCCCGGAGGAAACACCCCCGTGCCCCACATGAACGTGGCCGTGCTCGGTTGCTGGCACGTCCACGCCAAGGACTACGCCCGCTCCGCAGCGGCCCACCCCGACACCACGCTGATCGCCGCGTGGGACCACGATCCCGAACTCGGCCAGGCCCTCGCCGCCGACTTCGGGATCGAGTACACCGACGACCTCGACGCGCTGCTCGCCCGTGACGACGTCCACGCGGTGACGGTCACCACCGAGACCACCCGGCACACCGAGGTGATCGGCAAGGCGCTCGCCGCCGGCAAGCACGTGTTCACCGAGAAGCTGCTCGCCCCCACGGTGCAGGAGTGCGAACAGCTGGTCGCGCAGGCCGCCGAGGCCGGTCTCGCCCTCGTCGTCTCGCTGCCCCGGCTCTCGCAGGGCTACACCCTCGCCGTGCGTGACGTCGTCGCCTCCGGCGAGCTCGGGGAGGTGACCTACGCCCGGGTGCGGCTCTCGCACGACGGCGCGGTGCACGGCGGGAACCCCGGCTGGTTGCCGGACCGGTTCTTCGACCCGGTCCCCAGCGTCGGCGGTGCGCTCACCGACCTCGGCTGCCACCCGGTCTACCTCACCCAGCTCCTCCTCGGCGATGACCCGGAGATCGTCCGCGCCGTGTACGGCAACGTCACCGGCCGCCAGGTCGAGGACCACGCCGTGGTGACCCTCGGCTACGACACCGGAGCCCTCGGCGTCATCGAGGCCGGCTTCGTGAGCAACGACGCGTTCACCATCGACGTGCACGGCACCGAGGGCAGCGTCCACTACACCGACGACGGCGGCGGTCGGCTGTGGCGCCGCCGTCCCGACGGTGCCACCGAGGAACTGACCGTTCCCGCCGACGCCCCGGAACCGTTCTCGCAGTGGGTCTCCCACGCGAGCGACGCGACGGTGGCGCAGGAGAACCTGCACCGCGCCGTGGAACTCACCCGGCTCGTCGTGCGGTCCAACGAAGCAGCATCCGGAAGCCAGGGAGAAGCACTGTGAGCGACGTCGTCAAGGTCGGCCTGATCGGTGGCGGCGGGATCACCCGCGCCCACGTGAAGGGCTACCGCGCGCACGCCGAGAAGATCGTCGTGACCGCGGTCGCCGACGTCGTCGAGGAGGCCGCCACCACCCGCGCCGCGGAACTGTCCGCGCAGCCCTACACCGACTACCGCGAGATGCTCGCGAGCGCCGACATCGACGCCGTCGACATCTGCCTCCCGCACCACCTGCACGCGGACGCGATCGTCGCCGCGGCCGAGGCCGGCAAGCACGTCCTGTGCGAGAAGCCGCTGTGCCTCACGGTCGAGGAGGCGAAGCGGGTGGCCGAGGCGATCCAGGCCAACCAGGTGACGCTGATGTGCGCGCACAACCAGCTGTTCTTCCCCTCCGTCGCGAAGGCGAAGGAACTCCTGGACTCGGGCCTGCTCGGCACGGTCTACGAGGTGCGCACGACCGACAGCTTCCACAACGACTTCGACCCCTCCAACATGGGGTGGCGCGCCTCGGCCAAGACCAGCGGGGGCGGCGAGCTGATCGACACCGGCTACCACCCGACGTACCTGCTGCTGCACCTGGCCAACGCCCAGCCGGTCGAGGCGACGGCGTTCCTCTCGACGCACCGGCTGAAGTTCATGGAGGGCGAGGACTCCGCCCAGGTGCTGGTCCGCTTCGAGAACGGCGTCGTCGGCCAGATGGTCACCAGCTGGGCCTACGACCCGGCCCCCGGCACCGAGAAGTTCTCCGTCGTCGGTGAGCTCGGCTCGCTCACGGGTACCTCGAACTCCGTCACCTACCGGCTGCGCTCGGGCGAGGAGGAGACCTTCGAGTTCGCCGAGGTCGACGCGTTCGTCACCGAGATCGGCGACTTCGCCGACTGCCTGCGCGAGGGTCGGCGCCCCATCCACACCGAGGTCGAGGGCATCGCCGTGCTCGGCGTCCTGCTCGCGGCCTACGAGGGCGCCCGCACCGGCACCATCGCCAAGGTCATGACGATCTGACCCCTCCGATCCGCGATCTCGCTGGGACTCCCGGCAAGATCGCGGGTCGACGGTGGGTGCGCGCCGCCGACGGGGGGCGACGACCTGCCCTCCCGGTCTGGGAGACTGGCGCGCGTGACCGACACGACCGACCGCACCAGCCGGGCGACCACCCTGGCCGACCTCCCGCTGCGCGAGGACCTCCGCGGCGAGCACCCCTACGGTGCGCCGCAGCTGGACGTGCCGGTCGTGCTCAACGTCAACGAGAACCCCTACCCGGTCGCGCCGGAGATCGTCGCCGACATCGCGGCGGCCGTCGCGCAGGCCGCCTCGGGGCTGAACCGCTACCCGGACCGCGAGTTCCTCGACCTGCGCGCCGACCTCGCCGCGTTCCTGCGGACGGAGTCGGGCGCGGAGCTGGAACCCGAGCAGGTCTGGGCCGCGAACGGTTCCAACGAGGTCATGCTGCACGTCCTGCAGGCCTTCGGCGGTCCGGGCCGGCGCGCGCTGAGCTTCGCGCCGACGTACTCGATGTACCCCGAGTACGCGCGCGACACCCAGACCACCTGGGTCGTGGGGCAGCGCACGGACGCCTTCACCGTCGACGTCGAGCACGCGCGGGCGATGGTCCGGGAACACCGCCCCTCCGTCGTGCTGCTCGCCAGCCCGAACAACCCGACGGGCACGGCGTTGCCGCTGTCGACGATCGAGGCCGTGCTCGAGGAGTGCTCCCGGTCGTCCCAGGGTGCCGTCGTCGTCGTGGACGAGGCCTACGGCGAGTTCCGCCGCGCCGGCACCCCGAGCGCGCTGGACCTGTTGTCCCGCCACGGGAACCTCGCCGTGAGCCGGACGATGAGCAAGGCGTTCTCCCTGGCGGGGGCTCGCGTCGGGTACCTCGCGTCCTCGGTCGCGTTCGTCGACGCGCTGCGGATCGTCCGGTTGCCTTACCACCTCTCGGCGATCACCCAGGCGACCGCGCGGGCGGCGCTCAAGCACTCGCAGCGGTTGCTGTCGACGGTGGACGAGCTCCGGGAGCGCCGGGACGAGACCGTGCAGTGGTTGCGCGACAGCGGTTTCGACGTCGCCGACTCGGACGCGAACTTCGTCCTGTTCGGTCGCTTCGAGGACCGGCACGCGGTCTGGCAGGGTCTGCTGGAGCGCGGGGTCCTCATCCGCGAGACCGGCCCCGCCGGCTGGCTGCGGGTCAGCATCGGCACGGCCGACGAGATGCAGCAGTTCCGAACCGCCCTCCAGGAAGTGGTGTCCCAGTGAGCCGCACGGCCCGCATCGAACGCAGCACCAGCGAGTCCAGCGTGCTGGTCGAACTCGACCTCGACGGCAGCGGCAGGACGGAGATCGCCACCACGGTGCCGTTCTTCGACCACATGCTCACCGCCCTGGGCAAGCACTCGCTGATGGACCTCACCGTGGTGGCCAAGGGCGACACCCACATCGACGTCCACCACACCGTCGAGGACACCGCCATCGTGCTGGGGCAGGCGTTCCGGCAGGCGCTGGGGGACAAGGCCGGGATCCGCCGCTTCGCCGACGCCACGGTGCCCCTCGACGAGGCGCTCGCCCACGTCGTCGTCGACGTCTCCGGCCGCCCGTACTGCGTGCACACCGGGGAACCCGAGGGGCAGGAGTACCACCTCATCGGCGGGCACTTCACGGGGTCCCTGACCCGGCACGTGCTGGAGAGCTTCGCGTTCCACGCCCAGATCTGCCTGCACGTCCGCGTCCTCGCCGGTCGTGACCCGCACCACGTCGTCGAGGCCCAGTTCAAGGCCCTGGCCCGCGCGCTGCGCTACGCCGTCGAACCCGATCCCCGGGTCCAGGGCGTCCCGTCGACGAAGGGCGCCCTGTGACGCAGAAGGTCGTCGTCCTCGACTACGGGTTCGGCAACGTCCGCTCCGCCGTCCGTGCGCTGGAACGGGTCGGTGCCGACGTCGAACTGACCTCCGACCGGAAGGCGGCGTTGGAGGCCGACGGCCTCCTCGTCCCCGGCGTCGGCGCGTTCGCGGCCGTGAACCAGGGGTTGCAGGCCATCGGTGGTGACTCCATCGTCGACCGCCGCCTCGCCGGTGGCCGCCCGGTGCTGGGGATCTGCGTCGGTCTGCAGGTCATGTTCGAGACCTCCACCGAACCCGGTGAAGGAGTCCCCGACGGACTGGGCCAGTGGCCCGGCACCGTCGAACGCCTCCCCGCCGACGTGGTGCCGCACATGGGCTGGAGCACCGTGGAACCCCCGGCGGGTTCCCGGCTCTTCGCGGGGGTCGAGGACGAGCGGTTCTACTTCGTGCACTCCTACGCCGTGCAGCGCTTCGAGATGCTCGACACCACGGCGGGGCGGGTGCCGCTGCCGCAGATCACCTGGGCCGAGCACGGCGCGCGGTTCGTCGCCGCGGTCGAGAACGGCGCCTTGTCCGCCACGCAGTTCCACCCGGAGAAGTCCGGGGACGCCGGCGCGCAGCTGCTGCGCAACTGGGTGGACTCCCTGACCTGAGGTCGTCCCCCCGACCTGCGCTGGCCGCATGCGCACCCGCACCGTCACCACCCCCGACGGGGTGGTCTGGACGGTGCAGGTGCGCTTCCTGCCGCGCTGGCGGTTCCTGTCCCGACGCATCGCCCGCCGGCGGTGGCGCCGCAGGTCTCCCGACCTGGACGTCAGCGGCCTGGGCGACCTCGTGCCGGACGGCGGGGGCCAGGGCGGTTCGGGGAACTCCGGTGGCGGCCTGGACCTCGACGGTTTCGACGAGGGCGTGGCCATCGTGCTGGTCGTCGTGGGGCTCGTGCTGGCCGTCCTGCTGTGCTGGCTGCTGGTGATCCCGCTGCTGCTGCTCGTGGTGGACGTCGTCGTGGTCGTGGCGCTCCTGGTCGCGGGTGTGCTGGCCCGGGTCGTCCTGCGTCGACCCTGGGAGATCGTGGCGGGGCACCCCGGCGGCGAGCGGGCCGTCGTCACCACCGTGCTCGGGTGGCGGGCCGCGCTGCGCCGGCGCGACGTCGTGGCGGGCCGGCTGGCCAAGGGGGCCCCGGTGGACGCGGCCACGGCCGTCCGCGCTCCCCGCACCCCGAGCGCCTCGTAGACTCGCCCCCCGTGACCAGCGAGAACACCCTCCCCTCCAGCGCCCGGCTGGAACTCCTGCCCGCCGTCGACGTCGCCGACGGCCAGGCCGTCCGCCTCGTGCAGGGGGAGGCGGGCAGCGAGACCTTCTACGGCGCACCGCTCGACGCCGCGCTCGCGTGGCAGCAGGCCGGCGCCGAGTGGGTCCACCTGGTCGACCTGGACGCCGCCTTCGGGCGCGGTTCGAACCGGGAACTCCTCGCCGAGGTCGTCGGCCGTCTCGACGTCGCCGTCGAACTCTCCGGGGGCATCCGCGACGACGCCTCCCTCGAGGCCGCGCTGGCCACCGGCTGCCGACGGGTGAACCTCGGCACCGCGGCGCTGGAGAACCCCGACTGGACCCGCGGCGCCATCGCCCGCCACGGCGACCGGATCGCCGTCGGTCTCGACGTCCGGGGCACGACGCTGGCCGCCCGCGGGTGGACCCGCGAGGGTGGTGACCTGTGGGAGGTCCTCGAGCGCCTCGACGCCGACGGCTGCGCCCGCTACGTGCTGACCGACGTCACCAAGGACGGGACGTTGCGCGGCCCGAACGTCGAGCTCCTGCGCGAGTTCTGCGGCCGGACCCAGGCCCCCGTCGTGGCCTCCGGGGGCGTCTCGAGCCTCGAGGACCTGCGGGTGCTGCGCGACCTCGTCGGCCTCGGCGTCGAGGGGGCCATCGTCGGCAAGGCGCTCTACGCCGGGAACTTCACCCTGCCCGAGGCGCTCGACGTGGCGGGTCGGCCCTGAGCACATCGCCCGACCCCGGCGCCACGGACTCCGCGGGAGTCCCGTGGGCGGGGAGGACGTTGCTGCCCAACGCCTTCGCCGCCGACGACGGCCGTCGCGCCCCGGCCCTGGCCGCCGCGCTGGCGGCCTGGTCCGCCCTGGGCGAGGACCCGTCGGCCCGGGTGCACGCCGAACGCGACGTGGTCGCCGCGCTGTCCGGCAGCCGGGTCTTCGCCCCCGTCGTCGCCCAGCTCGGGGAACTCGACGCCCACGGTGGGGACAAGAGCGCGGACATGGCGCTGGCGTTGCTGACCCAGCCCGACGGCCGCCGCGGGCTGCCGCTGTTCACCGACCTCACGTCCCTGACGACCTGGCGGGCCGACGCGCGTCCGGTGCCGGTGCCTGCCGAGCAGGCCGCGTTGTCGGGGGTCCAGGAGGAGTGCGACGTGCTCGTCCTCGACCCGGCCGGTCCGGTCCGCTTCGTGGTGCGCCGCAGCGCGTTCTGGGCGCTGGCCCGGGGGTCGGCGTGGGTTCCGGCGCCGTTGGACCCCGAGGTCGGGGCGGCGGTCGCCGAGGCGACCCGGGGTCTGGACGCGATCCGCGCGACCCGCTGCGAACCCGGTGCCGGCGCGGAGCTGCGGGTGGTCCTCGGGGTCCGGCCCGGGCTCGGCCGGGACGCTCTCGACGAGCTCCTCCACGTCGTGGGGGAGCGGCTCGCGACCGGCGTCGTCGCCGACCGCGCGGAGTCCGTGGAGTTCCAGGTCCTCACCGCCTGAGACCGCCCGAAGCGGGGGTCCCGTCGCACGCGACGGGACCCCCGCAGGGGGCTCAGGAGGCGACGGGCGTCCCGGGGCCGTCGGCGGGGGCGTCGGCCGCCTCCTGCGCCTGGGCGTCCGCGGCGACGGTGGCCTGACGCGCCTTGATGGTGCTGTAGGCGCCGACACCGGCCGCCCCCAGGGCCAGGACGGTCGTCCACCCCTTGTTGAAGGCGTGACCGGTGGCCCCGTCGACGCTGAACCGGCCGGGCCCGCCCACGGCCAGCGCGACGGAGGCCAGCCCGAGCACCGCCGGCAGCTCGAAGCCGCCGGAGGTGGCGAAGAACCCGTTGGGCTTGTGCACGAAGACCGCTGCGGCCATCGCGGCCGCCGCGGCGGCGCCGCCGACGGGGGTGGCCAGGCCGAGCGCGAGCAGCGCTCCGCCGCCGGCCTCGGACGCACCGGCCAGGACGGCGTTGCGCTTGCCGGGGCGGAAGCCCATGGCGTGCATGGCGCCCGCGGTGCCTTCGATGCCGCCGCCGCCGAACGCGCCGAACAGCTTCTGGGCGCCGTGGGCGACCAGCGTGCCGCCGATTCCGAGTCGCAGGGCCAGCAGGCCGAGGTCGTTCGATGCCACGAGGGATCCTCCAGGTTCTTGCCGGTTCAAGGTCGTGGCCATTCGACCACCGCCGGGTCGGACGGGCGACGGCGGGTGCGGTGGAACCGTCGGGACCGGGTCGTGACCGGCTGGCACAGTGCAGGACGTGTCCTCCGCTCCACCCACCCGCTCCTTCCGCGTCCCGGCGCTGCTCCGCGCGTTCTCGCCCTACGGCGAGGTCCTGCGGACCCGCGGTGTCCTCCCGCTCGAACTCGTCGGGTCCCTCGGCCGGGTCCCGGCGCTCGCGGCGGGGATCGTCTGCGTCCTGCACGTCGTGCAGACCCTGGGCCTCGGCTACGGCCCGGCCGGGCTGGTGGGGGCGACGGCGACCATCGGCACGGCCGTCAGCTCGCCGTGGCGGGGCTGGGTGGTGGACCGCTACGGCCTGCGGCGGGCCCTGCTGCCGACGGTCTTGGCCCAGGCCGCCTGCTGGTCGGTGGCACCGTTCCTGCCCTACCAGGGGCTGCTGGTGGCCGCCTTCGTCTCGGGCGCGCTGGGACCGCCGGTGTTCACCGTGGTCCGCCAGTCCCTCGCCGTGCTCGTCGCGCCGGAGCGCCGCCGCACGGCCTTCTCCCTCGACGCGGTGCTGGTGGAGTTCTCCTTCATGGTCGGCCCCGCCGCCGGCACGGCCATCGCGCTGACCTCCTCCACGACGGCGGCGATGCTCTGCATCGGTGCGGCGCAGGTGGTCTCGGCGTCGGCGATGTTCGCGCTGAACCCGCCGCTGCGCAGTCCCGGGGGCGACGTCGAGGCGGAGGGTGGACCCGTGGCCGCGTCGGAGCGGGTCTGGACCTCCGCTCTGCTGCTCGCGATGGCCTGCGCCTTCGCCGCCGACCTGGTGCTCTCGGCCACCGACCTCGCCGTCGTCGCCCAGCTGCGCGAGGAGGGCGCGGTCCGCTGGACCGGGCTGGTGCTGGCGGTCTGGGCCGCGGGCTCGGTGGTGGGTGGACTGGTCCACGGGGCGCTGCCGCGCTCGGTGCCCCCGTGGCTGCTGGTGGCCTGCCTCGGCGCGGCGACGGCCCCGCTCGTCCTCGTGCACGGGCCGGTCGGTCTGGCGGTCGGGACCTTCGTCGCCGGGTTGTTCTGCGCCCCGGTGATCAGCGCGACGGTCGACCTCGTCGTGCACGGGGTCCACGAGTCGGTCCGCGGTCGGGCGATGGGGTGGCACGCCGCGGCCACCACGGTCGGGGCGGCGGTCGGGGCCCCGTTCGCGGGCGCGGTCAGCGACGCGGCCGGTCCGGGCACCCCGTTCCTCGTCGTCGGTGTCCTGGGGGTCTGCGCGGGAGCGGCGACCGCCGTGGTCGCCGCCCGCGTGCAGCTCAGACCACGCTTCCCGTGAGCCGTTCGCCGGGGCCCTTGCCGGGCTCGTCGGGAACGGCGGAGGCCTCCCGGAAGGCGAGCTGCAGCGAGCGCAGCCCGTCGCGCAGGGACCGCGCGTGCTGGCCGCCGACGTCCGGGGCGGACGTGATGACGAGACCGGCGAGGGCGGTGATGAGGATGCGGGCCTCGGCGAGGTCGAGGTGGTCCTCCGCGTCCTGTCCTTCGGCCAGTCCGCACTTCACGGCGGCGGCGCTCATGAGGTGCACGGCAGCGGTCGTGATGATCTCGGCGGCGGGGACGTCGGCGATGTCGCGGGCGGCCACCGCGCCGGTTCCGCCGAGATCGTCACCTGGAGTCGTGTCAGCTTGCATGCTGATACCCTGACAGGCGACCGACCGGCACACGTCACCGGTCCACGATCTGCGGGGCTTCGACGCTCCCAGGCTGCGGACCGGTCTCGCAGGGCCGGCACGTGAAGCGGAGGCCTCCTCCCACCCCCGGTGCTCACCGCGCCGAGGGTCCCGGTCCGCGCTCCTCCCCGGAGGGGCGCCGTGCTCCTCTCCGGAGGAGCGCAGCGACGCCCGTCGTCGTCGTGTCCTCGTGGGCACGCCGTGGACGTCCAGGTGTCGTCGGAACCGGCAAGGCCTCCGTCTCACGTCCGAGCACGGGGGCCTTCCTCGTGTCCGGCGGCCCCACGACGACGAAGGAGCAGCACATCAGCGAGCCCCGCATCAACGACCGCATCCGTGTTCCCGAGGTGCGGCTCGTGGGCCCCAACGGTGAACAGGTCGGCATCGTGCGCGTCGAGGACGCGCTGCGGCTGGCGGACGAAGCAGGCCTCGACCTGGTCGAGGTCGCTCCCACGGCGCGACCGCCGGTCTGCAAGCTCATGGACTTCGGCAAGTTCAAGTACGAGTCCGACATGAAGGCCCGCGAAGCCCGCAAGAACCAGTCGAACACGATCCTCAAGGAGATCCGTTTCCGGCTCAAGATCGACCCGCACGACTACGCCACCAAGAAGGGGCACGTCGAGCGGTTCCTCAAGGCCGGGGACAAGGTCAAGGTCATGATCATGTTCCGCGGACGTGAGCAGTCCCGCCCTGAGATGGGCTTCCGGCTGCTGCAGCGCCTCGCGGAGGACGTCGCCGAACTGGGCGGGGTGGAGAGCTCGCCGCGCCAGGACGGCCGCAACATGGTGATGGTCATCGGGCCGCACAAGAAGAAGGCCGAGGCCAAGGCCGAGGCCAAGGCCGAGGAGAAGCGCCGCAAGGACTCCGAGGACGCCGCGGTCGCCGAGGAGGCTCCCACGGAGCAGTCGCAGCCCGCCGCCGAGCCGGAGACCGCCACGCAGCCGGAGACGGTGGCCGAGGTCGCACCGGACGAGACGGCCGCGACCGCGTCCTGACGTCGAGGCCCGCGGGACCGTGAGGTTCCGCGGGCACCCGCCAGACACGCCGGGGGACACCCCGGCACGAACACAGGAGAAGACGTGCCCAAGAACAAGACCCACTCCGGCGCCAAGAAGCGTTTCCGCATCACCGGCACCGGGAAGGTCATGCGCGAGCAGGCCAACAAGCGCCACCTGCTCGAGGTCAAGTCGAGCAAGCGGACCCGTCGCCTCTCGGTCGACCAGGTCGTCTCGCCCGCGGACGTGAAGAAGATCAAGAAGCTCCTCGGCCGCTGAGCCTGCAGACCTGACGCGAGGCCGGTCCACCGACCGGCACCGCGACGACCCCGACCACCGCGGGCGCGCGACCTGAGCACACGACGTGACCAGGTCCCGCCGCCGCCCGCGACCCGACCAGCTAGGAGTACCCCGTGGCACGCGTGAAGCGCGCAGTCAACGCCCAGAAGAAGCGTCGTACCGTCCTCGAGCAGGCCAGCGGCTACCGCGGCCAGCGCTCGCGGCTGTACCGCAAGGCGAAGGAGCAGGTCACCCACTCCCTCGTCTACGCCTACCGCGACCGCAAGGCGCGCAAGGGCGACTTCCGTCGTCTCTGGATCCAGCGCATCAACGCTGCGGCGCGCGCCGACGGCATGACGTACAACCGCTTCATCCAGGGCCTCAAGGCCGCTGAGATCGAGGTCGACCGTCGCATGCTGGCCGAGCTCGCCGTCTCCGACCCGGCCGCCTTCAGCGCGCTGGTGACGACCGCCAAGGCTGCGCTCCCGGTCGCCCCCGTGGCCGCCGAGGGCACCGCGGCCTGAGCACGCCGAACGACTGAGCACCCTGAACGACACCGAACGCCCGGCCGTGGCGCACCTGGACCTCCCCCTCCTCTCGAACCCTCGAGCGGAGCGGGTGAAGGCCGTGCGCGCACTGACCGGGCGTTCGGCGCGTCAACGGCACGGTCGGTTCCTCGTCGAGGGTCCGCAGTCCGTCCGCGAGGCCGTCGCCGCAGGCGCCGCCCTCGAGCTCTACGCCAGCGACGGCGCCGCCCGGCGCTACCCGGAGATCCTCGCCGGAGCCCCGTCGCGGACCTGGCTCGTGACCGACGAGGTCCTGGCCGCGATGACCGACACGGTCACCCCGCAGGGCCTCGTGGCCGTCTGCCCCACGACCGCCACCACCCTGGACGAGGTCCTCGCGGCCCAGCCCCGGCTCGTCGCCGTCCTCGACCGGGTCCAGGACCCGGGCAACGCGGGCACCGTCCTGCGGGCCGCCGACGCGGCCGGCGCCGACGCCGTCGTCCTCACCCAGGGCAGCGTCGACCCGTTCAACCCCAAGTGCGTCCGCTCGACGGCCGGCAGCCTCTTCCACCTCCCCGTGGTCGTCGGCGTACCGCTCGCCGACGTCGTGACGGCTCTGCAGCGCAACGGGTCCACCGTGCTCGCCGCCGACGGCGGGGGCGAGGCGGACCTCGACGACCTGGCCGACGCCGCGGCCACGGGCAGCACCGGGGTGGTCGACCTGCGGCGCCGGACGGCGTGGGTCTTCGGCAACGAGGCGGCCGGCCTCGACGACGCCGGGCGGGCGCTCGCCGACGCCGTCGTCCGGGTGCCGTTGCACGGGCGCGCCGAGAGCCTCAACCTCGCGACGGCCGCCGTCGTCTGCCTCTACGCGAGCGCACGGGCCCAGCGGCGCGACAGCGCGAACCGCCCGGGCTGAGGCGGTCCGACGGCGCTGGGCTGGTGCCTGGTCCCGCATGCCCTAATGTCGCACCGTGCCCGAGGCGAGGGGGAGCGCCGAGGCCGCGCAGTCGGCCCCGCTCCTCACCCTGCCCGTGGACCGTCCGCCGCTGACGCTGGACGACCTCCCCGACGCCATCGTGATCATCGACGGTGACGGCGCGACGGCCGACCTGAACACCGCCGCCGAACGGCTCCTCGGCCGCTCCCGGGCCGAGCTCGTCGGGACACCGTTGCGCCGGGCGCTGCCCCTGCAGGACACCTCGGGCCGTCGCTGGTGGGACGTCCTGCGTGGCGGTGACCTCCCCGGGGGCGTCACCGCCGGCGGGCACGGGGAACGCCTCCTGCTGCTGCCGGGCGGTACCGAGCTGCTGGTCACGGCCCGCTTCCACCGCGCCGAGGACGGTTCCCTCGACCGCGCGGTCCTCGCCCTGCGGACCCCGGACGAACGCCGGCGCGCGGAGACGGACACCACCAGCCTCATCGCGACCGTCGCGCACGAGCTCCGCTCGCCCCTCACCTCGGTGAAGCAGTTCACCGCCAGCCTGCTGCGTCGCTGGGACCGCTTCAGCGACGAGCAGAAGCGGCTGATGCTGCAGACGGTCCAGGCCGACGCCGAGCGCGTCAGCCGCCTGGTGGGGGACCTCCTCGACGTCGCCCGCGTCGACGCCGGCCGCCTCACGGTGCACCGCCGCCCGATGGACCTCGCGACGCTCGTGCGCGAGCACGTCGACCGGTTGCGGATGGCCGGCTACGACGACGAACGGTTCGTCCTGACCGTGGCCGCTGACCTGCCCGAACTGTGGGCCGACCCCGACCGGATGGCCCAGGTCGTGACGAACCTCGTCGACAACGCGGTCCGCCACGGCGCCGGCACGGTCGTGGTCGACGTCTCGGTCCTCACCGCGGCGCAGGCCGCCGCGGCCGGTGACGGTCTGGGTGAGGCCCTCGTGCTCGTCGTCGACGACGCGGGCGAGGGCATCCCGGTGGAGAACCGCCCCTACGTGTTCTCGAAGTTCTGGCACGGCGGTGGGCGCAGCGGCACCGGGTTGGGCCTCTACGTCACCCGGGGCCTCGTCGAGGCGCACGGCGGCGACATCGACGTCTCCTCCGCCCCCACCGGCGGTGCGCGCTTCACCGTCCGCCTCCCCGCGGGGGAGCCGCCCACGGTGTGACCGGTCGCGGGCGCATCTGGGAGGATCGGGGCGCGCGGGCCACCCCGCGAGGCAGCCCCGCCCGACGCACCGCACGACCCGAGTGAGGAACGCTCCACGATGGCGCAGCACGAGTCGCCCGACCAGCACCCCGACTCCCAGCCCGGCGAGCCGTCGCCGGTGTCCGAGGCGGCGGTGCAGACCGCGCTCCACGCCGCCCTGGCCGCCGTGGCCGCGGCCGCCGACCTCGACGACCTGAAGGCCGCGAGGCTCGCCCACGCGGGCGACCGCAGTCCGCTGGCCCTGGCCAACCGCGAGATCGGTGTCCTACCCGGCCCCGAGAAGGCCGCGGCCGGCAAACGCGTCGGTCAGGCGCGCGGGCAGCTGAACAAGGCCCTCGCGGCGCGGGCGGAGGTGCTCGAGGCCGAGCACACCGAACGCGTCCTGCGCGAGGAGGTCGTCGACGTCACGCTGCCCTCGCCGCGTCCCGAGGGTGGGGCCCGTCACCCGCTGCCCCTGCTGATGGACCGCGTCGCCGACGTCTTCACGGCCATGGGCTGGGAGGTCGCCGAGGGCCCCGAGATCGAGGCGGAGTGGTTCAACTTCGACGCCCTGAACTTCGACTCCGACCACCCCGCCCGCCAGATGCAGGACACCTTCTTCGTCGCCGACGAGCAGGGGGGCGCGGAGTCGGGACTCGTCCTGCGCACCCACACCTCACCGGTGCAGGCGCGCTCGCTGCTCACCCGCGGTGTCCCGCTGTACGTCGTGTGCCCGGGCAAGGTGTTCCGCACCGACGAGCTCGACGCGACCCACACCCCGGTGTTCCACCAGCTCGAGGGCATCGCCATCGACGAGGGCCTGACCATGGCCAACCTCAAGGGCACCCTCGACACCTTCGCCCGCGCGATGTTCGGTGACGCCGTGGAGACCCGCTGGCGGCCCGCGTTCTTCCCGTTCACCGAGCCGAGCGCCGAACTGGACCTGCGCTTCTCCCTCGGCCGCGACGCCGAACGGGGCTGGATCGAGTGGGGCGGCTGCGGCATGGTCAACCCGAACGTGCTGCGGGCCGCGGGGATCGACCCGGACCGCTACCAGGGTTTCGCCTTCGGGATGGGCATCGAGCGGACGCTGATGTTCCGCAGCGGAGCGACGGACATGCGCGACATGGTGGAGGGTGACGTGCGGTTCAGCCGGGCGTTCGGTGTGGAGGACCTGTCGACGTCCGGGGTCGCCTCCGTGCTCGTGGGCCCCGCCGGTGATCTCGTCGATCCGGGCACCGCGACGGGGGAGGAGAACCTCTGATGCGGATCCCGCTGAGCTGGCTCGCCGAGCACGTGGACCTCGAACCCGGGGCACGCGGCGTCGACGTCGCCGCCTCCCTGGTCAGGGTCGGGTTGGAGGAGGAGGGGCTGCACACCGCCGGCATCGCCGGTCCCCTCGTCGTCGGTCGCGTCCTGGACCTCGTCGGGGAGCCGCAGAAGAACGGCAAGACGATCAACTGGTGCCACCTCGACGTGGGCCCCGAGCACAACGGACCCGAGGGCAACCGCGGGATCGTCTGCGGTGCGCACAACTTCGTCGAGGGTGACCTCGTGGTCGCCGCGCTGCCCGGGGCCGTCCTGCCCGGCGACTTCGCCATCGCTGCGCGCAAGACCTACGGCCACGTCTCCGACGGGATGATCTGCTCCTCGAAGGAACTCGGCCTCGGGACCGACCACGACGGCATCATCGTGCTCACCGACTTCCTGCCCGGGGTCGAGATGACGCCCGGCCAGGACGCCCTCGCCCTGCTCGGCCTCGGTGAGGAGACCGTCGAGGTCAACGTCACCCCCGACCGCGGGTACTGCTTCAGCATCCGCGGCATCGCCCGGGAGTACGCCCACGGCACCCGCCGAGCGGTCGGGAAGGTCCTGCGCGATCCCGTCGACCCCGATGTCGTCGAGGTCCCGGCCCCCACCGCCGACGGGTACCCCGTCCGCCTGGCCGACGACGCCCCGCTGCGGGGTGCGCAGGGCTGCGACCGGTTCGTCGCCCGCACCGTCCGTGGGGTCGATCCGAGCGCCCCGTCGCCGCGGTTCGTGACCGACCGGCTGCGCCAGGCCGGGATGCGCCCGATCTCCCTGGCCGTCGACGTCACGAACTACGTGATGCTCGCGACCGGTCAGCCCCTGCACGCCTACGACCTCGACGCCCTGCAGGGGCAGATCGTCGTCCGCCGGGCCCGCTCGGGCGAGAAGCTCACCACCCTCGACGACGTCGAGCGCACCCTCGACCCCGAGGACCTGCTCATCACCGACGAGGTGGTCGGGGACCCCTCGACGTCACGCGTGCTGAGCATCGCCGGCGTCATGGGCGGGGCCTCGACCGAGGTCTCCGGCAAGACCGTGAACGTGCTCCTCGAGGCGGCCCACTTCGCGGCGGTCAGCATCGCGCGCAGCGCCCGTCGCCACCGGGTGCCCTCCGAGGCCGCCAAGCGCAACGAGCGGGGGACCGACCCGACGATCTGCGCCCGGGCCGCCGAGCTCGCCGTCCGCCTCCTCGTCGAGCACGGCGGCGGCACGGCGGACGTCGCGGTCACCGACGTCGGCGAACCCGCTGCGCCGCGACCCATCACGATGGACGCCGGGTTCCCCGAGCGCATCGTCGGGGTCCACTACACCCCGGACGAGGTCGTGGGTCACCTCACCGAGATCGGCTGCGACGTCACCGTCGACGGCTCCACGTTGACGGTGCTGCCGCCGCCGTGGCGTCCCGACCTCGTCGGCCGGGTCCACCTCGTCGAGGAGGTCGCCCGCCTCGGCGGCTACGACGCCATCCCCTCGGTCCTGCCCGCGGCTCCCGCCGGGACGGGGCTGACGTCGACCCAGCGGGCCCGGCGGTCCCTGGCCCGGGCGCTCGCGGACGAAGGTTTCGTCGAGGTGCTGACGTACCCGTTCGTCGCGCCGGCCGTCCACGACGCCCAGCACCTCCCGGCCGACGACCTGCGCCGCGTCGCGCTCCGGCTGGCGAACCCGCTCTCCGAGCAGCAGCCGCTGATGCGGACGAGCCTCCTCGACTCGCTACCGGAGACCGTGCGCCGCAACGTGTCCCGTGGGCTGCGCGACCTGGCGCTGTTCGAGGTCGGGTCCGTCACCCACCCGCTGCCGGGTGCCGGTCGGGCCGAGGTCCTCGGGGTCGAGCGACGTCCCACCGACGAGGAACTGGCCCGCGTCCAGCGGGCCGTCCCGCCGCAGCCGCTCCACGTGGCCGGGATCCTCACCGGGGCGCGTCGTCGTCCCGGCGCGGTGGGCGACGGCTTCGCCCGCACCGCGGAACCGGCCGGGTGGGCCGACGCGGTCGACGCGGCACGCACCGTCGCGGCCTCCATCGGGGTCGTCGTGGGCGTCGAGGCGGCCGAGCACGCCCCCTGGCACCCGGGTCGTTGCGCGCGGATCGTCACGGCGCAGGGTCACACCGTCGGCTACGCGGGGGAGTTGCACCCGAAGGTCGTCACCGCGCTGGAACTGCCGGCCCGGGCGGCCGCGTTCGAGCTGGACCTCGACGTGCTGCTCGACCAGGTCGGGGCGAGCCTGCAGGTCGAGTCCCTGTCCGGCTACCCGGCCGCGACGCAGGACGTCGCCCTCGTCGTGGACTCCGCGGTCCCCGCCGGGGCAGTGCAGGCGGCGTTGCGCGCCGGCGCGGGTCCGCTGCTCGAGGACGTCCACCTCTTCGACGTCTACACGGGTGCCCAGGTCGGTGAGGGTCGCAAGTCCCTCGCCTTCGCCCTGCGGTTCCGCGCCCCGGACCGGACGCTGACCGCCGAGGAGGCCAGCGCCGCGCGGGACACCGCCGTCGCGGAGGCCGCCGCCCGCACGGGGGCGACGCAGCGTGTCTGACGTCCAGCCCGTCCGGGCCCTCGTGACCGGTGCCACCCAGGGCATCGGTCGCGAGGTCGCCCTGGGCTTGGCCGCGGCCGGGTTCGTCGTGGGGGTGACCGGGCGCACCGCCCGGTTGCTCGACGAACTGGTCGAGGAGATCACCGCGGCCGGGGGCTGGGCCGTCGCGACGGCCTTCGACGTGAGCGACGCCGCGGCGGTCGCGCACGGCGTCCGCGCCCTCGAGCACGAACTCGGCGGGTTCGACCTGCTCGTGCAGTCCCACGGCCGCATCGAGCAGGACGAGGTCCCGCCCTGGGAGGCCGACCTCGCCCAGGTCCGCGCGGTCCTGGAGACCAACGTCCTCGGCGCCTTCCACGTCGTGCGGGCCGTCGTCCCGGGGATGGTCGCGCGCCGCAGCGGTCGCGTCGTGGACCTGAACTCGGGCTCGGCCTCCAAGGACGGCGGGACCCACGCCGCCTACGGGGCCAGCAAGGCCGCCCTGTTCCGGCTCGGCGGTGCGCTCGCCGCGGCGGGTGCGGTGCACGGGCTGCGGGCGTTCGAGCTCTCGCCCGGGGTGGTGCGCACCGCGATGTCGACGGGCATGGCCCAGCACGCCGAACGGACGGAGTGGACCGACCCCGCCGACGTCGTCGCCATGGTCCTGGCGATCGCCCGGGGCGAGCTCGACGCGTGGACGGGACGTTTCCTGCGCGTCGGTGTCGACACCCCGGGGTCGCTGCTGGCGGCCGAGGCGACCCGCACCCCGAACGCACGCCGGCTCACCGTCGCGCCCTACGGCCCGGACGATCCCCTCGCCTGAGTCCGTCCGGCAATGCATGCCTACCCGAGTCGGTGTATGGTCATGCACATGGAACCGGGGAAACGACTGTCGGTCGCCGTCGCAGGGGCCAGCGGCTACGCCGGTGGCGAGGTCCTGCGCGTGCTGCTGAACCACCCGAACGTCGAGATCGGCGCGCTCACCGGCGCCTCGAACGCCGGGACGCGACTGGGGGAGCTGCAGCCGCACCTGCTGCCCCTCGCCGACCGCGTCCTGCAGCCGACGACCCCCGAGGTCCTCGCCGGCCACGACGTCGTCTTCCTCGGCCTGCCCCACGGCACCTCCGCCGCCGTCGCCGCCGACCTCGGTGACGACGTGGTCGTGGTGGACCTGGGGGCCGACCACCGCCTCCTCGACGCCACGCAGTGGGAGCGCTTCTACGGCGGGACCCACGCCGGCAGCTGGCCCTACGGCCTCCCGGAGCTCCCGCTCGCGGGCGGTGGTCGGCAGCGGGAGAACCTGGTCGGGGTCACGCGCATCGCGGTGCCCGGTTGCTACCCGACCGCGGTCACCCTGGCCCTCGCCCCGGGTTTCGCCGCCGGTCTGCTCGACCCCGCCGACGTCGTCGTCGTCGCGGCGTCGGGGACCTCGGGTGCGGGCAAGAGCCTCAAACCCCACCTGCTCGGCTCCGAGGTCATGGGGTCCATGAGTCCCTACGGCGTCGGCGGCGGTCACCGCCACACCCCCGAGATCGAGCAGAACCTCGGCCTCGCCGGCGGTGGCGCGGTGCAGGTCTCCTTCACCCCGACGTTGGCGCCGATGTCGCGGGGCATCCTGGCCACCTGCACCGCACGCCTGGCCCCCGGCGTCGCCGCGGCCGACGTCCGTGCCGCGTGGGAGGCGGCCTACGTCGCAGAACCCTTCGTGCACCTGCTCCCCGAGGGGCAGTTGCCCTCCACGGCCATGGTCCTGGGGGGCAACGCGTGCGCCCTGCAACTCGCCGTCGACGAGCACGCGGGTCGTGTGCTCGTCGTCGCGGCCATCGACAACCTCGTCAAGGGAACCGCCGGAGGAGCCGTGCAATCGGTGAACATCGCCCTGGGCCTGCCCGAGCACGCCGGGCTCACCACCGTGGGAGTCGCCCCGTGAGCGTCACCGCCGCAGCAGGTTTCCGGGCGGCCGGGGTCACCGCCGGTCTGAAGACCTCGGGTCGTCCCGACCTCGCCCTCGTCGTCAACGACGGCCCGCTCGACGCGGGTGCCGCCGTCTACACCTCCAACCGGTGCAAGGCCCACCCGGTGCTCTGGAGCGAACGCGCCAGTGCCGACGGCCACCTCAAGGCGGTGGTCCTCAACTCCGGCGGTGCGAACTGCTTCACCGGCCCGGACGGTTTCCAGACCACGCACGCCACCGCGGAACTCGTGGGTGAACTCGTCGGGTCCGGCGCCGGTGACGTCGTCGTCTGCTCGACCGGTCTGATCGGCGTGGCACTGCCGCGGCAGAAGGTCCTCGACGGTGTCCGCACCGCGTTCGCGGACCTCTCGACCGAGGGCGGGACGGCGGCCGCGACGGCCATCATGACGACGGACACCGTGTCCAAGCAGGCCATCGAGACCGGCGTCGGACCGCAGGGCGACTCCTTCGTCGTCGGCGGCATGGCCAAGGGGGCGGGCATGCTCGCCCCCGGGCTGGCGACCATGCTCGTGGTCCTGACCACCGACGCCGCCGTGGAACCCGCCGACCTGGACCGGGCGCTGCGGGCGGCGACCCGCACGACGTTCGACCGCGTCGACTCCGACGGGTGCATGTCCACCAACGACACCGTCGTGCTGCTCGCCAGCGGCGCCGGCGGCGTCACCCCCGAACCCGCGGTGTTCGACGAGGTCGTCCGCCGGGTCTGCGCGGACCTGGCCCGCATGCTCGTCGGCGACGCCGAGGGCGCCGACCACGACATCGCCATCGAGGTCGTCGGCGCGGCCGACGAGGCCGAGGCCGTCGAGGTCGCCCGCTCCGTCGCCCGGAACAACCTGTTCAAGGCCGCGGTGTTCGGCAAGGACCCGAACTGGGGCCGCGTCATGGCGGCCGTCGGGACGACGTCGGCGCAGTTCGACCCGCAGGCCCTGGACGTGAGCCTCAACGGGGTCGCGGTCTGCGTCGGGGGGACCCCGCACGCCGACCCGGCGACGGTCGACCTCGGACCCCGCGAGGTCCGGGTCGTCATCGACCTGCACGTGGGTTCCGAGACGGCGACGGTGTGGACGAACGACCTCACCCACGCCTACGTCCACGAGAACAGCGCGTACAGCTCGTGAGCGAGACCATCGACCTCGACGACCTCACCGCCTCCGACAAGGCGAGCGTCCTCGTCGAAGCCCTGCCGTGGCTGCAGAAGTGGCACGGCGCCCTCGTCGTGCTGAAGTACGGCGGCAACGCCATGGTGGACGACGACCTCAAACGCGCCTTCGCCGAGGACGTGGTGTTCCTGCGCACGGCCGGCTTGCGTCCCGTCGTCGTGCACGGCGGTGGTCCGCAGATCTCGACCATGCTCGACCGGTTGCAGATCCACAGCGAGTTCCGCGGCGGCCTGCGGGTCACCACGCCCGAGGCGATGGACGTCGTCCGGATGGTGCTCACGGGTCAGGTCGGGCGGGAACTCGTCGGTCTGCTGAACTCCCACGGTCCGCTGGCCGTCGGGTTGTCCGGGGAGGACGCGGGGCTGCTGCGCGCGAAGCGGCGGCACGCGATCGTCGACGGTGAACCCGTCGACGTCGGCCTCGTCGGCGACGTCGTCGGGGTCGACCCGCGCGCGGTCGTCGACCTGCTCGACGCCGGTCGCATCCCGGTCATCTCGACGATCGCCCCCGAGGTCGACGACGAGGGGAACCTGCTGCACGGGCAGGTCCTCAACGTGAACGCCGACACCGCCGCCTCGGCCATCGCCGTCGCGCTGGGCGCCCAGAAGTTCGTGGTCATGACCGACGTGGCCGGGTTGTACCGGGACTGGCCCGACCGGAACTCGCTCGTCCGCGAGATCGCGGCGGAGGAGCTCGCGGACCTGCTGCCGTCCCTGGAGTCGGGGATGGTCCCGAAGATGGAGGCCTGTCTGCGCGCGGTGCGCGGCGGGGTCCCCCGTGCCACGGTCATCGACGGCCGGACGGCGCACTCGGTCCTGCTGGAGGTCTTCACGACCTCCGGCAACGGCACGATGGTCGTGCCGTGAACCCCCAGGGAGTTGACGTGGATCTCGCGACGGCGGCGGAAGCCCTGCCGGTCACCGAAGGCACCGGCGACGCGTGGCTGCAGCGCTACTCGACGTCGGTCATGCAGACGTTCGGCACCCCGCAGCGCGTCCTCGTCCGCGGCGAGGGCTGCCACGTCTGGGACGCCGACGGGAACAAGTACCTCGACCTCCTCGGGGGCATCGCGACGAACGTCCTCGGGCACGCGCACCCGCTGCTGGTCGCGGCCGTCACGGCGCAGCTGACCACGCTGGGGCACGTCTCGAACTTCTTCGCCAGCGCACCGCAGGTGGTTCTCGCCGAACGCCTCCTGGAGGTCTCACGGGCTCCGCAGGGTTCCGCGGTGTTCTTCGCGAACTCGGGGACCGAGGCCAATGAGGCCGCCTTCAAGATGGCCCGCCGCACCGGTCGCACGAAGATCGTCTCGACCCTGGGTGCGTTCCACGGCCGCACCATGGGCGCGCTGGCCCTCACCGCGAAGGAGTCCTACCGGGCACCCTTCGAACCGCTGCCCGGCGGCGTCGAGTTCGTCCCCTACGGCGACGTCGGCGCGCTCGGACGGGCCGTCGACGGCGCCACGGCCGCGGTGTTCCTCGAACCCCTGCAGGGCGAGAACGGTGTCGTCCCCGCGCCGGACGGGTACCTGGCGGCGGCGCGGCGCATCACCGCCGAGCACGGGGCCCTCCTCGTCCTCGACGAGGTGCAGACGGGCATCGCCCGCACCGGTCACTGGTTCGCGCACCAGAACCCCCGCCACGAGGGCGTCGTCCCCGACGTCATGACGCTGGCCAAGGGACTCGGCGGTGGGATCCCGATCGGGGCCGTCGTCGCGTTCGGCCCGGCGAACGCCGCACTCCTCGGCGCCGGCCAGCACGGTTCGACGTTCGGCGGGAACCCGGTCGCCTCGGCCGCCGGTCTCGCCGTCCTGCACGCCGTCGAACGCGACGGGCTGCTCGAGAACGCCGACGCCGTCGGTCGCCACCTGCGGGAGACCGTCACCGCCCTCGGTCATCCCCTGGTCGAAGGAGTGCGCGGGGAGGGCCTGCTGCTGGGGATCGCCCTGACGCAACCCCTCGGCGCTCACGTCGTGGAGGCCGCGCTGGCCCGCGGGTTCATCGTCAACTCCGCCCGACCGGACACGATCCGCCTCGCACCCCCGCTCGTCCTCACCACGGCGCAGGCCGACACGTTCGTGGCCGCCCTGCCCGAGATCCTCGACACCGCGGTCCAGAACGGAGCCTCCTCGTGAGCGTGCGGCACTTCCTCGCCGACGACGACCTCAGTCCCGCCGAACAGGCCGAGGTCCTGACCCTCGCCGCCCGGCTGAAGGCCGACCGGTTCGCGGAGAAGCCCCTCGCGGGTCCGCAGACCGTCGCGTTGCTCTTCGACAAGCCCTCGACCCGGACGCGCGTCTCCTTCAGCGTCGGCGTCGCCGACCTCGGCGGCGTCCCGCTCGTCGTCGACGCCGCGGGATCGCAGCTCGGTCGCGGTGAACCGGTCGCGGACACGGCCAGGGTCCTGGAACGCCAGGTCGCCGCGATCGTGTGGCGGACGTTCTCGCAGGCGGACCTCGAGGAGATGGCCGCGAACTCCGGGGTACCGGTCGTGAACTCCCTCACCGACGACTACCACCCGTGCCAGATCCTGGCCGACCTGCAGACGGTGATCGAGCACAAGGGCGCCCTCGCGGGGCTGACCCTGGCCTACGTGGGGGACGGGGCCAACAACATGGCCCACTCCTACGCCCTGGGTGGGGCCACTGCCGGGATGCACGTCCGGATCGGCACGCCCGGCTCGGACCTGCCGAACCCCGACATCATCGCCCGAGCCCAGGCCGTCGCCGCGACCACGGGCGGGTCCGTCACCGTGACGACCTCGGCCGAGGAGGCCGTCGCCGCCGCCGACGTCGTCGCCACCGACACCTGGATCTCGATGGGGCAGGAGGGGCAGGAGTTCGAACGGTTCCGGCCCTTCTCGCTGACCTCGGCCCTGCTGAGCGGGGCGGAGGACGACGCGATCGTGCTGCACTGCCTGCCCGCCTACCGCGGGAAGGAGATCGACGCCGCGGTCATCGACGGTCCGCAGTCGGTGGTCTGGGACGAGGCCGAGAACCGCCTCCACGCACAGAAGGCGTTGCTCGTCTGGCTGCTCGCGAACTCCCGATGACCTCTCCCACCGGCGCCGGCGCGGGGACGAAGGCCTTCCGGCACGACCGGATCGCCTCCCTCCTCGGTCGGCTGCCCGTGCGCTCCCAGACCGAGCTGGCGACCCACCTCGCCGAGGAGGGGGTGGCCGTCACGCAAGCCACCCTGTCCCGCGACCTCGTCGAACTCGGTGCGGTCAAGGTGCGCGACGGTGACCGCGGACTCGTCTACGCCCTGCCCGCCGAGGGCGGGGACCGCACCCCCCGCAGCGGCATCGGCCAGGAGGTCCTGGACGCCCGGCTCGCCCGCTGGTGCGAGGAACTCCTGGTGAGCGCGGAGGCCTCCGCGAACCTCGTCGTCCTGCGGACCCCGCCGGGGGCCGCGCAGTTCCTGGCGAGCGCGATCGACCACTCGGTGATGCCGACCGTGCTGGGCACGATCGCCGGGGACGACACGGTGCTGGTCATCTCCCGTGCCCCGCTCGGGGGCGACGCCGTCGCCGCCCGCTTCCTGGCGCTGGCCCGCCGGGACAGTTCCACCCCCGAAGACCCCGAGAGCGAAGTGGACGTGTGATGTCGGACGAGAACCAGCAGGGCGAGAAGGGTCTGTGGGGCGCTCGGTTCGCCAGCGGTCCCGCCGCGGCGATGGCGGCGCTGTCGAAGTCCACCCACTTCGACTTCCGCCTCGCGCGCTACGACCTCGCCGGGTCGCGGGCCCACGCCCGCGTCCTGCACACGGCGGGCCTCCTCGACGACGACGTCCTCACGGCGCTGCTCGCGGGGCTCGACGCGTTGGAGGTCGACGTCGTCTCCGGGGCGTTCGTCCCCGCCGAGGAGGACGAGGACGTGCACTCCGCCCTGGAACGCGCCCTCGTGGAACGGGTCGGCGGTGACGTCGGTGGCCGGCTGCGTGCGGGACGGTCCCGCAACGACCAGATCGCCACGTTGCTGCGCATGTTCCTGCGCGACCACGCGAAGCTCATCGCGGGTCTGGTGCTCGACGTGGTCGAGGCGTTGCTGACCCAGGCCGCGGCCCACCCCGGGGCCGCGATGCCGGGACGCACCCACCTCCAGCACGCCCAGCCCGTCCTGCTCGGGCACCACCTCATGGCCCACGCCTGGCCGCTGCTGCGCGACGTGGAGCGGCTGCGGGACTGGGACGCCCGCGCCGCGGTCTCGCCCTACGGTTCCGGTGCGCTCGCGGGGTCCTCCCTCGGGCTGGACCCGGTCGCCGTGGCCCGCGAACTGGGCTTCACCCGCAGCGTCGAGAACTCCATCGACGGGACCGCCTCGCGCGACGTCGCGGCCGAGTTCGCCTTCGTCGCCGCCATGATCGGCGTCGACCTCTCGCGCATCTCCGAGGAGGTCATCGCCTGGGCGACCAAGGAGTTCTCCTTCGTCACCCTCGACGACGCGTGGTCGACGGGGTCGAGCATCATGCCGCAGAAGAAGAACCCCGACGTCGCCGAGCTCGCCCGCGGCAAGGCGGGCCGGCTCATCGGTGACCTGACGGGTCTGATGGCGACCCTCAAGGGACTGCCGCTGGCCTACAACCGGGACCTGCAGGAGGACAAGGAACCCGTCTTCGACGCGGTCGACACCCTCGAGGTCCTGCTGCCCGCCGTCGCCGGGATGATCGCCACCCTGCACTTCCACACCGAGCGCATGGCGTCGCTGGCGCCGCAGGGGTTCGCGCTCGCGACGGACATCGCCGAGTGGCTCGTCCGCCAGGGGGTGCCCTTCCGCGACGCGCACCAGATCTCCGGGGCGTGCGTGCGCCGCTGCGAGGAGCTGTCCGTGGAACTCGGCCGCAGCGTCGAGCTCTGGGACCTCTCGGTGGAGGACCTCGCGACGATCTCTGCCCACCTCACCCCCGAGGTCAAGGACGTCCTCTCGACGGAGGGGTCCTTGTCCTCCCGGGACGGGATCGGTGGCACCGCCCCCATCCGGGTCGCGGAGCAGCTCGAGACCGCGCAGGACGCACTCGCGGGACACCTGGCGTGGGCGCGTCCCTGAGGCTCCCGCGGGAGTTCTACGACCGGGCCGTGACCGAGGTGGCGCGCGACCTGCTGGGCTGCGTCGTGCGCCACGCGACGCCCGCCGGTGTGGTCGGTGTCCGGCTGTCGGAGGTCGAGGCCTACGCGGGGGAGTCCGACCCCGGGTCGCACGCCTTCCGCGGTCGGACTCCCCGCACGGAGGTCATGTTCGGGCCGCCCGGGCACGCCTACGTCTACTTCTCCTACGGCATGCACTGGTGCATGAACCTGGTCTGCGCGGGGGAGGGCACGGCGTCCGCGGTGCTGTTGCGGGCCGGTGAGGTCGTGGAGGGTCTGGAGCTGGCCCGCTCGCGCCGGGTGAGCGCCAAGCGTGACGTCGACCTGGCCCGGGGACCGGCCCGGCTCACCCAGGCGCTCGGGGTGGACCGCGCCCAGAACGGCCTCGACGTCTGCGGTGCGGGGGAGCTGGAGGTCCTCCGTGGCGCTGCGGTCGACGACGTCGACGTCGTGTGGGGACCCCGCGTCGGGGTGGCCGGAGCGGGGGCGCCGACCCCCTGGCGCGTTTCTCTCTCGAACGACCGCACCGTCTCCGACTACCGTGTCGGCGGGCGACGGTCGCCCGGGCCCCCGAAGTCGGGGCGCAGGACCTGAGGAGCCGACGAGTCGTGAGCGACGTCTGGGACGAACTGCAGTGGCGGGGCCTGGTGGCGCAGTCCACCGACGAGGCCGCGCTGCAGGAAGCGCTGCGGACGGGACCGCTCACCTACTACGTGGGCTTCGACCCGACGGCGGCGAGCCTGCACGTCGGCCACCTCGTGCAGGTGCTGACGGCGAGACGTCTGCAGCAGGCGGGGCACCACCCGCTGATCCTCGTGGGCGGGGCCACCGGCCTGGTGGGGGATCCGCGTCCCTCGGCCGAGCGCACGATGAACGACCCGTCGGTGGTCGCCGGGTGGGTGACGGGCCTCCAGGGCCAGATCGAGCCCTTCCTCGACTTCGACGGCCCCGCGGCCGCGACGATGGTGAACAACCTCGACTGGACCGGACCCATGTCGGCCATCGAGTTCCTCCGCGACGTGGGCAAGCACTTCAGCGTCAACCGCATGCTCGACCGGGAGGCGGTGAGCAAGCGGCTCGCGACGACGGGGATCAGCTTCACCGAGTTCAGCTACGTCCTGCTGCAGAGCAACGACTTCCTCCAGCTGCACCGTCGCCACGGCTGCGCGCTGCAGCTCGGTGGCTCGGACCAGTGGGGCAACATCACTGCCGGCTGCGAGCTGGTGCGTCGGGTGGACCAGCAGACGGTGCACGCCCTGGCGACCCCGCTGCTCACCAAGGCGGACGGGACGAAGTTCGGCAAGACGGAGTCCGGCGCGGTCTGGCTCGACCCCGACCTGACGTCGCCGTACGCCTTCTACCAGTTCTGGCTCAACGCCGAGGACGCCAAGGTCGTGGACTACCTGAAGGCGTTCAGCTTCCGCTCCCGCGAGGAGATCGAGGAGCTGGGTCGACAGGTCGTCGAGAACCCCCGAGCCCGGGCGGCGCAGCGTGCCCTGGCCCACGAGGTCACGGCGCTCGTGCACGGTGAGGCGGCCTCCGTCGCCGTCGAGGACGCTTCCGCCGCGTTGTTCGGCGGCTCCGAGCTCGACGGGATCGACGAGCGCATCCTGCGGGGTGCCCTCGAGGAGCTGCCGACAGCGACGCCGGCCGACCGTGACGTGCGCCTGGCGCAGCTCTTCGCCGACACCGGCCTGGCTCCGAGCCTCGGTGGTGCCCGTCGGACCATCGGGGAGGGTGGCGCGTACGTGAACAACACCAAGCTGACCGACCCCGAGGCGACGCTGGCGGACGTGGAGCTCCTCCACGGCCGCTACGCGGTGTTGCGGCGGGGGAAGAAGACCCTGGCTGCGGTGGCACTTCCGTTGCCGCAGTAAATCAGTGGCTGTCGGGGTGACGCGGATTTGCCCTTCGCCCCGACAGCCGCGTACTGTTCCTCATGTCGCCCCGACGGGGCGGAAAACCGGAGCTTCTGAGCTCGGGTGGCCCGCGTCTGGTGGGTGGCGCCGGAAGCCTTGATGGTGGCTGGGTTGCAGTTTGGCCTGGTTGGTG
>NZ_JBHTFM010000015.1:0-124984 GCF_042674865.1 Kineococcus sp. GCM10028916 | reverse complement strand
TGATGCTGCGTCGGCTGACCAGGCCGAGGCAGCACTCACTCCATATCTGAAACAGTCACTGAGTCGAAACAAGGAGCCAGATGAGCCGCGGACACATCCCCCAGCGTGACGAAGCAGGAAACGAGGACTGGGACGTCATGCGCGTCGACCTGGACTTCTACGTGCCCGACGACGTGCTGGACGACGCTCCGTCCATGCAGGGCCCCATGCCCCGGCGCTTCGCGGACTACCGCCCGCTCGAAGGACGGGACATCATCGACTTCCTCCTGGAGCACGGTGTTTCGGTCGGTGCACATGACCTGGCGACCGCTGATTCGCTGACCCACGAAGTCGACTCAGCAACCGTGCTGACTCTCTTGTCATGGGTGCGACGTGCCTCGGCGAGCAAGTCGACGTAGTACCTGGTCATCCCGCCTTCCGCGCGGTCGCCGGTGGCTGACGACGTCACGGACCTGACGAGTTCCGTACGGTCACTCCGGTGCTACGAACGTCCCCCTGGACCCTGTCGTTCAGGGAACACCGGCACGACATGGGTAGCCCTGATGCTCAGTCACATCCGGGAAACGCGGTCCACGGCGTTCTTGGCTGCCACCAAACCCAGCCGCGGGTCGTTCTCCCGCACCACCTTGATGAGAGCGATACGACCTTGAGAGGAGTCGAGGTCCAGATCTCGATCACGGGCGAGCTCGCGCAAGCGCTCGGTCGTCCACTGCGTCTCTGCAACGGCCTCCGCCGCGGCTGTCTCCTGCGTCGACTGGCCACCAACGGCGACAGCGTGACGCCGCCGACGCACCAAGAAAACCAGCGCAACGACGGCCCAGACCGCGACCAGAGTCGTGAGCGCGAACCACCACCATTCGCCGTCAAGGGCTCGACCGACGGCTAGAACGCCCGCGCAAAGCATCAGCAGCACGTAGCGAGCGAAGGCCAAGCAGTGAGACCGCAGTGACGAGAGGTGGGGACGGTGCGACACGCCGCTCAGCATCTCGGGTCGAGCGGGCCCGTTTCGACTCCCGCCAGCCACGTCACCGAATCGGCTCAGCCGCATCTCCGCTCCTACCGCCGGTGCGCGCAGCGCACGGTCATCCCCGGTGCGCACAAAATGCCCGTGCTCACATCGACAGCGATGTGCCAGCCTCTACCAACTCCCGTCGTCGACTGGAGCAGCCAGGAGGGACGCATGGACCTGCAACTGCCAGACCACCTCACCGATGACCACCGACAGCTCATCGTCGATCTCGCCGAGCGAAACCTCGCTGAACACGGTGACGGCCTGCTCGGTCTCGTCCTCTCCGGCTCTGTCGGGCGAGCCGTGGCCACTGAACACTCCGACCTCGACGTGTACGTCGTACTCACCGACGACGCTGCTCAGCACCGCTCGGCCACCCGCTCCGCCACCGTCGACGAACTTCCGCTGTCCTTGACCGAACTGGACCAAGCCCCTGCCTCCGGATCAGGAGGCTGGTGGTTCCGCTGGTCTTTCGCCTGGGTACTGACCCTGCTGGACCGCACCGGCGGGCGCATCCCCGCCGCTTTGCACCGCCAGGCCACCCTGACCCCTGAGGAGGTCGAGGCCGTCGTGATCGAGCACAGTCGCCTCGACGGCTGGCTCAACTACGCCTACCGGGCCCTGAAGTCCGATCGTGACGGGAACCGCCTGGAGTGCCGTCTGGACGGCGCGGAGTCGATGCCGTGGCTGCTCGACCTCATCTTCGCCCTCGCCGGACGGGTCCGGTCGTACCACAAGTACCTGCCGTGGGAGCTGCGTGAGCACCCGCTACCGGACTGGCCCGCAGACGTCCTGCTGCCTCTGCTGCAACGCACCCTCGACGGCGACCCCACCGCACTGCGGGACACCTTCGCCCGCGTCGAAGCCGGATGTGCCGTTTACGACGCAGCCCAGGGTCATGACCGCACGAGGGAGATCATCGATGACTGGGGCGAGGGGCTCCTGCTGTTTCAGCCCTGACCGCCAGCCCCCTAGATCGACTGGAGTTCACGGTCATCCCGCGGTGCGCGCAATCAGGCGACCGTCGACTTCACGCATCCGGCGAGATGCGGACGGTGTTCTCGCTCAGCGAGACGAACATCCACGATCCGGTCACCCGTTCGGGTGATCAAGTCCACGGCTCAAGTGCCGACCAGCAGATGCCGATAGGTCACAACGCACCGCCGCGCACGCGAGCACCAGCATCGGGGAGCAATGGACACCCACGGCCCGTTCACGTCCACCGACACCCCCGCCCGCTGGGCTATGCGGTCGCGACGCGCCCTCGGGCTTCTCGGTGTTCTCAGCGCCATCACTGTGAGCACCAGCGGGACCACCGCGTCCGGCACCGCGACGGGAGCCGTCTTCCCACTCGACCAGGTCCAGGCGGTGGTCCCCATCGACACCACCAACTGGCTGGGCCTGCCAGGCACCTCCGGATCAGCCCCCGCCGCCGAGACGGTGAGCTTGATCGGCTGTCACTCCCTCTCGACGTGGCTCGGTGCAACCCTCCCCGACCTCGTCGGCTACACCCGCACCTGCAGCTTCTACCAGCCGAGCCTGCCCTCACACCCCGGACAGACCGTGACCGTCCTACCCCCTCGCCACACCGCCAGCTCCGGCAAGACGCGACCTGAGGACAGCTTCACCGCCCAGGTCTTCTACGCACCGCCCGGCGTCGACGTCCAGACCACCCCGTTGGACCTGAGCTACCAGCGCGGTCTGCTCAACGTGTCGATCAGTGACGCCGTGACCGAGGCGGACACCCCGCAGCAGTCGCAGGCCTTCGACAACCCGATGGACGCCGTGACCATCTCGGGCACCCCGCAACAGCAGTCTCGAACCTTCGACAACCCGCTGGACTCTGTCCAGGGCGGTCACGTCAGTGGCACCCTGCACGGACGTCCCGCTTTGGTGCACCGGACCTTCGGGAACCAGATCTCGGTCGAAACCGTCCTGCCCGTCGGCCGTGATGACCTCTCCCTTCAGATGTCCAGCGAGTTGGCACCGGTGAGGGCCATCGCTGCAGCGGTGAAGGTGCTGCCGAGCTGACCCACACGCTCAGTCGTGGCGATGGCCGAGCGGTACCGCCATTCGCCACGTAGCCGCGCTCAGGTGAGAGCGACTGTGCCGTTGATCGTCACAGTGGACGGCTCGACACCGTCGCCGAAGTCCACTGGTGCACACAGCTCGAAAGTGCCCAGCTTGGGATCGACAAGGATCAGGTACCAGCCGAGCGGTTGGGCACACGACCCCCCTGTAGAGGCGCCATCGACGTCCTCCTCGCACAGGGACTTGTTGTCGGCTGGGCTGACGACTCGGATGGGGCCTGCTGAGGAATCGAGGGTCTCGGACGTGATCGCCAACGGGCGAATGGGCATGAAGCTGCCCTCGGCGGAGCGGAAGCCAACACTCAGCGACGTCGCATCGCAGGCTCGGATAGTGCGCTGCAGGGTCGTGGCGGTTGGGGCGTGCTCGGGCCTGTCCTCCCACGACAGTGCTGGCACCCGGCCTTCTCCGGCTGGGACCTCTGCAGTGACCGTGACGATGTAGTCGACGCTGGAAACCGCGCTGCACGTGCTGGTCGAAGACGCCGCGCCAGCGGTGGAGGCAACGGCCAGGCCTTCACTGGAGGCGACTGGGCTGGCACTACAAGCCGACAGCGCGAGAGCCAGAACAGTGAGGCGTACCGACTTTCTGATCATGGTGGGCTTTCCTGCCGGTCTCAGAGACAGCATCCGAGCTGCTCGCTCAGAGCGTGATCCAGGCCTGGACCAGTTCGAGTAGCGGCAGCACCAGGGCCGACCGGTCTTTCAGTCATCCCGCGTTGAGTGCGCGGTCCGGCCCACCCGCCGACAAATCGAGAGTCCCGAACCACGACGAGTGACTGGCCATGGACTCAAGAATTCGTGGGTGGCCCACCTCGGCTGGAGGTGACCAGGTCGAGTCCGGGTAACGCACTGATGGCCCGCCTCTCATCGCTACTTGGATGTTGCGGTGTTGCTGTGTCCTAACGGGTCCGTATCTGCCACGCTGCGCTCAGCGTCTCCCTTCGGTGCTGCCGCAGGCAGCCGGGAGTCGGGCGGAGGTGGTCTTCGTGTCGATCGTGCTCTTGGCCGTGACAGTCATCCCCCTGCTCGTCCTAGGCCTGATTGTCTTGGCGGTGGTGTTGGCCGTTGTCCGCGTCGCCCGCCGCAACGGGCACCCGGACCAGCCTGGTGCTCGTGATCGTCGCTTGCACGCCTCCCAACACCGCAGCACCTCCTTCTGGGGTGGAGGCTCGAGCGGCAGTAGCGGTGATAGTGGTGGCTGGTTCGGCGGTGGTGACAGCGGCAGCAACTGCAGTGACAGCGGCGGCGGCTGGGGCGGTGACAGCGGCGGCGGCAGCTGCGGTGATGGCGGGGGTGGAGGCGGAAGCTGATCACCCGCAGCCGTGGTGGCCGCGAAGTGACGAGCCGGTTGTGAGCGCAAGGCACCGCTCAGCCACCATCCGCGGCGGCCGGCGACGTCTCGGTCATCCCGCGGTACGCGCGGTCCTCCCGCCCTCTGCATGACTGAGGAATGCGGCATCTGGGTGCCATGCTGGTCAACGACAGCAGGCTCACTCCCAACCCATGGGAACGTCAGGCCGTGTCTGACCCCACAGCGAGTCGTCGCCCGTTGATGCCCTTGTGGTTGTGGCTCACCCTCGCGGTCCTCATCTACGCGCTCAGCCTCGCCATCATCGCCGCGATCGGTGACTCGCTCGGTTGGCCTCACTGGGTCCACACCGTCACCCGCGGCGGAGCCTTTGCTCTCTGGTACTTCATCGTCTCCCCGCGGGTCAGTCGATCGTGGAAGTCGTTCCAAGAACGGCGGCACAGCCGAAGGCAGCCATGACGCCCGGCCCGTCGTACTGCCGAAGAAGACGCACGGTCATCCCGCAGTGCGCGCGAAGCGCACGGTCATCCCGCGTTGTGCGTGATCGCCAGAGGGCAGCGACGCTGGGTCTTGGTGAGAAGCGGATGGCCGCGAAGCTGATGCCACCATGCAACCGTGGACATGCAAGAGGCCGCTGAGGCCTACTGCTCTCTGATCGAGGACAGTGAGGCAGGTGATGAGGTCACCTTCGCCTCCCAGCTGCTGATTGCTCTCAGCGATGCTGTCGCTGCGGCCGTCCGCCTTCCAGACGTCGAGCCCACCGATGCCGAGTCGCCTGTGGCCATCACCCCCGAGGAGTGGCGCGCCTGCTACCAACGCATAGGCCAGCTGACCGGACCGTGGGCCGGGTACTACTGGGAGGCGTTCTATCCCTTCGCTCTTCAAGAAGCAGATGCGAGCGTTGGCCTCGGCGACCTCATCGACGACCTCACCGACATCTGGTGCGACCTCAAGGACGGGCTGCTGGCCCTGCGCGCAGGTCTGAGCCTCAACGACGTCCAGTGGCAGTGGCGCCAGGACTACTGGGGGCACTGGGGCCGGCATGCCGCCGGCGCCTCACGTGCGCTTCCACTGCACCTCAGCGACACGGGACATCCATCGCCACGAGAGACGTGATCGCCAGCTCCACGCGAGGTGCTGCACCGAGTGCAGAACGCACGGTCATCCCGCGTTGTGCGCGCTGTCGCAAGCAACCGACAGCGTCGCGATCTTGCTGATGTCCGTCAGGTCAGATCGCCTCAGTCCCCGGGGAGCACAGTGCCAGCATCGACCTCGACGTCAACCAGCGCACCCCGATCGAGCAGCGCCCCGCTCAACACCGTCCGACCGCTGCTGTCCCCGGTGTTCACCGCACCGAACGAGGCCCCGTACAGATCGGCATCGCGCAGGTCAGCCCCGGTCAGATCACACCCCGCGAAGCTGACACCTCGTAGCGAGGCACCCCGCAGGTTCACGCCCTTCAAGGTGCAGAGCTTCAGGAACATGCCGTCCAACGTGGCCTGCCGGAGGTCCGCCCCATCCAAGGAGCACCGCTCAAGCCACAGCAGTCGGGGGATGCTCACGGAGGTCAGATCCTGGCCGGCGAAGGAGACTCGCCGCAACTGCTGCCCGTAGAAGGCCCCAGCCAAGTCCTGCCGGTCTCCTCGGGTCATCTCGACGGTCACGACAACAGCCTGACGCACGGTCGACATCGCCTCATCAACTTCACGGTCATCCCGCCGGCCGGGCGCGCGTGTTGCCCTTCTTCCGACCCCAGGACAACCCCGCGGTGTCGCACGATGTCAGGGTGCGGACCCTCCTTCCCACGGTCAATCTCACGCCCGCCACCACCAGAAGGCTGAACCGCCTCCAGCTTGTCCAGCACTGGGGGCGGCGGGGGGCCAACATCATGTCGATGGCCCCGGTCGGGAACTGGACCACGCCCCTCGACACCACCGAAGTCGCCGCGCACCTCGGCGTGCCCCTGCCCCAGATCCCGGCCCTGGAGCATCGGGGCTGCACGACCTCGGTCCGCGGCTTCGGGGGGCAGACGGTGCTCGAGCACCCCGTGCCCCGCGCCACCGCACCGCCTCCGACCCGCGGCGCACGAGATGAGCACTCGGTACTTGTCCTGTTCGCACCGCCCGGGGTCGACCCGAGCGAGGTGGTGCTCACGCATGACCGGCCTGCCGGTGCGGGGTGGATGCGGATCACCTGGGGACGCAGCCTCGCGGAGCCGGGAGACCCCGGCGAGCACGACCCGCAGATACAGGCGTGGGAAGAATCCCGCGCCGTCTCGTGGATGACGTTGCGCGAACCGAGAATGCCGCCCGTCCACGTCCACAGGAGCTGGGAAGACCAGACGAGCGCGTCCTGGCGGGCTCTGGCTGCAGGCTCGCTGTTCCAGGTGGAACTCGTGCTGCCCTTCGCTCCCCTGCAGGCGGTGCGGGCCCTCGGCGAGGCCGCTGCTGACGCCCGGCGTGAAGCCTGACCAAGGCCAGAGCGAAGACCGCGCGGAGCTCGCAGCCGCACGTCATGGGTACGTGTGAAAGCTGCGGGCGACGTCACGGTCATCCCGCGTTGTGAGCGCTGTTGCCGGCGACCGCGACGTCGCGGTCTTGTCGATGTCCGGATGCAAGCCAAGGACTGCGTCCATCCGCCGCGCGGAGGACTGGTCGTAGGCGCCGAGTGCAGTAGGAAGTCGTCATGACCATGATCTTGATGAGTGACGACTACCTCACCGACGACCAACGCACCTGGCAGCCTGGAGATTTTGACGAGGCTCTGACTCAGTGACCGACTATCCGAAAGGTCGACGTCTGGGAAGGCCAGCTCTTGTACTGGGCCGCAGTCGGTGCACGATGGGATTGGCACTCCGTCTCCACGGCCGCGCGGGCCTTCCCCCTGCACGGATTGAGCTGCGGCAACCCGAAGTGCTAGCGGTCATCTTCGGTTCGCCGACGTCCGCTCCCGGACACATTCAACGGTAGAGCTTGGTCGGCGGGGACTGGTACGACGCGTTCATCGCCGCTGACGGAGCCACCAGTCTCGTCATCGGTGACGTCACCGGTCACGACCGCTTCGCCGCCGCCATGGGCCAACTGCGCAGCCTCCTGCGCGGCATCGGCTACGCCATGGGCGACCCGCCCGCCGCGATCCTGACCACGCTGGACCACGCCGCCCACGACCTGGGCGTCGACACGACGGCCGCCCTGATCCTGGCCCGCATCGAGCAGACCCCCGAACAACGTCGCAGCGGCACCCGGTTGCTGCGCTGGTCCAACGCCGGCCACCCCCACCGCTGGTGATCGCCCCGGACGGAACCACCGCGTTCCTCGAGACCCGCCCGGACCTCATGCTGGGCGTGGACCCCACCACCAACCGCCACGACCACGAGGTCCTCCTGGCGCCCGGTTCCACCCTGCTGCTCTACACCGACGGGCTCGTCGAGCGCCGCAGCTCATCCCTGCCGGACGGCCTGGACTGGCTGTGCACCACCGCGGCCGTTCTCGCGCACCTGCCCGTGGACGAACTCTGCGACGCGCTGCTGGACCACATCGGTGACCAGGTCGAGGACGACGTCGCCCTCCTCGCAGTACGGGCCTACCCCGAAGACGAACCCCGCCCCGAGGAGGCAGGGCCCGGCTACGACGACCCCCGAACGGCTCCCACCGCCGGCAGCACGGACTGACCTCGCCGAGAGACCTGTTCGACGCAGCAGGACAGCGGTCAGGTGTCGCCCGGCGGGCTCCTCGTCGGAGCAGGCCCGCGGGAGCAGGGCGTCGACGTCCCGGCGGGCAGGTGGAGCCGTGCGGAGAGATGATGACGACGTCCCACCTGGCCCGGAACCGTCAGGTGTGGTGCTGCTCCTCGTGCGCAACGAGCCGTCAGTGATCACTGACGCGCCGACCCGAGAGCACACCGTGACCGTCCACCCGCACCTCGTCCTGGCCAGCGTCGTCCCCCGGCCCGAGTGGCGCAACAGCTGCCACGACGTGCTGCGGGCCGCTCACGAGACGCTGCACCAGCGGGCTCGGCAGCAGGGCCTGGGCCTCGTCCAGGAACCGGAGGAGACCGTCGAGGTCCTCCCCGGCGACACCAGGGTCCGCATCACGCTCCGCGCGAAGGGGGTTCTCCTGGAACCCCCTGTGCCCGCTGACCGGAGTCGGACCCCGCAGCAGGACTGACGGGGTGCGCTCACCGCACACGGGCGACGACCCCTGTCGCCCTCGCGTCGTCGCGGTGACGGTGCAGCGGTGCGGGTCAGCCCGCCCACTCGGGGTCGGTGTCGTTGAGGCGCAACGCATCGGCGCTCGCGCCGGGCCCCACCACCGCCACCCCGGCCGGAGTGGCACAACGACGCAACGCCTCCCGCACCCCGGCCGCACCGCCCGGCGGCGACGGCACGAAGCTCCGGATGGTGTCCTCTGTCACGACCATGGTGTTGGTCAGGCTGTCGACCAGGTCGGCCACCAACGGGGACGGCAACGGCACGATCCACCCGATGACCCGCGCCGCCAGAGCGGTGCTGACCCCTCGGACCGGCAGCAGGAACCGTCGACGGCCACTCACCTGCGCGTAGGTGGCGACGAGGTCGCGGTAGGGCAGCGCATCAGGTCCGCCGACGTCGTACGCGCCGGCCGGCACGTCGGGCTCGGCACTGTGGCGCAGGTAGTGCACCACGTCGTCGACGGCGATCGGCTGCACCCGGTGCTTCATCCACGCCGGTACCGGGACGACCGGCAGCCGGTCCACCAGGTGACGGATCAGCTCGAAGGAGGTGGACCCCGCCCCCAGCACGATCGCCGCCCGCAACCACACCAGGTCCACCCCCGGCCCGAACTCCCGCAAGGTCTCCCCGACCACGCGACGGCTCTCCAGGTGCTCCGACAGCTCCTGCCCCGGCGGGACCAGTCCGCCGAGGTAGACGATGCGCCGAACCCCGGTGGCCGCTGCTGCGGCGGCGAAGGTGCGGGCGCCGACCAGGTCGGTCTCGGCGAAGTCACCCTCACCCAGACCGTGGACGAGGTAGTAGGCCACGTCGACCTGGCCGTGCTCGCTCAACGCGCGGCGGCAGGAGTCGGCGTCCATGACGTCCAGCTCCACGCTGGTCGCGGTCCCCGACGGGGTGGGGCCCTGGGATCCGGTGCGTCCCGGTGAGGTGTCGAAGGCCGCGAGCTTCCCCGGGTCACGGGCACCGGCGAGCACGTCGAAGCCCGCCCCCAGCAGGACGGGGACGAGGCGGGAGCCGACGTAGCCGGTGGCTCCGGTGACGAGTGCACGCACCGACGGACCGTACCCGCAGCGGCCCCCGCCGACCCCGCGCCTCACCCGGACAGCCCCCGACCGCGGGTGTTCGGTCGTGGTTCGACGCTCGGGCACTCACCGACGACTCGGAGTGCAGGTGTTCGGGCCTGGCCGACAGGGACCACGCTCAGCGGTAGCAGTCGTCCCCTCGCCCGCAGCTGCTGCGCACCGGGGTGTCACTCGGTGCGGCGTCGCGCGGGCGTGGTTCAGGCTGCGGTCGTCCCGGAGATCGTCGCGGAACCGAGCACCTGGGTCCCGCGGTAGACGGCGACCGTCTGCCCCGGCGCGACGCCGGTGAGCTGGGTCCGCAGCCGCACCTGCAGCACCTCGCCGACGAGTTCGGCGACGGCGGGCACGGGTTCGCCGTGGGCACGGACCTGGACGTGGACCTCCACCGGTCCCAGCGGTGCCTCGGTGTTCCAGATCGCGTCGACGGCCTCGAGGGCCTGGACCGCGAGCCGCTCCGCCGGGCCCACGGTGACGGTGCGGCGGACGGGTTCGATGCTCAGCACGTAGCGCGGGCGACCGTCGGCGGCGGGCTTGGAGATCCCGAGACCCTTGCGCTGGCCGACGGTGTAGCCGTAGGTGCCGGAGTGGGTCGCGAGCACCTCCCCGGACTCGTCGACGATCTCGCCGGGCACCTCACCGAGGCGGTCGGCGAGGAAACCCCGGGTGTCGCCGTCGGGGATGAAGCAGATGTCGTGGCTGTCGGGCTTGTTCGCCACGGGCAGCCCGCGTCGCGTCGCCTCGGCCCGGACCTCGGCCTTCGTCGGGGCGTCGCCGAGGGGGAACATCGCGTGCGCGACCTGGTCGGCGTCCAGGACGGCGAGCACGTAGGACTGGTCCTTGGCCGCGTCCGCGGCGCGGTGCAGCTGCGCCCGGCCGTCGGCCCCGGTGACGATCTGCGCGTAGTGGCCGGTGGCGACGGCGTCGAAGCCCAGGGCGATCCCCTTGTCGAGCAGGGCCGCGAACTTGATCCGCTCGTTGCAGCGCACGCACGGGTTCGGGGTCCGGCCCGCCGCGTACTCGGCGACGAAGTCCTCCACCACGTCCTCCACGAAGTCGTCGGAGAGGTCCCAGACGTAGAACGGGATGCCGAGCAGGTCCGCGGCGCGGCGCGCGTCGAGGGAGTCCTCGATCGTGCAGCACCCGCGGGAGCCCGTCCGCAGGGTCCCGGGGTTGCGGTTCAGCGCCATGTGCACGCCGACGACCTCGTGCCCGGCGTCGACGGCCCGGGCGGCGGCGACCGCCGAGTCGACCCCACCGCTCATCGCGGCCAGCACACGCATCAGGACACTCCCCCGGTCGATCCCATGGCCAGTTCCTTCGTCGTGCGCGGTCGTCGCCGCGCCCGGGCCGTGCGCGACCCCGTCGCCCGCCGGGCCCGTTCGACCGCCGGCCCGATCGCGGCGAGCGCCGCGTCGACGTCGGCGTCGGTGGAGTTCCAGCCCAGCGAGAACCGCAGGGCGCCGGCCGCCTCGGTCGCGCTCAGGCCCATCGCGAGCAGGACGTGGCTGGGTTGCGGGACACCCGCCTGGCAGGCCGACCCGGTCGAGCACTCGACCCCGGCGGCGTCGAGGAGGTAGGTGAGGGAGTCCCCCTCGCAGCCGTCGAAGGTCACGTGGGCGTTGCCGGGCAGCCGGTCGGGAGCGGCGGCTCCCCGCAGGGTGGCGCCGGGGACCTCCAGCAGGCCGGTGACCAGCCGGTCGCGCAGGGCCGAGAGCCGGGCGCCCTCGGCCGGCAGGCCCGCGGTCGCCGCGGTGAGCGCAGCCGCGGTCGCCCGGGCCCCCGCCGCGTCCAGGGTGCCCGAACGGACACCCAGCTCCTGCCCGCCGCCGTGGACGAGGGGGACGAGGGTGGTGCCGCGCTTGACCAGCAGCGCCCCGCTGCCGACGGGGCCACCGAACTTGTGGGCCGAGAGGGAGAGCAGGTCCGCACCGGAGGCGGCGAAGTCGAGCGGGAGGTGCCCCACGGCCTGGACGGCGTCGGTGTGCAGCGGGACCCCCGCCGCGTGGGCGAGCTCCGCGGCCTGCGCGACGGGCTGGACGGTGCCGACCTCGTTGTTCGCCCACATCAGCGAGACGAGGGCCACGTCGTCACCCCCGCCGTCGGCGAGGGCGGCGGCCAGGGCGTCGAGGTCGGTGCGCCCGCTCGCGTCGACGGGCAGCCAGGTCACCTCGGCCCCTTCGTGGGCCTGCAGCCACTCGACGCAGTCGAGGACGGCGTGGTGCTCCGTGGCGCTGAGCAGCATCCGCCGCCGGGCCGGGTCGAGGGCGCGACGGGCGCGCAGCAGTCCCTGCAGGGCGAGGTTGTCGCTCTCGGTGCCCCCGGAGGTCCAGACGACCTCCCCCGGGCGGGCGCCGAGCGCGCTCGCCAGCGCCTCGCGGCTCTCCTCCACCGCCACCCGGGCGCGACGGCCCGCGGAGTGCAGCGAGGACGGGTTGCCGGCGCCGAGGCGGGACTCACCGACGAACGCCTCGAGCGCCTCCGGGCGCAGAGCCGTTGTCGAGGCGTGGTCCAGGTACGCGCTCACACCCGACAGTCTAAGGACTGGCAGACTGCGCCGGTGCCTGTCCCGACCCACCGAGAGCCCACCGCAGCGTCGTCGCCCGGTCGCGGCGCGCCGACCCGCGCGCACCCGCTGGGGGTCACGCTCACCGGTGACGGGGCGGACGTCGCGGTGCTGGCGGCCCACGCCGACGGGGTCGAGGTGTGCCTCTTCGACGACGCGGGACGCGAGACCCGCACGGCCCTGCCCGACGTCGAGCTCGGCGTGTGGCACGGTCACGTCCCCGGTCTCGTCGCCGGCACCCGCTACGGCCTGCGCGTGCACGGCCGCTGGGACCCCGAGCGCGGGCTGCGGCACAACCCGGCCAAGCTGCTGCTCGACCCCTACGCCCGGGGCGTGGAGGGCGAGGTCGCCCTCACCCCCGAGATCTTCGGGCACACCGTCGGTGAGGACCTCGAGGGCGAGGACCTCGCGGTCGCCGACCCCCGCGACAGCGCTCCGCACGTCCCCCGCGGGGTGGTGCTCGCGCCGATGCCCGAGGCGCTGCGGGTGCTCGAGGGCGAACGACCGCGCACCCCGTGGTCCGACACCGTCCTCTACGAGGCGCACGTGCGCGGGTTGACCCAGCGGTTCCCGGAGGTGCCCGAGGCCGAGCGCGGGACGTACGCGGCGCTCGCGCACCCCGCGGTCCTGGCCCACCTGAACTCCCTCGGCGTCACGGCCCTGGAACTGCTGCCGGTGCACGCGAGCACCTCCGAGATCGCCCTGCGCCGGCGCGGGCTGTCGAACTACTGGGGGTACAACACCCTCGGGTTCAACGCCCCGCACGCCGGGTACGCGAGCGCGGCGGCCCGGGACGCCGGGGCCGACGCCGTGCGCGAGGAGTTCCGGCGCGCCGTGATGGCCCTGCACGAGAACGGGATCGAGGTCATCCTCGACGTCGTCTACAACCACACCTGCGAGGAGGGGCCGGACGGCCCGCACCTCTCGCTGCGCGGTCTGGACGACTCGACGTACTACCTGCGCGACGCCGGCGGCCGCCCCTTCGACGTGACCGGGTGCGGCAACTCCCTCGACTTCGCCGAGCACCGCGTCGTGCAGTTCGCGCTGGACTCGTTGCGGCACTGGGTGACCGAGTACGGCGTCGACGGGTTCCGGTTCGACCTCATGACGACCCTGGCGCGCGGGCGGGACGGGTACTCCCCCGACCACCCGTTCCTGGTCGCCCTCGGCGCCGACCCGGTGCTGGCCGGCACGAAGCTCATCGCCGAACCGTGGGACGTCGGGCCCTACGGCTGGCGCACCGGCCAGTTCCCGGCCCCCGTCCACGAGTGGAACGACCGGTTCCGCGACGGCATCCGCCGGTTCTGGCTCACCGACGCCCGCGAGATCTCCTGGGGCCACCCGGCCCCCGTCGCCGGGGGCCGGGGCCTGCCGGAGCTCGCGACCCGCTTCGCCGGTTCCGCCGACACCTTCGACGTCGCGCGCGGCCGGCTCACGAGCGTGAACTTCGTGACCGCCCACGACGGGTTCACCCTCGCCGACCTCACCGCCTACGACCGCAAGCACAACGAGGCCAACGGCGAGGGCAACCGCGACGGCAGCGACTCCGACACCAGCTACAACCACGGCGTCGAGGGCGACACGAGCGACGCGGCGGTCCTGGAGCTGCGCCGACGCGCCATCCGCAACGTGTTCGCGACCCTGGTGCTCTCCACCGGGGTCCCGATGATCACCGCGGGTGACGAGTTCGGGCGCAGCCAGGGCGGCAACAACAACGCCTACTGCCAGGACGACGAGACGTCGTGGATCGACTGGGAGCTCGAGGGCTGGCAGCGTGAACTGCTCGGTGACGTCCGCGAACTCCTGGCCCTGCGCCGGCGCTACCCGGTGCTGCGCGAGGCCGGGGTGCGGCGCGGGTCGCCGATCCGCGACCAGCGCAGCGACCTGATGTGGTTCGCCGAGGACGGCACGCCCATGAGCGGCGAGAACTGGCACGAGGCGGACCGGCGGATCCTGCAGGTCCTGGTCGACGGCCGCGACCGCGGTCAGGCCTCGGTCCTCGTCGTCGTGAACGGTGGACCGCGTCAGCGTGACGTCGTGCTGCCGAGGGTCGAGGGGTTGCCGACGTTCCAGCCCCGCTGGTCCAGCACCGCCGACCGCCGCCACCGGGCCACCCCGGCCGGTCGCTCGTTGCGGCTGGCGCCGTGGTCGGTGCGGGTCCTCGCCACCGCGTGAACCCGCTGGTCCTCCTCCCGGGCCTCGGCTGCGACACCTCGCAGTTCCGGTTCCTGGCCGGGGCGTTCTCCGGCGGGTTCGACGTGCGGGCGCTCGAACTCCCGGGCCACCACGGTGCGCCTGCGGTGGCGGGCCGGGCGTCCCTGGACGCCGTGGCCGAGGAGGTGGCGACACGGGTCCCGGCGGGTTCCGTGCTCGTGGGTCACAGCACCGGCGGGATCGTCGGCCTGGTGATCGCCGCGCGGCACCCCTCGCTCGTCGAGCGGCTGGTGCTGCTGGACTCCAACGTGCCCGTCACCCCGGAGGCGTTGGCGCGCAAGGTCGCCCGCGCGGGCGACGTGCGGGGACCGTCGTGGCGCACCGTGCTCGAGGAGTCGATGCGCTCCTCGTGGGGACCCCGCCGGCCGCAACTGCGCGAGGAGGTCGTGGCCGGGATCCTCGCCACCCCGGAGGCCGCGCTGCGCCCGTTGTGGTTCGACGTGCTCACCCTCGACCCGCGACCGCTCCTGGCCGCGCTGCGGGTCCCGGCGCTCCACGTGCGCTCCAGCCGCGACGTCGACGCCGCGGCCCTGCACGCCCTGAACCCGGGGGTGGGTTCGGTCGACCTGCGCGAACTCTCCCCCGGGCACTGGCCGCACCTCACCGAACCCGACGCGGTGGTCAGCGCCGTCCGGCGTTGGGTCCCCACTTGGCCAGCACCAGCGTCTCCACGATGCTGACGACGGTGTAGAGCAGGATCGAGGTGAACGTCACGACGACGACGATCGACCAGAGCTTGTTGTACTGGACGTTGGCGTTGGCGCGGAAGATCTCCGATCCCAACCCGGTCCCGCTGAACAGCCACTCGTAGAGCATCGCGCCGATGACCGCACCGGGCACCGAGATCCGGATCGCGGCGAACAGGTTGGGCAGCGCGGTCGGTACGGCGACCAGGCGCAGTGCCGTCCACTTCGTCCCGCCGTTGACCCGGATCACGTCGATCGCCTGCGGGGAGGCCGAACGCAGACCGATGGCCGCGTTGACCAGGACGGGGAAGAACACGACGACGCCGCCGATGGTCGCCGCGCGCAGCAGTTCGGAGTGGAAGGTCATCCCGATGATCGGGGCCATCGCGACGAGCGGGACCGAGCGCAGCATCATGGCCAGCGGCATGAAGACGAACTCGAGCGGGCGGATCACGGTGAACAGCGACGCGACGACGATCGCGCCGACGACCCCGGCCACGAAACCCGTGACCGAGTCGGTGAGCGTGACCTTCAGCCAGCCCCACATGTCGCTGCGGTTGGCGGCGGCCTTGTCGTCGGCGAACAGCCACTGGTAGACGTCGAGCGGGCGTTTGCCGACGAACTCGTCGATGGCGAGGATGCGCAGCAGGGCGTACCAGGCGATGACGAGGACGACCGCGGAGATCACCAGCGTGAGCACGGAGATCCCGATGCGCCTGCCCACGGCGGAGGCGACGGAGGCGTTGCTGCGGTTCTCGTGCACTTCGGTGCCCGCGGGTGCACCCGTGGTCGTGGTGGCCATCAGAGACCCGCCTTCCGTTCACCGGTCGAGGACCAGGGCGTGAGGAGCTTCGCGACGAGGCCGATGACGACGTAGGCGAGGCCCGCGATGAGGCCGCAGAGGATCGCCAGGCCCCAGATCTGCGCGTACCTGAGGTTGGTCTGCGCCGCGATGATCATGATGCCGATGCCGGAGTCCACCCCACCGAGGTACTCACCGAGCACCGCGCCGAGGAAGGAGGCCGGGGCGGCGAGCTTGAGGGCACCGAAGACGTTGGGCAGCGCGGCGATGAGGCGCACCTTCACCAGCGCCGTCCACGTCGACCCGCCGTAGGCGTGCACCACGTCGAGGGCGGTGCGGTCGGCGGCGCGCAACCCGAGCAGGCAGCCGACGACGGAGGTGAAGATGACGCTGATCGCGGCGAGGAAGATCGAGGCCGTCCGCGCTCCCGGGTCGGAGACGATGAGAACGATGGGCCCGATCGCCGTCAGCGGGATGCAGTAGGAGATGACCGCGACCTGGTTCGCCGCCCCCTCCAACGGCGGGATGAGCAGCACGATCACCGCGATGGCGATGGCGGCGAGGTTCCCCCACAGCCAGCCCTGCGCCGCCGAGGACGTCGTGACCGAGAGGTTGTTCCAGTAGGTCTGGAACCCGGTGTCGCCGAACTGGCGCAGCACGCCCCAGGGCGTGGGGACGATGCCGTTGCTGCCGAAGAAGATCGAGCTGACCAGGCTCCAGACCGCCAGCACCGAGACGACGCCGATGACGCCGCCGACCCACGGCGGCATCTCCTTCCCGGCGACGACGCGCCTGCTGCGGGGGGCCGTGGCGCCGGCGAGACCGGTGACCGAGGCCTCGACCTCGGCCTGCGAACGCGGGGCGACGACGTTCTCCGACATCAGTGCTCGTCCCCGCTGCCGCCGCCGAAGAGGATCTCGGAGAGCCGGTCGTGGTAGGCGTGGAACTCCGGGGTGCGCATCATCTCCGGCGTGCGCGGGCGCGGCAGGTCGATCTCGACGACCTCCACGACCCGGCCGGGGCGCGGGCTCATGACGGCGACGACGTCGGAGAGGAAGATCGCCTCGGAGATCCCGTGCGTCACCATGAGGGTCGTCGCGGGCTTCTCGGTCCAGATGCGCAGGAGTTCGACGTTGAGGCGCTGGCGGGTCATGTCGTCCAGCGCCCCGAAGGGCTCGTCGAGCAGCATCACCGTGGGCTGCACGACGAGGCAACGGGCGATGGAGACGCGCTGGCGCATGCCGCCGGAGAGCTGGGCCGGCTTGGCCTTCTCGAACCCCTTCAGCCCGACGAGGCCGATGAGGTCGTCGACGAGGCCCTTCGACGGGTTGACCCCGGCGACCTCGAGGGGCAGCCGGATGTTCTGGGCGACCGTGCGCCAGGGCAGCAACGCGGAGTCCTGGAACGCGACGCCCAGCTCGTGGGCGCGCTGCAGCTCCCGCGTCGTCATGCCGTTGACCAGCGCCTCCCCTCCCGAAGGGGTCTCGAGCCCCGCGAGGATGCGCAGGATGGTCGACTTCCCGCAGCCGGAGGGCCCGAGCAGCGAGAGGAACGCGTTCTTGCGCGTCCCCAGGTTCGTCTGCTCCAGCGCCAGGACGCTCTTGCGGCCCAGGTCGAAGCGTTTGGTCAGGCCCTGGAGGTTGAAACCCGTCGCCGCCTCGGGGTGGCCCTTCGGATCGGTCGTGGCCGAGAGCGTTCCCGCGGCGCCGGTGGTGACGGACAGGGACGGGGTGTCGTACGACACGGTCTGGCCTTTCTCGAGGACGGCGACGGGGTACCGCGCAGGGGTGACTCAGCCGGTGGCTCAGCCGGTGATGAGGTCCGGGTTCTCCTGGTAGACCTCTTCCAGCAGGGAGAGGTCGAAGAGGTCCTCCGCCGTGATCTTGGTGCCCATGACCTCGAGCGCCTGGATGTTCTCGTCGATGAGCGCCTGGGTCATCGTGAAGAGCCCCTTGGCCTTGGTGTCCTCGGACACGATGAGCGCCGCCTGCGCGGTCGCCTCCTGGGTCTGCTCGGCCAGGTCGAGGTCCTGGTCCTTGCCGTAGGTGTTCACCGCGAGGGCGGCGCTGGCGGCGGCGTCGGCGACCGCGTCGTTCCAGCCCTGGATCTCGGCCTTGAGGAAGGCCTTGAGCAGGTCGCGGTCCTTGTCGATCGTGGCCTGAAGGACGGTGAAGGTCTCGGAGACGACGGGGAGGCCGTTGTCGGCGAAGCCCAGCGTGACCGGGGTGAGCTTGCGGCCGGCGAGCAGGATCGGCTCGTTGGTCAGGTAGGCCATGAACGCGTCGACCTCGCCGGTCTCCACGACGGATGGGTCGTACTGCACGGGGACGATGGTGAAGGTGGACTTGTCGATGTCGTTGGCCTTGCAGAAGCCGTCGAAGATCGTCTCGTTGCCGCCGGTCTGGATCCCGACCTTCTTGCCGGCGAGGTCGGCGATGGTCGCGACCGGGGTCTTCTCCTTCACCGACACCAGGCAGAACGGGTTCTTCTGGAAGGTCGCACCGATGATCTTCAGCGGCGCGTCCTCGTTCGCGATGGCCGGGCCGGTCAGCGTCGGCGACGACAGACCGACGAGGGCCTTCTTGGAGAGGACCATCGCCTCGGCCGCGGTCCCCGAGCTGCCACCGGCGAGCAGGTTGACCTTGGAGAAGCCTGCCGCGGTGTAGTAGCCCTTGCTGTCGGCCATGTACTCGCCCGCGAACTCGATGTTCTTGATCCAGGACAGCTGGACCGAGATCTCGCCGAAACCGTCGGAGGAACCGCCGCTGCTCGAACCGGTGGTGGACCCGGCGTCGTCGTTGCCGCAGGCGGCGAGGCCGGTGATCCCGGCGACGGCGAGCGCGCCGAGGCCGGTGCCGCGGAGGAAGGTGCGACGGTCGCCGACGAGACGCGGACGGGATTCGTTCATGAGCTGCTCCACGGGTGCTTGGGTGTCCTGCGAGTCCGGGACGGATCGGTGCGGACAGACGAGGCCGGCTGACGTTCGGCTCTGATCCGGTACTGAAGCACCTGCGCGCTGCGGGGCTGTCACGTCCGCGTGAACGGGGGGTTACGTGGCGGCTCATCGTGTGACAACCGTGTTACGGGGACTCCGGGGTGGGCCGAGCGGGGGACGAGTGGTGACGGATCCGTCACAGTCCCCCACGGGGAGACACCGTCGGGCTCGGCCACGCCCGCCCCCTGCCCCCGGACGCACCCCGGACGCACCTCGCACGAGCTTTACACGCCCGAAACACGGGTGTGCTGTCATCTGAACCAGTCGGTTCAACGAGAGGGGTCACACCAGTGCGCACGATGCACCTGGGAGTTTTCGAGGTCGCGGGGCCGCAGGTCGGTGGCACGCTGAGCTGGTCGCACCCGTACAGCGATTCCGTGCACCACCGGGAACTGCAGCACTGGATCGACGTGGCCCAGCTCCTCGAGGCCGCGGGTTTCGACTTCCTGTTCTTCGCCGACGGCTACGGCTACCCCACCGTGGGCGGTGACCTGCCGGCCGTGGCCGCCGCCGGCGGCCTCAACTTCAGCGGGATCGACCCCATGATGATCATCCCGACCCTGGCCCACCACACCTCCACGCTGGGTTTCGTGCTGACCTCCTCGACCGGCGTGGACCACCCGGTGGCGACGGCGCGGCGCTTCGCGACCCTCGACCACCTGACGAACGGCCGCATCGGCTGGAACATCGTGACCGGCGCCTCCCAGGACACGATCGCCCAGTTGTTCGGGCACACCGAGATGGTCGCGCACGACACCCGCTACGAGATGGCCCAGGAGTACGTCGACCTCACCCTGCAGTTGTGGGAAGGCTGCTGGGAGGACGCGGCCCTGGTGCAGGACAAGGAGTCCGGCGTCTTCGCCGACCGCGACAAGCTGCACCGCGTGGAGCACGTCGGCAAGCACTTCCGCTCCTCGGGGTTCTTCACCGTCGCGCCCTCCGTGCAGCGCACCCCCGTCCTCTTCCAGGCCGGCAGCTCCGACCGCGGTCGCGAGTTCGCCGCGGGGCAGGCCGAGTGCGTCTTCCTGCAGGGCACCACGTTGCCGCACGCCGCCGCCAACGTCGCCGACATCCGCGCCCGCGCGGCGGCGGCCGGCCGCGACCCGCAGTCGGTCAAGGTGCTCGTCGGCGCGACCGTGACCGTCGCCGCCACCCACGACGAGGCGATCGCGCGGCGGGCCGAGTTCGAGGACATGCAGACCGACGAGGTCGCCGCCGTGATCTACGCCGGCAACACCGGGATCGACCTGTCCGCCCTCGACCCCGACCGCCCGCTCAGCCAGATCCACGAGAGCAGCGACGGCCGCATCGGTCAGATGGGGCAGAGCAACATCGACCGGTTCAAGCGGGCCGACGGGACCTGGCCCCTGGTGCGCGAGGTCCTCGAGGAACTGCGGGGTCGCGGGACCCGCGGCTTCACGGTCGTCGGCGACCCGATCGAGGTGGCCGACCGGCTCGAGGAGATCATGGACGTCACCGGCGTCGACGGGTTCCTGCTCGAGGCGATCTTCTCCCCCTCCGACCACCGCCTGTTCTGCGAACTCGTCGTACCGGAACTCCGGCGCCGCGGGCGCCTGCTCGCCGAGGAGGACCGCCCGGCGGGTTCCGGGTCCCTGCGCGAACGCATCGGGGGTTCCTCGCCGCGGTTGAGCGCCGACCACCCGGGCGCGCGCTACGTGCCGGAACCCACCGCGGTCTGAGCGCCGGTGCGGGCGCAGAACGCCTCGAGCGCCTGCGCCTGCACCGCGTCCACCCCGGCGTGGTCGGCGGTGATGATCAGCGTCATCTGCAGCCCGCGCCACAACGCGATGAGTTCGGTGGCGCGGGCCCGGGCGAGCGCGGGCGCCAGCCCCTCCCGCTCCAACCGCGCCACCGCGGGTCGCTGCCAGGACCCGATGTCCCCCAGCAGCTCCGCGTACCCGGGCTGCTGGGAGGCCTGGCCGAACACCTCGAAGAACAACCGCAGGAACGCCAGGTTGGCCGGGTCGGCGATCTGGTCCCAGACGTGCTGGAGGTCGCCCCGCAGATCGCTCTCACCGTTCTCCAGGGCGACCCACGCGTTCTCGAAGGAGGGGAACGCGTCGCGGCCGACGGCCTGCAGCGCCTCCCCGATCAACTGCTCCTTGCTGCCGAAGTAGTACAACAGCATCCGGTGGTTGGAACCCACGGACCGGGCCAGCCCGCGCAACGTCAGCGATGTGACACCGTGGGCCAGGACGTGTTCCGCCACCAGCCGCAGCAACCGGTCCCGTTCCATCCCGACAGGGTAACCACCCACCAGGAGACACCATGCGCGATCTCGCGACGCTGCCCAAGGCGCACCTGCACATCCACCTCGAGGGCGCGATGCGTCCCTCCACCCTCGCCGAGTTCGCGGCGGAGGCCGGCGAGGCCGCTCCCCCCACCCGGGGTTTCACCTCGTTCCCGCAGTTCGTCGAGCACTACGACGGCGCGGTCGCGTTCATCCGCACCCGCGCGCAGCTCGCCCGGGTGGTCCGCGAGGTCGTCGAGGACGCCGCGCTCGCGGGCGCGGTCTGGATCGAGGCCCAGGCGAACCCGATGTTCTACGTCCCGCGGTTCGGGACGCCCGAGGAGGTCCTGACCTTCATGCTCGAGGTCGGGCAGACCGAGGCCACCCGGCTCGGCATCGGTTTCGGTCTGATGGCCGTCGCCATCCGCAGCCTCCCCACGAGCGAGGCCGAGACCCTCGCCGTCCTGGCCGCCGAGTTCGCCGGACGCGGTGTCGTCTCCTTCGGGCTCGCCGCCGACGAGGCCCTCTGGCCGCCGGCCCCCTTCGAGCGGGCCTTCGACATCGCCCGCGAGGCCGGCCTGAAGTCGGCCCCGCACGCCGGGGAACTGCTCGGTCCGGAGAGCATCGTCGGCGCCCTCGACAAGCTCGGGGCGCAGCGCATCCAGCACGGCGTCCGCGCCGTCGAGGACCCGGAGCTGGTCCGCCGGCTCGCGGCCGAGGGCATCGTCCTCGACGTCTGCCCGACCTCCAACGTCGAACTGTGGGTCGTCCCGGAGATCGGCGCGCACCCGCTCCCCGCCCTCCTGGAGGCCGGCGTCCGCTGCTCGCTCAACGGCGACGACCCGCTGCTCTTCGGCCCCGGCCTGCTCGAGGAGTACGAGACCGCCCGCACCGAGCTGAAGCTCACCGACGCGGAGCTCGCCGGCGTCGCCAAGGCCTCGCTCGAGGGATCCGCCGCCCCGGCCGACTTCGTCGCCACCCAGGTCGCGGCCGTCGACGCGTGGCTCGCGGGGTGAGCGCGTCGACCCCGGAGTTCCTGCGCTCGCTGCCCAAGACGGAGCTGCACTGCCACTTCGCCTCCACCATCCGCCCGGAGCGGCTGCTGCGGTGGGCCCGCGAACGCGGGGTGCCGCTGCCCAGCGACGATCCGGCGGAACTGGCCCGCTACACCGGTCTGCAGGACTTCCTCGTCCTGTTCAACGCGGCGCACGCGGTCTTCCGCTCCGGCGAGGACGTGGCCCTCGTCGCGTACGAGGGCGTCCGGGCGGCGGTCGCCACGACGAACCTGCGCTACCGCGAGTACTCCGTGAACCCGCACAACTTCGCCGAGCTGGGCCTGCCGTGGCCGGTCGTGCTCGCCGGGCTGGTGGAGGGCCTGACCCGCGCCGAGGAGGAGTTCGGCGTCGGTTTCGGGATCGTGCCGGCGCTGAACCGTTCCCTCGACCTCGCGGCCGCGCACGCCACCCTCGACGTCGTCCTCGCGAACCCGCACCCCGCGGTCGTGGGGTTCGGTCAGGACGACCTCGCCGCCGACGGGTACGAGTCACCGCTGACGTGGGAACCCGTCTACGCCCGGGCCCGCGCGGCGGGGTTGCGCCTCACCGCCCACGTCGGCGAGATCGCCACCTCGACCGCCGCGTCGGTGGTGGAGGCCGTCGAGGTGCTGCACCTGGACCGCGTCGACCACGGGTACCACGTCGTCGACGACCCGGCCGTCGTGGAGCGCGCCCGGGCCGCCGGGGTGCACTTCTGCTGCACGCCGAAGTCGGCGCACCTGCTCTCCGGCTGGGCCTTCGACGCGCAGCACCCCGTCGCCCGCATGATCGAGGCCGGGTTGTCGGTGAACCTCTCCACCGACGACGAGGTGTTCTTCGCCACGAGCCTGCAGGCCGAGTTCGAGCACGTCGGCCTCGACCTCGGTTTCGGGGACGACGTGGTCGAACAGCTGGCCCTGAACGGGGTGGCGGCGTCGTTCGCTCCTGAGGACGTCAAGGCACGACTCCGCGCGGAGATCCGCGCCCTGCGCGGTGGCCCACCGGGGTGAGGTGACGTCACCCGCGAAACTCCCGAGGTGGGATCGTGGGAACCTGCCGCCCGGACGGGGCCCGCTATGATGGAGGTCGAGTCGTATCCTCACCACCTCCTGGGAGCCACTGTGTCGGGACGCTCATCGCTGACGATGGCGGATGTCGCGCGGCTCGCCGGGGTGTCGACGGCCACCGTCTCCCACGTCGTCAACAAGTCCCGGCGACACACCCCCGCCACCGAACGCCGCGTGCACGAGGCCATCGAGCAGTTGGGCTACGTCCGCGACCCGTTCGCCCGTTCGCTGCGCACCCGCACGAGCGGGATCATCGGCATCGCGATGTCGGCGATCTCGAACCCGTACTTCGCCACGATCGTGCAGGAGATCGAGCGGAACCTCAGGGGAACCGGAACCTCGATACTCCTCGCCGACACCCACGACGACCCGGTCATCGAGGACCGCGTGGTCGAGGACCTCATGTCCCGCCGCGTCGACGGCCTCGTCCTGGCTCCCAGCCGGTCTCCCGAACGTGCTCTGCGCCTCGCCGCCCGCTACGGCGGCCCCCTGGTGGTCGTGGACCGCATCGACCCGGGGATCGACTGCGACCAGGTGGCGGTGGAGAACGTCGAACCGGTCCGCGAGATCACGGCGCACCTGCTGGACCTGGGCCACACGCGCCTCGGGATGGTCACGGGGATTCCCGGGATGACCACCAGCGAGGAACGTCTGCGAGGTTTCCGCCTGGCCCACGAGGAAGCGGGTCTGGACGTCGATCCCGTACTGGTCAGGTCCGGTCGCAGCAGCAGCGTCGGGGCCCAGGAGGCGGTGGAGGAGATGCTGGGCCTGAGCAACCCCCCGACCGCGCTGGTGGCGGGCAACAACGCCATGACCATCGGGACGCTCCGGGCGCTGAAGGCCACCGGCCGGCGCGTTCCCGACGACACGGCCCTGGTCTGCTTCGACGACTTCGAGTGGGCCGACCTGTTCGAACCCGCCCTCACCGCGGTCGCCCAGCCCGTGCGGGCCATGGCTCAGCGGGCGGTGGAGATGCTGAACAGCCGGCGGTCGGACAGCTCGATCGCCGTCCGCCGGGAAGTTCTGCGTCCCGTCGTCGCGCACCGCACGTCCTGCGGCTGCGGGGGTGTCGCACCCGACCGGCCGGCCCGCCCCGGCGGTCTGCACTGGGAGAACACCGGGGCGGGCGGTCACGCGCCTCACGACGCCGGGGAACCCCGCAGCGGCACGTCGAGCGTCTCCCCGTCGATGACCCGGTCGGCGTAGTCCCGGGAACTGCGCACCACGGCGGCGTTGTCCTCGTCGCTGCCCTCCGCCCAGCGGCGCGCGGACGTCTCGTCCTTCCCGAACGCGACGTGCCGGGCGACGAGGCGCTCCACCCGACGGGCCGGGTCGGTGTCGACGTACCAGACCTCGTCGAGCAGGGGCGCGACCTGCGACCAGCCCCCGGCCCGGCTGAGCAGGTAGTTCCCCTCGGTCAGGACGACGGGAACCTCCGTGGTCACGGCGATCGCCCCGGCCACCGCCTCCTCGAACTCCCGGAGGTAGTCGGGGGCGTAGACGACCTCGTCCGCGCGGGATCGCAGGCGTCCGAGGAGGGTGACGTACCCGGCGACGTCGAAGGTGTCGGGCGCCCCCTTGCGGTCGAGGCGCCCCAGCCTGACCAGTTCGCGGTTGGCGAGGTGGAAACCGTCCATGGGAACCACGGCGGCATCCCCCCCGAGACGGGTGGCGACCGCTCCGGCGACCGTGCTCTTGCCGCTGCCGGGCTCACCCACGATCCCGACGAGAACCCGGTCCCGGCCTGCCTGCAGCCGTCGCACGCACCGGACGAGGTCGTCGACGCGTGAGACCCGCGGCCGGAGCCCGGCACCGCTCACGGCGAGGTGGAGCGCACGGCGAGCACCGGGCAGGTCGCCTCCAGCAGGACCCGCTGGGCCGTGCTGCCCAGCAGGGCCTTGCGGACCGGGGAGAGGCGGTGGAGGCCGACGACGATGAGTTCCGCGCCGATCTCCTCGGCGATCTCCAGGATCACCTCGGCGACCGGGGTGGAGGAGGCGTCGCGGTGCTCGATGCGGAACGGGACGCCCTCGTCCGTCATGCGTTCCTGCAGGGCGTCGAGGTCGCGTTCGTCGGCGGCCGTCGGCCTGGTGTACCCGGCCCGGTCGACGGTGTTCACGATGACGACGTCGCTGCCGCGCCAGCGCGCCTGCTGCACCGCCTCGGTGACGGCGAGGAACCCGGTGCCGTCGGGGACGTAGCCGACGACGATGCTCACGGCGCGACCTCCTGCACCGGTTCCGGCGGCGGCAGCGCACCGGTCATGAACCCGACGACCTCGTTCATCTCGTGGTCCTGGGGCCGCACGACCGCGGCCCGGCGACCGAGGCGGTGGATGTGGATGCGATCGGCGACCTCGAACACGGCCGGCATGTCGTGGCTGATCAGCACCACGGGGATCCCGGTGGCGCTGATGCGCCGGATGAGGTCCAGGACACCCTGGGACTCCCGGACCCCGAGGGCGGCCGTGGGCTCGTCCATGATGACGACGCGACGCCCGAAGGCCGCCGCCCGCGCGACCGCCACCGTCTGCCGCTGACCGCCGGAGAGGCTGTCGACGGGCTGGGTGATGGACTGCAGGGTCGTGATGCCGAGCTCGTCCATCTGCCGGCGGGACTGGCGGCGCATCTCCTTGACGTCGAGCATGCGCAGGACCGAGCCCAGGGGCCCCTTCCGGCGCAGCTCGCGGCCGAGGAAGAGGTTCGTGGCGATGTCGAGGGCGGGAGCCATCGCCAGGTCCTGGTAGACGGTCTCGATCCCGGCCCGCTGAGCGTCCTGCGGGCTGCGGAAGTGCACGGGTTTCCCGTCCAGCAGGACCTCTCCGGCGTCGGGGACGACGTCACCGGAGAGCACCTTGATGAGACTGGACTTGCCGGCGCCGTTGTCGCCGATGACCGCCAGGATCTCCCCGGCGCGCAGGTCGAAGTCCGCGCCGGCCACGGCGGTGACGTGCCCGTAGCGCTTGACGATGCCGCGGGCCTCCAAGACGGTGTCGCTCATCGCGCCTTCCTCCGGGTGACGGTGTCGAGGGCCACCGCGGCGATGACCAGGACGCCGGTGACGATGTTCTGGAACAGCGGGTCGATGCCGGCCTGGGTCAGACCGGACTGGAGCACCAGGACGATGAGGGCCCCGATGTAGGTGCCGACGACCGTGCCGCGGCCGCCGAAGAGGCTGGTGCCGCCGATGACGACGGCGGTGATGGTGTCCAGGTTCGCGGTGGGGAACGCGTTGGGGGAGGTCGCCGGGCTGCGGCCGAACGCCTGCAGCGCAGCGAGGGCGTAGAACACACCCGCCAGCACGTACACCGAGAGCAGGACCCGGTTCACGTTGATGCCGGTGCGCTTGGCCGCGAGGTCGTTGTTGCCGACGGCGTAGACGTGCCGGCCCCACGCGGTGCGGGTGAGGGCGTAGTGCAGGACCGCCACGCTGATCAGCACCACGACGACGCCGGTGGTGACCTGGAACTGCCCGAAGAGGTATCCGCCCTTGGACAGGACCGTCAGGGGCCCCTCGTCGACGAGGACGGTCTCCTTGGTGTACAGCCGCGAGGCGGCCTGCAGGATCGTCAGCAACCCGAGGGTGACGATGAACGGCGGCAGGCCCAGCTTGGAGACGATCAGGCCGGAGACGAGCCCGAGCGCCGCGCAGACGAGGAGCCCCGCGAACAGCGCGGGAACCTGGGCCCCGGTGCTGCCGGCGGCGAGCTTGGCGACCACGAGGGTCCCCAGCACCATGATGGCGCCGTTGGCCAGGTCGATGCCGCCGGTCAGGACGATGAGGGTCTGCCCCAGGGCGAGGGTCCCCACCACGACGGACTGCTGGAGGATCAGCGAGAAGTTGTCCACGCTCGCGAAGTTCTCGGTGAGGACCGAGAACGCGATGATGGCGAGGACCAGGGCGGACAGGGGGCCCAGGACGGGGTTGCGGAAGATGTGGTCCGCGAGGGTCGCGGCGCGGGTTCCCGAGGTGTCGGGCACCTCGGCCGCCTTCTCGCTCGCCACCTGGAGGGAGTCGGACATCGGGACGCCTTTCGGGTCGCTGTTCACGGTCGAGGACCGCGGTCCGGCGCGACGCCGCGCCGGACCGCGCGGGATCAGGAGGCGGTTCCCCAGCAGTTCTGCAGGCCCCAGGTGGTGTCCTGGGACTCCAGGCCGCCCAGCGGCTTGTCCGTGATCAGCTGCACGCCCGTGTCGATGTACCCCGAGGCCGGGACGGTGGGCTTCGTGCCGTCCTTCGCGAACGCGACCGCCGCCTTCACGCCCTCGACGGCCATCTTGGAGGGGAACTGCATGACGGTCGCGGCGATCTTGCCGTCCTTGACGGCCGTGACGCCGGTGCAGCCGCCGTCGATGGAGCCCAGCACCGTGGTCGTGTCCTTGCCGGCGTTCTTCAGCGCGGTGTAGGCGCCGATCGCCGCGGGTTCGTTGATCGTGTACACGGCGTTGATGGCGTCGTTCTTCTGCAGCAGGTTCTCCATCGCGGTCTGGCCCTTGGCCTGGTCACCGCTGGTGTCCTGCTTGCCGGCGATCTCGGGGCTGTCGTCGGTGAGCCCGATGCCCGTGAGGAAACCGGCGTGGCGCTGGTCGCCGACGGAGACGCCGGGCTGCAGGTCGAGCATCGCCAGGACCGGCGCGGTGCCGCCCAGCGCCGCCTTGACGTAGGCGCCCTGCTCCTCGCCCGCCTTGGTGTTGTCGGTGGCCCACGTCGCGTCGACCCCCTGGTTGCCGTCGGTCTGGGTGTCGAGGGCGGCGACGAAGATCCCCTTGGCCTGGGCGGCCTTGAGGGTCGGCACGATGGCCTTGGAGTCGTTGGGGGTGATGAGGATGGCCTTGACCCCGGAGGCGATGAGGTTCTCCACCGCGGTGACCTGGCTGTCGTTGTCGCCGTCGGCGGTGCCGGCCTTGGCGATCAGTTCCGCGCCCTCGGCCTTGGCCTCCTTCGTGGCGGCGTCGCGCATGGAGACGAAGTAGGGGTTGGAGTCGGTCTTGGTGACCAGACCGATCTTGAGGGTGCCGCCGCTGTCGCCGCTGCTGCCCGTGTCACCCGTCTTCGTGGCGCTGCAGCCCGCGAGAGCCGTGGGGACGGCGAGGATCACGGCGGCGAGGGCGATGGTGCGGGTTCTGCGGGTGGTGGCGCGCATGACAGTTCCTCCTGGTGACCTCGACGAGGTCTGGACGTTGCTGGGCGGGCCCGTCGGAGACGGGTGGTGCGTGGGGGTGTCCGCTGCGGCGGACCGCGAGCTCGTGACACGGGGTGGACGGGCGCGGTGGGTGCGACCACGCGTGCGGTGCCGGTGGAGTGCGGTGGGGAGATCGACGGCTGATCACTCGCTCATGGGCACCCTTGCCTGTGGCTCGAGACGTAATCCATTGCGCAATGGATTACGTGAGGTTACGACACCCCCCTCGGCGGACGCAAGCACGTTCAGGACACGGAACTCTCACGAAGCGCGGGGCCGGGTCCGACGCGGCCGGGTCGGCGTCGACACGACCCGTCCGGGCTCCCCGGCGCCGTTCGCCACGACCTGGTCACCCCCGTCGGAGGGGGTGACCAGGCGCCCGGGGTTCAGGCGTTGGCGACGAGGCCCAGCTCGGCGGGGGTGGCCAGCCCCGCGTGGCGGGGCAGGACGCGCACGGTGTAGCCGAACGGGCCGGTCTGGCGGAGGGTGAACTCCCCCTCGAACCGGTGCCGGCCGTCGCCGAAGGACTCACCGTGGTGCAGCGACACCGTGCCCGAGGGGCGCAGCTCGTCGGAGTCGTTGACCCGGCCGTGGACGACCTGGACCTCGACGTCGTCGGTGGAGAGCTCCCCCAGCGACACGAAACCCCTGACGTGGACGACGTCGCCGATCTCGGCGGAGTCGCCGACGCCGGAACTCTCGACGTGGTCCACCCGCACGGACGGCCAGGCCCGGCGGACGGTGCTCTTCCAGGCGGCGAGGTCCTTGGCCGCGGCCCCGGAACCGGCGAGCGCCGCGCGGCCGGCCCGGGCGGCCGGCACGTAGAGCTGCTCGACGTAGTCGGTGACCATCCGGCTCGCCAGCACCTTCGGGCCGAGGGAGGCCAGGGTGTGACGGACCATCTCCAGCCAGCGGGCCGGCAGACCCCGTTCGTCGCGGTCGTAGAACCGCGCGGCGACGGAGTTCTCCACGAGGTCGTAGAGCGCGGCGGCCTCGAGGTCATCGCGGTGCTCGGGGTCCTCCACGCCGTCGGCGGTGGGGATCGCCCAGCCGTTGCCACCGTCGTACCACTCGTCCCACCAGCCGTCGAGGATGGAGAGGTTCAGGCCGCCGTTCAGCGCGGCCTTCATCCCGCTCGTCCCGCACGCCTCGAAGGGACGCAACGGGTTGTTCAGCCAGACGTCGCAGCCGGGGTAGAGCGAGAGCGCCATCGTGATGTCGTAGTTGGGCAGGAACACGATCCGGTGCCGCACCTCGGGATCGTCGGCGAAGCGGACCATCTGCTGGATGAGGCGCTTGCCGGTCTCGTCGGCGGGATGCGACTTCCCGGCGATGACCAGCTGCACGGGACGCTGCGGGTGCAGCAGCATGGCCTTGAGCCGCTCGGGATCGCGCAGCATGAGCGTGAGGCGCTTGTAGGTCGGGACGCGGCGGGCGAAACCGATCGTGAGCACGTCGGGGTCGAGCACGTCCTTGGTCCACGCGAGCTCGGCCTCGGAGGCCCCCCGCTGCAACCAGGACAGCTTCAGCCGCCGCCGCGCGTCCTCGACGAGACGACCGCGCAGCACCCGCCGGGTCCGCCAGATCTCCTCGTCGGGGACCTGGCCGACCTTCTCGAAGCCCAGTCCGTCGCGGGCGATCTCCTTGCCGATGTACTGCCGGCCCATGGAGATGACCTCGGGCGCCACCCACGTCGGGGCGTGGACGCCGTTGGTGATCGAGGCGATCGGCACCTCGGGGGCGTCGAACCCCGGCCAGAGGCCGTCGAACATCCCGCGGCTGACGGCCCCGTGCAGCTGGGACACCCCGTTGGCGCGCTGCGCGAGCCGCAACCCCATGACGGCCATGTTGAAGACGCCGGGGTCCCCGCCCTCGTAGTCCTCGGCCCCGAGCGCCAGGATGCGCTCGACGGGCACGCCCGGCAGCGGGTTGTCGCCGCCGAAGTACAGCTCGATCTGGTCGCGGCCGAAGCGGTCGATCCCGGCCGGGACGGGGGTGTGGGTGGTGAACACCGTCGCGGCGCGGACGGCTTCCAGGGCCTCGTCGAAGCTCAGTCCCCGCTCGACGTGCTCGCGGATCCGTTCCACCGACAGGAACCCCGCGTGGCCCTCGTTGGTGTGGTAAACCTCCGGCTGCGGGGTCCCGGTGAGGCGGGCGTGCAGGCGCAGGGCGCGCACACCGCCGATGCCGCAGAGGAGTTCCTGCTGCAGCCGGTGCTCGCCACCCCCACCGTAGAGACGGTCGGTGACCCCCCGGGCGGCGTCGTCGTTCTCCTCGACGTCGGAGTCGAGGAGCAGCAACGGGACGCGCCCGACCTGCGCCTTCCAGACCTGCGCCCACAGCCGACGCCCACCGGGCAGGTCGACGGAGACCTTGGCGGCGCTGCCGTCGGTCTCGCGCAGCTGCGACAGCGGCAGCCCGTCGGGGTCGAGCACCGGGTAGGTCTCCTGCTGCCAGCCGTCACGGGACAGCGACTGCTTGAAGTACCCCGTGGCGTAGAACAGGCCGACGCCGACGATGGGGACGGCGAGGTCGCTCGCGGACTTCAGGTGGTCCCCGGCGAGGATCCCGAGGCCCCCGGAGTACTGCGGCAGCGCACCGGTGATGCCGAACTCCATCGAGAAGTAGGCCACCGTCGCCGGCGCGTCGGCCCCGAGTGTGGCGTACCAGCCCGGTCGTTCCAGGTAGGTGTGCAGGTCCTCCGCGCAGGCCTCGACCCGCTCCACGAACCGCGGGTCGGCGGCGAGGGCCTCGAGGCGTTCGGTGCTCAGGGCGCCCAGCAGCGCCCCGGGTTCTCGGTGCACGGCGACCCAGGCCGCGGGGTCCATCGACTCGAAGAGGTCCCGGGTGGGCTTGTGCCAGGACCAGCGGAGGTTGCTCGCGAGCTCACCCAGCGGCGCCAACGGCGCGGGCAGCACGGTGCGGACGGTGAAGCGCCTGATTGCTCTCACGCGCCGGACCCTAGTCCCCGGGATCACGCCACCGCGACGACGCGCGGAGACCTTCCGTCCTCCCGCCCGACTCCCTCCCGACTCCCCGTGCCCCTCCCGCGCGACGGGAGGCGTGGCCCTCGGTAGGTTCGCCCCGTGACGACCGACCGCGCCGCAGACCTCGAGACGCTGACCGTGCAGAGCACGGCGACCAGCACCCCCGTCGTGGGGCGCATCCCGGTGCTCGGGGTGAGTCCCGTCGTCGACGCCGGCCGCTGGCCCTCCCAAGCCGTGCCCGGTGAGCTGATCCCCGTGCGCGCCACCGTCTTCCGCGAAGGCCACGACGCCGTCGCCGCGACCGCGGTGCTGGTCCGCCCGGACGGCACGGACGGCCCCTCGACGCGGATGACGCTGGTCAACGCCGGCCTCGACGCCTACGTGGCGACGCTCTCCCCCGACACCGAGGGCGACTGGGGCCTGCGGGTCGAGGGCTGGTCGGACCCGTACGGCACCTGGGACCACGACGCGACGATCAAGGTCGAGGCCGGGGTCGACGTCGCCCTGATGCTGGAGGAGGGCGCGCGGCTGATGGAGCGCGCAGCGACCTCCCCGGGGCGTCCCGACGGGGACGCGGACGTGCTGCGCGAGGCCGCCGACGGCCTGCGCGACACCTCCCGCAGCGACCACGACCGTCTCGACGCCGGGCGCAGCGACGCCGTCCGGGGCGTCCTGGACGCCCTGCCCGTCCGCGACCTGGTCAGCCCGTCGCAGACCTTCCCCCTGCGGGTGGAACGGAAGCTGGCGACGTTCAGCTCCTGGTACGAGTTCTTCCCCCGTTCCGAGGGGGCGCACTGGCTCGAGGACGAGCAGCGCTGGGTCTCGGGGACGTTCCGCACCGCCGCCGAGCGGCTGCCCGCGATCGCCGACATGGGTTTCGACGTCGCCTACCTCACGCCCGTCCACCCGATCGGGCGGATCAACCGCAAGGGCCCCAACAACTCCCTCACCGCCGGCCCGCTCGACCCGGGCTCGCCGTACGCGATCGGCGCGGCCGAGGGCGGGCACGACGCGCTGCACCCCGACCTGGGCACCTTCGAGGACTTCGACTTCTTCGTCGCCCGGGCCCGGGAGCTCGGCCTCGAGGTCGCGATGGACATCGCCCTGCAGTGCGCGCCGGACCACCCCTGGGTGGCGAGCCACCCCGAGTGGTTCACCACGCGCGCCGACGGCACGATCGCCTACGCGGAGAACCCGCCGAAGAAGTACCAGGACATCTACCCGCTGAACTTCGACAACGACCCCGCCGGCATCTACGCCGAGGTCAAGCGGGTCGTCGACGTGTGGATCGAGCACGGGGTGACGCTGTTCCGCGTCGACAACCCGCACACGAAGCCCGTCGAGTTCTGGGAGTGGCTGATCAACGAGGTGCGCGCCGAGCACCCCGAGGTCGTCTGGCTGGCCGAGGCGTTCACGAAGCCGGCGATGATGCACACCCTGGCCAAGGTCGGGTTCCAGCAGTCGTACTCCTACTTCGCGTGGCGCAACGCCGCGTGGGAGATCCGCGAGTACGTCCAGCAGCTCTCCCAGGAGTCCGCGCACTACATGGTGCCGAACTTCTGGCCGACGACGCACGACATCCTCACCCCGACCATGCAGTACGGCGGGCCGCCGGTGTTCAAGCTGCGCGCGGTCCTCGCGGCGCTGCTCAGCCCGTCCTGGGGCATCTACACCGGCTACGAACTCGTCGAGCACGCCGCCCGTCCGGGGGCCGAGGAACAGCTCGACAACGAGAAGTACCAGTTCCGTCCCCGGGACTTCGCCAAGGCCGAGGCCGAGGGGTGGTCGCTGGCGCCCTACCTGAAGAAGCTGAACCAGGCCCGCGCCGCGCACCCGGCCCTGCAGCAGTTGCGGGGCACTGTCTTCCACGCCACCGACGACGAGAACGTCCTGTGCTTCAGCCGTCGCCGGGTCGAGGCCGACGGCACCGAGGACCTCGTCCTCGTCGTCGTGAACCTCGACCCGCACGCCGTCCGCGAGACCAACGTCCACCTCGACATGGCCGCGATCGGGCGCGAGTGGTGGGAACGGTTCACCGTGCGCGACGAGCTGACCGGTGCGGAGTTCGAGTGGGGCGAGCACGACTTCGTGCGGCTGAACCCCTACGAGGAACCCGCGCACGTGTTCCACGTGCGGTCCTGACGGTGGAAGGTCTCCACTTCGCCGGGCTCGGGGACCGCGGCGGTCTGAAGAACGACCCCCAGTGGTACAAGACGGCGGTCTTCTACGAGGCGCTGGTGCGCGCCTTCGCGGACTCCAACGGCTCCGGAACCGGTGACTTCGCCGGGCTGGCGGCCAAGCTCGACTACCTGCAGTGGCTCGGCATCGACTGCCTCTGGCTGCCGCCGTTCTACGCCTCCCCGTTGCGCGACGGCGGGTACGACATCTCCGACTACAACGCGGTGCTGCCCGAGTTCGGGACCCTGCACGACTTCCAGCGCCTGGTGACCGAGGCCCACCAGCGCGGGATCCGCATCGTCATCGACCTGGTCATGAACCACACCAGCGACCAGCACCCCTGGTTCCAGGCCAGCCGCAACGACCCGGACGGGCCCTACGGGGACTTCTACGTCTGGAGCGACGACGACACGAAGTACCCCGACGCGCGCATCATCTTCGTCGACACCGAGACCTCGAACTGGACGTTCGACCCGGTCCGGCGGCAGTTCTTCTGGCACCGCTTCTTCTCCCACCAGCCGGACCTGAACTTCGACAACCCGGCCGTGGAGGAGGCGATGTTCGACACCGTCCGCTTCTGGCTGGACATGGGCATCGACGGCTTCCGCCTCGACGCCGTGCCCTACCTCTACGTCCAGGAGGGCACCAACGGCGAGAACCTCCCCCAGACCCACGACTACCTGCACCGGCTGCGGAAGATGGTCGACGAGGAGTTCCCCGGCCGCGTCCTGCTCGCCGAGGCCAACCAGTGGCCCTTCGACGTCGTGGAGTACTTCGGGACCGAGGAGGCCCCGGAGTGCCACATGTGCTTCCACTTCCCGGTGATGCCCCGGCTCTACTACGCGCTGCGCGAGGGGCGGGCGACCCCGATCTCGGAGATCCTCTCGGCCACCCCCGACATCCCCACCTCCAGCGGTCAGTGGGGCACGTTCCTGCGCAACCACGACGAGCTGACGCTGGAGATGGTGACGACCGAGGAACGGGCCGCCATGTACGGCTGGTACGCCCCGGACCCGCGGATGCGCGCCAACGTCGGGATCCGCCGCCGGCTCGCGCCGCTGCTGGACAACTCCCGACCCGAGATCCAGCTCATCCACGCCCTCGTCCTGTCGTTGCCGGGCAGTCCGTGCCTCTACTACGGTGACGAGATCGGCATGGGCGACAACATCTGGCTCGACGACCGCGACGCCGTCCGCACCCCGATGCAGTGGACCCCCGACCGCAACTCCGGGTTCTCCTCCGCCGACCCCGGCAAGCTGTACCTGCCGACGATCCAGTCGCTCGTCTACCACTACCAGTCCGTGAACGTCGAAGCGCAGCTCGCGACGGGATCCTCGCTGCTGCACTGGGTCCGCGACGTGCTCGCCGTCCGGCGGGCGCACCCGGCCTTCGGGCGCGGGGCCTACGTGCCGCTCCCGACGCGCGCCGAGGCACGCCCCGAGGAAGGCTCCTGCAGCAACGAGGCGGTGCTCGCGTTCCTGCGCGTGCTGCAGCCGACGCACGAAGAGGAAGGTGAAACCGTGCTCTGCCTGAACAACCTCTCCGACCACCCCCAGGCCGCCGCTCTGCGGATGCCGGGCCACGCCGGAGCCACCGTCCGCGACGTCTTCGGCGGTGCCGCCTTCGGGCAGGTCGACGCCGACGGGTCGCTGGTCGTCACGCTCGGCTCGCGGGGCTTCTACTGGCTGAAGGTGACCTCGTGAGCGCCGACGTCCGGACCTCCACCGCCTCCGACGAGGCCATCGCCGCCCTGCTGCGGGACTGGGCCCCCGCCCAGCGCTGGTTCGCGCACAAGGGGGTCGCGGCCCACGTGCAACGCATCGAACGCACCCCGCTCGACGAGACCGGCGTCGCGCAGCTCGTCGCGCTCACCGTCCGATCCGGTGAGGCCGACGACGCCCCCCGCACCGTCTACTCCGTCCCCATCAGCGTCCGGCCCGCCCCCGACGAGGCGCTCGCGCACGCCCTCATCGGCGAACTGCCCGACGTCGACGGCGTCCGCGCCTGGATCTACGACGGTCCGCACGACCCGACCTTCACCCGCTCCCTGCTGACCCTCGTCGCCAGCGGGGAGGGCGCCGGTTCGCGCGCCTTCGGCGTGCACGGCCACAGCGCCCACGGTGGTCTGCCCGTCCCCGCGGCGGCCCGCACCAAGGTGCTCAGCGGCGAGCAGTCCAACACCTCCATCGTCGTCTCCGCCGACGAGGGCGAGACCCCGCTCATCGCCAAGGTGTTCCGGGTCCTCTCCGCCGGCGACAACCCCGACGTCGTCGTCCAGACGGCGCTCGCCGACGCCGGCTGCGGTCGCGTGCCCCGCCCCTCGGGCTGGGTGGACGGGCAGTGGACCGACGCGCAGGGTGGCCGCGCCGTCGGGCACTTCGTGCACGTGACCGAGTTCCTCGCCGGTTCCGAGGACGCCTGGCGCGTCGCCACCGCGGCCGTCGCGCAGGGCCGCGACTTCTCGCCGGAGGCCCGCGAACTGGGTCGGGCCACGGCCGAGGTCCACGCCGTCCTCGCCGTGGAACTGCCCACCGAGACCGCCACCCCCGACCGGTTGGGGGCGCTCGCCGACGGCCTGCTGGAACGGGTCGCCTGGGCGTGCACCGCCGTACCGCAGCTGCGCGACGTCGCCGAAGCGGCCCGCGCCCGCGTCGACGCCGTCCGCCACGTCACCCACGCCCCGGCTCTGCAGCGCGTCCACGGCGACTACCACCTCGGTCAGGTCCTGCACTCCGCCACCCGCGGCTGGGTCCTGCTGGACTTCGAGGGCGAGCCGCTGCGACCCCTCGCCGAACGCAGCGTGCCCGACCTCGCGCTGCGCGACGTCGCGGGCATGCTGCGGTCCTTCGACTACGCGGCCTCGACCGTCCCCGACCCCGGTGGCTGGGGCGAGGCGTGCCGCGAGGCGTTCCTCGCGGGCTACACCGAGGTCGTCGGTGCCGACCCGCGCGCCGGGGACCAGGCGGTCCTGCTGGCCGCGCTGGAACTCGACAAGGCCCTCTACGAGGTCGTCTACGAGGCCCGCAACCGGCCCGACTGGCTGCGCATCCCCCTCGACGCCGTCCACCGCCTGCTCCAGACCGCCTCCGCCGACCCGTCCTGAGAGGCGAGGTCTTGATCACCACGGGAGACTCCGACCATGTCCAGTGAAGCCCCCTCCCCCGCCCCGACCCCCCGCCCCGTCGACGCCGACGACCTGGCCCGGGCCGCCGCCGGGGCGCACTGGTCCCCGCACTCGGTCCTCGGCGCCCACCCCGACGGTGACGCGCTCACCTACCGGGTCCTCAAGCCCTTCGCCTCGGCCGTCACCGTCGTGACCGAGGACGGCAGCCGCGTCGGCCTCGTCCACGAGTACGACGGCGTCTGGGTCGGCGTCCAGCCGGGTGGGTCGGTCGGCGACTACCGCGTCGAGGTGACCTACCCCGGTGCGGAACCGGTCGTGGTCGACGACCCGTACCGCTTCCTCCCCACCGTGGGCCAGGTCGACCTGCACCTCATCGGCGAAGGTCGCCACGAGGAGCTGTGGAACGTCCTCGGCAGCCACGTCAAGCGCTGGAACGGGCCGCTGGGCGCCGTCGAGGGCACGGCGTTCGCCGTGTGGGCGCCCGCGGCGAAGGCGGTGCGCGTCGTCGGCGACCACAACCACTGGAGCGGCCGCGAGCACGGGATGCGCTCGTTGGGCTCCTCCGGGGTCTGGGAGATCTTCGTGCCCGGGGTGGCCGCGGGGTCCCGCTACAAGTTCGAGATCCTCGGCGCCGACGACCACTGGCGTCAGAAGGCCGACCCGATGGCCCGCGCCAGCGAGGTCCCGCCCGCGACGGCCTCGGTCGTCACCGAGTCCTCCTACGCCTGGAACGACGCGGAGTGGCTGGAGCAGCGCGCCGCCCGCAGCGCCCAGGACGGGCCGGTCTCGGTCTACGAGGTGCACCTCGGGTCCTGGAAGCAGGGGCTGAGCTACACCGACCTGGCGACCGAGCTCGTCGACTACGTGAGCGCGGCGGGCTTCACCCACGTCGAGTTCCTGCCCGTCATGGAGCACCCGTTCGGCGGATCCTGGGGTTACCAGGTCACGGGCTACTTCGCGCCCACCTCCCGCTTCGGCTCCCCCGACGAGCTGCGTCACCTCATCGACGCCCTCCACCAGGCCGGCATCGGCGTCATCATCGACTGGGTCCCCGGCCACTTCCCCAAGGACGAGTTCGCCCTCGCGAAGTTCGACGGCACCGCGCTCTACGAGCACCCGGACCCCCGCCTCGGCGAGCACATGGACTGGGGCACCTACATCCCGAACTTCGGGCGCAGCGAGGTCCGCAACTTCCTCGTCGCCTCCGGGCTGTACTGGCTGGAGGAGTTCCACGCCGACGGCCTGCGCGTCGACGCGGTCGCCTCCATGCTCTACCTGGACTACTCCCGCAACGAGGGCGAGTGGGTCCCCAACCGCTACGGCGGCCGGGAGAACCTCGAGGCGATCGCCTTCCTGCAGGAGGCCAACGCCACCGCCTACAAGCGCACCCCGGGCATCATGATGATCGCGGAGGAGTCCACGGCCTACCCGGGCGTCACGGCCCCTACCAGCGGTGGCGGTCTCGGGTTCGGCCTGAAGTGGAACATGGGCTGGATGAACGACTCGCTGCGCTACTTCGCGCAGGACCCGGTGAACCGCCAGTACCACCACGGTGAGCTGACGTTCAGCCTCGTCTACGCGTTCACCGAGAACTTCACCCTCCCGATCTCCCACGACGAGGTCGTGCACGGGAAGGGCTCGCTGCTGCGCAAGATGCCCGGCGACCGCTGGCAGCAGCTCGCCAACGTCCGCGCGTACCTCGCCTACATGTGGTCCCACCCCGGCAAGCAGCTGCTGTTCATGGGCTCGGAGTTCGGCCAGGAGGCCGAGTGGTCGGAGTCCCGCTCGCTGGACTGGTGGCTGCTGGACACCCCGTGGCACCAGGGTCTGCACCGCCTCGTCTCGACCATGAACGCCGTCTACAAGGACCGACCCGAACTGTGGTCCGACGACTTCACGTCCGAGGGCTTCCAGTGGATCGACGGTTCCGACAACCAGCGCAACCTCATCTCGTTCGTGCGCCGCTCCACCGACGGCAAACCGCTCGTCGCGGTCTGCAACTTCTCCGGTGCCGCCTACGAGGACTTCCGCGTCGGCCTGCCCAGCGCGGGACCGTGGCGCGAGATCCTCAACACCGACGCCGAGGAGTTCGCAGGGTCGGGTGTGGTGAACGCCGGCGTCCTGCAGGGTGAGGACGTGGCCTGGAACGGTCAGCAGTTCTCCACCGCCCTGCGCGTCCCGCCGCTCGGCGTCACCTGGCTGGTCCCCGCCTGACGCGGACCACCCGGACCACCCGGAACTGACGACGGCCGACGGTCCGGCAGGGAGAACCCTGCCGGACCGTCGGCCGTTCGCGTGGGCGACTCAGGCGAAGGCGTCCACGCCGGTCAGCTCCGCCGACAACGCCCACAGCCGGGCCGCGGCCTCGGGGTCGGTCGCGTGCGGGGCCACCCCGACGGTGAACCGCGGGCGCTCGGCGTCGACGGGCAGGGCGATCTCGCAGTCCTCGCAGAACACCCCGCCGAGTCCGTCGAGCTTCGGGTTCGTCGCCGCCCAGACCTCCGTCGAGGCACCCCCGGCCGGGGTCTTGAACCCCTCCATCAGGAGGTTCCCGTCGGCGTCGATCCAGCCGAGGTTCACCATCTCCTCGCGCGGAAGGTGGCGCTGCAGCGGGGTCATGATCCCCCCGGGGTGCACCGAGAAGGCCCGGACCCCTTGCGGCGCAGCGAGGACGTCGAGGTGGAGCGCGAACAGCGCGTTGGCCGTCTTGGCCTGGCCGTAGGCCGCCCACTTGTCGTACTCGGAGCGTTCGAACATCACGTCGTCCCACCGGATGTCGGAACGGTGGTGGGCGGAACTCGACAGCGACACGACGCGGCCGCCGCCCGCGGCGATCGCCGGCCACAACCGGTTCACGAGGGCGTAGTGGCCCAGGTGGTTGGTCCCGAACTGCGATTCCCAGCCACCCTCGATGCGGGTCAGCGGGTTCGCCATGATCCCGGCGTTGCCGATGAAGGCGTCGATGCTGCGGCCGGAGTCGAGGAAGGTGTTCGCGAACCGGGCGATGCTGCCCTGGTCCCCGAGGTCGAGTTCCGCGACCTCACCGATGCCGCCCAGTTCCGCGGCGGCGTGCTCCGGGCGACGGGCGGGGACCACGACGTGCGCGCCGGCCGCGGTCAGGGCCCGGGTCGCCTCGAGGCCGATGCCCGAGTAGCCGCCGGTGAGGACGACGAGCTTCCCCGTCAGGTCGATGCCCTCGAGGACCTCGGCCGCGGTCGAGTCGTGTCCGAACCCGGAGCCGACCGGTTCCTGCGGGGTGCGTTGGTGGGTCTGTGTCATGTCCCCGACGGTAGGACCTGGAGTCGACTCCAGGTCAAGCCACGGCCGCCGTGCGGTGTCGTCACGCACGGCGGCCGGACGTCACCGGCTCAGAGCAGGCCGAGGGAGGTCAGGTAGTCCTTCGCGACGGTGGCCGACGGCTTCTTGTCGACCTGGACCTCGGCGAGGAACTTCGTCAGGTCCTCGGTGGTGAGCTTCGCCGACAGCCCGTTCAGGGCGTCGGTGATCTGCGAGGTGTTCTTGGAGGACCGGATCAGCGGCAGGATGTTCTGCGCGAGGAAGAGGTTCTTGGTGTCCTCGAGGGTGACGAACTTGTTCGTCTCGATGGCCGAGTCGGTGGAGAAGATGTTGCCGACCTGGATCGAGCCGTCCACGAGCGCACCGACGGTCAGCGGGCCACCCGCGTCGAGGGCCTTGAACTCCTTGAACTCCACGCTGTAGAGCTCCTTGAGCCCGACGAGACCCTGGTAGCGCTCCTGGAACTCCGGCCCGGCCCCGCAGACGAGGTCCTTGGCGACGGGCGCGAGGTCCTCGATGTTCTTGAGGCTGTACTGGCTCGCGGTGGCCGCGGACACCGAGAGGGTGTCCTTGTCCTCGGCCGCGGACTGCTCGAGCACCTCGGTGCCCTCGGGCAGGACCTTCTTCAGCGCGTCGAGGACCTGCTCGGGGGTGGAGACGCCCTCCGGGGCGCTGCCGCTGTCGGAGAGGCCGGCGAGCAGGGCGCCGTTGTACTCGGGCAGCAGGTCGATCGAGCCGTCGTCGAGGGCCTTGAGGTAGACCTCACGGGCCCCGATGTTGAACTTGCGGGTGACCTTCGCGCCGGCCTTCTCGAGGACCTGCGAGTACATCTCGGCCAGCAGTTCGCTCTCGGGGAAGTTCGCCGAGCCGACGATGACCGTCGCGCTGTCGGCCGACCCCGAGGAGGTGTCGGTCGTGGACAACGGGTCGTCCCCGCCACCGCACGCGGCCAGGGTCGCGCTGAGGGAGCCCACCAGGGCGAGTCCGAGGAGGTTCCGGCGGTTCATGACGAGCCTTTCGACGATCCAGCACCAACGAGTTCAACTTCTCCGGGGGACTCTGCCACGGATCCCGCGGCCCGTGCGCGGCCCGGACCGCGCCCGGTGATCCCCGGCGAGACGACGTAGCGCTGCACGAGACCGAGCAGCAGGTCGAGCACGATGGCCAGCGCGGCGACCACGACGGCCCCCGCGACGACCCGGCCGTAGTCGTTGACGGCGAGGCCGTCGACGAGCAGACGACCGAGACCGGACTGCCCGACGTAGGCCGCGACGGTGGCCGTCGCGACGACCTGCAGCACCGCGGCGCGCAGCCCGCCGAACACGACGGGCAGCGCCATCGGCAGTTCGACGCGGAACAGCACCTGGGTGGACGTCATGCCCATCCCCTTCGCCGCGTCGACGGCGTTGCGGTCCACCGAGCGCAACCCCGCGTAGGTCGAGGTCAGGATCGGCGGGATGACCAGCACGACGAGCGCGATGAGCACGGGGGTGAACCGCAGCCCCATCAGCACCACGAGCAGGCTCAGCAGCCCCAGCGTTGGCAGCGACCGGCCGGCGTTGCCGGCGTTGATGGCCAGGAACGAGCCCTTGCCGGTGTGGCCGATGAGCAGCCCGATGGGGAAGGCGATGACGAAGCCGACGAGCACCGAGATCGCGGTGTAGCCGAGGTGGGTCACCAGCAGGTGCGGGATCGAACCGGTGGTCCCCCAGTCCCAGTGGGCGGGGTCGAGCAGGTACGGGGTGTCGTTCACGTCAGGCCCCCGCCCCGGCTCGGGTCCACGGGGTGACGGCCCGCTGGAACAGCACGATCACCACGTCGGCGATCGCGGCGAGCAGGATCGAGAGCACGATCCCCACCACGATCGGTGCGGTGTAGAAGAGCTGGAACCCGCGGGTGAACAGGGCCCCGAGGCCACCGATCCCCAGCAGGGCCCCGACGCTGACGAGGGAGATGTTCGAGACCGCCGCGACCCGGACCCCGGCGAGGATGACGGGCGCCGCCAGCGGGAGCTCGACCTCGAGGAGGCGCCGGGTTCGCTTGTAGCCCATGGCCGTCGCGGCCTCCGTCAGCGCCGGGTCGACGGAGCGCAGTCCGTCGGCGACGGTCCGCGACATCAGCGCCACCGTGTAGATCGCGAGCGCCACGACGATGTTCACCGGGGAGAGGATCTTCGTCCCGAGCACGTAGGGCAGGGTGACGAAGATGGCCAGCGACGGGATCGCGTAGACGACGCCGGAGATGTTGAGGATCGGGTGGTAGAGCCAGCCGAACCGCACCCCGAGGTAGCCGATCGGCAGCGCCACGACCACCCCGACGACGAGCGGGATGACGGCGAGCAGCACGTGCTGGCCGAGGGCGTCGAGGACGATCCCGGAGTTGTCGCGGAGGTAGTCGAGGATCGAGTTCACCGGCGCTTCTCCAGCAGGTCGACGACGTCGTGGTGGTGCACGAACCCCGTCGCGCGGCCCTCGTCGTCGACCTGGACGGCGATCCCGTGCGGGGAGGTCAGGGTCAGGTCGATGACGGTGCGCAGCGAGTCGCCGGCGCGGAAGCCGTCGATCCCGACGGGTCGCCCGGCCTCGTCGAGGGCGAGGGTGGTGAAGGTCTCGTCGGTGACGGGCCGCACGGGGAGGTCCTGCAGGCCCTCGAAGGAGAGCCCGCGGTAGCCGCGGTCACGGCCGACGAAGTGGCGGACGAAGTCGTCGGCCGGTTTCGTCAGCAGGTCCCGGGGGGACCCGACCTGGGCGAGGTGGCCGCCCTCGCGGAAGACGGCGATGCGGTCCCCCAGCGTGATGGCCTCGTCGATGTCGTGGGTGACGATGGCGATGGTCTTGCCGAGCTCGCCCTGCAGCCGGAGGAACTCCTCCTGGAGCTGACCGCGCACGATGGGGTCGACGGCGGAGAACGGTTCGTCCATGAGCATGACGGGCGGGTCGGCCGCGAGCGCCCGGGCGACGCCGACGCGCTGCTGCTGGCCGCCGGAGAGCTGGGCCGGGTAGCGGTCGGCGAAGGCCGTCGGCAGGCCGACGCGTTCGAGCAGCTCGAGGGCGACCTGACGCTGCTTGCCGCGGCCGACGAGCTTGGGGACCGTCATGACGTTGTCGAGGACGGTCTTGTGCGGGAAGAGGCCCGCGTGCTGGATGACGTAGCCGATGCCGCGGCGCAGGGCCGCGGGGTCCTTGCTGCGGACGTCGTCGCCGTCGATGGTGATGCGTCCACCGGTCGGTTCGATCATCCGGTTGATCATGCGCAGGGACGTCGTCTTGCCACATCCGGAGGGGCCCACGAAGACGGTGATCTGGCCCGTGGGCAGTTCGAGGTCGAGCTGTTCGACCGCCACCGTCCCGTCGGGGAACTGCTTGCGGACGGCCTCGAACGTGATCACGGGCGGCTCCTGGGTTGAACCGACGGGCCCACGGGGCGCGCCTGCGGTGCTGTGGTCTCGGGCTGGTACATGGTTGGCGGTGGTCGTGGTCGGGTCAACCAGGCACGGCCAGGCACGACCAGGCTTTACCTGATCGCAACCTGCACCTGATCGAACCGGCCGCGGAGGAAGAGTGGAGCACGAGGCCGTCCCGCCCGCGACTCGCGGGGTCCCGGTGGCGGGGCACGCGCTGTCGCTGGAGGACCTCGCCGACCTGGCGTCGGGCCGCGCGCGACCGGTCGTGGACCGGGTCGTGCTCGCTCGGTTGGAGGCGTTGCACGAGGCGATGGGCGCAGCCCGTGAGCGCGGAGCCGTCTACGGGGCGACGACGGGCGTGGGCGCCAACAAGGACGTCGAGGTCGAGGAGGAGCAGGCCGAGCACCCGCGGGCGCACGGGCTGCGGTTGCTCCGTTCGCACGCGGCCTCGCTGGGTCCGGTGGAGGACGAGGCGACGACGCGCGCCGCGCTGCTGATCCGGTTGAACCAGCTGCTGGCCGGGGCGCACGCCCAGCTCGGGGCGGGCATCAGCCCGCCGGTCCTGGGGGCCCTGGCCGACGCGGTCGAGTCCGACGCGCTGCCGACGATGCACCGCTTCGGCGGGATCGGGACCTCCGACCTCGCGTCGCTGGCCGAGCTGGGGCTGACGCTGGTCGGCGAACGGCCGTGGGCCCGCGGCGGGGTCGCGCCCGTCGCGCTGGGGGCGGCCGACGCGCTGCCGCTCATCTCCTCCCACGCCCTGACCCTGGCCACGGCGTCGCTGGCGCTGGCCCGGTTGCGCCAGCTGCTGGCGGCGGGGGTGGGGATCTCGGCGCTGTCGTTCCTCGCGCTGCGCGGGAACCCGGAGGCGTGGGCCTCCCCCGTGCACGCGGCCCGCGCGCACCCCGGTCAGCGGGGGGTGGCGGCGACGTTGTCCGCACTGGTCGCCGACGGGCCCGAGCCGGTGCGGTTGCAGGACCCGTTCGCGTTGCGCACCGCGCCGCAGGTCCTGGCGCCCGCGTTCACGGCGGCGCAGGCCCTCGAGGACGTGCTGCTGCTGGAGGCCTCGACGCCCGGGGAGAACCCGCTCGTCTCCCCGCACGGGGTGTTCCACCACGGCCAGTTCCACGCCGCGTCGTTGGCGACGGCCTTGGACACGTTGCGCGCCACCACCTTCGGGGTGCTGACGTTGTCCGCCGCGCGGCTCGCGCTGCTGCTGCGTCCCGAGCACACCGGCCTGCGGGCGTTCCTCGCGGCGGGTCCGCGCGGGTCGTCGGGGTTGATGATCGGCGAGTACGTGGTGCAGGACGTGCTGGCCGAGCTGCGCCCGGCGACGGCGCCCTCGACGTCGGGGACGGTCAGCATCTCCCTGGGGCTGGAGGAGCACGCGAGCTTCGCGACCCAGGGCGCGCGGGCGTTGCGCCAGACCGCGGAGCTGGCTCCCGTGGTGCTGGCGATCGAGGCGCTCGCGGCGGTCCGGGCGTTGCGGGCCGCACCGGACCGGCTCTCCCCCGGCGCCTCGGCGCTGTTCGCGGTGTTCGACGAGTTCCTGGAGCACGACTCCCGCGACATGCCGATCGGGCCGGACGTGGAGGCCGTCGTGGCGCGGGTCGCCGACCTCGCCCTGCTGGTGCGGGTGCCACGGGACTAGTCGTCCCTGGGCGGTACAGCTAGTCGATCCAGATCGCGACGTCGTCGAAGACGTGGCGTCCGGGGACCCCGCCGGTGCTCGCGGCGGCGGCCACCACGGCGTCGAGCTGGGCGGGGGTCATCGGCAGCGGGGCCTCGCCGTCGTGACGGGTCGAGCCGCGGGGGTGGTCCACCCCGGCCACGTCGGACATCTCGACGTGGGCCCCGAGCAGGTGCTCGACCCCGGCGTCGCGCACGAGGCGCTGCAGGCGCGCCAGCGACCGGGAGAACGCCGGGAAGTCGTCGACGTACAGGCGGCCCGGGTAGAGCGTGTCGCCGGTGAGGACCGTGCGGGTGGCGGGGTCGTGCACGGCGATCGACGTGGGGTGGTGGCCCGGGATCGGGAGCACCGCGAGGTCGCGTCCACCCAGGTCGAGGCGACCGGAGCCGTTGCGTCCGTCGGCGCTGGGCTCGATGCCGAAGAACGCGTGCACGGCGGCGACGTCGTGGCCGACGACGACCGTCGAGGGCCGGTCGTGGAACTGCGCGTCACCGGCGACGTGGTCGCCGTGGGCGTGGGTGTGGGCCACGACGAGTCCGTAGCCGGGGTGCGGGTGCTCGGTGAGCCACTCCGCGAGCAACCCGTCGACGGTCTCGCGCACCGGGAAGGCGGCCGGGTCCGCGACGGCCCCGGTGTCGAGCAGGAGCGCCCGTCGCGACCCGAGCAGCAGGTAGAGGAACGGCGCCTCGAAGTGGGTGGCGATGCCCTGACGCAGGACGACCGTGTCCGCCCGGGCCCGGTGGACCTGGACGGGCGGTTCGGGGACACCGGAGGCTCCGGAGTTCCAGACGACGTCGAGGTCCAGTGCGGGCACGGGAGCAGGCTAGGCGTCGAGGGGGCGCAGCTCGTCGGCGTAGCTGACTGACATCCGGCGCATCACCCCCGAGGGGCTGATCGAGTACTGGCCCATCCGCCACAACGGCGGCGAGTAGGCGTGGATCGAGACGGAACCGTCGACGGCACCGGACATGCGGTGGATGTGGTCGGGGCCGAAGGCGAACGAACGGCCGGCTTCGACGGTGCGCACGAAGGGTTCGCCCCCCATCCGCGGGTTGGCCTCGACGACGGCACCGCGGGTCACGGCCACGGCCCCGGAGGAGGTGTCGTGGTCGTGCCAGCCGGTGTCGTCGACGGTGTTCCAGCACAGCAGCCAGACGTCGACGTCGCCGTCGCGGTAGAGGGAGACGAAGTGGCGGCCACCGGTGTCGTGGCGGACGAGGTGCTCCCAGGCCTGCGGGGTGGCCGCCGCCTGGTCGACCCAGTCCTTGAGCTCGCGGGGGGAGAGGGTGCGCCCCGGTGCGGCGGGCAGACCGGTGGAGCCGGGGGCGGTCGGGGTTTCGTGGGCGATGGTCACCGGGGTGTCCCTTCGAGGAGGTGGGCGGGGTTGGAACGGGTCAGGGCGTGGGCGAAGGCCGCGCCGAAACCCGGGAGGTCGGTGGCGTCGAACGGTTGGGCGTAGGGCCGGTCGGTCCCGAGCACCAGCGGGTCGACCCCGACGACGCGGACGAGGGCGTCGATCGCGCGCGGTCCGTAGGAACTCGTCTCGTAGTGCACGAGGGGGTCGAGGCGGCCCAGCGCGCCACCGCGGGCGGCGAGGCGTTCGTGGTGCAGCGCAGCGAGTCCGGCGAGCGCGACGAACGCGATCCGCAGGGTCGGGTGTCGTTCCCGGCCCCCGACGTGCCACGCCAGCCAGGACGCGTGCAGCTGCTGCACGTAGGGCACGAGCGCCGGCCACCAGGCGGGGAGGTCGCTCGTGTCGCAGACCGGGGCGGGACCCGGGTGGATCAGGACGGGCTTGTCGGCCAGTTCGCACTCGGCCAGCAGGGGTTCCAGCCGCGCGACGGCCCGCGGGTCGGCGAAGGCCGTCGCGGGCAGCTGCAGGCCGACGACGCGGTCCTGGCGCAGGGTCTTGGCCAGCGAGCCGGGGTCGAGGTCGGTGACCCCCGCGGCGGCCCAGACCCGGAACGGGTCGGGCAGCTCCAGCGCACCGTCGTTCCAGGCCGCGAGGAGCGGGTCGGCATCCTCCCCCGGCAGGTGCTCGAGCCCGAGCGGGGAGGACAGCGAGACCAGCGCCCGTCCGGTGCCGTCGGCGGTCTCGGCGGCCGCGCGCGTCACCACGTCGTGGGCGGCGGGGTCGATCGGGCAGGGCGGCTCGCCCGGCAGGTGCAGGGTCCAGCCGTCGAGGAAGGGCGGGGTGGTGCGTTCGCGGAGGGCGTCGAGCAGTCGTGCGGGCCACAGGTGCTGGTGGCAGTCGGTGCGCACGGCCCCTCCTCGGTTCGCTTCGTGAAGCGCTTCACTCCCATCGACGAGTGAAGCGCTTCACTCAAGCGTTCGTCAAGTCGGCCCCTGCCGGGGGCGAGCTCGCCGTGCGGCGCGGCCCGGCACGGCTACTGTCCACTCCGTGCCGAAGGAAGCGCGCCGCACTCTGCAGGACGTCGCCGACGCGGCCGGACTCTCCCTCGCCGCCACCTCCTACGCCCTGCGCGGGACCCGCGGTTCCGCCGCGACCATCGCCAAGGTCCAGACCCTCGCCGTCGAGCTCGGCTACCACGTCGACCCCATCGCCCGGGCGCTCGCGAGCGGGCGCACCGGGACGATCGGCGTGAGCGGTTCCCTGCGCGACCTGTGGCAGCAGGACCTCTCGGTGATGCTGACCCGGGCCCTGCGCACCGCCGACCGGGACGCCACGATCGCCGACGCCGACGCCGACCCCGCGGCCGAACGCCGTGTGGTGCAGCGGTTCGCGGCCCAGCGCGTCGACGGGGTGCTCGTCTCCCCCGTGGACCCCTCCGCCGACTACTGGTCGCTGCTGCCGCCCTCGACGGCCGTGGTGTCGATCGGCGACGCGCTCCCCGGCCGCCCCGCCAGCGGAGCGGTCCTCTTCGACAACCGCTTCGGCGTGACCACGGCGATGGACCACCTGCGCGCGCTCGGCCACCGACGGATCGCCCTGCTGACCCCGTCGCTGCCCTCCACGCCGGGACGCCCCTCGGAACTGCTGGCCGTGGAGGTCGCCGGGGACCTCGGCCTCGACCTGCTCGTCGTCCCCGCCGCGGCATCGCCCGCACAGGCCGCCGGGACCGCCGCGCTGCTCCTGTCCGTCCCGGACCGCCCGACCGCGGTGTTCTGCCTCTCCGACTCCCTGGCCTTCGGCGTCTACCGCGCGGCGAGCGACCTCGGGCTGCGGATCCCCGACGACCTCTCCGTCGTCGGGTTCGACGACCACCAGCTCGCCGGCCTCGTCGCCCCCGGCCTGACGACGATGGCGTGGGACGAGGACGCCATCGTCGCCGCGGCCGTGGAGCAGCTGCTGGCCCTCGAGGGGGACGGCGAGGTGCCCGAGCCCGTGACGTTCCGGCCCGAGCTGGTCGTGCGCGCCTCGACGGCGGCGCCGGGCGCCTGACGTCCGGCCCGACGGTGTCCGGACGGGCGGAGAGGGGCCCGGCGCGAGGTCACCGCGCGCCGGCGGTTCCCCAACCGTGGCTCAACAGCTCGGTGAGCCGGTCGAGGTCGCGTCCGTAGGGGCGGTCGCGCACGTCCTCACCCAGCGCGGCGGCGACCTCGTCGAGGGCGGCCACGACCTTGCCCGCCAGCCCCGGCAGGCCCCCGCGCAGCAACCGGGCGCGGTGCACGGCGAGCAGTTCCACGGCCAGCACCTCGCGCACCCCGGCGAGGCCCTCGGCCAGGCACTCCGCGGACTCCAGCGCGAAGCTCTGCACGTCCTCCTGCCCCAACGACGTCTCGACCGACCCCAGCGCCGCGGGGACGGCGAAGCGGCGCAGCCGGTGCACTACCCCGACCGCCCGCTTGTGGACGGCGACGAGTCCCGCCTCGACCCCCGGTTGCGGTGAGAGCTGCGGGGGCAGGCCGGTCTGGCGGGTGTCGAGCATCCGGTGGGTGCGTGCGGCACCGGTGTCCGCGAGGTGGACCAGGGCCGCGGTGAGGGCGTCGGAGTCGGCGGCCAGGTCGGTCCCGGCGAACCCGGCGGTGCCGGTGAACTCGCCGTCGAGGAACGCTGGCGAGTCGGTCACCCCGTCCAGCGCCCGGTCGACGGCGTCCCCCAGTGCGACGCAGCGACGGTGCACCAGCGCGCAGGCGGCCGCCCCGACCCGGACCGAGAGCGGGGCCTGCAGACCGTGGACGTCACCGACCGGACGCCGGGACCGCAACCGCCCGAGCACCCCGGCCAGGACGTCGTCACCGCGCGCGACCCCCTCGCGGACGGGGTCGTGGCTCGCGCGCAGGACCTCGCTCGAGGCGGCGAGGACGAGCTCCGACTGGGCCAGCAGGGTCGCCGCCTCGGCCCCGTGCAGGACGGCGAGCGCGGTGGCGACGGGCACGCCCTCGAGGAACGCCACCCCTTCCTTGGTCCCGAACGCGAAGGGTGGCAGCGAGCGCCCGTCGAGGGTTCCCGAACCCCCGAGCGCGACGGCCCCGACGTGGGCGAGCGGGATGATCTCCCCCGCCGCACCGTTGCCGCGCCACGGGACCTGCGGGTGGATCCCGGAGTTCAGCAAATCCACCAACCGCCCGCACAACTCCGGGGAGACCCCGGCCTCGGGGTGCAGGAACGTCCGCAACCGGACGGCCAGCACCGCCCGCGCGGCGGGCTCCGACAACCAGGGCGCCGACCCCACGGCGCGGCCCACGACGAGGTTCGCCTGGTGCCTCGCCCGGGCCCGGGCGTCCAGGGTGATCCCGGCCATCGCGCCCATGCCGGTGGTCACCCCGTAGACCGGCCCCGACCCCTCCAGCGCAGCCAGGACGGCCACCCGGGAGGAGACCAGGGACTCGCGGAGTTCGGGGGCGAGTTCCACGGGCGCCCCGGCCGCGATCGCCAGTACGGCGTCGCAACCGAGGTCCCCGGCCCGGCGCAGCCGGATCACCGTCGACGGACCGGATCAGTGACGGACGGGTTTGCGCAGGATCGAGAGCGCGGGGGCGTGCAGCGGGACGGTCTCCCAGGTGGCGGTGAACTCCGAACCGGAAAGACCCAGGTGCAACCGGTGCGGGGTCTCGACGAAGACCACGTCGATCCCGCCCGGCGTCGACGTCACGGCCAGCGGCCCGGTCACGGCCCACTCACCCGCGCCGATCGCAGCCCGCAGTTCCGAGCCCGCGTCGTGCAGCACGACCTCGCCGTCGGTGACGACGACCTTCGTCAGCATCGACTGCTGGTTCCCGACGGCCGGGGTGAACTCCCCCGTCGTCGGCGCCCCGCCCGCGGTGGGCAGGACCAGGTTCGACAACCGTTGCGTCAGTGCGGTTTCCACGTCAGTACCAGGGAGTTCGGTGGCGTCCAGGGCCGGCAGCAGGTGCTGCCAGAGGGCGTCGAGGACGGCCTGCATGTCGGGGCTCTGCGAGGTGACCGCCACGACGGCGTCCTGCTCGGGGAGCACGACGCAGAACTGTCCGTAGGCGCCGTCGCCGCGGTAGCCGTGGCGGGCCATCCAGAACTGGAACCCGTACCCCTGCCGCCAGTCCGGGTTGTCGTTGAAGGAGGAGTTGTCGATGTGCGAACGCGTCGCCTCGGCGACCCAGGCTTCCGGCAGCAACCGTTCACCGTTCCAGACCCCGCGCTGCAGGTACAGCTGACCGAGTTTCGCGATCGCCTCGGTCTGGGCGTGGAAACCCGAGAACCCGAGTTCGCGGTCCTGCCCGTCGAGCAACCAGCCGACACCGGCGGGGTCGATGCCGAGGGGTTCGAGCAGTCGCGGGCGCAGGTACTCGAGCAGCCCCTGGCCGGACTGGCGCTGCACGATGGCCGAGACCGAGAAGGTGCAGGGCTGGTTGTAGCAGAACAGCGTGCCCGGTTCCTCGTCCGGCCGGATCTGCAGGAAACCGCGGACGACGTCGCCCGAGGGGTGCTGCGCCGCGCGCCCGAGGGTCTCCTCGCGGTGGCCGCTGGCCATGTTCGCGACGTGGCGGACGAGGATCCGCCGGGCCCGGTCGTCGGTGACCTCGGCGTCGAACTCGGGGAAGTAGGAGAGCACCGTGGCGTCGAGGTCGACGAGACCTTCGGCGACGGCGAAACCCAGGGCGGTGGAGGTGAAGCTCTTGCTGAGGGAGTACAGCAGGTGCGGCCGTTGCGGCGCGTAGGGCGCCCACCACCCCTCCGCGACGACCGCACCGTGGCGCAGGACCTGCAGGCTGTGCGGTTCGACGCCGGGGGTGTTCTCGAGGGCGTCGACGAAGGCGGCGATGCCGCGTGCGTCGACCCCCTGCGCGGACGGCGACGTCCGCGGCAACGTGGAACCTGCGGAGGGACCCTCGGAGGGGCGGACGGTGGTGGCCTCGGTGCTCACGGGGCGACTCTACGACTCGGCCCCGCACCCCCCCGATCGCCCCCGGACCCCTGGACCTCTGGCCCCCTGGAAAAGAGGTTGCGACCGTCGGCCGGGCGGGAGCAGCATCGACCTCGTCCTGCTGCCGACCCGAGGAGCCTCTGCGGTGCTCGTCTGACGTGCCCGATCCCCCGGACCCGCTGCCGTCGCGCGGGTCCTCCTTCGGCGTACGTCCCTGGAGCCCCCGTGCCTCTCGTCACCACGACCTCCCTCGCCCTGCGCGAGGTCACCAAGAGCTACGACCACGTCGTCGTGCTCGACTCCCTCACCCTCGCCTTCTCCCCCGGTCGGGTCACCGGGGTGATCGGCGAGAACGGCTGCGGCAAGTCCACCCTGCTGCGCGTCCTCGCCGGTGCCGAACCCGCCGACTCCGGCCGGGTCGTCGCGACCGCGGAAGGCGGCATCGGCCACCTGCCCCAGGACGCCGGCGCCCCCTCGCGCACGAGCGTCGGGCAGGTGCTCGACGCGGCCCTCGCCGACCTGCGCACCCTGCAACGTCGGATGGTCGACCTCGAGGGACGGATGGCCGGGGGCGGTGACCTCGACGACGTCCTCACCGAGTACGGCGAGGTCCAGACGGCCTTCGAACTCCGCGGTGGCTACGACGCCGACGTCCGGGTGGAGAAGTCGCTGGCCGGCCTGGGCCTGCCGTTCCTCGACCGGGCCCGCGAACTCGCCACGTTGTCGGGCGGGCAGCGGTCCCGGCTGCACCTGGCCGCACTGCTGGCCGCGGCGCCGGAGGTCCTGCTGCTGGACGAGCCGACCAACCACCTCGACGACGACGCCGCCCACTGGCTGGAGGACCACCTCCGCTCCCGGCGGGGAACCACGGTCGTCGTCAGCCACGACCGGGAGTTCCTCGACGCCGTCGCGCGCGAACTCGTCGAGGTCGACCCGCACCACGAGACCGGGGCGAAGCGCTACCCCGGCGGCTACGCCGACTTCCTGCTCGCGAAGGCCGCCGAGCGGCGGCGCTGGGAAGCGGCCCGGGCCGAGTGGGAGACCGAGGTCGAACGGCTCGGCAGCACCGGGGACGCGGTGGCGCGCACCGTGAACCACCAGCGGGACCGCAAGGACAACGACAAGATGCAGTACGACTTCAAGGGTGGGCGGGTGCAGGAGGCGCTGGCGTCGCGGGTCCGGGCCAACGCCGAGAAGCTGCGGCGGTTGCACGAGGACGAAGTTCCCCGACCACCCGACCCGCTGCGGTTCACCGCCCCGCCCGGGTCCGCGTCGACCCGCGGGTCGCTGCACGCCGAGGGGGTCTCCGTCCCCGGGCGACTGACGAGCGTCGACGTGCACCTCGGACGGAGCGACCGGTTGCTGATCACCGGTCCGAACGGCAGCGGGAAGTCGACCCTGCTCGACGTCCTCGCCGGGGTGCTGGCTCCCGCGAAGGGAACGGTGCGACGGCGGGGCCGGATCGGGTTGCTCCGGCAGGACCCCGCGGACACGGACCTGGACCGTTCGGTGCTCGCGACGTTCGCGACGGGCCGCCCGGGGACTCCCGAGGACAACGCACACCGACTCCTGGGCATGGGGCTCTTCGACCGGGAACGCCTCGGGGTCGCGGTCGGGAAGCTGTCGACCGGGGGCCGCCGCCGCCTCGACCTGGCGCGCCTGCTGGCCGACCGCCACGACGTCCTGCTGCTCGACGAACCGACCAACCACCTCGCCCCGCACCTGGTCGAGGAGCTCGAAGCCGCGATCGACGCCTTCGCCGGCGCGGTGGTCGTGGTGAGCCACGACCGGCGCTTCCGCGCGACGTTCCGCGGTCGGGTCCTGGACACCTCCACGCTCACGGCGCCGGCGGTGGCCGACGCCGTGGAGACGCGGGTGCGGAACGGCCTGACGAACCAGGACCGCCTGGCGGACTAGAAGAGGGCGCGGGTGAGCGCCTGGCGCGCCTTGACGACGCGGGGATCGGTGGGGCCGACGACGGCGAAGAGCTCCACGAGGTGGGTGCGGGCGAGGTCGCGTTCCTCGCCGACGGTCCGCTGGACGATCCCGAGCAGACGGTCGAAGGCGTCCTCGACGTGGCCGCCGACGAGGTCGAGGTCGGCCACGACCAGCTGCGCGGCGACGTCGTCGGGGGCCGCGGCGGCCCCGGCACGGGCGGAGGCGAGGTCGACCCCGTGGACCCGGCGCAGCACGCCGACCCGGGCCAGGCCCTCGGTCGCCGCGGTGTCGCGCGGGTCGTTCGCGAGCGCCTTCTGCCACGCGGCGGCCGCGGCGTCGTAGTCGCCCGCGTCGACGGCGGCGAGCGCCTCCGCGTGCAGGGGCGGCAGCGGCGGGGCGGCGGGCTCCTCGGCCACCTCGACGTCGCCCTCGAGACGGCCGGTCACCCCGTTCGCCTCGGCGACGCGCAGGACCTCCTCCAGCACCGGACGGATCTCCTCGGCGCTGGGGTAGGAACCGGTGAACAACGGGATCGGCTGGCCCTTGACGATGGCCGCGACGAGCGGGATCGCCTTGGCCTGCAACGACTGCACCAGGGACTGCGCCAGCTGGGGTTCGGCCTGGGCGTCGATGCGGCCGAGCAGGAACGCCCCGGCGTACTCCTCGACCAGGGTCTGCAGGGCCTCCGAGCCCTGGTCGTAGCCCTCGGCCCACAGGTCGAGGAGCACGGGGACCTCGACGGATCGCTGCACGACGTCGGTGAAGGTCTCCTCGGTCACGTCCACGACGAAGGAGGACCGGGGGGCCACGGCGTCGGGGTCGGCGGCGGCACGCCGGGCGACCTCCTCGCGACGGGTGTTGCGAGCGGCCAGGGCACCGAGGTCCACCGCTCCGCGCAGGTTGAGCTGGGCGCCGGGAGGAGTCGGCTGCTGAGTCATGCCGGTCACCTTCTCACGAGGCCCTCACGGGGCTGTCCCACGAGGCCCTCACCGGGCCGGGGTCACTGGACGGTGACCGACACGGGACCGCTCTCGGCGGCCAGGGCGAGCGCCTGTCCCTGTCCCGGTGGGAGTCTCAGGACGACGACCTCGCGGTGCACGACCGTGGCGCTCAGCGCGTCCTTCGTCCCGGCCAGGGCGGCGAGCGCCGGTTCCAGCGTCCCGCTGCGTCCGTCGGCGGGGCCCGCCGACGTGGTGGACCACGAGAACGCGGCGACGACGAGGGCGCCACCGTCGCGGGTGCGCACCCCGAGGACCCCGTCGGGCAGGACGGAGCGTTCCTGGCTGAAGCTGCCGCCGGCGGCGTCGAGGGCCGCGGACTCGGTCTGCGCCGCGCTCGCCACCTGGTCGCGGTAGGCGTCGTCGGCGAACTCGGGGGCGTACCGGCTCTCCCCACCGTGGGTGAGGACGTCGGCGTAGTGCTCCGCCGCGGCCTGCGGGCTGAGCGGCAGGTTCGTCGTCTCGCCGGCCGCGACGGCGGCCACGCCGCCGGCGGGTGCGGCCAGCGTCGGCAGCGAGGCACCCGGGAGCAGCGACGGCGTCGCCCACACCGTGTAGGGCTCACGCGCGGAGGGCGAGCGGAAGACGACGAGCGAGGGGGACTGGTCGGCGCCGGCGTCGGTGACGGTGGCGAACCAGCGGGGGAAGGCCTCCTGCCGCGGCAGGATCGAGGTGAGGGCGCTGAACTCGTCCGCCCCTCCGCTCGGCGGCGGCGTCGCGCCGGCGACGGCGATGGTGTGCGCGGCGGTGCGGAGGTCCAGTTCCGGGCCGCTGACGCGGGTGGCGAGCGCGGTGAGGTCGGCCGTCGCGGGGTCGGCGGCCGCGGCCAGGACGGTCCCGGCGGCCCCGACGATCCGGTTGGCCTGCACCGGTTGCACGACGAGGGGCTCCCGGTCGCTGCCGGCCGGCGCGGTCACGGGAGGCAGCTGGGCGCAGCCGGCGAGCAGCCCCGCGGACAGCGCCACCGACAGGCGGAGGGGGTGTCGAACTCGGGTCCTCACGCGCGCCTCCGGGCTCCGGGTCGGGTGGTGCGGGGACGGAGCAGCGCTCCGATCGCGCCGAGCAGCACGAGGACGCACCCCGCGACGACGAGGGGGACTCCCGACGGGTTCTCAGCGGCCCGGCCCTCGGCCGCCCAGCTGAACGAGACCCGCTGCGGGGCAGCGGAGGTACCGTCCGTCGCGGCGAACACGACGACTCCCCCGGCGTCGGCGTAGTCGCGGTCGGCCGCGGTGGACCAGGTGAGCTGCGCGGAGTCGGCGCCGCTCGCGCTGGCCAGCCAGATGTCGGCGGAGCGGGGGTCGGTCGCCGCTCCGGTGCCCGACGTGGTGGCCACGGCCGCCGGGTCGTCGAGGTCGCCCCCGACCCCCGTCACCTCGGTGTGGGCGGCGTCGGCGAGCCAGGCGGTCACGTCGTCGGCGCGGGCGACGGCGAGGAAGACGTCCTTCCCGCCGGAGGCGCCGAGCCGCACGTCGGAGCCGCTGAGGTCGAGCACGCCGGGGGCGCTGACGACGGCCACGCCCGGATCGTCGCCGGTGCGGGTGACGTCGATCCGGTCGGCCGGGGCGAACACGGTCAGGGCCAGGGCCCCGGCGACACCGCAGGCGAGTCCCAGGGCGAGCAGGAGCCAGGCGAGCAGGCGTCTCACGTCGGGTCCTTCGTCGTGGCGGGGCGGATCGGGTCGAGGAGTCGAGGGTGGGGGCCCGCGCCACCCTACGGGTCGGGCACCGGTGCTCCGTTCCCGCGAGCGACCCCGGCCGCCGCCGACGCGGTGTGGTCCAGACCACTCCCGACGCGGTGAACCCCGGGGCCCGCCGCGTCGTGACGGGAGTGCACCACGACCTCGTGCCCGCCCGAAGAGCCGGAACCAGTGACTGAGCCACTCAGCCCGAACGACTCCCTCCCGACGCAGAGGAACGACCCATGACCACCACGTCCACCGCCGCCCGCACCGACCGTCCCCAGGTCGTGCGCACCACCGCCGCCGCCTCGATCGGCCTGCTCGCCCTGCGGCTCGCCGCCGGCGTGCTGCTCCTCGTCCACGGCGTCCCGAAGCTGTCGGACCCCGGGACGGCCACCGGGATGGCCGCCTCGCTCGACGTCCCCGCACCCGACGTCGCGGGCTGGCTGATGATCCTGGGCGAGGTCGGTCTCGGCTCGCTGCTGGTCCTCGGCCTGCTCACCCGCGCCGCGGGCACCCTGCTGCTCGTGCAGATGGTGGGGGTCTGGGTGCTCGCGCACGCCCCGCAGGGCTTCCTCGTCGACGGTCAGGTGAACGGCGAGAACGCGTTGCTCTTCGCCGCCCTCGGCCTGACGTTCGTCTTCACCGGCGCGGGCCGGTTCAGCCTCGACGCAGCGGTGTTCCGCCGCCGCTGAGGATCACGGGCCGGCCGCGGTCACTGGCCGCGGCCGGCCTCCCCCTCGGCACGTTCGACGGCCGCCTCGAGGCGGTCGAGCTTGCCCGTCATCTCCCCCGTGTGGCCGGGACGGATGTCGGCCTTGAGCACCAGCGAGACCCGGGGACCGTGCTTGCCGACGGCCTCGCAGGCCCGGCGCACGACGTCCATGCACTCGTCCCAGTCCCCCTCGATGCTCGTGAACATCGAGTCGGTGCGGTGCGGCAGACCGGAGTTGCGCACGACGAGCACCGCGTCGGCCACGGCCGCGCTCACGGAGTCCGGTTCACCTCCCAGCGGGGCGGGACCACCGGACGGGGCGACGGAGAAGGCGACGATCACCCTGGGCAACCTAGACCCGCCGTGTCCCGCCCGCAGCGGGACGTCCCGCCGTTACGCTGCGGACGTCCTTTCCGATCCGGCCGGAGGTCCCCACGGTGTCCACCGACTCCCACGAGGCGTTCAGCATCGTCGTCCGCGGTTACGACCGCAGTCAGGTCGACGCACGCCTGCAGCACCTCGACGACTCCCTCGCCGAAGCCCGAGCCCGGGTCGCCCAGCGCGACCACGAGCTTCGCTCGGCCGAGGAACAGCTCGCCGACGCCCTCAAGGAGATCCGCGAGCACGAGAAGCCCTCCTACGCGGGCCTCGGCTCCCGGATGGAGAAGCTGCTGCGCCTCGCCGAGGACCAGTCCTCGGAGATCCTGCGCTCGGCCCGCCGCGACGCCGACCGGCTGCGCGAAGAGGCCCGGGCCGAGGCGTCCTCGACGCGCAACCAGGCCGACGAGGACGCACGCCGCCGCACCGGCGAGGCCAGCCGGGACGCCGAGGAGATCGTGTCCCGGGCCAAGCACCAGGCCGACGGCATGGTCGAGGCTGCCCAGCGCACCGCCGCCGAACTCACCGCCTCGGCGCACCGCACGGCCGACCAGGTCACCGCGAGCGCCCAGCACGAGGCCGCCGAGGCGCTCGCCGCCACGGAACGCCAGGTCGCCGCGCTGCGCGCGCAGGTCGAGCGGGAGGTCATCGAGCTGCGCTCCTCGACCGACGCCGCCGTGCGCGAGCAGGAACTCGCCCTGGCCGCAGCCCGCGAACAGGCCGCCGAGGAGGACCGGATGCGCCTCGAGGTCGCCGCCGCGCGCACCGCGGCCCGCATCGCCGAGGCCGAGCAGCGCGCCGTCGAGGCCGAGGAACGGGCGCACGAGGCCGTCGAGGCGGCCGAGTCGATCCGCGCCGACGCGATCGCCCAGGCCGCCCTGCGGGCCGAGACGGCACGCCGGGAGTCCGACGAGCTGCTGGCCGACGCGCGCTCACGGGCCCAGCACATGGTGGACTCCGCCCGCGAGCACGCCGAGCAGAGCCGCACCAGCGCGCAGATGCAGGTCGACGAGCTCATGCAGCAGCGCGACCAGATCACCGATCAGCTCGACGACCTGCGGGGTCTGCTGGGCCTGGGCCCCAAGACCGATGCCCGCGCCGTCGACGTGCGCGAGGTCGAAGCGCCGGCTCAGTAGTCGGTGGGCAGGGGTGAGCGCGCGGGGTTGACCCGCGCGACCACCTCGTCCAGCACGCGGCGGACCGAGTTCTCCCCCACCCACAGGTGCTTCGCGCCGTCGACGGGGACGATCTCGGCCTGCCGCAGCGGCACGAACCGCTCCCGCGCCTGCTCGGGACGCAGGAAGTCGTCGAACTCCGGGACGAGCGCCGTGACCGGCCGGCCGAACTCCGCCCAGGCCTCGAGGTCGCCCGGGGTCGACCAGCGCAACGGCGGGGACAGCAGGATCAACCCCTCGACGAGCGGGTCACGACCGTGGACGAGGGCCAGGTCGGTCCCGAAGGACCAGCCCAGCAGCCACACGTGCGGCAGGTCGCGGAACTCCGCGAACTCCAGCGCCGCCGCGACGTCGAACCGCTCGCCGTCGCCCGCGTCGAAGCGCCCCTCGCTCGTCCCCCGCGGGCTGGTGGTGCCGCGGGTGTTGAAGCGCAGCACGGCGAGGTCGGCCAGCGCGGGCAACCGGTAGGACGCCTTCTTCAGCACGTGGCTGTCCATGAAACCCCCCGCGGTGGGCAGCGGGTGCAGGGTCACCAGGGTCGCGACGGGGTCGTGGTCCAGCGGCAGGGCGAGTTCGCCGACGAGGGTCAGTCCGTCGGCGGTGTGCAGCTCGACGTCCTCGCGACGCGCGGGGAGGACCGTCTCGGAACGGATCTCAGTCACGCGCGAGTTCTTCGGTGAGGACCGCGGCGAAGTTCTCGACGTCGCCGTCGGTGGTGTCGAAGCTCGCGACGAGGCGCACCTCCACCCCCTTCTCGGAGTACTCCGGGTCCCAGACGTGGAAGGGGACCCGCGCCGCGGCGCGGGCGGCGACGGCGGCCGGGAGTTCCGCGAAGACGGCGTTGGCCTGCACCGGGCGGGTCAGCACGACCCCCGTCGCGGTGACGGCCGCGGCCAGCCGGGCGGCGGCGGCGTTGGCCGTCGCGGCGGTGCGCTGCCAGAGGTCGGTGCCGAACAGCGCGAGCAGCTGCGCCGAGACGAACCGGGTCTTGGAGGACTGCTGCATGCTGGGTTTCACCAGCCGGGCGAGGCCGGGCGCGGTCGCGGCGTCGCGGACGACGACGACCTCGGCGAAACCCCCGCCGTTCTTCGTCCCGCCCAGCGACACCGCGTCGACCCCGAGGGCGGTGGTCGTCTCGCCCAGACCGACCCCGAGGGAGACGGCCGCGTTGGAGAGCCGGGCGCCGTCGACGTGGACCCTGACCCCGAGCCGGTGCGCGACGGCCACGAGGTCGCTGAGGTGCTCCAGCGAATAGGCCGTGCCCAGTTCGGTGCTCTGCGTCAACGTCAGGGCGCCGACGGGCGCGCGCATGAGGCTGTCGGCCGCGCGGACGGCACGTTCGACGTCGGCGGGGTCCACGAGACCGTCGCGGGTCGGCAGCGCGATGACCTTGGTCCCACCGACGTGCTCGAGACCACCGGCCTCGTCGTGCAGGACGTGGGCCTGGTCGGAGCTGAGGACGGACTCCCAGCGCTGGGTGAGGGCCTGCAGGGCCGTCACGTTGGCGCCCGTGCCCGTGAGGACGACGGCGCTCACGACGTCGGGGCCGAAGTGGCCGCGCAGGCTCTCCTGCAGGGCGAGGGTGTAGGGGTCACCGCCGTAGCTGACGACGTGGCCACCGTTGGCGCTGCTCAGCGCGGCCAGGACCTCCGGGTGCATGCCGGCGGCGTTGTCGCTGGCGAAACCACGGACGGCGGGGTCGTGGAGAGGGATCACGCTGGCACGGTACCCGGCGGTCGTCACCAGCTGCCGCGGCGTCCACGGGCGTCGAAGCAGGCGCGGTGCCAGTGCCGCCGTTCGGTGGCCCCGTCGGCCGGACTGAACGTGCCGCGGGAGGGCCAGACCACGAGGTGCGGGATCCCCGGCGGGATCTCCTGGGTGCAGCCGGGACACCGGTAGGTCTTCGTGGAGGACGTCCCGCGCAGCTCGCGCACGACCCAGTCGCCGTCGCTGCCCGAGACGGTGCGGTCGACTCCCGCGCCGAGCGGGGTGCGCGGCGGCGGGTCGGGCCGGCGGCGGTTCGAGCGGGGCACGGACGACATCGTCTCAAACCCGCCGACTCCCCCGGAGGTGAGCCTCCTCGCTGCGGACCGGCGCTGCCGCGGTGGTGTCCCCTCCACACCACCGTGGCCGCGCTCGGTTCGACGGGTAGTCGCGCGAGCGCCCCGATTCGTTACACCCACGCCCGCGACGGGTCGCCGGCGGGAGCAGCGACCCGTCGGGCGCGGGCCGCCACGTCTCGTAAGCTCGCTCCTCGTGCGTCTCGTCATCGCCCGGTGCTCCGTCGACTACGCGGGCCGGCTCACCGCCCACCTGCCCCTGGCCACGAGGCTCCTGCTCGTGAAGGCGGACGGCAGCGTCCTCGTCCACTCCGACGGGGGCTCCTACAAACCCCTGAACTGGATGAGCCCCCCGGCCAGGCTGACCTTCTCCGTGCCGGAGGAGGACGCCCGCGAGATCGGCGTCACGCAGACGTGGACGGTCCAGCACACCAAGACCGACGACCGCCTGATCGTGTCGATCCACGAGGTGCTGCACGACAGCGAGCACGAGCTCGGGGTGGACCCCGGCCTGGTCAAGGACGGGGTCGAGGCCCACCTGCAGAAGCTGCTGGCCGAGCACATCACGACGCTCGGCGACGGCTACCGCCTCGTCCGGCGCGAGTACATGACCGCCATCGGTCCCGTCGACATCCTCGCCCGCGACGGCGCCGGGTCCGCCGTGGCGATCGAGATCAAGCGTCGCGGCGAGATCGACGGCGTCGAGCAGCTCACCCGCTACCTCGAGCTCATGAACCGCGACCCGTTGCTCGCCCCGGTGACGGGGGTCTTCGCCGCGCAGGAGATCAAGCCGCAGGCCCGCACCCTGGCGAGCGACCGCGGCATCCGGTGCGTGGTCCTGGACTACGACGCCTTGCGCGGCATCGACGACGTGGACTCGCGGCTGTTCTGAGCGGCTTCCTGCGGGCGCAGGATCGCCTCGGCGCGGGCCCGACGGACCGCGGCGCGTTCCTGGGCGCTCAGGACCTCGTCGTCGACCTGCAGGACCAGGTGCAGCTTCGTGACCCGCAGCAGGCGCAGGGCCGGCAGCGGGACGTCGCGCAGGACCAGACGGCGTCCGACCCGCAGGGCGCGGCGGTGCGCTCCCACGAAGACCCCGAGGCCGGTGGCGTCGGCCACCACGATGCCGTCCACGTGGACGACGAGTTCACCCGCACCGGCGTCGACCGCCGCGTGCAGGGCAGAGCGCACGTCCGGGACGGTGTGCACGTCGAGGCGGCCCACCACGTGGACCACCTGGCCGTGGACTTCCTCCCGCACGCTGGCCCCCAGGCCGGGTGCCGAACGGGCCGCCCTGCGGGCTGCCACGTCGTCCGCCGCGCTGGGCGCTGTCGCGATTCCGATCGCCATGTGTTCCTCCCCCGAGGACGCCGGTCGTGATCATCGTCGTGTCGTCGTGATCGTCACCGGTCTGACGCAGGACGCCGTTCTCCGGTTGCACCCAGGGGCGAGGTCATACGCACCGCTCGCGAGGAACCTGCGTGTGGCTCCTGGGGCCACCGGGACGAACGAGCATCCCGCGAACACACTCTGCCACCAATGGGTACCGCTGAGTGGTCATTTTCCCCGCCGTTGCCAGACGGTGACCTTCCGGAGACGCGGGAGCGCACGGCGGGATCCCGGCGTTGGACACGGCGGGGATGATGGGGGGGTGAACTGGACCAGCTACCACTACGCCGTCGGGCCGAGCGTCGCCCTGGTCGTCGTCGGGGTGCTGGTGCTGCTGCTGCGGTGGACGTTCTCGCACGGCCGTTCGCTCGTCGAACGTCGCCCCCAGCAGGGCGCCAGCGACGACTACGGCCTGCTCGAGGTGGTCTCCTCCCCCGGCACCTTCGTCGAGGCCGAGGTGCAGCGCCGCACCCTCGTGGACGCCGGGATCCGGGCGACGCTCGCCCCCACGACGGAGGGGCCGCGGGTCATGGTCTTCCCGAACGAAGCGGGGTTGGCGCGTCAGATCCTCAAGGGTCCGCGCACCTGACGAGCGGCACCGCCCTAGGCGATGTTCACGCCCTGCCCGGGCGGGGCGGACTCCAACCAGGACGCGAAGCCGGTGTAGGCGTCGTGCGACATCGCGAGTTCGATCTCCACGCCTTCGTGGCGGCACTCGACGACCATCGCGCCGGGTTGGACGGCGATGAGCTCGGAACCCTCGGCCTCGCGGAAGAGGGTCACGCCGAGCGCCCGTCGTGCGTAGGTGCACGACGGGCGCGGGGACAACGAGAACGTGCGGTACCAGTCGAGACGGTCGGTCTCGTACCGCGCCACACCCAGGGCCCACCGACGGCGGGAACCCCTGGGCTGGCGGATGGAGCAGTCGAAGGTGCCCAGCCGCGACGTCAGCCGACGCCGCCGCAGGACGACCGCGACGAGGACGAGCAGGAGGAGGACGGCACAGGCTCCTGCGATCTCCAGGGAGAGCAGGAACTCGTGCACGCGTCGTCCTCGGTCGTTCTCAGCGCGTTCCGGCGCCGACCTCGACGGATTCGGCGACGATCGTCACCTTGTCGTGGTCGACCGAGAAGAACCCGCCGCTGACGGTGGCGGTGATCCCCTCCGAGCCCGAGCCGGTGATGGCCACGTCACCGGGGGCGAGGATGGCCAGCAACGGCTCGTGGCCACCCATGATGCCGATCTCACCCTCGGCCGTGCGGGCGCGGACCAGCGAGGCCTCGCCCGACCACACGGAGCGGTCGGCGGCCACCAGTTCGACCTGCAGCGCCACGGGTCAGTTCTCCTTCTGGATCTGAGCCCACTTGCGCTCGACGTCCTCGAGGCCACCGACGTTGAAGAAGGCCTGCTCGGCGACGTGGTCGAACTCGCCGTCCGCGATGCGCTTGAAGCTCTCGACGGTGTCCTTGAGCGGAACCGTCGAACCCTCGACACCGGTGAACTTCTCGGCCATGTAGGTGTTCTGGGAGAGGAACTGCTGGACGCGGCGGGCACGGCTCACCGTCAGCTTGTCCTCCTCCGACAGCTCGTCGACACCGAGGATGGCGATGATGTCCTGGAGTTCCTTGTTGCGCTGCAGGATCTGCTTCACGCGGACCGCGGTGTCGTAGTGGTCCTGCGCGATGTAGAGCGGGTCCAGGATGCGCGACGTGGAGGTCAGCGGGTCCACGGCCGGGTACAGACCGCGCGAGGCGATCTCGCGGGAGAGCTCGGTCGTGGCGTCCAGGTGCGCGAACGTCGTGGCCGGCGCCGGGTCGGTGTAGTCGTCGGCGGGGACGTAGATCGCCTGCAGCGAGGTGATCGAGTGACCGCGGGTCGAGGTGATGCGCTCCTGCAGGGTGCCCATCTCGTCGGCCAGCGTCGGCTGGTAGCCCACGGCGGAGGGCATGCGGCCCAGCAGGGTCGACACCTCCGAACCCGCCTGGGTGAACCGGAAGATGTTGTCGATGAAGAGCAGCACGTCCTGGTTCTGCACGTCGCGGAAGTACTCCGCCATCGTCAGGGCGGACAGGGCCACGCGCAGACGCGTGCCCGGCGGCTCGTCCATCTGGCCGAAGACGAGGGCCGTCTTGTCGAAGACGCCGGCCTCGGCCATCTCGCCGATGAGGTCGTTGCCCTCACGGGTGCGCTCGCCGACACCGGCGAACACCGACACACCACCGTGGTTCTGGGCGACGCGCTGGATCATCTCCTGGATGAGGACGGTCTTGCCGACGCCCGCACCGCCGAAGAGACCGATCTTCCCGCCCTGGACGTAGGGGGTGAGGAGGTCGATGACCTTGATGCCGGTCTCGAACATCGTGGTCCGGGACTCGAGCTGGTCGAAGTTCGGCGCCTTGCGGTGGATCGGCCAGCGCTCGGTGACCTCGAGCTTCTCGCCCTCGTCGAGGTTGAGGCACTCGCCGATGGCGTTGAACACGCGGCCCAGCGTCACGTTGCCCACCGGGACCGAGATCGGCGCACCGGTGTCGACGACGGAGGCCCCGCGGACCATGCCGTCGGTCGGCTTGAGCGAGATGGCCCGCACCATGTTGTCGCCGAGGTGGGAGGCCACCTCGAGCGTCACGGTCTGGGTCAGCCCGCCCATGCTCACCTCGGTGGTGAGGGCGTTGTTCTGCTCGGGCATCGTGTCGGCCGAGAACTCGACGTCGACGACGGGGCCGATGACTCGGGCGATGCGTCCGGTCGCACCCTTGCTGGTGCTGCTCGGCGCTTCGTTGACGGTGGCGGTCATGTCGCTCCTCGGGCTTCCTTCGTCGCGTGCGTTGGTGCTGAAGTGGGTGGGGGCCGAGCGCGAGGTCAGGCGCGCGAGCCGGAGGAGGCCAGTGCGTCGGCGCCGCCGACGATCTCGCTGATCTCCTGGGTGATGTCGGCCTGGCGGGCGTTGTTCGCCAACCGGGTCAACTTCTTGATGAGCTCGTCCGCGTTGTCCGTCGCGCTCTTCATGGCCCGCTGCCGGGCGGCGAGCTCGGACGCCGACGCCTGCAGGAGGCAGTTGTAGATCCGGCTGTTCACGTACTGCGGCAGCAGGGCGTCCAGGACCGCGTCGGCGCTGGGCTCGAACTCGTACAGCGGCTGCAGGTCACCCTCGGAGGGTGCTTCCACGCCCTCGACGACCTCCAGCGGCAGGAGCCGGATGACCCGGGGCTCCTGAGTGACCATGCTGACGAAGTGCGTGTAGACGACGTGGATCTCGTCGACGCCCCCGTCGGCGAACTCCTTGCCGAAGTCGGCCACCAGGCGGTCGCCGATCGTCTTGGCGTCCTCGTAGCTGGGCGAGTCGGTGAAGCCGGCCCACGCCTCGACCACCGCGCGGCGGCGGAAGTTGTAGAACGACGCCGCCTTGCGCCCGACGAGGTAGGGGGCCACCTCCTTGCCCTCCTCGCGCAGGGTCGCGGTGAGCCGCTCCCCCTCGCGCAGGACGTTGGAGGAGTAGGCCCCGGCGAGTCCGCGGTCGGAGGAGCAGAGCAGCACCGCTGCGCGCTTCACCTCGGACTTCTCGGTGATCAACGGGTGGTCGAGCGAGGAGTTCGACGCCGCCGCCGACACCGCCCGGGTCAGCGCCCGGGCGTACGGGGTCGACGCGGCGACGTTCGCCCGCGCCTTGATGATCCGCGACGCCGCGATGAGCTCCATCGCGCGCGTGATCTTCTTGGTCGCCTGGACCGAGCGGATCTGCCGCCGGTAGGCCCTCAGCTGGCCTGCCATGTCCTGCTCCTCTTCCTTGCTCCGCTCGGTCCTTGCATCACTGCCTGTGGGTCCTCAGCCGCGAGCGGCCGTGGCCCCGCCCTTGCGGGTGGTGATCTTCTCCTGCGAGATGTCGTCGGCGTCGGTCCGGCCCTCGTCAGCGTCGGTCGGCACGGCCGAGGCCTGCGAACCGGCGGAGAACTGGGGCTTGAAGGCGTCGACGGCCTTCTTGAGCTCGTCCTTGGCACCGTCGGAGAACTGCTTCGTCTCGCGGATGCCCTGCATGAGCTCGGCGTGGTTCCGCTTGACGTACTCGAGGAACTCGCGCTCGAAGCGGGAGATGTCGGAGACCTCGACGGAGTCGAGCTGACCGGTGGTGCCGGCCCAGATCGAGACGACCTGCTCCTCGAGGGAGAACGGGGTGTACTGCGGCTGCTTGAGCAGCTCGACGAGGCGTGCACCCCGGGCGAGCTGGTTGCGCGAGGCCTGGTCGAGGTCGGAGGCGAACATCGCGAACGCCTCCATCGCGCGGAACTGCGCGAGGTCCAGCTTCAGCGTGCCGGAGATGCCCTTGATGGCCTTCGTCTGCGCAGCGCCGCCGACGCGGGACACCGAGATGCCGACGTCGATGGCCGGACGCTGGTTCGCGTTGAACAGGTCCGACTGCAGGAAGATCTGGCCGTCGGTGATCGAGATGACGTTGGTCGGGATGTACGCCGAGACGTCGTTGCCCTTGGTCTCGATGAAGGGCAGGCCCGTCATGGAACCGGCACCGAGCTCGTCGGACAACTTCGCACAACGCTCCAGCAAGCGGGAGTGCAGGTAGAAGACGTCACCGGGGTAGGCCTCGCGGCCCGGCGGACGACGCAGCAGCAGCGACACGGCGCGGTAGGCCTCGGCCTGCTTCGACAGGTCGTCGAAGACGATGAGGACGTGCTTGCCGCCGTACATCCAGTGCTGCCCGATGGAGGAGCCGGTGTAGGGGGCGAGGTACTTGAAGCCGGCCGGGTCGGACGCCGGGGCCGCGACGATGGTCGTGTACTCCATCGCGCCGGCCTCCTCGAGGCTGCGGCGCACCGCGGCGATCGTGGAGCCCTTCTGACCGATGGCGACGTAGATGCAGCGGACCTGCTGCTTCGGGTCGCCGCTCTCCCAGTTGGCCTTCTGGTTGATGATCGTGTCGATCGCGATGGCGCTCTTGCCGGTCTGGCGGTCGCCGATGATCAGCTGACGCTGGCCACGGCCGACCGGGATCATCGCGTCGATCGCCTTGATGCCGGTCTGCAGCGGTTCGCGGACCTCCTGGCGCTGCATGACCGAGGGGGCCTGCAGCTCCAGGGCGCGGCGGGTCTCGGCCTCGATCGGGCCGAGACCGTCGATCGGGGCACCCAGCGGGTCCACGACGCGGCCGAGGAAGTTGTCACCGACGGGCACGGAGAGGACCTCGCCGGTGCGGTGCACCTCCTGGCCCTCCTCGATGCCAGCGTAGTCGCCCAGGACGACGACACCGATGTCGCGCACGTCGAGGTTCTGGGCCAGGCCCAGGGTCCCGTCGGCGAAGCGCAGCAGTTCGTTCGCCATGACCGAGGGCAGGCCCTCGACGTGGGCGATGCCGTCGCCCGCGTCGGTCACGCGGCCGACTTCCTCACGCGCGGCGGTACCGGGGTCGTACGACGCCACGAAGGCGTCGAGAGCGTCCCGGATCTCCTCCGGGCGGATGGTCAGCTCGGCCATGGAAGCCCTGCTCTCCTTGTCGGTCGTGCGGTGTCGACCCTGCGGTCGATCGTGCGGTTCTCGAAGTCCATTGTCCCCCGCGATGCGCGGGAGCGGTGTTCGACGGGTGGTCAGCCGGCCAGGCGGCGACGGGCCTCGTCGAGGCGGGTCGAGATCGACCCGTCGATGACGTCGTCGCCGACGCTGACGCGCAGGCCCCCCACCAGGTGGGGGTCGACGTCGACGTTGATGCGGATCGCCCGGCCGTACTGGCGCGAGAGCGACGCGGCGAGCCGCTCACGCTGGTTCTCGTTCAGCGGGACGGCCGAGACCACGTGGGCCACGAGCTGCTCGCGGCGCCGGGCCACGACCTCGACCCAGTCCTCCAGCAGGTGCTCGGCGCGCAGACCCCGCGGGGAGGTCGCGACCCGGCGGGCCAGCTGGACGGTCTCGGGCGAGGCCTTGCCGAGCAGCAACCGCGAGGCCAGCGACGCGCGGTTGGCGTCGGGGGCCGTGCGGTCGGCCAGCGCGTCGCGCAGGGCCGCGTTGCCGGCGATGGTCCGCGAGAACCGGAAGAGCTCGTCCTCCAGCGCGTCCAGGTGCCCCGACTTCTCGGCCTGGGTGACGACCGCGACCACGGCGAGCCGTTCGGTGGCGTCGGACAGGTCGCGACCCGCCGTCCAGCGGGCCGAGGCCAGCGCGACGACGGTCTCGAGAGCAGCCGGGGTGATCCGGCCGGACAGCGTGCGGCGGACGAAGTCCGCCTTGGCCGAACCCTCGCGGGAGGGGTCGGTCAGCGCCCGGCGCAGGCCGACCGAGGAGTCGAGCAGGCTGGTGACGGCGAAGAGGTCCTCACCGGTCTTGCCCGCGTCGGCCCCTTCGGCCGCCAACTGCTGGTCGAGCACACGCTGCGCGGCGGCGAGGCTCGCCTTCGCGACGCCGGAGTCGAGCTCACCACTCATCGGGAGGTCACTCCCGACTCGTTGCGCTCGAGGTCGGCCAGGAACCGGTCCACGACACCGCTCTGACGAGCGGTGTCCTGCAGCGACTCCCCGACGATGCGACCCGCGAGGTCGGTCGCGAGGCGACCGACTTCCGCGCGCAGCTGCGCCGTGGCCTGGACGCGCTCGGCCTCGATGGTCACGCGCGCCGCGGTGGTGATGCGTTCGGACTCGGCCTGAGCCTGCTCGCGCATCTCGGCGAGGATCTGCGCGCCCTGCTGGCGCGCCTCCTCACGGATGCGGTTGCCCTCGACGCGGGCGTCGGCGAGCTGAGCCTTGTACTCGGCGAGAGCGGCGGCAGCTTCTTCCTGCGCCCGCTCCGCCTTCTCGACGTTGCCCTCGATGGCGGCACGCCGTTCCTCGTACATGGCCTCGAGGCGCGGGACGATCTTCTTGGCGACCACCGCGTAGATGATGATCGCGAAGATGATGCCGACGATGAGCTCGCCGAGGTGCGGCAGGATCGGGTACGTCGGGTTGCCCTCGACGACCTCTTCACCAGCGGCAGCGAAGGCTGCTACGAGCACGATTCCTCCTTCGGACTCAGTGGGGCGGACGGGTCCTGACCGAGATCAGGACGGCGCGTTGCCCGAGAACACGAAGGCGAGGGCGATGCCGAAGATCGCGAGCGCTTCGGCGAGGACGAACCCGAGGATGGCGATGCTCTGGAGCATGCCGCGGGCTTCGGGCTGACGGGCGGCGCCGTTGATGTAGGCCGCGAAGATCAGGCCGATGCCGATGCCCGGGCCGATGGCGGAGAGACCGTAACCGACGATGGCGAGGGAGCCGTACATGGTCCTCTGTCATTCCTTTCGTAGCCGGTGCGCACGTTCGCGCCCCGGGGTCTGGGTGGGGCGGTTCAGTGCTCGTCAGCGAGGGCGCTGGCGATGAAGGAGGCGGCGAGCATCGTGTAGACGTACGCCTGGAGGAACTCGACGAAGAGTTCGAAGAGGGTGAGGACGAAGGCCATGACGATGGTCGGGATGCCGACGATCTTCAGCCCGATCCCGCCGTCGATGAACATGTACTCCGCGCCGGAGATGAAGAGCACCAGGATGAGGTGACCGGCGAACATGTTCCCGAAGAGTCGCAGCGTGATCGTCACCGGCTGGATCACGAGGATGGAAAGCACCTCGAGGAAGAACACCAGCGGGATGATCGGCTTGGGCAGCCCGTGCGGCACGACGCCGGCGAAGTAGGCGGCGAAGCCCTTCTTGCGGATGCCCACGACGTGGTAGGTCAGGTAGAGCATGATCGTCAGCGCCAGCGGGAAGGCGATGCGCGACATCGTCGGGTACTGGATCGGCGGGATGACGCCGAACAGGTTGTTGACGAGGATGATCGAGAAGAAGGTGAAGAGCAGCGGGACGTACTTGCGGAAGTCCTTGCTGCCGATCCACTCCCGGGCGATCGAGTTGCGCACGAAGCCGTAGGCGGCCTCGACGACCATCTGCTTCTTGCCCGGCACGACGGCGAGGCGCTTGGTACCGGCGAGCAGCAACCAGATGATCAGCACGGCCGACAGCGCGAAGACGATGGCCGGACGCGTGATCGCGAACGGACCGCTCCCGATCAACGGCTGCCAGAACATCTCCGCGTCGGGCGCGGTGTAACCGTGCTCGGCGGCAGCCAGCAGGGGCAGGCTCACGTCAACTCCTCCGTGCGAACTTCATCGTGGGTACGGGGCCGGAGTGCCGGCCGCGTGGCCCCCTGAACAGTGATCGGGCGTCTCGCGGTCAGTGCGTACCGTACCGGAGCCACACGTAGTACAAAGTCAACGCCTTGCCGACGACGAGGCCGATTCCCACGATGAAGTGGGTTCCGAGCAGGTGGTCGAGACCCCAACCCGCCATCGCGCCCATGAGGGCACCGGAGATCAGGTACGACGTGATGCTCCAGGCGATCTTCTCGGTGATGCCGTTGCCCGCGTCCGTGGGCATGGCCGACGGCGCGTCGGAGGGCTTGGCGAGGCTCACTTCTCGACCTCGTCCGTCATGAAGATGGGGATCCGCAGCTTCATGAAGCCGCGGAGTTCGGCGGCCAGCCACACGACCGCCGTGATGATGACGGTGAACCCCAGCGCGGGACCGGAGATCCCGTCGACCCGGGTGAGCAGCAGCATCGCGATCCCGAGCAGGACCACCTTGACCGAGTAGACGACCATCGCGGTCATCATGATCAGCTGCGGGCGAGACCGCGTGACCTTGCGCATGACCACCAGGCGGGCTCCGAAGAACCCCACGACGATGGCCCCGCCGATCAGCGCGGAGAGCCCCGAGGCGCTCCCCTGCCAGATCCAGGCGACGACGACGCAGACCAGAGCAACCGCACCCGACACCGCGGACGCGCGGCGAAGCAGGATGCCGAAGGCCTCGGCGGCCTGGACTCCTGCGTCGGTGCTGGTGCTCAAAGGTTTCTCTTCCGTCGTCGGCGGGTCGTCCGGTGGGACAGGCTCACTGGCGGCAACCCCGGGTTGTTGGTCACGTTCCGGGGAGACTTCGTGAAAGCTATCACGAGCGGAAGGGTCTCCTACGTCACGTCGTGGACCGTCCGCGCTCACGTGCGGGAAGTCTCGGACGTGGGTGCCGCAACGGCACTCTGCGTGGGTTCCTCGTCGCTCACCGTCGGGTTCACGGGGTCCACCGTCCGTCGGTTGCGTCGCCAGTACACGGGCAGGAACGTCAGGGCCAGCACGACGCAGCCGGCCGCGAAGGCCACGGCGAAGGCCTGGGTCAGCGGGAGGAAGGCCGAGGAGGCCACCCCGAAGCTCAGGAACGCCGCCCACGAGTACATGACGAGGACGGCGACGCGGTGGGAGTGGCCGAGCTGCAGCAACCGGTGGTGCAGGTGCTTCTTGTCGGGGTGCCAGAACGCCTTGCCCGCCCGCGTGCGGCGGACCACGGCCAGGACCATGTCGCTGAACGGGACCAGCAGGACCGCGATGGGCAGCAGCAACGGGAAGAACGCGGGCGCGATCTTCTCGCTGGCCACGGCCTCGGGATCGACCGTGCTCGTCGCCGCGATGGTCGAGCTGGCCATCAGCAGACCGAGCATCATCGACCCGGAGTCACCCATGAAGATGCGCGCCGGGTGGAAGTTGTGGGGCAGGAAGCCGAGGCACACCCCCACGGTGATCGCGGCGATGAGCGTGGCGAGGGAGGAGAAGTCGTCGGGCGCGCTGCCCCGCTGCAGGGCGTAGGAGTATCCGAAGAAGGCGATCGAGCCGATCCCGACGATGCCGGCGGCGAGACCGTCCAGGCCGTCGACGAAGTTCACCGCGTTCACTGACACGAGCACCACCAGGATCGTGATGATCATCATGGTCCGGCCCGAGAGCAGGGTGACCCCACCGATCGGCAGCTGCAGCAGGCTCACGCCCTGCCAGCCCATGATCCCGGCGGCGAGCACCTGACCGGCCAGCTTGGTGACGGCGTCGAGCTGGACGATGTCGTCGGCGACGCCGACGGCACAGACCACCCCGGCGCCGACGAGGACCCACAGCGGTCCGGGGTCGGCGTGGAAGACGCGGGAGAGGAACGGCACCTGGCTCGCCACGACCAGGGCGGCGACCATCCCGAAGAACATCGCCACCCCGCCCATCCGCGGCACGGGCACCGAGTGCACGTCGCGGTCACGCAGCGGGGTGATCGCGCCGACGCGCTGGGCGAGGCGCCGCACCAGGGGTGTCGTCAGGTACGTGACGGCCGCGGCCACGACGATGACGAGGAGGTAGGCCCTCATCCGCTCGTCTGCGGTGCGCTCGCTCCGGTTCCCTCGGTCTCGAGCTGAGGCTCGGGGTCAGCCTCGGGATCGGCGTTGCTGTCGGGCTCGTCGAGCTCGGCCCAGCCCTTGGGCACCGCGGCGCGCAGCTCCGCCTCCGAGATCGCCCCGACGCGCAGGACCCGCAGCGGTCCGTCGGAGGCGTCGACGATCGTCGAGGGCGCCCCCTTCGTCGCCGGACCGCCGTCGAGGTAGACCCGGACGGACTCCCCCAGCTGCTCGACGGCCTCGGTGACGAGGTTCGCGGCGGGGTGGCCGGAGAGGTTGGCGCTCGAGACGGCCATCGGGCCGGTGCGCTTGAGCAGCTCGAGGGCGACGGGGTGCAGCGGCATCCGCAGCGCGACCGTGCCGTTGGTGTCCCCGAGGTCCCAGCTCAGCGAGGGCTGGGCGCGGCAGACGATGGTCAGGGCACCGGGCCAGAACGCGTCGATCAGCTCGCGGACCGCGAACGGGATGGACGACGCCAGGCCGTCGATGGTGCGGGTCTCGGGCACGAGGACGGGTGGCGGCATGTTGCGTCCACGTCCCTTGGCCTCGAGCAGGCGCTGCACCGCGGCAGGGTTGAACGCGTCGGCGCCGATGCCGTAGACGGTGTCGGTGGGCAGCACGACCACCTCACCGCGCTTCACGGCGTTGTGCGCTGCGGACAGACCGCGCTCTCGGATGACGGGGTCGGCGCAATCGAACGGGGGCCTCACACGCAGGAGTCTCCCACTGTCGGCCACGGGGAGGACGACAGCGGCGGGATCGGCGGGGTGTCGACGCTCAGCGACGACGGGCCGTGGTCGTGCGGGGACGGCCGGTGAGGTCGCGGTGGCTGCCGACGTCCTGCCACAGCGACGCCGAGAACATCTCCCGCGCCGAGCGTTCCTGCACCTCGGCGTGCTCGACCACCACGTAGCCCCCGGGCCGCAGCAACCGGGCCGCGGCCGCCACGACCCGGCGCGGGACGAGCAGTCCGTCGTCGCCGAGGCCGTAGAGCGCGATCTCCGGATCGTGGCGCGCCACCTCGGCGTCGACGGGGACCGCACCCGGCGGGACGTAGGGCGGGTTGCTCACGACGACGTCCACCTCGCCGTCGAGGTCGGCGAAAGCGGACGCGGCGTCCCCTTCGCGCAGGTCCACCCGCGGGGCGAACTCGTCGACGTTGCGCCGCGCCCAGGCGTGCGCCATGGGATCGAGCTCGACGGCGTGCACGGCGCACCGCGGCACCTCCGTCGCGACGGCCAGGGCGATCGCGCCGGACCCGGTGCAGAGGTCGACGACGGTGGGGAACTCCCCCGCCGCCACCAGACGCCTCGTCTCGTCGACGGCGAGCTGGGCGACGGTCTCGGTCTCGGGGCGCGGGACGAACACCCCGGGCCCGACGTGCAGGTCCAGCTCGCGGAACCCGGCGCGGCCCGTGAGGTGCTGCAGCGGAACGCGCTGCTCGCGCTGGTCGAGCAGGTGCTCGAAGGTCCCGGGCTCGACGCTCTCGCGCAGCGCGAGGAGGACCCCGAGGCGGGAGCGGTCGACGCGCAGCGCGTGGGCCAGGAGGACCTCGGCGTCCGCGCGGGCGGACACCACCCCCGCGGTGGCCAGTCGCTGCTCGGCGTCGCGCAGCAGTTCCCTCACGTCGCTCGGCACGTTCCGACCCTACGGGCAGGTCAGACGTCGATCCCGAGCAGCCGGAACGCGATCGTCTGGGTGTCCACGCCGGCCGACCCGCTGGGCGAGGTGACCGCGACCCAGCGGCCGGAGGAGGGTTCGAGCCAGATCGAGCTCTGGACCCCGTACGTCGCCCCGTTGTTGCCGAGCAGCGTCCGACCGTCGACCTCCGCCGGGAACCAGCCCCACCCGGCCAGCGCGGCCGAGCCGGGCACGTCGCCGGAGACCGCCGCGGCGGCGAGCCGCCCCAGGTCCGCAGCGGTGGAGTAGACGCCGATCCCCGCCGGGACGCTGCCCGTGGAGCTCCAGGGGGTGGTCCGCCGCCCGTCGGCAGCCCGTTCCAGCGCCCGACCGGCGGGGAGCGGGTCCGGCGCGGCGACGGTGGCGGTCATCCCCAGCGGCGCGAGGACGCGGTCGGTCAGCAGCTGCGGGTACGGGGCACCCGCCCGCACGGCCAGCGCCTGCCCGAGCAGGGCGTACCCGAGGTTGGAGTAGGAGAACTCCCCGCGCGGCGTCCGCAGCCACGTGGAACCGGCGTCGGACAGCAACGACCCGGGGGTGTCCCACTCGTACGGATTTCCGTAGGTGAGGTTCGTGACGAGGCTCCGCAGCTGCGCGCGGGTGCTCAGGCGCGGCAGACCCGACGTGTGGGTGGCGAGTTCGGTCAGGGTCGTGACCGCCAGTTCTCCCGGGAGACCGGGGTAGAGCTCCCCCAGCGTCGTCGCGGGGGTCACCTCCCCCCGCTCGACGGCGTCGGCGAAGAGCAGACCCGTCATCGACTTGGTGACCGAGCCGATCTCCTGCGGCGTGGTGGCGGTGAGGGGACGACCCGGCGAAGCCTCCCCGATCGCCGCCTGCGCCGACGTCAACCGGTCCCCCGCGGCCGCGGCGAACCCCTGACCCGGGAGGTCCCCGACGGCGAGCCGCAACCGCCGGGCGAGCGCGGGATCCCCCGTGCTGTCGGCCGTGGGCGTCGGTGGTGTCGCCGGGGTGAAGGCGCTCAGACCGGCGACGAGCGCCGCCGCGAGGACGACGAAGAGGGTGGGACGGGAACGGCGTGACACGTTGAGGGGCATGGGGTCATCTCAATCCGGCCGTGGCGAGCAGGGTCACGAGCGGGACGACGCGCGCCGGCGGGACGTCGTAGACGCCCCGCCCCGAGGTGGCCAGCCAGCCTTCGGCGACCAGCTGACGCAGGTGGTGGTACAGCTGCCCGGACGTGCCGAGCCCCTCGGAGAGTTCCGCGACGGTGCGTCCGCCGTGCAGCACCCGGTGCAGCAGCTGCAGGCGGACGGGGTGCGCGAGCGCGGACAGCACGGCGACGGCCCCCGTCGGGTCCGCCGCAAGCAGGGAGGAGACCTCGACGGTCTCCTGCCACTCGTAGTGCGCACCCGTGGGCAGCGTGAGGCTGCCGGTGAAGAGGACGTGGGACCGTCCCTCCGCCCGCCGCTTCAGCTCGCGCAGCGCCCAGAACTCATCGGTCTCGCGCAGGTCCGCACCGTCGGCCACCCGGGCTTCGAGGGCCGCGATCCGCTTCTCGAGGACGTCCCACCGTTCGTCGTCCATACGCAAATCCTACGCACTTCCGTACTCAGTGCAAGAGATCCGTAGTCACATCTCGCGGGGTGTCAGACGTCGGAGACGGCGAGCTGCGCGGCTTCGTCGGCGTCGATGGCCGACTGGATGACCGGGTCGAGGTCGCCGTCGAGGACGGTGTCGAGGTTGTAGGCCTTGAAACCCGTCCGGTGGTCGGCGATGCGGTTCTCGCCGTAGTTGTAGGTCCGGATGCGCTCGGAGCGGTCGACGGTGCGGACCTGGGACCGGCGCGCCGCGGAGGCCTCGACGTCGGCGGCCTCCTGGGCCGCGGCGTGCAGGCGGGCCCGCAGGATCCGCATCGCGGACTCCTTGTTCTGCAGCTGCGACTTCTCGTTCTGGCAGCTGGCGACGACCCCCGTCGGCAGGTGCGTGATGCGGACGGCGGAGTCGGTGGTGTTGACGCTCTGCCCGCCCGGGCCGGAGGAGCGGAAGACGTCGATGCGCAGGTCGTTGGCGTCGATGGTGACCTCGACCTCCTCGGCCTCCGGCATCACGAGGACCCCGACGGCGGAGGTGTGGACGCGGCCCTGGGACTCCGTGGCGGGGACGCGCTGGACGCGGTGGACCCCGCCCTCGTACTTCAGCCGGTGCCAGACCCCTTCGGCCGCCGCGCCGCGCGTCTTCAGCGCCACCGAGACGTCCTTCCACCCCCCGAGGTCGCTGGGGGTGCCGTCGATGACCTCGGTGACCCAGCCGTGCTTCTCGGCGTAGCGCAGGTACATCCGCAGCATGTCGGCGGCGAACAGCGCGGACTCCTCCCCGCCCTCCCCCGCCTTGATCTCGAGGATCACGTCGCGGGTGTCGTCGGGGTCCTTCGGCAGCAGCAACCGGCGCAGCCTCTCGGCGGCCTCGTCCGCGGCCTCCTGCAGCGCGGGCAGTTCGGCGGCGAAGGCGGCGTCCTCCGCGGCGAGCTCGCGGGCGGCCTCGGCGTCGTCGAGCGCGGTGCGCCAGGTGGCGTGCGCCTGGACGACCGCCCCCAGCTCCGCGTAACGGCGCCCGAGCGTGCGGGCCAGTCCGGCGTCGGCGTGCACGGACGGGTCGGCCAGCCGGCGTTCCAGCTCAGCGTGCTCGTCGAGCAGTGGGGTCACGGCTTCGAACACGCAGGAGCTCCAGGGGTCAGGGGCGGACGGGAACGCGACAGCGCCGGCCCCTCCGCGTCTCGTGGAAGCGGTGGGACCGGCGCTGAGGTGATGCTACTTGGCGTCCTTCTTGCCGTAGCGCTGCTGGAAGCGCGCCACGCGGCCACCGGTGTCGAGGATCTTCTGCTTGCCCGTGTAGAAGGGGTGGCAGGCGCTGCACACGTCGGCGCGCATCTCGCCGCTCTTCTCGGTGCTGCGGGTGGTGAACGTCGCGCCGCAGGTGCAGGTGACCTGGGTCTCGACGTAGTCCGGGTGGATTCCGGCCTTCATGGTGATCTCCTCATAGCGCTCAGTCGGTGCCGGGTCGCCGTTCGTGCTGGCGTGAGCCGGTACCTGCGGTGTCGAAGCAGTCTCCCACAGGAGCCGCCGGGTAGTGGAACCCGGCGGCCCCGGAGAGCATTCCCGATCAGTCCTTGTTCACCAAGGGGGTCGAGCTCTGGACCTGCTGCAGGAACTCGAGGTTGCTGCGGGTCTTCTTGAGGCGGTCGAGCAGGAGCTCGATGGAGGCCTGCGCGTCGAGCGCGGTGACGACGCGACGCAGCTTCCAGACGGTCGCCAGCTCCTCGCGGGACATGAGGATCTCCTCGCGACGGGTACCGGAGGCCGGCACGTCGACCGCGGGGAAGATGCGCTTGTCCGCCAGCTGGCGGGACAGGCGCACCTCCATGTTCCCGGTGCCCTTGAACTCCTCGAAGATGACCTCGTCGGCCTTCGAACCCGTCTCCACCAGGGCGGAGGCCAGGATCGTCAGCGAGCCGCCGTTCTCGACGTTGCGGGCCGCACCGAAGAAGCGCTTCGGCGGGTACAGCGCCGAGGCGTCGACACCACCGGAGAGGATCCGGCCGCTGGCGGGCGCCGAGATGTTGTAGGCGCGGGACAGGCGGGTCAGCGAGTCGAGCAGCACGACGACGTCGTTGCCGAGTTCCACGAGGCGCTTGGCCCGCTCGATGGCGAGTTCGGCGACCGCGGTGTGGTCGGCGGCGGGACGGTCGAAGGTGGAGGCGATGACCTCACCCTTGATCGTCCGCTGCATGTCGGTGACCTCTTCAGGACGCTCGTCCACGAGCACGACCATGAGGTGGCACTCGGGGTTGTTCGTCGTGATGGCGTTGGCGATGGCCTGCATGACCATCGTCTTGCCGGCCTTCGGCGGGGCCACGATGAGGCCGCGCTGGCCCTTCCCGAGCGGCGACATCAGGTCGATGATGCGCGTCGTCAGGACGTTGGGCTCGGTCTCCAGGCGCAGACGTTCCTGCGGGTAGAGCGGCGTGAGCTTGGCGAAGTCCGGCCGGTTGCGGGCCTGCTCGGGCGGGGCACCGTTGACGGTGTCGACGCGGACGAGCGCGTTGTACTTCGACCGCGCGCCGGTCTGCTCGCCCTCGCGGGGCTGACGGACGGCACCCGTGACGGCGTCGCCGGGGCGCAGGTTGTTCTTCTTCACCTGGCCGAGCGAGACGTACACGTCGTTCGCGCCGGCGAGGTAGCCGGAGGTGCGGATGAACGCGTAGTTGTCGAGGACGTCGAGGATCCCCGCGACGGGCAGCAGGACGTCGTCCTCGTTGACCTGCTCGTCGATCTCGGGAGCGCCGGGTGCGCCCTCACGGCCGCCCCGGCGACCCTTGCGGTCGCGGTAGCGGTTGCGACGGCCACGACGGCCACCGGCCTCGTCGTCGTCGTAGCCCGAGCCGGGGCCGTTGGTCGACGCCGCCTGGGGTTCGGGACGGTTCTCGGTGCGCTCGGGACGGTCGGTGCGCTCCTGGCGCTCCGGACGGTCGGTGCGCTCGGAGCGCTCCACGCGCGGCTCGCGGTCCGCCCGCGGTTCGCGGACTTCGCGGTTCTCGCGCGGCTCGCGGTCCACCCGCGGTTCCGTGCGGGCCTCGGACCGGGCGCGCTCGGGGCGCTGCTCGGCCTCGGGGGCGCTGTTCTCGCCGCGGCGGGGCATGTTCGGCAGCTCGACCTGCTGGTCGGGCTCGCGCACCCGGTCACGACGGGCCCGCTCGCGGCGGGACAGGCGCGGGGTGCCGTCCTGGGACTCGGTGCGCTCCTGGCGCTCCGGGCGGCTCTCGCCGCGAGACCCGACGAAGTCGTCCAGCGTCGGCTCGTTGCGCGTGGCGGGCACCTCGACGGCCGGCTGCGCGGGCGCCTCGGACGGCACGGGAGCAGCGGGCTCGGCGACCGGCGGAGCACCGGCGGAGGAGCTCGCACGACGGGACCGTGTCCGCGGCGGGCGGGTGGCGGGAGCTTCCTCCGCCACGGGGGCCTCGACCGCAGCAGCGGCGGGGACCTCGGGTGCCGCAGCGGCGACCGGGGCCTGCGGCGCACTGGCCTGGGTGGTCTGGGTGCTCGTCTCGGCGGCGGCGGCCGGACGGCCCCCGCGCTGCGGCACGACGGACTGGTGCTCGCGGATGGCCGCGAGCAGGTCCACCTTGCGCATCCGGGCGGTGCCCGAGATGCCGAGTTCCGCGGCGAGCGACTGCAACTGCGGCAGTCGCAGGGCGGAGAGGCTGCCGGTACGGCGCGCAGGCGCGTCGGCGGTCGCGCCGTCGGTGGCAGCGATGTCTGTGGTGTCGGTCACGAAGGTCCTTCCCCCTCGTCGGAGCGACTGACCTGCAGAGCCGGCCGAACCGGGTCCGGGGTGTCGCGATGACTGCCCGATCGGGCAGGAATGGGAATCCACGGTCGCGCGGAGGGGCGCACATCAGACGTGGAGACGCGCTCGAGAGCAGGGAGGAGATGAAACTGCAGACGACCCGACAACGAGGTGCGAAGTGGGTACGACTCCAGTGCCCTGCCCGTGAGTGCTGTCCACGACTCTAACACCGTGGGGCCGCCAGACGTTCCACGTCCCCCGTTCGGACGCGTCGGCGGGTCGTGCGCACGAACCGAGCCGACGTCTGTACCCGTTGTCCCGCAGCGCGTCTCAGTCCACGCGCCACTGCACGCCGCGCTGGTGCACGGGGCGGTCGTGCACGTCCCAGCCTCCCCGCGACGCCGCGATGCGCTCGACGTCGGCCACCCGGTCGGCTGTCGTCAACGTCAACGCGCTGGGCCCGGCCCCGGAGACGACACCCGCCAGTCCCTCGGCGCGCAGGGCGGCGAGGAGCTCAGCGGTGCGCGGCATCGCGGGTGCGCGCTGCGCCTGGTGCAGGCGTTCCTCGGTCGCGTCGAAGAGCAGCGACGGGTCCGAGGTCAGGGCGTGCACCAGCAGCCCCGCACGACCCGCGGTCAGCGCGGCGTCGGCGTGCGGCACCGTGGCGGGCAGCAGCGCCCGGGCCCGCGACGTCGCGAGCTCCTCGGCGGGCACGCAGACCACGGCCCGCACGTCGGGGTGCACGGGCAGGCGGACCGAGGAGACGGCGTCCGGGTGCGTCGGGTCCTCGCCCCGCGTCCAGGCGATGGTGAACCCGCCGTGCACGGCGGGGGCGGCGTTGTCGGGGTGCCCCTCGCGGCGCGTCGACTCGGTCAGCAACCGCTGCCGGGTCTGGACGTCGCTCTCCTGCACGACCCCGGCGGCGCGCAGCAGGGCGCGGGCCGCGGCAAGGCCGGCGACGATCGCCGAGGCCGACGAGCCCAGACCCCGGCCGTGCGGGATCACGTTGCGGCAGAACAGGTCCAGCCCGGGAGCGGAGAAGCCGGCGGCGGCCAGCTCCTCGAGCAGGACCCGCGCCACCAGGTGCCGGCCGTCGGTGGGCAAGGCCTCGGCGCCCTGGCCCTCGACGCGCACCCGGACCCCGGGGGCCCCCACCTCGGCGCGCACCTCGTCGCACAGGTCCAGAGCCAGGCCGAACGCGTCGAACCCGGGGCCCAGGTTCGCGCTGGTGGCCGGGACCTCGACGAGGACGGCCGTGCCCACGGGCAACGGGGTGAGCGCACGCGTCCGGGTGGGGACGGACGCCCGTGGGGAGGTCGACACCCGCGCGCTCAGACGTCCAGGCCCATGGCCCGGGCGATGGTGACGGCGTCCGGCTGCACCCGGACCGGCTGCACGGCGTGCCGCTTGCCGTCGGCACCCTCGCCGGCGAGCTCGAGGGCCCACTGGGGGTCCTTCAGGCCGTGCCCGGTGACGGTGATCACGATGGTCTGGTCCGGTTCGACCTCGCCGGCCTCGATCGCGGCGAGCAGGCCGGCGACACCGGCGGCGGACGCCGGCTCGACGAACACGCCTTCGCGAGCCGAGAGCCAGCGGTGCGCGGCGAGGATCTGGTCGTCGGTGACGGCGCCGATGCGCCCGCCGGAGCTGTCGCGGGCGGTGGTCGCCCCTGTCCAGGACGCGGGGTGACCGATGCGGATCGCGGTCGCGATCGTCTCGGGCTCGTCGACGGGGTGACCGTTGACGATCGGCGCGGCGCCGGCGGCCTGGAAGCCCCACATCTTCGGGGTCTTCGTCGCGATGCCGTCGGCGGCGTACTCGGTGTAGCCCTTCCAGTACGCCGTGATGTTGCCTGCGTTGCCGACGGGCAGCACGTGGATGTCCGGGGCGTCACCCAGGACGTCGACGACCTCGAAGGCGCCGGTCTTCTGCCCCTCGATGCGGTACGGGTTGACCGAGTTCACCAGCTCGACGGGGTAGGCCTCGGCGAGCTTGCGGGCCTGGGTCAGGCACTCGTCGAAGTTGCCGTCCACCTGCAGCAGGGTCGCTCCGTGGGCCACGGCCTGCGAGAGCTTGCCGAGGGCGATCTTGCCGTCCGGCACGAGCACGGCGCAGCGGATGCCCGCGGCGACGGCGTAGGCCGCCGCCGAGGCGGAGGTGTTGCCGGTGGAGGCGCAGACGACGACCTCGGCCCCGAGCTCCTTGGCCCGGGTCATGGCCATCGTCATGCCGCGGTCCTTGAAGGAACCTGTCGGGTTGCAGCCCTCGACCTTGAGGTAGACCCGGCCCTTGGCCTTCTCCGACAGCACCAACGCTGGCACGAGCGGTGTGCCGCCCTCGCCGAGGGTGACCACCGGGGTCGAGTCGGTCACCGGCAACCGGTCCCGGTACTCCTCGATGAGTCCCCGCCACACGTGCGCCATCAGGCGTCCCCTCCTTCGACCCGCAGCACGCCGGCCACGGAGTCCACGATGTCCAGCTGCTCGAGCTCGTCGACGGTCGTCGACAGGGCGGCGTCGGGTGCGCTGTGCGTCACCACGACCAGGACGGCACGACCGCCGTCCTCGGTGGGCACCTGGCGCTGCTGCACGGCCTCGATGGAGACGTCGTGCTTGGCGAAGACGCCGGCCACCTGGGCCAGGACGCCCGGCTTGTCGGCCACGTCGAGGCGCACGTGGTAACGCGTCACGGTCTCGGACATCGGCTGGACGGGGAGCTGGGCGTAGGCCGACTCCCCCGGCCCGCGACCCCCGACGACCTTGTGCCGCGCCACGGCGACGACGTCGCCCATGACCGCGCTGGCGGTGGGCTGACCACCCGCGCCGGGGCCGTAGAACATCAGCTGACCGGCGGACTCGGCCTCGACGTAGACGGCGTTGAACGCGCCGCGCACGCCGGCGAGCTGGTGCCCGCGCGGCAGCATCGCCGGGTGCACGCGCACCGAGACGGCCTCGTTGCCCTCGGCGTCGACGCCGCGTTCGCAGATGGCCAGCAGCTTCACGACGCAGCCCTGGAGCTGGGCGGCCCGCACGTCGGCGGCGCTGACCTCGGTGATCCCCTCGCGGTGGACGTCGTCGAGGCTGACGCGGGTGTGGAAGGCCAGCGAGGCCAGGATGGCGGCCTTGGCGGCGGCGTCGAAGCCCTCGACGTCGGCGGTCGGGTCGGCCTCGGCGTAACCCAGGGCCTGCGCCTGCTCGACGGCCTCGGCGAAGCCCATGCCGGTGGTGTCCATCTGGTCCAGGACGTAGTTCGTCGTCCCGTTGACGATGCCGAGCACGCGGGTCACGCGGTCACCCGCGAGCGACTCCTTCATCGGGCGCAGCAGCGGGATCGCCCCCGCGACGGAGGCCTCGTAGTAAAGGTCGACGCCGTTCTTCGCCGCCGCCTCGTACAGCGTGGGGCCGTCGGCGGCGAGCAGCGCCTTGTTGGCCGTGACGACCGAGGCGCCGTGCTCCATCGCGCGCAGGATGAGCCCGCGGGCGGGTTCGATCCCGCCGATGACCTCGATGACCACGTCGGCGCGGGTGACGAGCTCCTCCGCGTCGGTCGTGAACAACGAGGGGTCGATCGGGAGACCGCGGTCGCGGCCGAGGCGGCGCACCGCGATCCCCACGAGCTCCAGCGGTGCACCGACGCGCGACGCGAGTTCGGCGGACTGCGTGCTCAGCAGTCGCGCGACCTCGGTGCCCACGACACCGCACCCGAGCAGCGCGACCTTCACCGGCTCCACCGCAGCAGTCCCCTCAGTTCGTCCAGCACGTTCCGGCCCCACCCTCTCACCTGCGCCGGACCGGGCGGTCCGGGCGACCGCCGCTCACCCGGCATCGAGCGCGAGCAGGTCCTCGGGCGTCTCGCGGCGCACCAGGACCTTCGCGGCCCCGTCGCGCACGGCCACGACGGCCGGGCGGGGCACCTGGTTGTAGTTGCTCGCCATGCTCCGGCAGTAGGCCCCGGTGCCGGGGACCGCGAGCAGGTCGCCCGCCGTGGTGTCCTCGGGGAGGAACTCGTCCCGCACGACGACGTCGCCGCTCTCGCAGTGCTTCCCGACGACGCGTGACAGCACGCCCGTGGCGGTGGAGGCGCGCGAGGCGACGGTCGCGGAGTAGTCCGCGTCGTAGAGCGCGGTGCGGATGTTGTCGCTCATGCCGCCGTCGACGGAGACGTAGCGACGACGGGTGCCGCCCTCGAGCTCGACCTCCTTGGTCGTGCCGACCTCGTAGAGGGTGAACGTGCTCGGCGCCGCGATCGCGCGACCGGGTTCGACCGAGACGCGCGGGACGGCGATGCCCTGCACGAGGCACTCACGGGCGACGATCTCGGCGAGGCGGCCGGCGATCTCCACCGGCTGCAGCGGTTTGTCCTCGGAGGTGTAGGCCACCCCGTAGCCGCCACCGAGGTCGATCTCGGGCAGCTCCACCCCGTGGTCGCGTTCGACCTTCTGGTGCAGTTCGAGCAGTCGACGGGCCGAGACCTCGAACCCGCCCATGTCGAAGATCTGCGAGCCGATGTGGCTGTGCAGGCCCAGCAGGTGCAGCTCCGGACGGGCCAGGATCTTCGCGACCGCGGCCTCGGCCCGGCCCGAGGCCAGCGACAACCCGAACTTCTGGTCCTCGTGGGCGGTCGCGATGTAGGAGTGCGTGTGCGCCTCCACCCCGACGGTGATGCGCAGCATGACGGGCGCGACGACACCGCGCTCGCGGGCCATCTCGGCCACGAGGTCGATCTCCGCGAGGGAGTCCAGGACGATGCGCCCCACGCCGGCCTGGAGGGCGGCGGAGATCTCGGCGCGCGACTTGTTGTTGCCGTGCAACGCGATCCGGCCGGGCAGGATCCCGCCCCGGAGGCCGAGGTCCAGCTCTCCGGCGGAGGCGGCGTCGAGGTGCAGCCCGTCCTCGGCGATCCAGCGGGCGATGCCCGTCGCGATGAACGCCTTCGACGCGTAGTAGACGTCGGCGCCGCCGCAGAGGTCGGCGAAGGCGTCGGCGAAGGCGTCGCGGAAGGCGACCGCCCGGGAGCGGAAGTCGAGTTCGTCGACCACGTAGAGCGGCGTCCCGTAGGTCCGGGCGAGGTCACCGACCGCGGTGCCCCCCACGTGCAGGGCCCCCGCCTCGTCGCGACCGACGGTGCGCGCCCACAGCTGCGGGAGCAGTTCGTTGACGTCCGCGGGCGGCGTGAGCCAGGCCGGGACGACGGCGATGTTCGCCACTCAGATCCTCTCCATCACATGCGGTCCGGCGCCGAGACACCGAGCAGGGTCAGGCCGTTGGCCAGCACCTGCCGGGTGGCGTCGTTGAGCCACAACCGCGTCCGGTGGACGTCGGTGACCTCTTCGTCGGCGCGCGGGGTCACCCGGCACGCGTCGTAGAACTTGTGGAACCGCCCGGCGAGCTCCTCGAGGTAGCGCGCCACGCGGTGCGGTTCGCGCAGCTCCCCCGCCCGGGCCACCACGGCGGGGAACTCCGCGAGGGCGGCCAGCAGCAGCGACTCGGTCTCGTCGGTCAGCAGCGAGGGCTCGAAGGCGTCCTCGCGGCGCACCCCGGCGGTGGCCGCGTTGACCGCGACGTTGGCCGTGCGGGCGTGGGCGTACTGGACGTAGAAGACCGGGTTGTCGTTGCTGCGCCTCGTCAGGACGTCGAGGTCGATGTCGATGCTGGAGTCCACGCTGGAACGCACCAGCGAGTAGCGCGCGGCGTCGACGCCGACGACCTCCACGAGGTCCTCCATCGTCACCACGGTCCCCGCCCGCTTGCTCATCCGCAGCGGGACGCCGTCCTTGACGAGGTTCACCATCTGGCCGATGAGGATCTCGAGGTTGACGCCCGGGGTGTCCCCGAACGCGGCGCACATCGCCATCATCCGGTTGACGTAGCCGTGGTGGTCGGCCCCGAGCATGATCACGCAGCGGTCGAACCCGCGCTCGCGCTTGTCGAGGTAGTAGGCGAGGTCCCCGGAGATGTAGGCCGGGTTGCCGTCGCTCTTGAGGACGACGCGGTCCTTGTCGTCGCCGAAGTCGCTGGTGCGCAACCAGGTCGCACCGTCGGACTCGTAGATGCGGCCCAGGTCGCGCAGCTTCTGCACGGCGCGGTCGACGGCCCCGGAGGCGTGCAGGGAGTCCTCGTGGAAGTACACGTCGAACTCGACGCCGAACTCGGCGAGGCTCGCCCGGATCTCGGCGAACATGAGCTCCACGCCCTCGCGGCGGAAGGTCTCCTGCTGCTCCTCGCGCGGGAGGTCCATCGTCCCCGGCACCTTCGCCACCACCGCGGCGGCGATATCGGAGATGTAGCCGCCGCCGTAGCCGTCCTCGGGAGCGGGTTCGCCGTTGGCGCGGGCCAGCAGCGAGCGGGCGAAGCGGTCGATCTGGGCGCCGTGGTCGTTGAAGTAGTACTCGCGGGTGACGGTCGCGCCGCCGGCCTCGAGGACGCGGGCCAGGGAGTCGCCGACGGCGGCCCAGCGGGTCCCGCCGAGGTGGATGGGGCCCGTCGGGTTCGCGGAGACGAACTCGAGGTTGATCCGCTCCCCGCTCGGGGTGGCGGCACGGCCGAAGGCCGCACCGGCGGTCACGACGCCGCGGGCCAGTTCCCCGGCGGCCGCGGCGTCGAGGGTGATGTTGAGGAAGCCCGGACCGGCGATCTCGACGGCCTTGACGCCCTCGACGGTGAGCAGTCGCTGCTGGACCAGCGTGGCGACGTCGCGCGGGGGCACGCCGGCCTTCTTGGCCAGCTGCAGGGCGACGCTGGTCGCCCAGTCCCCGTGGTCGCGGTTCTTCGGACGCTCCACGCGGACCTCGGCCGGCACGTCGGCGGGGTCGAGGGACAGCTCTCCGGCGGTCACGGCCGCGGTCAGGGCGTCCCTCAGGGCAGCTGAGAGCTCGGCGGGAGTCACGGGGGTCAAGCCTACCGGCGTGTGGCGTCCCCCCGGTCCGCCCCGTTCGGCGCAGGGGGTCCGGGGCGTGGTCGGAGCGGGCCCGGAGGCGCTGGTAGTGTTCGCAGGGCACCGCGGGCCCCCGTAGCTCAGCGGATAGAGCATCGCCCTCCGGAGGCGTGTGCGCAGGTTCGAGTCCTGCCGGGGGCACAGCAGCAGAGGACCTCGCACTGACGTGCGGGGTCCTCTTCGTCGTTCTGATGCGTCGTTCCAGCCGCCGAGCCGGTCGTGTCGGAGCTCCGTGCTCGGATGCCTCCCCGGGTCGAGGGAGAGGATGCGCGGGTGGACGTGGAGGACGCGGTGGTGGTGGCGCGGGGGCTGCTCGCCGAACACGGACTGACCGGCTGGAGCGTCGTGCTGGACCGCGCGAAGACGCGGGCAGGGGTGTGCCGGGCGGACCGGCGCGAGATCGGGCTGAGCGCGCCGCTGACCGCGCTGCACTCGCCCGAGGAGGTCCGGGACACGATCCTGCACGAGATCGCGCACGCCCTGGTGGGTCCGCGCCACGGTCACGACGCGGTGTGGCGGGCGACGGCCCGACGCATCGGCTGCTCGGCCCGGCGACTGTCCTCCGCGCCCCGGCCCGACGGCCCCTGGTCGGGGACCTGCCCCGCAGGGCACGTCGTGACCCGTCACCAGCGGCCGAGCCGGGTGGTGGCGTGCGGGAGGTGCGCGGGGGGTTTCGACCCGGCCAACGTGCTGCGCTGGAGCCACCGCGGCCGCGAGGTCCCGCTGACGGAGATGACGCCCGGCTACCGGCAGGAGTGGAGCCGCCTGCAGGCCGGTCCGTCGTCTCCCGTTGCGCCGCAGCACCTGTCCGTGGGCACCGTGGTGCAGGTCGGCGGCGCCGGGAGGTTCGCCGGAGCCACCGGCCGCATCGTGAAGCTCGGTCGGACCCGGTACCACGTGCAGGTCGGAGGCCGCGTGCTCACCGTCCCGTTCCCGCTGGCGCAGCCGGTGCGGGGACGGTGAGGGAAGGAGGTCAGGCGGGGAGCTGGGCCTCGACGGCGGAGCGCAGGGCGGCGTCCTCGGGCGTGGTCCGCGAGCGGAACCGACCGACGACCTCACCCGCGGGCGAGACGAGGAACTTCTCGAAGTTCCAGGCCACGTCGCCGGCGGCGCCCTCGGCGTCGGGGACGTCCACCAGCGCGGTGTAGAGCGGGTGGCGCTCGGCGCCGTTGACCTCGACCTTGCCGGTCATCGGGAAGGTGGTCCCCCAGGTCGCGGAGCAGTACTCCGCGATCTCCTCCTCCGACCCGGGCTCCTGGCCCTTGAACTGGTTGCAGGGCACTCCGAGCACGGTGAACCCGCGGTCGCCGTACTCCTTCTGGAGGTTCTCCAGCCCCTCGTACTGCGGGGTGAAACCACAGCGGGAGGCGACGTTCACGACGAGCACGGCCTTGCCGGCGAACTGGGCGGTGTCGAGCGCGCCACCGGTGAGCGAGGTGAGGGGGGTGTCGAAGGGCGAGGTCATGGCCGGAACGTACCCCGCGGTCGGCGACCGCCGGTCCTCACCGGCCGGCGAGGACCTCGCGGACGGCCTCACGGGCCGCCCGGCTCGCGCCGATCGTGCTGGCCGAGGGTCCGTAGCCGACGAGGTGCAGCCGCGGTTCACGGACCGCGCGCGTGCCGTCGACGAGGATGCCGCCGCCCGGTTCCCGCAGCTTCAGGGGGCGCAGGTGGTCGACCGCGGGCCGGAACCCGGTGGCCCACAGGATGACGTCGGCGGCCTGCTCGGAGCCGTCGGCCCAGCGGACCCCGTCGGGGACGACGCGGGCGAACATGGGGTGGCGCTTGAGGACGCCGCGGTCGCGCAGCGCCGCGACCTCCGGGGTGAGCAGCAACCCGGTCGCCGAGACGACCGAACCGGGCGGCTCCCCCGCCGCCACCCGCTGGGCCACGACCTCCACGGCCGCCCGACGGGCCTCGACGTCGAAGTCGTCGCGGAAGTCCGGTTCGCGCCGGGTGACCCAGGTCGTGGCGATCCCCAGACCGGAGAGGTCCTCGAGGTGCTGGACGGCGGAGATCCCGCCGCCGACGACGACGACGTGCTGCCCCAGGAAGTCCCGCGGGCCGGGGTAGTCGGCGGTGTGCAGCTGCCGGCCGCGGAAGGTCTCACGCCCGGGGGCGGTGGGCCAGAACGGTTTCGTCCAGGTACCGGTGGCGTTGATCACCGCACGGGCGGCGAAGCTGCCCGCCGTGGAGTCCACGACGAGGCGGGCCCCGGCCGGTCGCACCTCTTGCACGGCGACGGGTCGACGGACCGGCTGCCCGAGCCGGAGCTCGTACTCGGCGAAGTAGGCGGGGACGACCTCGCGGGCCGGTGCGGTCGGGTCGACGGCCCCCAGCGGGAAACCCGGCAGGTCGTGGACGCCGTTGACGCGATCCATGGTCAGGCCGGACCAGCGGTGGCGCCAGGCGCCCCCCGGTTCGTCGTCGGCGTCGAGGACGACGTAGCCGCGACCCGGGTCGAGCCCGGCCCGGTCGAGGAAGAAGGCGGCCGAGAGCCCGCCCTGCCCGGCACCGATGACGACGACGTCGACCGTCGACAGCGCGGGGCTCACCCGCCACCCACCCGGTCTCGAGTCGTCACAGTCAGTGATCGTATGCGCCGGGGCCCGTTCTGCGCTCGCCATCGGCCCGGGCAGCGGCGCCCGGGCCGGGTGAGGGGGTCGACTAGCCTTTCCCCGGTGACGTCCGACGCCTCCGCCCGCGAAGTGCTCACCTGGTCGACCTTCGGGGAGGCCGTGCGGGAACTCGCCTCCACGATCGCCGCCGACGGGGACTACCGCCCCGAGGTGATCCTCGGCATCGCCCGCGGCGGGCTGCCGCTGGCCGCCGGGCTGGCCTACGCGCTCGAGGTCAAGGAGACCGCGACCATCAACGTCGAGTTCTACACCGGCGTCGACTCCCGCCTGCCCGAACCGGTCGTGCTGGCCCCCTCCGTGGACCTGGCCGAACTGGCCGGCCGCGAGGTCCTCGTCGTCGACGACGTCGCCGACACCGGCCGGACCCTCGCCGTCGTGGTGGGGATGTGCGCCGACGCCGGGATCAGGGCCCGTTCCGTCGTCGTCTACCGCAAGCCCACCACCCGGCTGGCGCCGGAGTACTCCTGGCGCGAGACCGACCGGTGGATCGACTTCCCGTGGTCCTCGGAGGGGCCGGTCCCCGAGGTCGCGCGGCGCTCCGCATCAGCCTGAGCGGGGTTTCGTCCGCGCGGTCGGGACGGCGGTGAGCGGGTCCTCCGGCCAGGGGTGCTTGGCGTAGCGAGCCCGGTTCTCGGCCCGGACCGACGGGTAGACGTTGCGCCAGAACGACTCCAGGTCGGCGGTGACGGCCAGCGGCCGACCGGCGGGTGAGAGCAGGTGCAGCACCACGGGCACCCGGCCCTCGACCAGGCGTGGCGTGGCCGTCCACCCGAAGGCCTCCTGCAGCTTCAGGGCGAGCACCGGGGCGGCCGGGTCGGTGTAGTCGAGTCGCACCGACCGCCCGCTCGGCACGGGCAGGTCCACCGGGGCGAGCTCGTCGAGGCGGGCGGCCTGCGGCCAGGGCAGCTGCGCCCGCAGGGCTACGACGACGTCGATCCGGGCGAGGTCGCGCCGCGAGCGGACACCCGCGAGCTGGGCGCCGAGCCACTGGTCGAGGGTGGCGAGCAGGCGCTCGTCGCCGAGGTCGGGCCAGGGACCGCCCTGCGCGGCGCGGCAGCACGCCACCCGGGAGCGCAACGACGCCGCCCCCGCCCCGAAGGACAGCAGACGCAGCCCCTCCCGGCGGATCCCGGCAGCGACGGCCGCGGCCACGAGCTCGGCCGGCGGGTGCGGCAGCGGCCGGGCGGCCAGTTCCACCGCCCCGACCCCCTCGACCCGGCGGGCCACGACGTCCCCGTCGCGCCAGACGACCTCGTCACGGACCTCGACCCCCACGACGGAACGGGCGAGGTCCTCGGTCAGCGGCGCCGCCGAGCGGACGCGGGCGGCGGCCCGCCCGGGGGCGCGGTCGGCGACGGCGACCGCGAGCCACGGGGCGGCGCGCAACCCGCTGCCCGGGGCGACCTCGACCCCCGTCCCGCCCGTCGTCGCGTACGCCACACCGTCCGGGGTGCGTTGCCGGGCAACGCGTTCCGGGTGGGCGAGGGCGACGACGACCGCCGCCGCGAGGTCGCGGGGCAGACCGGCGGAACCGCCGCGCCCGGACGCCGGGGGCGTCGAGGGCACCGAGGAGCGCAACCGGGACACCTCCCGCCGCCACACCGGGTCCCCCTCCGCCGTCCGCCACGACGCGACGAGGTCGTCACCGCCGCGCAGCAGCGCGTCCTCCGAGAGCAGCGCGACGACCTCGGCCGCCGTGCGGGGCCCGACCCACCCGGCCCCGTCGAGCAGGGCCCGGGCCAGGCGCGGGTGCAGCCCGACCTCGGCCATCGCCCGGCCCGAGGGGGTGATCCGTCCGCCCGCGAGCGCCCCCAGCCGTTCCAGCGCCTCCCGGGCCGCCGCGAGCGGGCCGGCGGGCGGCGGGTCGAGCAGGGGCAGCCCGTCGGTGTCGCCCCAGCCCGCCGTGAGCAGCGCGAACCCGGTGAGGTCCGCGGTCGCGATCTCCGGTGGGGTGTGGGCGAGCAGCAGTCCGTGGTCGGCGGCGGACCAGGCGCGCAGCACCGTGCCGGGGGCCTCGCGGGCCGCGCGACCGGCCCGCTGGTCGGCCGAGGCGCGCGAGACCCGGACCGTGTCGAGACCGCCGAAGCCCCGGGCGTGGTCGATGCGCGGGACGCGGGCGAGTCCCGCGTCGACGACGGTCCGGACCCCCGGGACGGTCAGCGACGACTCGGCGACGGCGGTCGAGAGCACGACCCGACGTCGGGGACCGGGCCGCAGCGCGGCGTCCTGCTCGGCCCCGGACCGGCCGCCGCTGAGCTCGACGAGGTCGACGTCCGCGAGGGAGGCGCTGCGCTGCAACCGGTTGATCACCGCACGGATCTCCCCGGCCCCCGGCAGGAAGACCAGCACGTCACCGTCGCGTTCCAGGGCCCGCCCCACGAGCCCGCCGACGTGGTCGAGCAGCGCCGGGTCGACGCGCAGGCCCTCGGGCGGTCGCACCGGCCGCGGCGGCGGGCACCAGGACACCTCGAGCGGGTGGACGGGTGCGGTCGCGGTCACGACGGGACCGTCCAGCAGTGCGGCCAGGCGCGGCACGTCGAGGGTGGCCGAGGCGGCCAGCAGCCAGAGGTCCTCGCGGAGCAGGTCCCGGGCCTGCAGGGCGAACCCGAGCGCGAGGTCGGCGTCGAGCTGTCGTTCGTGGACCTCGTCGAGCAGGACGGTGGCGACACCGGGCAGTTCGGGGTCGTGCAGCATGCGCCGCAGCAGCAGTCCCGTGGTGACGACCTCGACGCGGGTGTTCGCGGAGACCTTGCGCTCACCGCGGACCGCGTAGCCCACGGTGGCCCCGACCGGCTCGCCCAGCAGCGAGGCCATCCGGGCCGCGGCCGCGCGGGCGGCGACCCGACGGGGTTCGGCGACGACGACCTTCCCGGTGCGCGCGTCGGCCAGCGCGAGGGGCACCAGCGTCGTCTTGCCCGTGCCGGGCGGAGCCTGCAGGACGGCGGTCCCCCGGGAGCGCAGCGCGTCGATCAGTTCGGGCAGGACCGCCGCGACGGGCAGGGCCGAGAGCAGGTGGTGGGGGATCGACGGGACGAGGGGCGGCACCCGCTCATCCTGCCCGCCGTGACCGCACCCCTCGGAGCAGCACCCGCCGGAGCGGCACCGCCCCCAGGGCGAGCCCGACGACGACGAGCGCGACGACCTGACGGCCCCCCAGGACGGGTCCGTGGCCGACGTCGACGTAGCCCCCGAGCTCGAGACCGGCGAGGCGCTCGAAGTGGTTGCGGGCCCCGGGGAAGAAGAAGTCGTCGACGCCGTAGGCGACCGGGAAGCCGGCCGGGCCGGCGAGCAACGTGGCGACCGCCCACTGCGGTCGGTGGTGCGACTCGTGCTCGGCGAGGTTCGCCGCGTCGGAGGGGACCGTGGGGAAGCGCGGGGAGATCACCATGTCCCCGAAGTTCACCGTGCGCTTGCCGGCCACCGCCTTCGAGACGACCCCGACGTAGTAGTCGGCGGCCGCGTAGCGGCACACGGTGAGCCCGCGGGCGTCGGCGTAGAGCATGGCCAGGCCCGTCTCGGGCCAGGTCGCGACCTTCTGCGCGAACAGCGACGGCGTGAGGTCGGGAACGTCGGCGGTGGAGCCCCACTCCTCCCCCGGCGGCGCGGCGCAGACGGGAGCGGCACCGAGGTCGGTGACGCTGCGCCAGGCCGTGCCGAGCAGGATCGAGGTGACGGCCAGTCCGGCGACGACCCCCTGCAGGATGCGGACCGCCGCCGGCCGGACCGGCGCGTGCCGGCCCTTGAACCACCACCAAAGGGCCCCGAGCACACCGGCGACGAGGAGCCAGAAGAACAGGTGGGCCGCGGCGCGGCTGTGGGGGTGGCTGTAGCCCCACCAGCTGGGCGACCCCGGCCTGCCCACCCCACCCGTCCCGCCCACCTCAGCAATCTAGGGCGGGAAGCCTCAGTTCGCCGGACCGCCCGTGGCGGGTCCGCGACCGTGACCACCGCGACGGCGACGGCGGGGAGCCCCGGTCGCCTCCGCGGCGGGTGCCGCGCCCCGACGGGCCGCGGGCTGGCGCGTCGGGGTCTTGGCCCGACGCTGCGGCTGGGGCTGGGCCGGGGCGGTCGGCACCGGCGAGTCCGCCGGGTCGACGTGCGCCGCGGCCGGGCCGACGAGACGGCCGACGAGCTCGTGCTGGGCGGAGACGTTCGTCCACTGCGGCGAGATGCCGGCCTGGCGGGCCAGGGTCCGGACGTCACCCCGCTGGTCGGGCGTCGCGACGGTCACGACGAGACCACCGGCACCGGCGCGGGCGGTGCGCCCGGAGCGGTGCAGGTACGCCTTGTGCTCGGTCGGCGGGTCGACGTGCACGACGATGCTGACGTCGTCCACGTGGATGCCGCGGGCGGCGATGTCGGTGGCGCAGAGGACCTTCACCGAACCGTCGGAGAACGCACCGAGGTTGCGCTCGCGGGCGTTCTGGCTGAGGTTCCCGTGCAGGTCCACGGCGGGGATCCCGCTCGCGGTCAGCTGCTTCGCGAGCTTCTTGGCCGCGTGCTTCGTCCGCGTGAAGAGGACCGTGCGGCCCTCCCCCGCCGCCAGTTCGCGCACCAGGGAGTTCTTCCCGTCGGCGGCGACCTCGAGGACGTGGTGCTCCATGGTCGAGACCGGCGCGACGGCCGGGTCGACGGAGTGCACGACGGGCTCGGAGAGGTAGCGCTTGACCAGGACGTCGATGCCGTTGTCCAGCGTCGCCGAGAACAGCAGGCGCTGACCGACCACGGGGGTCGCGTCGAGCAGGCGCTTCACACCGGGCAGGAAGCCCAGGTCGGCCATGTGGTCGGCCTCGTCCAGGACGGTGACCTCGACGGCATCGAGCTGGCAGTGCCCCTGGCGGATGAGGTCCTCGAGCCGGCCGGGGCAGGCGATGAGGACGTCGACACCGTCGCGCAGCGCGTTGACCTGCGGGTTCTGCCCGACGCCACCGAAGACGACGGTGGTGCTGAGGCCGAGGGCGTGGGCCAGCGGCGTCACGGTCGCCGACACCTGGTTGGCGAGCTCGCGGGTCGGGACCAGGACGAGCGCGCGCGGGCGCTTGCTGCGGCGCGGGCGGGTCGAGGCGGCGAGACGGGTCACCAGCGGCAGCGCGAACGCGATGGTCTTGCCGCTGCCGGTGCGACCGCGACCGAGGACGTCGCGACCGGCCATGGAGTCGGGCAGCGTCGCGGTCTGGATCGGGAACGGGCTGACCACGCCGGTGCTCGCGAGGACGTCGACGAGGGGCTGGGGGACGAAGAGGTCGGCGAAGCTGCGCCCGTCCTCGACGATCTCCACGGCCGTGTCGGAGAAGCCTTCGGCCCCGCTCGAGGCCTGGACGGGGCGCTGGGCCGGGACGCGCTCGGCGGGCGCCTGACGCGGGGCCTGGTTCGCGCTCTGGTTCGGGTTCTGGCGACTGCGGGACTGCTGCGCGGCCTGGTCGGTCGCGGTGCCCGAACCGCTGGCGCGACGACGCCGGCGCGGCGGCGGCACCGAACCCTCGGTGCGGGGGGTGGAGCTGGACGTGCGGGGGCCGCGGGACGCGGACGAGTTCACAAGGAGCCTCTCGGGGACGGACACGACGGGAAGTGGCCGTGGTGCCCGACCACACCCGCCGGCCCGGAGGCCGTGCGAGGGACCTGCGCTCCGGCCCCTGGGGCTCGGTGCTGAACACTCGACCGCGGACGCACTGGCGTCCGCCGACGACCATCTTACCGACCGTCGCCCCCTCCCATCGGCAGCGCCCCCCGCGATCACAGGGAGGGAGCGTCACGATCCGGGTTCGCACGGGGTCGGGGACACACGTTTCGGGCCCGAGGGTGGAGAGGCTAACCTCACTTCCGTGTCCACCTCGTCCACCTCCACGAGTGCACCGCCGCCGGCGGCCGCGCGCACCGGGCCGGCTCCGGCGAAGCGGCGGGTGAACCGCCCGCTCGCCCTGCTCCTCGCCTGCGCCCTGCTCGGCCTGGCCGTGCTCGCGAGCCTCGCGATCGGGTCGCGCGAGATCCCGCTGGGCACCGTCCTGCGCGCCCTCACCGACGGCAGCGGTGGCTCCCAGGACGTCCTCGTCGTCCGGGAGCTGCGGATCCCCCGCACGCTCCTCGGCATCGTCGTCGGCGCCGCCCTGGGCCTGTCCGGGGCGCTCATGCAGGCGTTGACGCGCAACCCGCTCGCCGACCCGGGCCTGCTGGGCGTGAACTCCGGCGCCGCCGCCGCCATGGTCACGGCGCTCGCCGTGTTCGGCCTGACCTCACGCCTGCAGCTGGTCTGGGCCTCGATGCTCGGCGCCGCGGTCGTCTCGGTCGCGGTCTACCTGCTCGGCGCCACCGGCCGGGGCGGGGCGACCCCCGTCCGGCTCGCCCTGGCCGGCACCGCCATCTCGGCCGCGCTGTACGCCTACACCAGCGCGCAGGTGCTGCTCGACACCACGACCTTCGACCGGTTCCGGTTCTGGCAGGTCGGCTCGCTGGCCGGGCACGACATGACGACCTTCTGGCAGATGCTGCCGTTCTTCGCGGTCGGGATCCTGCTGGCCCTCACCCAGTCCCGGGCCCTCAACGCCCTCGCGCTGGGCGAGGACTCGGGGCGGGCGCTGGGTGCGAACGTCACCCGGACCCGGGTGCTCACGGCGCTCGCCGTCACCCTGCTCTGCGGGGCCGCCACGGCGACCGCGGGCCCCATCGCCTTCGTCGGTCTCGCCGTACCGCACGTCGTGCGCGCCCTGACCGGACCGGACCAGCGCTGGGTCCTCCCCCTCTCCTGCGTCGTCGCGCCGGCGCTGCTGCTGTTCGGCGACGTCCTGGGCCGGATCGTGGTCCGGCCCGGGGAGCTGGAGGTCAGCATCGTCACCGCCGTGCTCGGGGCGCCCGTCCTCGTCGCGCTCGTCCGGCGTCGTCGGCTGGCCCAGCTGTGAGCGCGGGGACGTCGGAGAGACTGGCGAGCGTGCCCCCGCTGCGGACCGCCGACCAGGCCCGGAAGGGTCGCACCGTCCGGGCCGGCCGCGGGATCTCGCTGCGGATCGAGGGACGCAGCCTGCTGGTCTGCCTCGGCCTGCTCGTGGCGCTCGCCGGCGTGGTGACGCTCAGCCTCACCACCGGCGACTACCCGATCTCGGTGCCGGACGTCGTCCGCACGCTCCTCGGCCAGGGCAGCCGGGCGGACGGGTTCATCGTGCTGGGTCTGCGGCTGCCGCGGGTCGTGACGGGGCTGCTCGTCGGTCTCGCCCTCGGGATGGCCGGTGCGGTGTTCCAGCTCGTCACGCGCAACCCGCTCGGGTCCCCCGACGTCATCGGCTTCACCTCCGGCGCCGTGACCGGGGCCCTCGTCGTCCTGCTGGTGATCGGCGGCAGCGGCAGCCAGACCGCGTTCGGCGCCCTGATCGGGGGCGGGGTGACGGCCGTCGCCGTCTACCTCCTCTCCCGCCGCGGCGGGGTCCAGGGCTACCGGCTGATCCTCGTCGGGATCGGCGTCACCGCGGTGCTGCAGGCCGTCAACGACTACCTGCTGACCCGCTCGCGCGTCGAGGACGCCCAGCAGGCGCAGGTCTGGATCACGGGGTCGCTCAACGGCCGCGGCTGGGAGCAGGCGACCCCGTTGGGCCTCGGACTGGCGGTCCTGGTCCCGCTCGCGCTGCTGAGCAGCCGTTCGCTGACCATGCTGGACCTCGGCGACGACGCGTCGCGCGCCCTCGGGGTGGACGTCGGCCGCACCCGGTCGACCGTCCTGGTCGTCGCCACCGCCATGACGGCGCTGGCCGCGATGGCCGCGGGCCCGATCGCCTTCGTGGCCCTCGCCGCGCCGCAGGTGGCCCGGCGACTGACCCGCGCCGTCGGGTCCGGACTGGTGGCCGCGGGGCTCACCGGGGCGCTCATGGTGCTGGTCAGCGACTTCGTGGCGCAGCGCCTCTTCGCGCCGACCCAACTGCCCGTGGGGGTGGTGACCGGCGCCGTCGGTGGCCTCTACCTGGCGTGGCTGCTGGCCACCCAGTGGCGACGGGGCCGCGGCTGATGACCCCGACTGCGAGAGAACGGAACGACGTGACCCGGAACCGTCTGCGCGGCGAGAACCTGACCCTCGCCTACGACGATCGCACCATCACCGAGGACCTGGGGATCGAGATCCCCGACGGGTCCTTCACGGTCATCATCGGCCCGAACGCCTGCGGCAAGTCCACGCTGCTGCGGGCCCTGGCCCGGATGCTGAAGCCCCGGAAGGGCACCGTGTTCCTCGACGGTGAGCAGATCCACTCGCTGCCCAGCAAGGAGGTCGCCCGCCGGCTCGGGCTGCTGCCGCAGACCGCGACGGCCCCCGACGGCATCACCGTCGCCGACCTGGTCGCCCGCGGCCGCTTCCCGCACCAGAAGTTGTTGCGGCAGTGGTCGAAGGACGACGAACGCGCCGTCGACGCGGCGATGGCCTCCACCCAGGTCAGCGACCTCGCCGAGCGCAGCGTGGACGAACTGTCCGGCGGGCAGCGCCAGCGGGTCTGGATCGCGATGGCCCTGGCCCAGGAGACCCCGATCCTGCTGCTCGACGAGCCGACGACGTACCTCGACATCGCCCACCAGATCGAGGTCTTGAACCTCTGCGCGCGCCTGCACGAGGAGCAGGACCGCACGATGGTCGCCGTCCTGCACGACCTCAACCACGCCACCCGCTACGCGACCCACCTCGTGGCGTTGAAGGAGGGCCGGGTCGTGGCCCAGGGCGACCCGAACGAGATCGTCACCAGCGAGCTCATCGAGGACGTGTTCGGCCTGCCCTGCGTCGTCATCCCCGACCCCGAGACGGGCACCCCGCTGGTCGTCCCCCGGGCCCGGACGAGCCGGCTCGGCCAGGACGCCGCCACCCGCGGCCACGTCGCCGGGTCGCCCGAGGCACGCCCTGCCGGACGTGTCGGGGGCGCAGGCGTTTAGCGTGTCGGGGATGCAGCCCGCAACGGTCGGACGACTCGGCCTCGTCGTCCACCCCGTGCGCGACACCTCCGCCGAGGCCGACCTCGTGGTGGCCTGGGCCGCGGAGCACGGCAAGGAGGTCGTCGGGCTGCGGACCGACGTCACCCGGCTGCCCGCGGGAGTCCTCGGGGTGGGCGAGGACGAGTTCGCCTCCACCGTCGACGCCGTCGTCAGCCTCGGCGGGGACGGCACGATGCTGGGCGCGCTGCGCCTCGTCGTCGCCCGCGGGGTGCCGGTGCTCGGGGTGCACCTCGGTCACCTGGGGTTCCTGGTCGAGCTCGAGCCCCGCGAACTGCCCGGCGCGCTGGAACGCATCGCCGCCGGGGACTTCACCGTCGAACCGCACCTGTGCCTGCGCACCGAGCTGCGGACGGGCGACACCCTCGAGCAGGCCGTGGCCTTCAACGACATCGCCCTGGCCCGCACCCCGGGGCGGGGGACGGTGACGGCCGCGCTGTCGGTCGCCGGCCAGCGCATCGGCTACCTGCGCTGCGACGCGATCGTCCTCGCGACCCCGACGGGCTCGACGGCCTACAGCTACGCCGCCGGCGGGCCGGTCGTCTCCCCCGGCGCCGACACCCTGCTGGTGACGCCGGTCGCGCCGATGTCCGGCATCGCCCGGCCCATCGTGCTCGGGGTGGAGGAGACCGTCCGGATCGAACTGCTGGAGTCCTCCGGGCCGCCCGTCGTCGAGATCGACGGGATCGCCTCCGGGGAGCTGCTGCCGGGGTCGGTCATCGAGGTCCGCGCCGAGCGCGACGCGGGGCACGTCATCCGCTTCGACGCCGCGGGCCACGGGCGCCGGTCCCGGGTGAAGCTCAGCCTGCTCGACCTGCCGCTGCTCCCGGACGAGATGCTCGAGCTCGTCCCCAAGGAGATGCGGCCCAACGAGTCCACGCGTTCCCGCTGACCCGCGCCGCGGCCTCCCCGGCCCGCCTCAGCCGGCGGTGGGGTCGGTCGTGGGGATCCCGCTGGGCCGGCTGAGGGCGGCGTCGGAACTGTCCGAGGTCGGTGTCGCCACAGCGGCGTCCTGCTGAGCGGTCGCCTCGCCCGAGGACGAACTGCTCGAGGAACTGCTGGACGACGACCCGCTGCTGGTCGGTGACGAGGAACTCGTCGCCGTGCTCCTCGAGGTCGGGTCGTCGGTGGCGGTCCCGGAGCTCATCGGGTCGTCGGTGGCCGTCGCGGTGCTCGTCGCGGTGTCGGTGCTGGTCGCGGTGTCCGTGCTCGTCGCGGTCTCGGTCGGCGACGGGGTCTCGGTGGGGGTCGAGGGCGTGTTGGTGATCTCGTTGCCGAACAGCCCGGGGTTCACCGTGGCCGTCGACCCCTGGCGCTCCGCGGCGACGCTCTGCCCGCTCAGCTGCTCGAAGACGAAGATCCCGCCCACGCTCAGCACGAACGCCACGACCCCGAGGAGCACCGCGTGGGCCGGCCGGAACCGCTTGCGGGGCGGGGGAACCGGCGCCGGAGGCGGTGCCGGGTCGTCCTCGCCGGGTACGGGCGGGGCCGGGTTGTCGGGGTGCTCGTCCTGGGCCGGGGGCACCGGGGAGGGGCCGGGGTGGCGCCCTCGCGCGCGACGGGCGGCCTCCGCGAGCCGGGCCCGGCTCACGTTGAGGTAGTGCCCGTAGATCGCGGCGGCCGTCGAGGCGATGACGCTGCCCATCGCCGCGCCGACGAGGGTGCCGTAGGAGCCGAGGCTCTTCAGCCCGGCCAGCAGGAACGCCGAGGTGACGGCCGCGAGGGCGCCGCCGGCGATCTGCGCCCAGTTGATGGTCAGGGTGGTCCGCTCAGGGGTCTGTTCGCTCATGCCGTGACCCATCGTCCCACCCGGTTCCGGTGGGTCCTGGCAAGCCCCGGGGTGAGTCCTGTGAAGGCTCGGCCCGCCCCCCGGTAGCGGTCGTGATCGCCGTCGGCCAGAGTGTGGCCATGAGCATCCTCGTCCAGGACCTGAACCAGTGGAAGGGCGCTCCCGTCCTCGACGTCAGCGACGCGAAGATCGGCACCCTCGCCTCGGTCTACGTCGACGCGGCCACCGACGAGTGGCTGTTCGCCTCCGTGGAGACCGGTCTGATGGGCTTCAAGAAGGCCGTCCTGATCCCGTTGGACGGTGCGGCCGTCGGTCGCCACGACATCCGGGTCGCGTTCTCCAAGGAGAACGTCAAGGCCGCCCCGTCGTTCGGCACCGACGAGGAGCTCGGTCCCGACGACGAGCCGAAGATCTACGTCCACTACGGGATGGACTACGTGCCGCTGGACACCCCCAGCGGCCGCCGCCTCGCCCGCCGCTGACGCCCCTGGTCCGTGGTCCCGCGGTGAACGACTGCGGGACCACGGACCGGCTCACACCCGGGCGCGCTGCATGGCGTCGCTGACCTCGCCGACGAGCTCCTCGAGGACGTCCTCGAGGAAGACGATGCCGGTGACGGTCCCGGCGGCGTCCACGACCCGCGCGAGGTGGGCGCCGCTGCGGCGCATGGACGCCAGGGCGTCCTCGACCTCCTCGGCGTCCCCCAGGGTGCCGAGCTGACGGATCCGCTTCTCGGGCACGGCCTGGTGGTACCGCTCCGGGTGCTCGTGGGGGTCGGCGTAGAGGATGTCCTTGAGGTGCAGGTAGCCGTGCAGCTCCCCGTCGTGGTCCAGCACCGGGAAGCGCGAGTACCCCGTCCGGGCCACGAGCGCCTCGACGTCGGCCGGTGACGCGCCGAGCGAGAGCGTGCGCAGCTGCGCGAACGGGACGGCGATGTCGCCGACCGTGCTCTCGGAGAACTCCAGGGCCCCGGCCACCAGACCGCCGCTGTCGTCGAGGGTCCCCTCGCGGCGGCTCTCGGCCACGATGGACTGCACCTCCTCGACGGTGAACGCGCTGGCGACCTCGTCCTTGGGTTCCACGCCCAGCGCCCGCAGGGCCGCGTTGGTCAGGCCGTTGAGGGCGCGGATGACGGGGCCGATGACGCGCCCGAGGGTCACGAGCGGCGGCGCGAGCAGCAGCACCGCGCGGTCGGGACCGGCGATGCTGAGGTTCTTCGGGATCATCTCGCCGACGACGACGTGCAGGTACGTCACGATCGAGAGGGCGATGACCAGCGAGACCGGGTGCAGCAGGAACTCCGGCAGGTGCACCGCGTGGAACAGCGGCTCCAGCAGGTGCGCGAGCGCCGGTTCGGCGACCGCACCGAGGCCCAGCGAGCACAACGTCACGCCGAGCTGGCAGGTGGCCAGCATGAGCGAGACGTGCTCCATGGCCACCAGGGCGGAGCGGGCCCGGGCGCTGGTCTGGGCCAGGGGTTCGATCTGGCTGCGCCGGGCGGAGAGGACGGCGAACTCGGCACCGACGAAGAACCCGTTGCCCAGCAGCAGGACGACGGCGAGGAGCAGCGAGGCCTGGGCGCTCACCGGGCACCTCCCGCGGCGATGCCGGCGTCGGCGGCCTGGACGGCGTCCGCCAGGGTGATCTGGCGGGTGCGCAGGCGCAGCCGCTCGACGCGGCGGCCCTCCATCCGCGCGACGCGCAGGACGGCGCCGTCGAGCTCGATCTCGTCGCCGACGGTGGGGATCCGGCCGAGGCGGGACATGACGAACCCTCCGAGGGTCTCGTAGGCGGGGTCGTCGGGGACCTCGACCCCGGTGGCGTCGCGGACCTCGTCGGGTCGGGCCAGACCGGGGACGGTCCAGGACGCGTCGCGGTGCTGGCGCAGGCCCCCGCGGTCGCGGTCGTGCTCGTCGGAGACGTCGCCGACGATCTCCTCGATGAGGTCCTCCAGGGTGACGACCCCGGCCGTGCCGCCGTACTCGTCGACGACGATCGCGAGCTGCAACCCCTTCTGCCGCAACTGCACCAGCAGCGGTTCGAGGGTGAGGGAGTCCGGGACGCGGCGCGCGTCGGCCATCAGCGCGGCGGCCGGGACGTCGTGGCGGCGGTCCGGCGGGACGGCGACGGCGGCCTTGACGTGCACGACGCCGCGGATGTCGTCGTCGTCGTCCCCGGTGACCGGGAAGCGGGAGTGGCCCGTCGTCCGGGCGCGGGAGACGACGTCGGCGGCGGTCTCGTCGAGGCGGATCGCCTCCATCCGCACCCGCGGGGTCATGACGTCGGCCGCGGTCTGGTCCCCGAAGAGCAGGGACCGGCTGATGAGGTTCGCGGTCCCCTCGTCGAGGGTCCCCATGTCGGCGGAGCGGCGGACGAGGGCCGCGAGCTCACGCGCGGACCGCGCGCCGGAGAGCTCCTCCTGGGGTTCGACCCCGATGCGGCGCAGGAACCAGTTCGCGCTGCCGTTGAGGACCTTCAGCAACGGCCCGGTGGCCCAGGTGAAACCGCGCTGGAGCGGGGCGACGACGCCGGCCGTCGCGAGGGGGACGCTGAGGGCGAGGTTCTTGGGGATGAGTTCCCCCACGACCATCGAGAACGCCGCCGCGACGACGACGCTGACGACGCCCGCGACGGAGTCGGCGAGCGTCTCACCGAGGCCGAGGGAGGTCAGCGGCCCGTTCAGCAGAGAGGCGAGCGAGGGTTCGGTGAGGTACCCGACGAGCAGGGTGGTGAGGGTGATCCCGACCTGGGCGCCGGAGAGCTGGGTGGAGAGCGTGCGCAGCGCGGGGAGGACACCGGCCGCGCGCTTGTCGCCGTCCTCGACGGCCTTCTCGACGGTGAACCGGTCGAGGGTGACGAACGCGAACTCGGCCGCGACGAAGACCGCGGTGCCGAGGGTGAGGACGACCCCGACGAGCAGGAGGAGCCATTCGGTCAGCACGGGTGGTCCCCGCACGGCTCTCCGGGCGACGCCGGGTGTGGATGGTGACTGGTACTGGGAGGGTCGGAATCGACCCGGGCATCTGAACTCATGGCACTACGAAGCGTAGACGAGGGACCCCCGGCCCGCGGCTGGAGCGGCGGGGCGGATTCGCGGTCACGGCCGGGAGCCGAGAGGCCCGGAGGCGGCTAACCGGCGTCCTCCGGCTCCCGGGAACGCCGGACGTACCAGGCGGCGAGGAAGTAGAGCCCCGCGACGGTGAAGGCGATCTTGACGAGCAGCACGAAGGGGCCGCCGTCGTGGGTCACCGTCCACGCCAGCGCGGCGAGGGCCAGGTACACGATCCCGGACCGCTTGGACTGCTCGAGGGTCTTCGTCGCCCGCCACCACGGTTGTCGCGCCATGACGACAGTGTGGCGCGTGCCCGGGGCCGCGACGACCCCGCGACGGTGCGGCTCCCCGCGACGGGACCCCGAACCGGGCTCGACGCGGTGGTCGACGTGGTGGTCGACGTGGTGGTCGACGCCGCTCAGGGGTGGGCGCCCGCGGGTCGGGGCCGGCTGAACAGGTACCCCTGCGCCAGGTCGCAGCCGAGCTCGAGGAGGACGTCGCGCTGCTCGGCGGTCTCGACCCCTTCCGCCACGCAGTCCAGCCCCAGGGCACGCGCGAGGTGCACGCAGGCCCCCGCGATCGCCCGGTCGGCGGGACGCTCGACCAGGGACTCGACGAAGGAGCGGTCGATCTTCAGCTCGTGCACCGGGAAGCGCTGCAGGTAGGTCAGGCTGGCGTAGCCGGTGCCGAAGTCGTCGATCGCGATCCGGACGCCCAGGGCCGCCAGGGCGCTCAGCGTGATCTCGGCCGCGACCGGGTCGGTCATCAGCGCCGTCTCGGTGATCTCCAGGACCAGTTGCGAGGCCGGCACGCCGTGGCGGGCCAGCGCCGAGGTCACCAGGAGCATGAGGTCGGGGTCGCTCAGCTGCCGGGCCGAGATGTTGACGCTCATCTGGACGCCCGCGCCGCTCGAGGTCCCGGCGCTGGACTCCGCAGTGGACTCGGCGGTGGACTCCGCGGTGGACCCGGCGTTCCACACCGCGGCCTGCGCGACCGCGGTGTCGAGCACCCAGGCGCCGATCTCGCGGATCAACCCGGCGTTCTCGGCGACGTCGATGAACGCGGCCGGGCCGAGCAGCCCCCGGGCGGGGTGCTCCCACCGGATCAACGCCTCGACCCCGGTGGTCACCCCGTCGACGAGGCGGACGCGGGGTTGGTAGTGCAGACGCAGCTGCCCCTCGGCCAGGGCCGCACGCAGTTCCTGCAGCAGCCGCAGACGGTCCGCAGTCGCGTCACCGGCCTGCGGGTCGTGCACGGCCCAGCCGCTGCGGCCGTTGTCCTTGACCCGGTACATCGCGGTGTCGGCCCGGCGGAGGACGTCGTCGGCCGCTCGCGCGGCGTGCCCGTCGGTGGGCAGGGGGTCGGCGAAGGCGATGCCCGCGCTCGCGGAGAGGACGACCTCCACCCCGTGAACGACGACCGGTGCCGCGAGCTCGGCCAGCAGGCGGCGGCACAGGGCGACCGCCTCGTCCTCCTCGCGCAGGTGTTCCAGGACGACGAACTCGTCCCCGGCGAAGCGCGCCACGACCGCGCTCTCGCGCACCGCGGCCCGCAGCCGAGCGCCGAGCACCTTCAGCAGTTCGTCGCCGCCGGCGTGCCCGACGCTGTCGTTGACGGCCTTGAACCCGTCGAGGTCCAGGAACAGCACCGTCGCTCGACCCGGCTCGTCCCCCGCGGCGCCGAGAGCGTCGGTCAGGACCGCCTGCAGGCCGGTGCGGTTCAGCAGGCCGGTCACGGGGTCGTGGTGGACCAGGTGCTGCAGGTGGCGTTCGGCGGCGGCCCGCCGGGCCTCGGACGTCTCCGCCGTCCGCTTGGACGCCAGCAGCTCCTGCTCGTAGCGGCGGCGTTCCCGGGCGGCGAAGAGGGCGATCAGGACCGGCCCCGCGCCGGCGGCAGGGGTGCCTGCGTGGTCCAGGGAGGTCGCGCTCAGGAACGCCGCGTGCCGGACGCCACCCGCGCCCAGGACCTGCACGGCGCTCTCGTCGACGCGTCCGGTGGTGGTCAGCTTCGGCAGGCTGTGCGTGGTCCACACGATGCGGTCGCCGACCGGCAGCAGCCGGGCGAACACCGTCCCGACGACGTCCTCGCGCGACAGCCCCGACCACGCCGTGAAGGTGTCGTTCGCCGCCAGGACGAGACCGGTCTCGGGGTCCAGCACGAGGTGGGCGCACGGGGAGCGGCGCCACCACAGCGCTTCCGGCCCGGTGACCGGTTCGATCCAGGTCGCGAGCGCGCGGTCGGTCACGACGGCTGCCCGGAACGGGTCGCGCCGGACGCGTCGTGGCGACCGTGGCGGTCCAGGTGCGCGCGGAGCGCGGCGGCGGTCTCGGCCGGCGCGCTGATGTGCGGGCAGTGCCCGGTGGCCCGCAGCGCCACGAGGTGACCGCGCGGCAACGCCGCGGCCACCGCGGCCCCGACCTCCTCGGGGGTCAGGGCGTCGTGGCGGCACTGCAGCACCAGCGTCGGCTGGTCCACCCGTCCCAGCACGTCCCGGGAGTCGCTGAGGAAGATGGCGCTCGCGAAGGTCGCGGCGGCGTCCGGGTGCGTGCCGAGGAAGCTCTCGGTCAGCTCGGCCTCGAGGTCCGGGGAGCCGGGGGTGCCCATGACCACCGGCGCCATCGCCGCGGACCAGGCGTAGTAGTTGCTGTCCAGGGACTCCAGCAGTTCGTGGATGTCCTCCAGGCTGAAGCCGCCGATCCAGCCGCTCGCGGGGTCGTCGACGTAGCGGGGGGAGGGCGCGAGCAGGGCCAGGGAGGCGAACCGGTCCGGTTGGGCGGCCGCGGCCAGCAGCGCGATCATCGCGCTGACCGAGTGGGCGACCACGTGCACGTCGCGCAGGTCCAGCGCCGCGCAGACCTCCAGCAGGTCCTGGGCGTACCCGCCCAGCTCGGCGTGGCGCTCGTGGTCGAAGTCGGTCAGCCGGGTGCTCCCGGAGCCGGCGTAGTCGAACAGGACGACCCGGTGGTCCTCGAAGAAGGGCAGCAGCCGCGTCCAGGCCAGCTGACCGGCACCGAACCCGTGGGCCAGCAGCAGCACCGGCCCGTGCGGGTCCCCGACCTCGGTGACGCAGTGCCGGGCCAGGACGGCGGCCGCGTCGGGCACCGTGGCCACCGGTGCCGGCGGCGTGCTCGGCACGACGTGACCGGCACGGCGGGGCAGGACCGTTCGCGCGGGGTGGTCGGGAGGGGTGGTCGGGTGGTGCACGGGAACCTCACGAGTGGTTGGACGTCGAGGAGTTGTCGGCCGGAACCAGCCGGCGGTTGAGCCCCGGGACGGCCGGACCCTCCGATCGGCCGACACGCTCGAAACGCTTCAGCACCCTGCTCCGGCGGCCGACGATCCACCGTGATCGGTGACGCGAGCCAGCCTGCGGATCGGACGACCCGGCTCCTGCTGCTGGTCGTGGCGGCGGTCTGCCTGGCGGCGCTGATCGTGCCGCAACTGCGCACACCCGTGATGCTCGTGGCCGTCTGGACCGCTCCCCTGCTGGTCCTGCGAGGTCGCCACCGGCACCACCGGGGCGCCTGGCCCTGGACGGTCGTCGCCGCGATGCTGACCGCCTGGGCCGGGGGTTTCACGGCCGGGGAGGTGCTCGGCCGGCACCACCCCCTGGTCCTGGTCTGCATGGGGACGGGTCAGGTCCTCGGCGTCGTCGTCGTCGCCCACATGGCGCAGCTGGCCGCCCGCCACCGCGGCCGCGCGGGCGCGAGCAGTCCGGGCGCTGCGCTCGACGTCGTCGTCGTGGTGGCCGTGCTGGTCACCGTCGCCGCCCAGCTCGCCACGCTCGGCACGATGACCCCGTACTTCGTCCTGGTGGCCGGCGTGGACATCGTCCTGCTGGGTGCCCTGGTGAAGTTCGTCGTCTCGAGCACCGGCCTGGCCCCGGCCTCGCACCTGCTGCTCGCCGGGGGGTTGCTCTCCCTGACCTACGACCTCTCCACCGCGGTGGAGAACAGCCGGCTGGCGGAGGCCGGCAGCGCGCAGGGGCTGCTGGGAACCCTCGCGGTGCTGGCGCCGGCGTGCGCCGCGACGCACCCGAGCATGCGGGCGGTCTTCGATCCCGCCACCTTCACCCGCCGCCGGTCCGCCTCCACCGCTCTGCTGGGCCTGCTCCCGCTGGTCCTGGCCCCCGCCGCCCTCGCCTGGATCACCACCGCGCACCACGGCGGTGGGGGCGGCGCGACGCGTGGGCTGCCGCCCTGGGTCATCCCGGTGACCGGCGCCCTCGTGGCGGGCCTGTGCCTGGTGCGCGCGGCCCGCGTGCTGAGGGCCACCGAGCACCTCGCCGAACGCGACCCCCTGACCGACCTCGCGAACCGCCGTGGGCTGGCCCGGGCGCACCAGCAGCGGAGCACACCGGTCGGCCTGCTGCTGCTCGACGTCGACGAGTTCAAGCAGGTCAACGACACCCACGGCCACGACGTCGGCGACCTGCTCCTCCTCGCCGTGCGCGACCGGTTGCTGGCCGCCACCGCGGGCGACGGCGTCCCCGCCCGTCTCGGTGGCGACGAGTTCGTCGTCCTCACCGCACCTGCTCACCTGGACGCCGTCGCGGACCGGCTCCTGCACGCCCTGCGCGCCCCGCTCGTCGTGGGAGCCCTGCAGATCCGGGTCGGGGTGAGCATCGGTCTCGCCACGACGGGGACCACCGGGGCGCTCCCCGCCACCGCCGACCTCGCCGAGCTGCTCACCCACGCCGACATCGCCATGTACGCCGCCAAGACCGCCGGTGGTGGACGGGCCGCCACCTTCCACCCCGACATGCGGGCCGAGGTCAGCGCCCGCTACGCCCTGAGCAACGACGTCCGCCAGCTGCTGGCGCAGGACCCCGACGTCGGTCACCTCGAGGTCCACTTCCAACCGGTCGTCGACCTGCTCAGCGGCGACGCCGTCAGCGCGGAGGCGCTGATCCGGTGGCGCCACCCGGTGCTCGGTCTGCTCGCCCCCGACGCCTTCCTGGGGTTGGTCGGGAGCAACGACCTCGACACCCAGCTCGACACCGCGGTCCTGCGCGCCACCGTCCACCACCTGCGCCGGTGGCAGGACGAGGGCCGCCCCGTCCTGCCGGTCAGCGTGAACATGACCGGTGCGAGCCTGGACGACCCCGCTCTGGCGACCAGCGTCCTGGCGGTGCTGGCCGACGCCGGGGTGCCCACCAGCTCGGTGCGCCTCGAGATCACCGAGCAGGACGAGGTCGCCGGTGCCGGTCCCGCCGCCACCTCGCTGCGCGCACTGCGCGACGCCGGGATCCTCGTCCTCCTCGACGACTACGGCACGGGCTACACCTCGCTGGACTACCTGCGCCGCTTTCCGATCCAGGTCCTCAAGCTCGACCGGTCGCTCGTCAGCGCCTCCCCCCGGCCGGACGCCGACGCGACCGGGACACCACCGCAGGGCGACGTGCTGGAGCGCTCCGAGATCGTGGCGGCCGTCACCGCCATGGCCGGCCACCTCGGGCTGCAGGTCATCGCCGAAGGCGTGGAGACCACCGCGGAGCGCGACGAGCTCCTCGCGCTCGGCATCCGCTACGCCCAGGGCTACCTCTTCTCCCGCCCCGTCCCCGCCGCGGACTTCGCCGCGCGGTACCTGACCCACCGCGACGGGTCCACCACCCGCCCGCCGGCGGCTGCCGAGGTGTCGTCGACCGCCGGGTGACTCACCGCTCCCCGGCGGCGAGCCGGGCCCGCAGGTCCACCAGACCCCTCGCGTGCACCCGGGGGGAGGCGAACGACGCCGGGTACGGGGTGCCGCGGCGGTCGATCCAGGCGGTGCCCAGCCCCGCCCGCGCCGCCCCGTCCACGTCCCACAGGTGCACGGCGACGAGCAGCGACTCCTCCGCCCGGGCCCCGCTGACGCGCAGGACGTGCTCGTACGCGGCGGGCGCCGGCTTCCACACCCCGACGTCCTCCACCGACAGCACGGCCTCGAACTCCTCCCGCACGCCGGCCGCCGTCAGCAACTGCTCCCCCACCCGGACCGAGCCGTTGCTCAGGGTGAAGAGCCGGTGGCCGTCCGCCCGCAGACCCCGGACACCGTCGACGACGTCGGGGTGCAGGGGCAGTCGGCCCATCCCGTCCAGCACGTGCTCGACCGCGCTCTCCAGACTGCCGTCCAGACCCGCGGCCGGGTCCTCCCAGAGGTCGACGTCGTGCAGCAGGGTCCGCAACGCCTCGGCGCCCAGCTGCGCGAAGGGACGCGCGTCCCCCACCGCGCTCAGGGCGAACCCGTCGCGCAGCACGGTGGCGAACCAGAGCGGGGCCCGGTGCGCGGGAGCGCCCACCGCGAGGAACCGCTCGGCCAGCGGCGCGAGGTCGGAGAGCGTCTCGTTGACGTCGAAGACGATCACCGAGGGGGACGGGGTCGGGCTCACAGGGAACTCCTTCACCGGGGACACCGGAGTCATCCTCCGGCCGGCGGGCCCCGCGCGCTCGCGGCGGTAGCCGTCGCACATCTCCGTGCTCGGGCGATCACCCCGCGTCGCAGTTCCGGGCGATGGGGTGAATCAAGCGCTCAGAGACGTCCGTACGGCGTCTCAGTTCGCCGATCCGGCGCCCACGCGGTCTGATCAAGGCTCATCCCCCACCTGGAGGCACCACATGATCATCCTGGGCATCGTCCTTCTCATCGTCGGTCTGCTCGCCAAGATCTCGATCCTCACCACCATCGGGGTCGTCCTGCTCGTCATCGGCGCGGTCCTGGCCATCCTGGGCGCGGCCGGGCGTGAGATCGCGGGCCGCAAGCACTGGTTCTGAGGTTCCACCGCCCGGGCGAGGGCTGACGACCGAGGGCTGACGACGAGGTGCCGGACGACGGTGACGGCAGCCTCGCCCGGTCACCGCAGCAACCCTCAGAAGAGGGTGTCCCCCAGCAGGAACGTCTCGATCGGCGCGACGCAGCGCCGCGCGGCGCGCAGCAGGGAGTCGTGGCCGCAGCCGCCCGCGACGAGCGCGGTCGCGGTCGGGACGGCCTCGGCCATCGCGAGCGCCGCAGTGCCGAAGTGCTCGGGGCTCCTCTCCCCGAAGAGCAGCAGGGCGCGGGCGGGCAGACCGGCGTAGACGTCGGCGGGGCCGTCGAACTGCAGCCCGGCGCGGGTCTCGGCGAGGACCTGCGGCAGCCGGGCCGCGGTGGAGCGTCCCCACTCGGTCCGGGCCAGCACCCCGCCGAGCAGTCGCTGCACCCGCTCCGACCGCACGGCCTGCGAGGAGGACCGCAGGTGGCGGTCCAGGTGGGCCAGGGCGAGGTCGGGGGAACCGGTCGCGAGCGCACGGGCGGCCTGCTCGAGGGCTTCCTCGGGAACCGACCCGTCGATGGGCAGGACGGCGTCGTAGACGGCGACGCGGTCGATGCTGCGCTCCAGCAGCCCGGCCGTGGCGAGCAGGGCGACGAGACCGCCGAGGCCGTGGCCGAGGACGAGCCTCGCTCCGGTGCGGGTCAGCAACGATCCGAGCAGGGCGACGTCGTCGGCGACGGCGTAGCGCTCCCCGGCGCGGCCGACGGCCTCGCGGTCGTAGCGGTGCACGGTGAACCGGGCGCCGAGGCGGTCGGCGAGCTTCGCGTAGTCGGCCGACCCGCGGACGCCGTGCACGAGGACGAGACCCGGTCCGGTGCCGGAGGTGACGACGTCGACGGGCGAACCGTCCGCCCGCCGCACGCCTTCGAGCATCACGGGGAGGTCACCACCCCGCAGGCAGCGGACGACCCTCGTCGTACCCGGCGGAGGACTGGATCCCGACGACGGCGCGTTCGGCGAACTCGGCGACCGAGCGCGCGCCGACGTAGGTGAAGGAGGACCGCACGCCGGAGGTGATCTGGTCGAGGAGGTCCTCGACGCCGGGGCGGGCGGGGTCCAGGTGCATGCGCGAGGAGGAGATGCCCTCCTCGAAGAGTCCCTTGCGGGCACGCTGGAACGGGGTGTCGGCCCGGGTGCGGGCGGCGACCGCGCGGGCCGAGGCCATCCCGAAGCTCTCCTTGTAGGCCCGGCCGGCGGCGTCGTGGGCGAGGTCGCCGGGGCTCTCGTGGGTCCCGGCGAACCAGGAGCCGACCATGACCTGGCTGGCCCCGGCGGCGAGGGCGAGCGCGACGTCGCGCGGGTGCCGGACCCCGCCGTCGGCCCAGACGTGCCCGCCGAGCTCGCGCGCCGCGGCGGCGCACTCGAGGACGGCGGAGAACTGGGGGCGTCCGACGCCGGTCATCATCCGGGTCGTGCACATCGCGCCGGGGCCGACGCCGACCTTCACGATGTCCGCGCCGGCCTCCAGCAGGTCGCGGACGCCCTGGGCGGTGACGACGTTGCCCGCGACGACGGGGACCTGCGGGTCGAGGCCGCGGACGGCGCGCAGCGCCTCGAGCATCTTCTCCTGGTGGCCGTGCGCGGTGTCGACCACGATGGTGTCGATCCCGGTGTCCAGCAAGGCCTTCGCGGTGGCCGCGACGTCGCCGTTGATGCCGACGGCGGCGGCGATCCGCAACCGGCCGTGGGCGTCGAGGGCCGGGGTGTAGACGGTGGAGCGCAGCGCGCCGGTCCGGGTGAGGGCCCCGACGAGGACCCCGTCGCGCACGACGGGGGCGAACCTGCGGCGGGAGTCGTGCAGCGTGGCGAAGGCGGCCTCGAGGTCGGCCTCGGCCACCGCGGCCTCGATGCTCACCGGTTTCGTGCTCATGACCGTGCCGACCTGGGTGAAGCGGTCGACGTCGGCGCAGTCCGCGGGGGTGACGACACCCAGCACGTGCCGGTCGGCGTCGAGCACGACGGCGGCGCCGTGGGAGCGCTTGGGCAGCAGGTTCAGCGCGTCGGCGACGGTGTCGTGCTCGTGCAGCACGACGGGGGTCTCGAAGACGGGGTGGCGGCCCTTGACCCAGGCGACGACCTCGGCGACGACGTCGAGGGGCAGGTCCTGCGGCAGGACGGCCATCCCGCCGCGGCGGGCGATCGTCTCGGCCATCCGGCGCCCGGACACGGCGGTCATGTTGGCGACGACGACGGGGATCGTCGTCCCGGTCCCGTCACCGGTGGCGAGGTCGACGTCGAGCCGGGAGGTCACGGTGGACCGCGACGGGGCGAGGAAGACGTCGCTGTAGGTGAGGTCGTGCTCGGGCCGGGAGCCGTCGAGGAAGTGCACGGGCACAGCCTAGGCCGACCCCTCCCTCGCGGAGAGCCTGTGCAGGCCTCGTGCACACAGCGGGCGTCCGGGCCGCGTCCGGGTTCGGCAGCGCCCGGCCGTCCTACCCTGAGCGGTATGAGCATCGGAACCACGTCCGCACCCCAGGGCGGGCAGGGCCAGCAGCCGCCGCGGACGGCCGTCGTCGTCGAGGACGAGCCCACCATCGCCGACGCCGTCGCGCGCCGCCTGCGCGCGGAGGGCTACACCGTCGAGACCGCCGGGGACGGCCCCAGCGGCGTCGAGCTGTGCGAGCGGGTGAACCCCGACGTCGTCGTGCTCGACGTGATGCTCCCCGGTTTCGACGGGCTCGAGGTCTGCCGCCGCGTGCAGGCCGCCCGTCCGGTGCCGGTGCTGATGCTCACGGCCCGCGACGACGAGACGGACAAGCTCGTCGGCCTCGGCGTCGGGGCCGACGACTACATGACGAAGCCGTTCTCGATGCGCGAGCTCGTGGCCCGCGTGAACGGCCTGGTCCGCCGGGTGGAACGGGCCCGCGCCCTCGTCGGCGCCCCCGCCCCCTCGGCGGAGGCCATGCGCTTCCCCGTCTCCGACGGCGAGCTGGAGATCGACCGCGCGCAGCGCCGGGTCCGCCGCGCGGGCGCGGAGGTGCACCTGACGCCGACGGAGTTCGACCTGCTGGTCTGCCTGGCGGAGTCCCCGCGCACGGTCCTGACCCGCGAGAAGCTGCTCGAGGAGGTGTGGGACTGGGCCGACGCCTCGGGCACCCGGACCGTGGACAGCCACGTGAAGGCGTTGCGCCGCAAGCTGGGCGCCGACCTCGTCCGCACCGTCCACGGTGTCGGCTACGCCTTCGAGCCCACCGGCGGTCAGGAGACCTCGTGAGCTCCCGGACGCCCGAACCCCTGCAGGGCACCGGCCTCACCGGTCCGATCCCGATCACCGGCGCGGCGCACGACGCCCGCGCCGGTGCGGCCCGGACGGCGACGCGCCGGCCGTGGCCGGACGTGCGTCCGCTCGACCCGGTCCACTCGATCAAGACGAAGCTGGCCGTGCTGGTGGGGGCCTCGGTGACGGTGGCCGCCCTGCTGGTGTGGGGCGGGCTGCGGCTGGTGGAGATCCACATCGGGCCCCGCTACACCCTGCCCATCGCCATCGTCGTGACCCTCGTCTTCACCCAGGTGCTGGCGCGGGGCATGACGTCCCCCCTGCGCGACATGACGGCCGCGGCCCGCGCGATGGCCGGGGGTGACTACTCCCGACGGGTCCGCTCCACCTCCAACGACGAGGTCGGCGAACTCGCCGACGCGTTCAACCGGATGGCCGAGGACCTCGAGGCCGTCGACCGCGAGCGCCGGGAGCTCGTCGCGAACGTGAGCCACGAGCTGCGGACGCCGGTGTCGGCGCTGCACGCGGTGATGGAGAACCTCGTGGACGGGGTCTCGGAGCCGGACCACGAGACGTTGAACACGGCACTGGCCCAGACCGAGCGCCTGGGCCGGCTGGTGGAGCAGCTCCTGGACCTGTCCCGCCTGGACGCGGGGGCGGTGTCGCTGGACCGCGAGGACCTGGCTCTGGAGCCGTTCCTGGGTCAGGCGACGCGGGCGATGTCGATGACGGGCCGCGACGTGCAGTTCGTCCTGGACGTCGAGCCGCGGGGGCTGGACGTCTACGTCGACTCGGCGCGGTTGCACCAGGTGGTGGCGAACCTGCTGGACAACGCGTCGCGCCACTCCCCGCCCGGCGGCAAGGTGTTCGTCTCGGCGCACCCGGTGGGTGACGCGGGGCAGGTGGTGCGGATCAGCGTGCAGGACCAGGGGCCGGGGATCCCGGACGCCGACCGCGAGCGGGTGTTCGAGCGGTTCCAGCGCGGGAGCGCGCGCACCGACGGCGGGACGGGACTCGGGCTGGCCATCGCGCGCTGGGCCGTGCAGTTGCACGGCGGGACGATCCGGGTGGCGCCGACCCCGGAGGGGGGCGGGTGCCGGATCGACGTCAACCTGCCCAGGGTGACCAATGCTTCACCGGGTGTGACCAAAGCCGCAGCGTCGAGCTGAGGGCGGGCGGCGGGCGCATACCACACGGGGATAGGGTGGAGCAGCGCCCGCAGTCGGATGACAACCTTGAGGAAGAAGGCGACAACGCCGTGCCTCCACAGCCCTCGCACCACGAGGACAAGATCGCAGCGACGTTCGGCCCGAACGAGTGGCTCGTCGACGAGCTGTACGAGCAGTACCTGGCCGACAAGTTCTCCGTCGACGAGGCGTGGTGGGAGTTCTTCGCGGACTACTCCCCCGCGGACAGCCCCGCAGGCACCACCCAGGCCGCCCCGGCCGGCGCGAACGGCACGAGCAACGGGCACGCGAACGGCGCCACGAGCACGACCCCCGCGGTGAGCGCTCCCGCGAAGACCTCGCAGTCCCCCGCCGCGACGGATCCCGCGACGAAGGCCCCCGCCGTGAAGACCCCCGAGCCGGCGCCCGCACCGAAAGCCGCCGAGAAGGCGGTCGAGCAGGCGGTCGTGGAGCCGGCCCCGCAGCCGACGAAGACCGAACCGAAGGTCGTGACCAAGGACGTGTCCGTCACGGACAACGCACCCGCAGCCCCCCGCACCGACACGGTGACCCCGCTGCGCGGCCCCGCCGCGCGCGTGGTGAGCAACATGGAGGACTCCCTCGAGGTCCCCACCGCGACGAGCGTGCGCGCGATCCCGGCGAAGCTGCTGGTCGACAACCGCATCGTCATCAACAACCACCTCAAGCGCGCCCGGGGCGGGAAGGTCTCCTTCACCCACCTCATCGGGTTCGCCGTCGTCGAGGCGCTGGCGACGATGCCGTCGATGAACGCGGCCTACACGACGGACGCCAAGGGCAAACCAGCTGTGCTGCAGCCGGCCCAGGTGAACCTCGGGATCGCCATCGACCTCCCGAAGCCCGACGGCACGCGGCAGCTGATGGTGCCCGCGGTGAAGGACTCCGGCGGCAAGAACTTCTCGGAGTTCTGGACCGCCTACGAGGACGTCGTGCGCCGCGCGCGCGGCGGCAAGCTCACCGCGGACGACTTCGCCGGCACGACGATCAGCCTCACGAACCCGGGCACGATCGGGACGGTCCACTCCGTCCCGCGCCTGGTGAAGGGCCAGGGCGCGATCATCGGCGTCGGAGCGATGGAGTACCCCGCGGAGTACCAGGGCGCCAGCGAGGAGACCCTGACCCGCCTCGCGGTCAGCAAGGTCATCACGCTGACCTCGACCTACGACCACCGCATCATCCAGGGCGCCGGCTCGGGTGAGTTCCTGCGGATCGTGCACGCGAAGCTGCTGGGCGAGGACGGGTTCTACGACCGCGTCTTCCAGGCGCTGCACATCCCCTACCAGCCGATCCGCTGGACGCCGGACATCTCGATCAGCCACGACGACCAGATCAACAAGACGGCCCGTCTCGTCGAGCTGATCCACGCCTACCGGGTGCGCGGTCACCTCATGGCCGACACCGACCCGCTGTCCTACGAGCAGCGCATCCACCCCGACCTCGAGATCGAGACCCACGGCCTGACGCTGTGGGACCTCGACCGCGAGTTCCCCACCGGGGGTTTCGGCGGCAAGGCGCACATGAAGCTGCGCGACGTCCTCGGGGTGCTGCGCGACTCCTACTGCCGCACCGTCGGCATCGAGTACATGCACATCCAGGAACCGGACCAGCGCAAGTGGATCCAGGACCGGGTGGAACGTCCCTACGCGAAGCCGTCGGCGGCGGAGCAGCTGCGGATCCTGCGCCGCCTCAACGCGGCCGAGGCGTTCGAGACGTTCCTGCAGACGAAGTACGTGGGGCAGAAGCGGTTCTCCCTCGAGGGCGGCGAGTCCGTCATCGCGCTGCTGGACGCGCTGCTGTCCCGCGCGGCGACGAACGGCATGGACGAGGTCTGCCTCGGGATGGCCCACCGCGGTCGCCTCAACGTGCTGACCAACATCGCCGGCAAGAGCTACTCGCAGGTGTTCCGCGAGTTCGAGGGCATGCAGGACCCGCGCACCGTCCAGGGTTCCGGGGACGTGAAGTACCACCTGGGCACCGAAGGCACCTTCACGGGCGAGGACGGCGAACAGACGAAGGTCTACGTCGCCGCGAACCCCTCCCACCTCGAGGCCGTCGACCCGGTGCTCGAGGGCGTCGCGCGCGCCAAGCAGGACCGGATCAACATGGCGGGCAAGACCTTCCCCGTCCTGCCGGTCCTCATCCACGGTGACGCGGCGTTCGCCGGTCAGGGTGTCGTCGCCGAGACGCTGAACCTCTCCCAGCTGCGCGGCTACCGCACCGGTGGTTCCGTCCACGTCGTCATCAACAACCAGGTCGGGTTCACCACCGCCCCCGCGTCCTCGCGGTCCTCGGTGTACTGCACCGACGTCGGCCGGATGATCCAGGCGCCGATCTTCCATGTGAACGGCGACGACCCGGAGGCCTGCGTCCGGGTGGCGCAGCTGGCCTTCGAGTTCCGCCAGACGTTCGAGAAGGACGTCGTCATCGACATGGTCTGCTACCGCCGCCGCGGTCACAACGAGGGCGACGACCCCTCGATGACGCAGCCGCTGATGTACAACCTCATCGAGAAGAAGCGCAGCGTCCGCAAGGGCTACACCGAGCAGCTCATCGGCCGCGGCGACATCTCCGTCGAGGACGCCGAGGAGGCGCTGCGCGACTACTCCGCCCAGCTCGAGCGCGCCTTCGCCGAGACCAAGGAGTCCAAGTCCGGTCCCGTCGACGGCGACAGCCGCGGCGGGCTGGAGAAGCCGGCCGCGCAGGAGGCCGACGCGCGGACCCCCGCCCGGACCCACCCGACGGCGGTGGACGCGGCGGTGCTCAAGCACATCGGTCAGGTGCAGTCGAACCCGCCCGAGGGGTTCACCGTCCACCCCAAGCTGCGGCAGCTGCTCGACAAGCGCGAGCAGATGTCCACCGACGGCGGGATCGACTGGGGCTGGGGCGAGCTGCTCGCCTTCGGGTCGCTGCTCATGGAGGGCACCCCCGTCCGCCTCGCCGGCCAGGACTCCCGCCGTGGCACGTTCGTCTCGCGCCACGCCGTCCTCACCGACCGCGTCACGGGCGACGAGTGGACCCCGCTGCTCTACCTGGGCCGCGAGGGCCAGGAGCAGGGCAAGTTTTGGATCTACGACTCGCTGCTGTCCGAGTACGCCGCGATGGGCTTCGAGTACGGCTACTCGGTCGAACGTCCCGACGCGCTCGTCCTGTGGGAGGCGCAGTTCGGCGACTTCTTCAACGGCGCGCAGACGGTCATCGACGAGTTCATCGTCGCGGGCCAGCAGAAGTGGGGCCAGCACTCCTCCGTCGTGCTGCTGCTGCCGCACGGCTACGAGGGCCAGGGCCCGGACCACTCCTCGGGTCGCATCGAGCGGTTCCTGCAGATGTGCGCCGAGGACAACATGACCGTCGCGGTCCCCTCGACCCCGGCGAGCCACTTCCACCTGCTGCGCCGTCAGGCCTACGCCCGTCCGCGCCGCCCGCTGGTCGTCTTCACCCCGAAGTCGATGCTCCGGCTGAAGGCCGCGCAGTCCTCCGTGGAGGACTTCACCTCGGGGACCTTCCAGGAGGTCATCGACGACCAGGGCGGGCTGGACCCGGCCGAGGTGACCCGGGTGCTGATGTGCTCGGGGAAGGTCTACTGGGACCTCCTCGCCGAGCGCACCGCGCGCCAGGACACGACGACGGCGATCGTCCGCCTCGAACAGCTCGCGCCGCTCCCGGTCGACGAGGCCGTCCGCGTCCTCGGGCAGTACCCGAACGCGGAAGCGGTCTGGGTGCAGGAGGAACCGGCGAACCAGGGCGGTTGGTGGCACGTCGCGATGGGTCTCTTCCCGTCGCTGAACGCGAAGCTCCGTCTCGTCTCGCGTCCCGCCTCCGCCTCTCCGGCCGCCGGTTCGGCCAAGCGCCACCAGGCCGAGCAGCGCCAGATCGTCGAAGAGGCGTTCAACCGCTGATCGCGGCGTCCGCGGCGAACCCCGTCACCCCTCGTGGGTGGCGGGGTTCCGCGCGTGGTGCCCGGCGAGCGCAGCGGGGTCCCCGGCAGCGACTATCCTCGGCCTGCCCCGCCAGTCATTCGTGGCACGACCCCCTGATGAGGAGCACCACCCGCGTGAGCGAGGACCTGAAGTGAACGGCCGCTACGACGTGCGGGTGTGCCTCGTCGGCGACGAGTTCGTCACCGGTGTGGGCGACCCCCGCGCCCTCGGCTGGGTCGGCCGCGTGTCGGCCCGCACCCCGCGCGACGACCGCGACATCACCCTCTTCCCGCTCGGCGTGCCGGGCGAGACGACGACGGACCTGAACAACCGCTGGCGCGAGGAGACCTCGCGCCGCTTCGTCGGCGGCGACGAGCACCGCCTCGTCGTCGGCCTCGGCCACGCCGACCTCGACGCCGGGACGACGCTGGCCCGCAGCCGCCTCAACCTGGCCAACGTCCTCGACGAGTGCGAGGCCCGCGGTCTGCCGACCCTCGTCGTCGGCCCGACGCCGGTCTCCGACGCGGAGCGCAACGAACGCATCGGTGACCTCGCCGACGCCTTCGCCGACGTCTGCGCGCGCCGCCGGATCTCCTACGTCGACACCTTCTCCCCGCTCGCCGAGCACGAGGACTGGTACGCCGACCTCGCCGCCTCCGACGGGATCCACCCGGGCCAGGCCGGCTACGGGCTGCTGGCGTGGCTGGTGCTGCACAGCGGGTGGTACGACTGGCTGGGCGTCCCGCAGCCGTGACGGCTTACGCGTCGACTCACAGGACCCGGCGCCAGTAGCGCTGCGGCGCATCGAGGAAGAAGCGCCAGTCCTTCACGATCGCCAGGTCCTCCCAGTCGACGCGGGTGAGGCCCTGCTCGTCGACCTGCAGGATGCGGGCGCCGGGCAGGGCCGTCAGCACCGGTGAGTGCGTCGCGCAGAGCACCTGCTTGCCCTCCGCCGCCATCTGCGCGAACGAGGCGCCCAGGACGAGGGAGTTCCGGAACGACAACGCCGACTCGGGTTCGTCGAGCAGCAGCATCCCGACCGGACGCATCCAGGGGGCGCCGACGACGTCGAGGAACGACTCCCCGTGGCTCATCTCGTGCAGGTTCGAGTGGGCCGGCGACCCGGCGTCGCGCAGGAAGCTGTAGAAGCGGTGCATCGTCTCCGCGCGGAGGAAGAACACCTCCCGGGCCTTCGCGACGCCGCGCACGACCTCCAGCCGGGACCCGAGGCTCGAGGCGTCCACGGCGGCCTCCGCCCGACCGGGGGCGTGGCGGCGCAACCCGCCCTCGGCGTGGACCTCGAGGGCCTCGGCGATCCCCTCGACCAGCGTCGACTTCCCCGCCCCGTTCTCCCCGACGAGGAACGTCACCCCGGCGGGCAGGTCCAGACCCTCGGTGAGCAGTTGTGTCACAGCGGGTATCGAGTCCGGCCACGCAGTGCCGTCGACCTCGGCATCCGGGCGACGGTGGACACGGCGTACGAGTCGCGGACCTCTCGGCATGGTCCAAGATTGCCCGGTGCCCCAACTCCTGCTCGGACCGATCCTGCGCCACGTCGATGCGACGGGAGCCACGGTCTGGGTGGAGGTCGACTCCCCCGGGTCCGTCACCGTCGACGTCACCCTGCCCGACGGCTCCACCGTGCGGGGCGGGGACCGGACGCTGAGCCTGCACGGACACCACTTCGCCCTCGTCGTGGTCGACGGGCTGCCGACGGGCCAGTCGCTGCCCTACACGGTCAGCGTCGACGACGTGGGCGTCTGGCCGCTCGTGGGGTCCTCGTGGCCCGCGTCGTGGATCAGCACCCCCGCGCCCGGGGACGAACTGCGCCTCGCCTTCGGGTCGTGCCGCCGCGCCGGGGACGACGGGGAGGAGTCCACGGCCCTCGTCGGGGTCGACGCGCTCTCCGCGCTGGCCCGGCGGATGGTCGACCAGCCCGAGACTCCGCGCCCGGACCTGCTGCTCTTCGTCGGTGACCAGGTCTACGCCGACGACCCCAACCCCGGGATCGTCGACCGGCTGCGCGAGCGCAACGAGGGCCGCCCCGAGGGGGCGCGCGAGGTCCGCGACGAGATCGGGGACTTCGAGGAGTACACCTGGCTCTACCACGAGACCTGGGGCCCGGAGGCGGTCCGCTGGCTGCTCTCGACGGTCCCGACCTGCATGCTGCTCGACGACCACGACCTGCGTGACGACTGGAACACCTCCGACGTGTGGCGTCGTCAGGTCAGCGAGCGGCCGTGGTGGGAGGACCGGGTCAAGGGCGCGTTCGCGAGCTACTGGATCTACCAGCACCTCGGCAACCTCTCCCCGAAGGACCTCGCGCAGGACCGGCTCTGGCGGGTGCTGCGCGACATCGAGGGCGACACCGAACGCGACGCGGTCCTCGACGAGTTCGCCGCGACCGCCGACGCGGACCCCGCCAGCGCGCGCTGGAGCTTCTCGCGCGACCTCGGCGCGACCCGCCTGGTGGCCATCGACTCCCGCTGCGCGCGCCGCCTCGACCCGGACGACCGCCACATCACCGACGCCCAGGAGTGGGAGTGGGTGCGCGCCCAGGCCCTCGGCGTGGACCGCGAGGAGCCGCTGCAGCACCTGCTGCTGGCCACCACGCTGCCCGCGTTCCTGCTGCACGGGATCCACCACGCCGAGACGTTCGACGCGGCCGTCGCCGACGGCCGCTGGGGCGCCCGGGCCGCGGCGTGGGGCGAGAAGCTGCGCCAGGCCGCCGACCTGGAGCACTGGGCCGCCTTCCACCGCTCGTTCGTCGAGCTGGTGACGCTGCTGGGCGAGGTGGGCCGGCGCGAGCAGCCCCCCGCGAGCGTCCTGCTGCTCTCCGGCGACGTGCACTGCAGCTACACCGCGCAGGTCCACGTCCCCGGGGTGGACGCGGGACGCACCGCGATCCACCAGCTGGTGATGTCGCCGTTCCGCAACCCGCTGGAACGCGGGATGAAGGTCGCCAACCGGATCCTCGACCGCGCGCCCGTCCGCGGGTTCATCCGCGGGCTGGCCCTGCTGGCCGGGGTGCGCGAGCCCGACGTGCGCTGGGACGTCGAGCACGGGCCGTGGTTCGACAACGGTGTGATGACCGTCGTGCTCGACCCCGACGGCCCCGCCGGGGTCGAGGTGGACCACGCCGGGCGCAGCCAGGGCCTGCCGCGCCTGCGCCGGACGCTCACCCGGTCGTTGCGCGCCGTGTGACAAGTGCGTTACGAACGGGCGCGGCACCGGACACGGTGCTTCGTCCTCCGGCCACGTGGTCCACACTGTGTCCGCTCGACACCCGCCAACGGAGGTTTCCCGTGCCCGTTCGTCCCACCGCCCGCCGCCCGTTCCTGGGGGCCCTCGGCGCCCTGGCCGTCCTCGGTCTGACCGCGACCGGCTGCGGGTCGGACTCGCTCTCGCCCAGCGACTCCTCCTCCTCCACCACCAGCTCCGCGGCCGCCAGCGCGACCGGCAGCGCCGACGCCGCGCTGAAGGCGATGCTGCCGCAGTCGGTGCAGGACTCCGGGACGCTGCGGGTCGGCACCAACGCCGAGTACGCGCCGAACGAGTTCCTCGACGGCGACACGGTCAAGGGCATGGACATCGACGTCCTCAACGCCGTGGCCGCCAAGCTGGGCGTCAAGGTGGAGTACTCCAACGCGAGCTTCGACTCCCTCATCACGGGCGTCACCAGCAACCGCTACGACATCGCCATCTCGTCGTTCACCATCAACGCCGACCGCCTCGCCCAGGTGAACATGGTCCAGTACTACAACGCCGGAACCCAGTGGGTCGTGGCCAAGGGCAACCCGGACGGCATCGACCCCGCCAACGCCTGCGGCAAGACCGTCGCGGTGCAGTCGAACACCACCCAGTCCGACGACGACCTGCCGGTCCGCACCAAGGCCTGCACCGACGCGGGCAAGCCCACCATCACCGTCCTGTCCTTCGACTCCCAGGAGGACGCGACGACCGCCGTCGTCCAGGGTCGCGCGGCCGCGATGCTCGCCGACTCCCCGATCTCGGCGTACGCCGTCAAGCAGACCGGCGACAAGCTGGAACTCGCCGGGGACATCTACGACGCCGCGCCCTACGGCATCGTCACCCCGAAGGAGCAGACCTCCGAGGCCGACGCGATCTCGAAGGCCCTCACCGCGATCGCCGCCGACGGCAGCTACGAGGCCGCGCTGGACAACTGGGGCGGCGCCTCGGGTGCGGTGACGGAGTTCCCGGTCAACCCCTCCGTGTCGTGAGCACGAACTCCTCCGAGGAACGCCCCGGACGGATCGACGCCGTCGAAGTCCGGCACCCCTGGCGCTGGGTCGCGCTCGCCGTCATCGCCGTGCTGGCGCTCATGCTGGTGCACCTGCTGGCGACGAACGAGAACTTCGACTGGCCCTTCACCCTCCAGGTGATGAACCAGAACATCGTCATCCGCGGTTTCCTGGTGGGGACGCTGTTCACCACGGTCGTCGCGATGGTCATCGGGATCCTCGGCGGGGTCCTCCTCGCGGTCCTGCGACTGTCCGACAACAAGGTCCTCTCCGGCGTCGCGTGGGCGTTCACCTGGTTCTACCGGGCCATCCCGCGCTACGTGCTGCTCTCGATCACCGGCGGCATCGGCGCGCTGTTCGCGACGGGGCTCTCGATCGGGTTCCCCTTCGACTTCCTGCTGACGCAGTGGTTCGGGACCCCGGACCTGCGGCTGCTGACCGTGAGCCAGACGACCCTGTACGCCCTGTTCGGTGGCGTGTTCGGCGGCATCGTCGGCCTCGGGTTGTCCGAGGCCGCCTACATGGCCGAGATCGCCCGGGCCGGGCTGCTCAGCGTCGACGAGGGCCAGCACGAGGCGGCCGCGGCACTGGGGATGTCGAAGCGGCTCTCGATGCGGCGCATCGTGCTCCCGCAGGCGATGCGCGTCATCGTGCCGCCCACGGGCAACGAGGTCATCGCCATGCTCAAGGACACCTCGCTGCTCGCGGCGATCCCCGTGCAGGCCGAACTGTTCTTCCGGGTCGGCCAGATCAAGAACCAGACCTACCAGGTGATGGCGGGCAACATGGCGGCCGTCCTGTACTACCTCATCGCGACGTCCATCCTCATGGTCGGCCAGTACTTCCTGGAACGCCGGTTCGGTCGCGGCTACGGCGGCCAGCCCCGCCGTCGCCCGGCCGCCGCGGGCGTCTCGCTGGGCCCGGGGGGTGCGAAGTGAGCACCCCCCTGGTGACCCCGCTCGTCAGGGCGCTGAACGTCTCGAAGGCGTTCGGCCACGTCGAGGTCCTCAAGGGCATCGACCTCGAGGTGAACTCCGGTGAGGTCGTCTGCCTGCTCGGGCCGTCGGGTTCGGGCAAGACGACCTTGCTGCGCTGCATCAACTCCCTGGAACGCATCGACGGTGGCCGGATCTGGGTCGACGGCGACCTCGTCGGCCTGGAGGAGCGCAACGGCCGGCTGCACCGGCTGACCGACAAGCGGATCGCCGCCCAGCGCCGCGACATCGGCATGGTGTTCCAGCGGTTCAACCTCTTCCCGCACCTGACCGCGCTGGAGAACGTCGTCGAGGCCCCCATCAGGGTCCGGGGTCTGAGCCGCAAGCAGGCCCACGAACGCGCCGACGTCCTGCTGGAACGGGTCGGCCTGGCCGACCGGGCGCAGAACTACCCCTCGCAGCTCTCCGGGGGGCAGCAGCAGCGGGTCGCCATCGCCCGGGCGCTGGCGATGCAGCCGAAGCTCATGCTCTTCGACGAGCCGACCTCCGCGCTGGACCCGGAACTCGTCGGCGAGGTCCTCCAGGTGATGCGGGAACTCGCCGCCGACGGGACCACGATGGTCGTCGTGACCCACGAGGTCACGTTCGCCCGCGACGTCGCCGACCAGGTCGTCTTCATGGACGGCGGGGTCGTGGTGGAACGCGGCACCCCGGCCGAGGTCATCGGGAACCCGAAGGAGGAACGCACCCGGACCTTCCTGGCCCGGATGCGCGCCCATCAGGACGACTGAGGCAGGACCCGGAAGAACTCCCGCAGGCTCGCGGCGACGAGTTCCGGGGCACCGGCGACTCCACCGGTGACGGACGACCGGTCCTCCCACACGACCCGACGGGCGTGCGGGAGGGCCGCCGCGAGCGCGTCCATCCCGGCGGGCAGCGGGGGACGGCTCCGCTCCCCCTGGGCCAGCAGGATCGGCAGGTCGAGGTCGGCCAGCACCGACCAGCGGGTGGTGTCGACCTCGTCGGCGGCCAGGGCCTCGAGGTCGTGGGTCCAGCCCACGGCCTCGCGGGCGGCGGCCACCGGGTCCGGGTCGGCCAGCGTCGACAACGCGGCCAGGACGGGTTCCGGGGTCAGGCTGACCTCCCGGGCGAACAGGTCGGCGGCGGCGCGGAAGTCGCGGTCGGCGACGAGGCCGCGGTAGCGGGTGAGGACCCCCGGCAGGTGCGGACCGACCAGCAGCAGCGGCGGCTCGATCACCGTCAGCGAGCGGATCCCCGCGGGTTCCGCCAGGGCCGTGTGCAGGGCGAGGCTCGCGCCGTAGCCGACCCCGACGAGGTGGACGTCGGACTCGGTGACCGCGCGGATCGTGGCCAGCAGGTCGTGGACGTCGTGCACCTCCTGGACGAAGGTGCGGGTGCCCCGCGCGTCGGGACTCGGTGGGTACCCGCGCCGCGCGCAGCGCCACACCTCGAAGTCGGGCAGTGCCCGGGCGAGCGGGGCGAAGGTGTGTAACCCGCCGCCCGACCCGTGCAGGGCGAGCACTGGTTCGCCGGTTCCCGTCCGGCGCACGGCGAGGCCGGCGATGCGGTCCGTCGTCAACGTGTCCACACGAGTGAGCGTGCCACTCCGAGGGCGGGGAAGCCTAGCCTGACGTGCTGAGATGTCCCCCGTGACGTCCTCCCCGCACCCCGTCCACCTGCGCGTGCCCCTCGGCTGGCGCCTCTACCTGGGGTTGTTCGGCGTCGTCTGGTTCGCCCTGCTGTCGACGTTCGCGGTCCAGGCCGTCCGCGGGGGGCAGCCCGGCGGGGTCGCGGTGATCGTCGTGATGTTCCTCGTCGGCGAGGCCCTCGTGCTCCGCTCGGTGCGGGCCCGGGCCACGACGTCGGGGTCCACGCTGACCGTCCACAACGTCCTCTCCACCCGCCGGCTGGAACGCTCGCAGGTCGAGAGCGTCCGCGTCGGGCGCCCCACGGGGAACCCGGCCCGGCTCGGTCAGGTCCTGACCGTGCTGGACCGCTCGGGCGGCCTGGTCACGATCGACGCGTCGATGCGCACGACGCTCACCGCCGGCGGCAGGCAGGCTCTGCAGGAGCAGCGCGAGGCCCTGGAGGCCTGGCGCCGCTCCCGCTGAACCGCAGCGGTCAGGGGACGATGAGGCCCACGGTCCGGGTGCGCGCACGCTCGAAGCGCGAAGCGGCGTCCGCCCAGTTCGCGACGTTCCACCAGGCCTTGACGTAGTCCGGCTTCACGTTCTTGTAGTCCAG
>NZ_JBHTFM010000014.1:0-97620 GCF_042674865.1 Kineococcus sp. GCM10028916 | reverse complement strand
GCAGGCCCGCGGGTTGGTGCGCCGCCTGGATCGCTGAGGCCGCAGACGGCCCGACGACCATCCGCAGTTCGCCATGAGCGGACGTTGCAAGCACCCGTCACGATCCGCAGGACAGGCCCTGGGGCGGGTCTTGCCCCGCCCGGCAGCGGGAAGGCCCTACCCCCGGGGCGCCAGGCCGTCCCCGGTGGGGAGGTCCCGCCGACGAGCCAGGTGGAGGTAGGCCTCCAACTCGCGGGCCTCCTCAGCACTGACCACCGGCTCGAAGTCGAGTTCCTCACCGGGGTGGATGCCGGTACCAGAACCGGGCACGGTGACGAACCAGGCACCCTCGTGAGAGAACCAGTGCGCCTGCCCCACCGCGCCGAGCAGTTCCCGCTCGCTGGGATCGTCCGGGTCCGACACCGAGGTGATGCGCACCGTCTGCCCGTCGCGCCCGTAGGGCGGCTGCGGCATCGACAGGTGCAGACGGTCCAGGCCCAGCTCCGACACCCCGAACACGCGGGCGGCGCCCTCCCGAGCCACGGCCAACACCTGGTCCGTGCGTGTGGTGGTGCCCACCACCACCTCTCCCTGCGGCCCGCTCACCAGGACCGTGCAGGAACGGTCCGGCTCGTGCTGCACCCGCGCCCGCACCCGTTCGGGAACCTCGACCATGCCGCGATCGTGCACCAGCAACCACCACCCGCGCAGGTGCTCAACTCGCCCGGCCCCGCCCCTGCTCGAGTCCCTGGTGCGGTCGTGGCGATGCTGCGCCAGCGTCAGGACGCACCCATCGGCCATGACTCGATCGGGGAGGGTCAGTCCTGAGTCCGCTCCCACACCAACGCGGCGACGACCCACCACCCCACCTGCACCATCGCCGTCCACAGGAACGCCACCACCGCCAGGACCAGCAGGGGTGTGCTGCCCGTCGTCATCCCCGAGACCAGCAGCAGGAGGGCGGCCACCAGACCGGCCATCGCCGCGAACCGCATGATCTGCAGGTACGGGTTGCCGCCGCCGGTGTCCGCGACCAGGTCGCGCAAGCGCAGCGGCAGGATGGTTCTGCTTGGTGAGCTCACCGCACCATCATGGCCGCGCCCCCTCCTGGGGCGTCCTTCGCCGCGATCACCGACGTCACGGTCGTCCCGCCGTACGCGGGCACCTGCACCGCGGGACCGCGGGTCCGACGCGCCCTCGTGGGCTTCCGCCGTCAGGCACCCTGAACCCGTGGAAGGACACCGCCGCTACCGCCCCCGTGCTCAGCCGTCCGCGCGGACCCAGGTCAACACCACTGCGCTCCCCGGTGAGCGGGCACCGCGACCAGGGCCGGTCACCGACGCCGACGACGAACGGCTGGCCCGGCTGCGCCGGCGGGTCGTCGAACCGGTCGTGACCAGCGTCCTGACGGCCGAGGAGATCGAGCACCTGAGCGTGCACTGGGGCGTGGACGGTCGCGAGGGGGACGTGTGGGTGCGCCTCGACGTCCCCGACCAGCGGCACGAGGAGCTGCTGCTGTCGCCGTGGTGGGTAGCGGACCCCTGGGACGTCGAGGTCCCCACCAGTGCTGAGCAGATCGCCGCTCACCTGGGCGACCGTTTGGAGGACTGGGTCTGCGAGACGGCCTTCGCGTGGGGTCAGCAGCGCCGAGCCCGGTACCAGCTGCCCGAGACGTAGTCCGGGGCGGACCTGGCACTGTCGACCGCTCGGTCGCCCCCGCGGTGCGCAGCCCGCGGTCATCCAGCGTCGCGCGGGACCGGGACCTCTGGTCCTCGTGACGACCGACCCGGCAGTCCGCGCCGAACGCCTGCGCCGACTCGCCCTCCTGCAACGCCGGTTCGACGCCCTCCCCCTGGACGAAGCCGTCGCCGCAGGACGGCGACCGCGGGCGCACGATGGACCTCAGAGGGGCGGACGACTCGTCGAGGTCGTCTCCGTCTGACGGGCTCGCTGCCTCTCCCGCCGCGGCTTCACCCTGAGCACGAAGATCAGCGCTCAGGTCGACCACCCGGTGCCGGGTTCGGCGCCCTCCGTCATCCACCCGTGGCTGCACCGATCCGCTCGCGCAGGCGCGGGAACAGCGTCAGGGCGCGGGTGAGGATTCCGGGCAGGTCGTCGCGGTGCAGGACGGACGTGCCCCGCAGGGAGGCGAGGTTGGCCGCGATGGAGTCGTCGTCGGTGCACGGCACACCGGAATCACCGCCGTAGACGATGTGCTCGACGGGGACCATCTGGAGCGCGGCGGCCAGGTTGGCGTCGGTGCCCGACGCCGCGGTGTCCAGGAAGAGCCGCCCCATCTGCGACCGGAGTTCGTGCGCGGTGACCCCGCCGGGGTTGGCCACCCAGGGTGCGGTCCCGAGGAGGGCGAGACGGCCCGAGAGGCCGGGCAGCGCCCCGCCGCAGTGAGCCAGGACGAAGGTGATGCCGGGGAAGCGGGAGAAGACGCGGGCGTAGAGCATCTGCGTGACGACACGGGCGGTCTCGAAGGTCACCTCCAGCAGTGGGGTGCCCAGCCCGAGGCGGGAGGCGATGGTCGTGTCGGGGTGCACGAAGACGGTGGCGCCGAGGGCGTCGAGCCTCTCCCACACCGGATCCAGGCGCGAGTCACCCAGGCTGACCCCGTCGTAGGTGGTGCTCACCGCGAACCCGTCCGCGTTCAGCACCTCGTGCGCGCGCCGGACCTCGTCCAGAGCCGCGGCGGGAACGTCGGTGGGCAGCGCCGCCAGGAGCCCGAAGCGGTGGGGATGGGCCGCCACGACGCCGGCGCCGTAGGTGTTGGCCTCGACCAGGGCCTGGTGCCCGACCGGGACGGTGCTGAGCAGCTGCATCGCGATGCCGTTGGCCTGCATCGCCTCCAGGGCGATCGCCGGGCTCCACACGTGCGGCACCGGGGCCAGGAAGTGGTCGGCGCGCATGGCCCGCCACGCCGCCTCCCGCGCGGCCTGGGTGGTCGGCGGGGTGAAGTGCGCGTGCACGTCGACGATCGGGCCGACGGACGGATCCGCAGGGGGTGCTCCCGCACGGGAGGTGGTGGTCATGAGAACTCCTCGAGGGGCGCGGCGGCTCACGCGGCGCGCGCGAGCTCCGTCGTAGCGCCACATGATGACACTACGATGCGCCAGCAAGTGGCGCAACGGTCGGCGCTCGACCTACCCTGCGAACGTGCCCAGGAGTGGAGTGGAAGCCCGCGACAAGCTGCGCGCGGCAGCGCTGGAGCTGTACGCGCTGCAGGGGTACGACGGGACGACGACCGCCCAGATCGCCGCCCGGGCCGGCGTGAACCACCGGACGTTCTTCCGCCACTTCACCGACAAGCGCGAGGTGCTCTTCGGCGGTGAGGCGCAGGCGCACCGGTCCCTGGCCGAGGACGTCGCGAACGCCCCGGCGCAGGCGCGACCCGCCGAGGTGCTGCTGCACGCCTTCGAGCAGGCGGCGCGGACTCTGGACGGGGAAGCCGACGCCGCCGTGTCCCGGCTGCGCATCATCGCCGCCAACCCCGCGCTGCAGGAACGCGACCTGGCCAAGGGCGCCGCCCTCACGCAGACCCTGGCCTCGGGTCTGCACCAGCGCGGCGTGCCGACGCACCTCGCGATCCTCCTCGCGGCGATGGGCTGGGCCGCTTACCAGCAGGCCACCGCCCGCTGGGTGGGCGACCCCTCGCAGTCGCTGAGCCGGCACCTGCGCACCGCCTTCGCCGACCTCCACGAGGCCGCAGCGAACCTCAGCTCCTGAGCCGGCAGCCGTGGGTGTCGTCCCCGGCGCCGGAGTCGTCAGCACCGCGGAAGACCTCGGGGGCCGGACGGGTCGGGCAGGACGGCGAACCGTGACGGGTCCACCCCTCCAGGAATGGGCGGGGGCAGCCGATGGTTGTGATGGCTGGTCGCCCCGGTACGTGTCCCCGGGCCTCAACCCTGCCGCTACGAGCGGCCACTCGCCGTGAGGCGACGCTCGGGGCGACCACCAACCCTTCCTGTGACGACTCGTGACACCGAGTTGGGGGGGTGCTTTCACGGGGGTTTTGCGGAGGTCTATGTTCGCGGCACCACCCCGTGGAAAGGACCACGAATGCCGCGTTCAAGCAATTCCCAGCATTCTTCCGCACGACTCTCATTCAGGCTCCTCACCGCCGCTGTCGGCGCCACCGCCCTCGTCGCGACCGGCGGTGCGGCCCACGCCGCCCCGGCCCGGACCACGACGATCGCGGGCACGCTGCCGCGGTGGCTCCCGAGCAGCACCGCACGCCTCGCCCTCCGTTCGGCCCCGGCCGAGACCCCGCAGTCCGTCCGCGTCTACCTCGCGCCCCGCGGGGGGCTGAGCGCCCTGCAGTCCGCGGTCGCCGGCGTCTCCACGCCCGGCTCCCCCACCTACGGGCACTACCTCGACGGAGCGCAGTACGCCGCCGCCTTCGGCCCGACCGAGGCCGCCGCCACGACGGTCTCGAACTACCTGGCCTCCGCCGGTCTGCACGTCGACTCCGTCGAGGCGAGCCGGCGCTACGTGGCCGCCACCGGAACCCGGCAACAGCTCCAGCGGGCCTTCGGCGTCACGCTGGCCTCCTTCACCCACGACGGCGCGGACGTCGTGGCTCCCACCACCGCCGCGTCGCTGCCGACCGACGTGGCGGCCGACGTGATGACCATCAGCGGCCTCGACACCAGCGTGCAACGCATGACGTCGCAGCGGGTCACCGAGACCGCGGGCACCACGGCCGCGGACACCACGGCGAACCGCACCGCGGCCGCCGCGTCCGCCGCCGGGGTCGCCCAGCCGGTCGTCGCGCCGCCGGCCGCCTCGGTCGTCGGCCGACCGTGCAGCCAGTTCTACGGCGGCCTCCTGGCGAAGTACCAGGCGGACTACAAGACCCCCCTGCCCGCCTTCCACGGGCAGACGCCGTCCTACGCCCTCTGCGGGTACACCGCCCCGCAGTTGTTCAACGGGCTCGGCGGGGACACCGGAACCTCCGGTGGCGGTGTCACCGTCGGAGTCGTCGACGCGTACAACTCCTCGACGATCGTGGCGGACACGAACACCTACTCCAGCGCCTACGGCTGGCCCACCCTCTCCCGGAACCAGTACTCCACCTGGAGCGCCGGGAAGTTCACCGACCAGGAGGCGTGCGACGCCTCGGGCTGGACGGGTGAGCAGACCCTCGACGTGCAGGCCGTGCACGCCATGCGCCCCGCGGCCCGCATCCGCTACTACGCGGCCTCGAACTGCGCCGGTGGGCTCATCGACGCCCTCGCGGCCGTCGTGGACGAGAACCGCGCCGACGTCGTCACGAACTCCTGGGGCGGTCTGGAGACCGACACCGGCGCGGACGACGTCTTCGCCTACGAGCAGATCTTCCTGCAGGGCGCGTTGCAGGGACAGACGTTCCTCTTCAGCTCCGGTGACAACGGCGACGAGATCGCCTCGACCGGCACCAAGCAGGTGGACTACCCGACCAGCGACCCCTACGTCACCTCCGTCGGCGGGACCTCGACGGGCCTGGGCAACGGCGTGCGCAACGTCGTCGCCGAGACCGGCTGGGGAACCGGCGTCTACGCCTTGAACGACAAGGGCACCGACTGGGTCGACGGCGGGTTCCTCTACGGCGCCGGCGGCGGGTACTCCACCCTCTTCCCGCGGCCCGCCTGGCAGGCGGGCACCGTGCCGAACACGGCCCCCACCGGGCGCGCCGTGCCGGACATCGCCAGCGTCGCGGACCCGCAGACGGGGATGCTCGTGGGCCAGACCCAGACCTTCCCGGACGGGGTCCGCTACGGCGAGTACCGCATCGGCGGGACGAGCCTGGCCTCGCCCCTGGCGGCGGGTGCCATCGCGGAAGCCGTGCAGCGCAAGGGCAAGCGGGCCGGACTCGCGAACCCCGCGTTGTACTCGATCGCCCGCGGCGCCTACACCGACGTCCAGACCTCCACGGTCAAGGGCGTGGTCCGCGCGAACTACGTCAACGGCCTGGACCCCAGCGGCGGGACGTCGTACACCGTCCGCACCTGGGGCCGGGACTCCACCCTCGGACTCGCGAAGGGCTGGGACCCCGTGACGGGTCTCGGGCGTCCCGGCGCGACGTTCGCCAGGACCCTGGCGAGCACCCTGGGGAAGTAGGACCCCACGACGAGAACGCGCCCACCGGGTCTCCCGGTGGGCGCGTTCTTCGTTGTGGGGGGATTCAGGCGTGGCGGCGGCGCGCCGCCGCGGTGATCAGCAGACCACCGGCCAGGACGAGCGCCGCACCGACGGTGATCCAGGGCGCGATGTCCGCGCCGGTCGTGGCCAGGTGCTCGTCGGCGACCGCCGCGGCGGCCGGTTTCGAGGTCGTGGCCGACGGGGTCGGGACGGCCACGGCGGGGACCGTGGGCGTCGCCGTCGGCGCCGGGGACTCCACGACCGGGGGCGGGATCTCGGTCGCGACGGCGGAGCGGGGTTCCTGGTCCGGGGCGAGCCGCGCGTTCTCGGGCAACCCCAGGTAGGCCGTGAACGCCTCGAGGTCGGTCTTCCCGAGTTCGACCCTGTCGGTCCCTTCCGCCAGCGTCGTGAAGTTGTCGCCGCCGGAGGCCAGGAAGCTGTTGACGGTCACCCGGTACTGCGCGGTGGCGTCGAGCTCCACGCCGTCGAGGGTCACCGACTTCACGTGCTGCCCGGCCGGGGCCGCGTCGTCGTAGGTGAAGAAGAACCCCTTCGGCACCCCGAGGGCCAGGAACGGCCGCGAGGAACCCGCGGGCTGCCACTGCTGCTCGAGCACCTCGCGGACCTGCGCACCCGTGAGGGTCAGGGTCACGACGGAGTTCGCGAACGGCTGCACCGCAGCGGCTTCGGCGTAGGTGACGACACCGTCGCCCTCGCTGCCCGAGGCCGCGTACTCGAGGTCGTCGCGGATGCCGCCGGGGTTCTCGAACGCGATCTGGGCACCGGCGCCCTCGGTCTGCTGCAACTGCGCGTCGGCGATGAGGTTCCCGAGCGGGGACTGCGTCCCGCGGTCGTCGTCGGCGCCGGAGAACGCGCGGGTGATGTCGGCCGTGACCGAACCGACGGGCGTGGTGCCGACCTGGTCCGCGAAGGCCACCGCGTCGTCGACGATCTTCTGGACGGCCGGGTCGGGGGTGAAACCCTCCACCGGGACGACCTGGTGGGCCTGGGCGACGACGTCACCGGTGGCGTTGTCGACGTTCAGCACGAGGTTGTCGACGGCGACGGAGTAGCTCTCGGCGGAGACGACGGGACGGGCGACGGCCTTGCCCGCGACCGGGAACTCGCAGTCGTAGAGCATGTGCGTGTGCCCGGAGACGATGGCGTCGATCTGCGGGGAGGAGTTCTGCACGATCTGCCCGAACGCGCCCTCGGAACCGACCGTGGCGCAGTCGGTCCCGGACGAACCCTCGTGGGCGAGCAGGACGATGACCTGCGCCTCGTCGTTGGCGGTGTTCCCGTCCGACAACTGCGCGGCGACCCGGTTCGCGGCGGCGACGGGGTCGGTGAAGCGCAACCCGGCGATGCCGGCGGGGGCGACGAGGCTCGACGTCTGCTGGGTCACGACCCCGATGAACCCGACGCGGATCCCACCGACCTCGGTGGTGGCGTAGGCGGGCAGGGCCGGGGTCCCGTCGGCCTTCACGACGTTCGCGCCGAGGTAGGGGAACGCCGCCAGCGGGTCGGCGCCGTTCGCACCCTGGCGACCGGTCACCCCGATGCGGTCGGTGAGGTCGGCGTAGCCCTGGTCGAACTCGTGGTTGCCGACCGCGGAGACGGCGACACCCATCTGGTTCAGCGCGGCGATCGTCGGGGCGTCCTCCTGGATGAAGGAGGTGAACGTCGAGGCTCCGACGTTGTCACCGGCGGAGACGACGATGGTGTTGGGGTTCTGCGCGCGCATGACGTCCAGCGCACCGGCCAGCTGGGCCGCTCCACCGACGGGTTGCCCGTCGTCGGTCTCGTCGGGGGCCTCGAGGCGACCGTGGAAGTCGTTGAACGCGCCGATCTGGATCTGCGTCTGACCGGCTGCGGGGGCGGGCAGCAGCGTCGGGATCTGCCCGGGGGTGGCCGCCTCGGCGGGGGCCGCGAGCAGCGGGGTCGCCAGGACCGTGAGCACGGCTCCCGAACTGAGGAACCGGACGAGGGGACGACCTGTGCGCATGAGCTCGCTTCCACGAGGTGGGTGACTGGCGCCGGAGTCTGCCAGTCACAGTGACGTCCAGGGAACCCCTGGGTCACTCCACACGTGAACATCAGGTTTCGGCGGGCGGTGTCCCCGGCGAGTTCTCACTGAGAGCGATCGCGAGCCCACGTTGCGCAACTCCGACGAGACCGACGCCTTCCGTCTCGGACAACGGGATCCACTGCGCGAGATCGGTGCTGCCGCCGACGTCGAGGACCTCAGGAACCTTCACCTCGACCGGCGTGGCCGTCACCAGGATGCGCACGGCGTGGAAGTCCTCCAGGACCCCCCGCGGCGAGCGCCCGGTGAAGTGCTCGGCACCGATCTCGGCCAGACCGGTCACGACGACGTCCATGCCGGTCTCCTCGTGCACCTCGCGGACGACGGCGGCGATGGGGTGCTCGCCGTGGTCGACACCACCCCCCGGCAACGTCCAGCGCCCCGGGCTCGGGGTGGTGGTGCTGAGCCGGGTCAGCAGCAGGGACCCGTCCGCGACGACGACGGCGTAGCAGGCGAGACGCTGCCGGACGACGGGGACGTCGGGGTCCTCCGCGGGTGCCGTGCGCCGCAGTTCCGCCTCCTCGAGCGCGACGAGGGCGTCGGCGACGAGCGGCCACTCCGCCCCGACCGGCCGCCACTCCCCCGCCGGGGGTTCGGCGACCGAGACGGCCAGGACGAGGTGCACGGTGTGCAGGTCGACGTCGCCCTGGGTGCGGCGACCGTCGTGGACGGCCAGGAGCCCCCCGACCTGGGCGTGCTCCCCCAGAACGCGGCGCAACGCCGCGGTCGGCGTCTCACCGTGGGCGAGGACCGTCCAGGGCAGCGAACCGTCGACGGTCAGCAGCCGGTCGTCCGCGCCGCACTCCTCGACGACCGCGGCGTGGACCGCGACGCGTTGCAGCGCCCTCACGCGGTGGCGCGCGGCGCCTGGCGGGCGTCGAGGTGGGTCCGCGCGAACCGGGCGTTCTTGCGCTCGGCGTAGAAGGACAGGAACGGGATCGTCCCGGCCAGGGCGGTCAGGACCATCCGCTGCCAGGACCACCGGAGCCGGTTGCCGAGGTCGAAGGTCGTGATGAGCAGGACGACGTAGAGCCAGCCGTGGGCGACCCCGACGACCTCGACCACGCGGTCCCCGCCGCCGAAGGCACCGAAGTACTTCTGCGGCATGCCGACCAGCACCAGGACGACCAGACCGATGCCGGTCAGCCAGGCCATGACGCGGTAGCGCGTCAGCGCGGACCGGACCTTCGGGACCGAACGCAGACCTCGCGCACCTTGCTCAGCACTCACCGGGCACCACTCATGTCTCGTCCTCCGTGACCGTCGACGTGCTCGTCCGAGCTCGCGTCGCCGTCATCCTCTCCTGCGGCGGCGTGCTCGTCGCGCACGACCCGCACCCAGATCACGATCGCGAACAACCCGAACACCCACCACTGCGCGGCGTAGGCGAGGTTGCGCCAGTCCAGGCGGTGCGAGGCCTGCCCGGGATCGGCGGGCGGGACGGCGCTCAACCCGGCGGCCGGCGCGGCGTCGGTGACGTAGGCGTTGGCGACGCCGTAGTCGACGCGGTTGATCAGGTCCGCGGCGCTGACGATCCACGTCTGCCCCTCGGGCAGGACGGCGGTCGAGGGCGCGAGGTCGGAACTCTCGGGGGGTTGCAGCGTCCCGGTCAGGTCGACGACGCCGCTCGGCAGGGGCGGCGCGGCCTGCCCCTGCGGGACCCAGCCCCGCACGACGGGGACTCCGGACCCGTCCGCCAGCACGACGACACCGAGGACCCAGGACCCGACGGTCCCCCCGAGCTCACGCCCGGGGACCAGCAGGTCCAGGGCCGGGTCGAAGGTGCCGTGGACCTCGACGCGGCGACCGACCTCGTCACCGGAGAGCACGGCCGCGGCACCCGAGGCCCCGGCGTCGACGACCGTCGAGATCGGGACGACCGGCTGGGCCGCAGGGGGTTCGGTGACGACCACGTTCCCGCGGTGCCACTGCCAGACCCCGAGGCCGCTGCAGACGACCACGACGAGCAGGGCCACCAGGCCGAGTCCGGCGAGCCGGCCGTTGAGGCCGCGACGGGGATCTGACACCCGCTCAGGCTACGTGGCGGACCTGGGAGGTTCCTCAGCTCGTCCGCTCGAACTGGTCCCGGTGGACCTCCTCGGCGATAGCGGAATCCCAAAGTCGTTGGTAGCGCTTTCCTCGACGGGGACGGTCGGGCTGCGTACCGGATCCGTCGAAGCGGGTGTCCGCACCGAGGAACGGAGCGGTCAGCGCGAACGCGAGGAGCACGCAGAGGACGATCAGGACGCCCATCGGGATCACCACTCGCCCTGTGAACCGCTACCGGACTGGCTGACGAAAGCGCTATTCTCTCTTCTCATGGACCACGGTAGCAGTGTGCAGCGCGTCACCGCCAGCCTGCGTGACCTCGCGGCGACCCTGCCCGCGGGCACGAAACTGCCCAGCAGTCGCCGGCTGGTGAGCGACCTCGGCGTCGGGCCGGTCACCGTCCAGCGGGCGATCGACGTGCTCGTCGCGGACGGGACCGTCGCCACCCGGCCGGGCGCGGGCACCTTCGTCGCGCGCGCGAGCCGGACCCAGACCGTCGACACGGACTGGCAGCGAGTGGCCCTCGGCGCCTCCCCCGTCCGGACCGAGGGGGTGCTCGCCTCGCTGGCGATCCCCTCCCAGGACGTCCTGGACATGTCCCGCGGCTACCTCGACCTGTCGCTGCAACCGTCGTCCCGGTTGTCGGCGGCCATGGCCCGCGCAGCTCGGCGGCCGGAGGCGTGGACGACCCCACCGCTGCAGGGCATGCCGGAACTGCGGACCTGGTTCGCCCAGCAGCTCGGCGCCGACCGCGACGACGTCCTGATCAGCCCCGGCGGGCAGGGCGCGCTCTCGACGGTGCTGCGCTCGATCGTGCCGGCCGGCAGCCCCGTCCTCGTCGCCGTCCCGAGCTACCCGGGGGCGATCGCGTTGCTGCGCAGCGCCGGTCTCGTCCCGATCCCCGTCCCCACGGACACCGACGGCGTCCGCCCCGAACTGCTGGAACGCGCCTTCGAGCAGACCGGCTCCCGGGTGCTGTACCTGCAGCCCACCTACGCCAACCCGGACGGCCACGTCCTGGCCGCGGAACGCCGCCGCCCCGTCCTGGAGATCGCCGCCCGCGCCGGGGCGTTCATCGTCGAGGACGACTTCGCCCGGTGGCTCAGCCACGGACCGACACCGCCGCCGTCCCTGCTGCGCGACGACACCGACGGCCGGGTCATCACGGTGAACTCGCTCAGCAAGGCCGCCGGACCCAGCCTGCGGGTGGGGTGCATCGTCGCGCGAGGCCCTGTGGCGCAACGCATCACCGGCCTGGCCGTGGTGGACCACCTCATCGTGTCCCGGCCGCTGCAGGAGGCCGCGGTGGAACTCGTGACCGGGGCGGGCTGGAACGCGCACCTGCGCTCGCTGTCGGCCGCCCTCGGCGCGCGCGCCACGAGGCTCTCGACCGCCCTGTCCCGCGAACTGCCCGACTGGAGCTTCGTCCGCCCACGCGGCGGGTTCTCCACCTGGGTGCGCCTGCCGCGCGGCACCGACGACGTCGAGCTCGCCCGCCGCGCCCTGACCAGGGGTCTCGCCGTCGGGCCGGGACGGCACTTCGTCGTGGCCGAGGAGGACGCCGCCTACCTCCGGCTCTGCTTCGCCGCGATCCCCGAGCAGCACATCGACGCCGCGGTGCGGATCCTCGCCGACTCGCTCTGAGGTCCGTGTCCGGTTCCCTTGACATGGTGTCAGGTCTACTTGACACTCGAGGTCATGGGCAGGACATCGGCACAGGGCCGCGGGAACCGCGTCCGGGCGGCGAGGACGGCCCGCGGACTGACGCAAGCGGAACTCGCGACGGCGGCCGACGTGACGCGGCAGACCGTGGTCGCGATCGAGGCGGGGAACTACGCCCCGTCGGTCTACCTGGCCCTCGACATCGCACGGCACCTGGGACGGAGCGTCGAGGAACTCTTCGACGCGGAGGAGGCGACGACGTGAACCACGAGAACGGCGTGAACCACGAGCACGAGCACGAGGAGAAGGATCCGCGCGACAGCGCGTTCGTCCGGCTGGCCGCCGGTGTCGGGGACCTGGGGAACCCGTTCTACCGCGAGGAACGGCAACGGGACGTGTGGAACGAGGCCTCGGCCGTCGGGATGCAGTTGACGTTGTGGGCCGGGATGGCCGCCGCCACCGTCATGGTGTGGATCGGTGGGGCGCAGGGTTTCCCCTACGCCCTCACCCTGATGCTGCTGCTCGGCGCGATCAGCTGGGTGGTCCTCCTCTACGCCGCACGGTTGGGGGTGCACGCCGGCAGCGGAACCCGGCTCGCGCGGTGGCGCGTGGTCCCGTACCTCGTGCTGCTGCTCGCGTTCTTCGCGGGAGTCCTCCACTCCGGCGTCGTGAGCGCGAGCACGGGCTGGGGCGCGACGTTCGGTGTCCTCGTCGGTGTCCTCGCGGGCGTGCTCGGACTGCGCCGCTCCCGCCGGACGGCGCAGGCGTGAGTCTCGCGACCTTCGAGACCCCCACGGGCCCGGTCGAACTGCGCCACGCACGGGCGGGCGACGTCCTGGGGATCGTGGCGATGCTGCACGACGACCAGATCGCCGCGGACCGCGACTCGGTGCGCGAGGCCGAGGACGAGGCCGAGGCCGAGGACGAGGACGAGGCGGTCTACCTGGCCGCGTTCGCGCGGATCGAGGCCGACCCGTCCTCGGAACTGTTCGTCCTGACCGACGCCGACGGCACGCTCGTCGGGACGCTGCAGTTCAACGTCCTGCCAGGGTTGTCCCGGCGCGGGTCGGACCGCGCGCAGCTCGAAGCGGTGCGCATCGACTCCGCACGGCGGGGCGGTGGTCTCGGGTCGCAGTTCATCGGCTGGGCGATCGAGGAGGCCCGCCGACGCGGGTGCGGGCACGTCCAGCTGACCAGCGACGCGCGCCGCGTCGACGCCCGCCGGTTCTACGAACGGCTGGGTTTCGTCGCGTCGCACGTCGGGATGAAGCGCGAGCTCTGACCTGCGGGAGCAGCACGACCTCGCCGCCGGCGGGAACGTCCGCGCGACGGGCAGAGACGACTCGCCACGCCCCAGCGCCTCGGCGAGACCGGCGCGGGCGGCGGCACGGAACTCCGTGCTCATGACCGACCGAGCCCGGGTCGGTCCGCTTCACCCCGCGCGAGGAGTCCCGGGGCGGACCCACCCGGCCGAGAACCGGCTCGTGACGGGGTCCACGACCGTCCTGGCCAGGGGGCAGAGCGTCTGGCCGTGGGTGGCGAACAACTCGTCCCGGGAGTCGAACCGGCCGAGGTCGGCGACGACCCGGTCGGCCAACCCGGCGGCCTCGTCGTGGCCGTCGCGCGCGCAGCCCCCGGTGCAGTCCTCCAGCGAGACGGCACCGCGGGCGAGGGCCTCGAAGAGCGTCTCGCCGTCCCGGTTCGTGAAGGCCGCAGCCCCGGCGCCCGGGGGTGCGAAGAGGTGCGAGACCGGCACCCAGGAACCCTCCACCCGGAACTCCGGCCAGGCCAGGACGACGACGTCCGGCACGAACCGGTGCAGGCGCGGGAACCTCGGGTACCAGAACCGCCCGTCGACGAGCAGCCCGCGGCACCGGGTCGCGACGTCGAGCGAGCGCGCCGTCGCCTCGAGCACGGCCATCCGCTGGCTGCACGACCCCCTTCCCCTGCGCAGGGTCACCGACGCGGGCTGCAGCTCGTCGAGGGCGTACACCGGGCGGACGGCCGCCGAGACGAGAGCGTGGGCCGAGCGCAGGCGCTCCCGCTCGTCCCCGCCACGGGTCCGCGCCGCGAGGTTCCGCACCGCCTCGGCGGAGTGGTCGAGAACAGCGGTGGGCTCACGACTCCCCACCGCCTCCCGTGCGGGGTCCGGATCGCGGGGCAGCCACCACGGGGTGCTCAGGCGCGTCGTCACGGTCCCAGCATGGCCCCGCTCGGGATCACCCGTCCGATGGTCTGTGCGGAGTGGACTCCGCGGTGTTCGACCGCCGCGGGACTGCGTCGTCGTCCTCGGTCTCCAGGACCGCCAGCAGCCGTCCCAGCACGGCGACGACCCCGGGCAGCGCCGCCCGGTCCTCGGGGGTCAGCTGGTCCGCGGCGGCGGCCAGGGTCGTCGCGCTCGCCCGGTCGTAGCGGGCCAGCAGCGACCGCGCGGAACCCGTCGCGCTGACGTTGACCACCCGCAGGTCACCGCCGGCGGAGGACCGCTCGGTGAGACCGGCGACCCCCGTGACGCGCAACAGGTTGCTGACCGTGGACCGCGCCAGGTGCAGGGCCTCGGCCAACTGGCTCGGGGTCAGCGGGCCACGGTCGGTCAGGACGCGCAGCAGCTCGACCTGGGCCTCGGGGAGGTCCGGCAGGTCGGCCAGCTCGCGGCTGCGCCGCAACACCCTGCGGCGCAACGGTCCCAGCAGGACCGAGAGACCGGCCGCGGTGGAGGTGTCGTCGCGCACACCCTCATCCTGCCCCGGCGGTCCGCTTGACCCCAAATGGTTTTGCGCGCAAAATCATCGCGTGACGAACCACCGCGCGCCGACGCACACGCCCAGCGACCCCACACCCCCGCAGGACCTCGACGGACTGGTCGGGCACCGGTTCGTCTACACCTACGCCAACGGCTGGCAGTACGAGATGTACGTCAAGAACGTGCGCACCATCGACTACCGCATCCACTCCGGGATGGTCGGCGGGCGGTGGGTCAAGGACCAGGAGGTCGACCTCGTCCAGCTCGACGAGGACAGCTTCAAGCTCTCCTGGAACGAACCGACCGGGACGTCGGTCGTGGTGAACGTCATGCCGGGACGACGCCGCCTGCACGGCACCATCTTCTTCCCCCGCTGGGTGGAGGAGGACGGGTCCAGGACCGTGCTGTTCCAGAACGACCACCTGCCCCTGATGCGGCGCTACCGCGACGCCGGGCCCACCTACCCGATCCTCGTCGTCCCCGAGTTCGCCCGGATCACGTTCTTCGAGCACATCGGCACCGACGACGACACCGTCGTCTCCGTCGCCCCCGGCGACCTGCCCGCCGACTTCACCGCGCAGGAGAACTGAGGTGGCCCCGACCGGGCGCACCCGGCGGATCACCACCGGCGACGGGCTCACGCTCGCCGTCCACGGCTGGGACGGTTCCGGCGCCGGGGCGCAGGCCCACCCGGTCCTGCTGCACCACGGCTTCAGTTCCAGCACGTCCGTGGAGTGGCCGCGCTCCGGGCTCCTGGACGCGCTGCTCGCCACCGGGCGCCGGGTCGTCGCGGTGGACGCCCGCGGTCACGGGGCGTCGGACAAGCCCCACGACGCGGCACGCTACGGCGAGGCCCGGATGGCCGCCGACGTGATCGACGTCCTCGACGCCCTGGACCTGGCGCAGGTCGACCTCGTCGGGTACTCGATGGGGTCGGTCGTCTCGCTGCTGGTGGCCTCGACCCACCCGGACCGCGTCCACCGCCTCGCCGTGGGCGGCGTCGGCGCCGGGATCGTCGAGGTCGGCGGGGTGGACACCCGTGCCCTCTCCTCCGCCCGCCTCGCCGAGGCGCTGCGCTCACCCGACCCCGCCGCGATCACCGACCCGATGGTCCGGGGGTTCCGCGAGTTCGCCGAGCAGACCGGCAACGACCTGCCGGCCCTGGCCGCCCAGGCCGACGCCGTGCACGCCTCCCCCCTCGCGCTGGACCGGGTCACCGCGCCCACGCTCGTCGTGGCCGGCGACGCCGACCCCCTCGCGCAGCGCCCGGAGGTCCTCGTCGCCGCCGTCCCGGACGCCCGGCTCCAGCTGGTCCGGGGTGACCACGGCGCAGCCCTCACCGACCCCCGGTTCGCCGCGGCGATCGCCGGGTTCCTGGCCCTGTGACGGATGTCCGACGGTTTCAGCGGGCAGGAAGGCGCCGGGCTTCCTACCGTTCGGGGTACCGGGACCACCCGGTACCCACCGTGGAGAAGGAGCGGGACATGTCCATCGCGGACAAGGCCAAGAACGTCGTGCAGCAGACCGTCGGCAAGGCCGAGGAAGCCGTCGGGAAGAAGACCGACGACACGGAGCTGACGGCGCAGGGCGAGAAGGACCAGACGATGGGTTCCGCACGTCAGAGCGTCGAGAAGACCAAGGACGCCCTCGACGAGAAGTGACGGTCGAGAACTGCAGGGGCTGACTCCTCCCGGGGTCAGCCCCTCCTCACGTCCAGGACCGCACGAAGCTCACTCCCACTCGATGGTGCCCGGCGGCTTGCTCGTGACGTCGAGCACCACGCGGTTCACCTCGGGCACCTCGTTGGTGATCCGGGTCGAGATCTTCGCGAGCACGTCGTAGGGCAGCCGTGTCCAGTCCGCCGTCATGGCGTCCTCCGAGGACACCGGACGCAGCACGATCGGGTGGCCGTAGGTCCGCCCGTCGCCCTGGACCCCGACGGAGCGGACGTCGGCGAGGAGCACGACGGGGCACTGCCAGATGTCGCGGTCGAGACCGGCCGCGGTGAGTTCCGCCCGGGCGATGGCGTCGGCGGAACGCAGGATCTCGAGGCGTTCCGGGGTCACCGCCCCGACGATGCGGATCGCGAGCCCCGGACCGGGGAACGGCTGGCGGTAGACCATCGCCTCGGGCAGACCGAGCTGCACACCGACCGCACGGACCTCGTCCTTGAACAGCGCCCGCAGCGGCTCGACGAGTTCGAAGGCGAGGTCGTCCGGCAGTCCGCCGACGTTGTGGTGGCTCTTGATCGTCGCCGCGCCGGTGCCGCCACCGGACTCGACGACGTCGGGGTAGAGGGTGCCCTGGACGAGGAACTTGACCTCGTCGGAACCCTCCTTCTGAACGACGTCGCGGGCGGCCTGCTCGAAGACGCGGATGAACTCGCGGCCGATGATCTTCCGCTTCTGCTCGGGGTCGCTGACCCCGTCCAGCGCCTCCGCGAAGCGCTGGACCGCGTCGACGACGTGCAGCTTCACCCCGGTGGAGGCGACGAAGTCCTTCTCGACCTGCTCCGACTCCCCCGCGCGCAGCAGACCGTGGTCGACGAAGACGCAGGTCAGCTGGTCGCCCACGGCGCGCTGCACCAGGGCCCCGGCGACGGCGGAGTCGACGCCGCCGGAGAGGGCGCAGATGACCTTGCCGTCACCGATCTGCGCCCTGATCCGCGCGACCTGCTCCTCGATGACGTTGCCGGTCGTCCAGTCCGGGTCGATGCGGGCACCGTTGCGCAGGAAGTTCACCAGGACGTCCTGGCCGTGCGTGGAGTGCTTGACCTCCGGGTGCCACTGCACGCCGTAGAGGCGACGCTCGTCGTCCTCGAAGGCCGCGACGGGGGTACCGGCCGAGGACGCGGTCACCCGGAAACCCTCGGGTGCGCGGGACACGCTGTCCCCGTGGGACATCCACACCGACTGCTCGGTCGGCTGGTCGTGCAGCAACGTCGAGTCGTCGGCGTCGCTCAGGTTGGCGACGGTGCCGCCGTACTCGCGCTGACCGGTCTGGGCGACCTCGCCGCCCAGCGCCTTGGCCATGGCCTGGAAGCCGTAGCAGATCCCCAGGACGGGGACCCCGGCCTCGAAGAGGGAGGCGTCGACCTGCGGGGCGCCCTCGGCGTACACGCTGGACGGGCCGCCGGAGAGGATCACCGCCGCGGGGTTCTTCGCGAGGATCTCGGCCACCGGCATGGAACTGGGGACGATCTCGGAGTAGGTGTCCGCCTCACGGACCCGGCGCGCGATGAGCTGCGCGTACTGGGCTCCGTAGTCGACGACGAGCACGGGGCGGTGCGCACGTTCCGCACCCACCTCGGCGAGTTCGATCTCAGGCTGGTCCTGGGGCTGGCTCTCGGGCGCATCCGGCGTCACGACCCAAGGGTAGCCGCGTGCGGGACCCCGCTCCTCCCCCGCGACCGTGGACGCCGGTTTAACGTGTGGGCACGGGTACGGGAATGCGATTACCGTCGTTGCTCGTGCGCTCCCTCCCGCTGAGCGATCCCGGAACCCCCGACGTCACCTCCCCCCTGCGCTTCCTGCTGCACACCGCGGCGCTGCAGTGGGCTCCGATGGTGATCGGCTCGGGCGTCGGGACCGTGTGGCTCCTCTCCCAGGCCGTCCTCCCCGCCGCCATCGGCAAGGCGATCGACGAGGGCGTGGTCGCCGGTGACCCCACCGCGCTCACCCGGTGGGCGCTGGTCGTCCTGGGCCTCGCCGTGATCACCGCGACGGCCGCGATCGTGCGCCACCGCTACGGCGTCACCAACTGGCTGACCGCCTGCTTCCGCACGCTGCAGCAGGTCGGGCGGCACACCGCGCACGCGGGGACGGCCGTCACGGAGAAGCTCCCCCAGGGCGAGGTGCTCGCCTCCATCGCCTCCGACGGGCCCCGCCTCGCCGACGCCTTCGACGTCACCCAGCGCGCCGTCGCCTCGCTCGCGGCCGTCGCCGTCGTCGCCGTGCTGGTGCTGCGCACCTCGGTGCCCCTCGGCCTCGTCGTCCTCGTCGGGGTCCCCGTCATCATGGCGTTCCTGCTCCTCCTCCTGCGGCCGCTGCAGGAACGTCAGCGCCTGCACCGCAAGCTGTCCGGTGAACTGACGTCGATCGGCACCGACACCGTGCGGGGTCTGCGGATCCTGCGCGGGATCGGTGGCGAGGAGGTCTTCCTCGGCCGCTACCGGGCCAAGAGCCAGCAGGTCCGCGCGGCGGGCGTGCGCGTCGCGACCTGGGAGTCGGCGCTGGAGGCGCTGCAGATCCTCGTGCCCGGCCTCCTCGTCGCCGCGCTCGTGTGGGCCGGGGCGCGGGCCACCGTGCGGGGCGAGATCACCCCCGGTGACCTCGTCGCCCTCTACGGCTACGCCGCGTTCCTCACCTCACCGCTGCGGATGCTGGTGGAGGCCGCCGACAAGTACGCTCGCGCGCTCGTCGCGGCCCGGCGCCTCATCATGCTGCTCGAGGTCCCGCCCGCGGTGCACGACACCGGGCACGCCGTCAGCCCCGGCGGGGACCTCGCCGACCCGGAGTCCGGGGTCGTCGCCGACGCCGGTCACCTGACCGCCGTCGTCTGCGACCCGCCGGAGGACGCCGCGGTCCTGGCCCGCCGCCTCACCCGCTTCGACGACGACACCCGCGCCACCTTCGGCGGGACGGCCCTGCTCGACATGCCCGTCACCGACGTCCGCCGGCGCGTGCTGCTGGCCGAGGACGACGCGCAGCTCTTCAGCGGGACGATCCGCGAGCAGGTCGACCCCGAGGACGTCCACGCCGACACCGAGGTGCTCGACGCCCTGCGGATCGCCGACGCCGTCGAGATCCTCGACCTCGTCGACGGCGGCCTCGCCGGGACCGTCACCGAACGCGGCCGCTCGCTCTCCGGTGGACAGCGCCAGCGCCTCGCCCTGGCCCGGGTGCTGCTGCGCGAACCGGAGGCCCTGGTCCTGGTGGAACCCACCAGTGCCGTCGACGCGCACACCGAGGCCCGGATCGCCGGTCGGTTGCGCACCGCCCGCGCCGGACGGACGACCGTCGTCGCGACGGCCAGCCCGCTCGTCCTGCCGCAGGTCGACAGCGTCTGCTGGGTGCGCGACGGCCACGTCGTCGCCCGCGGGACGCACGCCGAGCTGCTCGACCGCGACGCCCGGTACCGGCGTTTCGTCACCCGCGACGCGGGTGTCCCCGTGCCGCGCGGCGCGAAGTCCGACGTGGAGGGAATGGCATGAGCGAACGGACCACGCTGCCCGTCGCCGACCGCGCGCAGGTGCTGCGCGACGTGAAGCGCCTGATGACCCAGCACCGCGGGCCGGGCCTGCGGATGCTCGGCCTGCACGCCCTCGCCGCCCTGGCCGGCCTGGCCGGGCCGTTCCTGCTGGGCCGCCTCGTCGACGACGTCGTCACCGCCCTGGGCGCGCGGACACCGCTGGCCGACGTCACCTCCACGATCGACACCGCCGTGGCGGTCCTCGTGGGTGCCGTCGTCGTGCAGGCCGTGCTCGCGCGGCTGGCCCGGAAGCGCTCGCTCGTCCTGGCCGAGGGGGTCTTCGCCCAACTGCGCGAGGAGTTCCTGACCCGCGCCACGGCGCTGCCGCTGTCCGTGGTGGAACAGGCCGGCACCGGGGACCTGGTGTCGCGCACCACCAACGACGTCGACGCGTTGAGCTACACCGTCCGCTACGGCGCCCCGGCGATCCTCGTCGCGTCGGTGACGTCGGTGCTCACCGTGATCGCCGCCGTGTTCTCCGGACCGCTGGTGGCCCTGGCGATCGTCGCCGGGATCCCCGGGTTGTGGTTCGCCACCCGCTGGTACCTGAAGCGCGCCCCGCAGGGCTACGCCGCGGAGCGGGCCGAGTGGGGCCGGATCTCCACGACGCTCGGCGAGAACGTCGAGAACGTCCGCACCGTCGAGGCGCTGAACCTCGCCGACCACCGCGTGCACCTCGTCGACGACGTCATCGGCGCCACCGTGCGGCGCGAGCGCTACACCCTGTCGCTGCGCACCGTGTGGTTCCCGAGCATCGAGATGTCCTACCTGCTGCCCGTCGTCGTCGCGCTGCTCTGGGGCGGCCTCCTCGTCCGGCACGACCTGCAGAGCGTCGGGCAGGTCACCACCGTCGTGCTCTACCTGCGCCAGCTCGTCGGCCCCGTCAACGAACTGCTGGCCTGGTGGGACGAACTGCAGGTCGGGCAGGCCTCCTTCGCCCGGGTCGTCGGGCTCAGCGCCGTCGACGCCGACCGGGTCGAGAGCTCCGACCGCCCCGTCCACGACGAGATCGCCGCGGACGCGGTCGGGTTCGAGTACAGCCCCGGACGCCCTGTCCTGCACGGGGTCTCACTGGCGCTGGAACCGGGCGAACGGCTCGCCATCGTCGGACCGACCGGCGCGGGGAAGTCGACGCTGGGCCGGCTGCTGGCCGGGATCAACCCGCCCACCCACGGTTCGGTGCAGGTCGGCGGCGCGGAGGTCACCGGGTTGCCGCTGGACGAACTGCGCTCGCGGATCGCCCTGGTCACCCAGGAACGGCACGTGTTCGCCGCGACCCTGCGCGACAACACCGCCCTCGCCGCCCCGGGGTCCTCCGACGCCGTCGTCCGCGAGGCGCTCGCGGCGGTCGACGCCCTCGGCTGGGTCGAGGCCCTGCCCGAGGGGCTCGACACCCCCGTCGGCGAGAACGGCCTCACGTTGTCGGCCGCGCAGGCTCAGCAGGTCGCCCTCGCCCGGTTGGTGCTGGCCGACCCGCACACCCTCGTCCTCGACGAGGCGACGTCGCTGCTCGACCCCAACGCCGCCCGCCACCTCGAACGCTCCCTCGCCGCGGTGCTCGAGGGCCGGACGACCGTCGCCATCGCCCACCGCCTGCACACCGCCCACGACGCCGACCGGATCGCCGTGGTCGAGGGCGGCCGGATCACCGAGCTCGGCACCCACCACGAACTGGTCGACGCCGGCGGTCCCTACGCCGACCTGTGGCGTTCCTGGCACGGCGAGGCCTGACCCCGCCGCGTTACGATCGGGACGTTCACTCTCAGGGCTCCGGTGCGTCAGAGGTGGGGAGGCGCACCCGCACCGCTGGAGCCTGCCCTGTGACGAGCCCACCCGTCTCCCTGCGCTCGCGCTACTCGCGACTGCCCGAGATCGCCGGTCGCACCTACCTCGCGACCACCGCCCTCGGACGACTCCCCGTCGCGATGGCCCCGCTCGCGATCCTCGCGCTGGTCACCTCCACCAGCGGCTCCGTCGCCGTCGGCGGCATCGCCAGCGCCTGCTCCGCCCTCGGTGAAGCCCTCGGCGTGCCCGTCGTCGGCGCGCTCGCCGACCGGCGCGGGCAGCGGGCCGTGCTGCTGAGCGTCGTCGCCCTGCACCTCCTCGCGCTCGGCGGCCTCTTCGCCGCCCTCGCCTCCGGCGGGCCCTGGACGCCCCTGGCCGCGGCCGGGGTCGGTCTCACCCTGCCCTCGGTGAGCGGTTTCTCCCGCGCCCGCTGGCTGCGGATGACCGCCGACGGCGACGAGCGTTCCACCGCGTTCGCCTTCGAGGGCACCGTCGACGAGGCGGCGTTCATCCTCGGTCCCGCCCTCGTCGGGATCATCGGGGTGCTGATCAGCCCGACGGCCGCCCTGCTCGCCACCGCGGGGCTGAGCGCCGTCTTCGTGTCGGCCTTCGCCTGCCACCGCAGCCACCGGATCACCGCCCCCGTGGGACGCGCAGGACGTCCCCGACCCGCACGGGTCCCCGGCGTCGTGCTCGTCCCGGTGCTCGCGATGCTCGCGATGGGCGCCGTCTTCGGCGCGACCCAGACCGGGGTCACGGCCGCCGCCGAGGCGGTCGGCTCCCCCTCGACCGGCTCGCTGGTCTACGCCCTCTCCGCGATCGGGTCGACGGCGACGACGGTCTGCCTCGTACTGCTGCCCAGGACCTTCGGCCTGCGCGCGCGCTGGACCGTCTGCGGAGCGGGGCTGCTGCTCGGGGCGGGCCTCATGGCCCTGGCCGCGGACTCGCTCGGCGCGCTGTCCCTCGCGGTCCTCGTGATGGGCGTCTTCGTCGGGCCGACGCTGGTCACGGTCAACACCATCGCCGCCACGCTCGTCGACGCCGAACGCGGGGCGTTCCTCATGGCCCTGCTGAGTTCCGGGGTGGTGCTCGGCATCGCCACCGGCGCAGCGCTGGGCGGCGCGCTCGCCGAGGGGTTCGGCCCCGCGTGGGGGTTCACCGTCGTCGCCGCGGCCGCCGTGCTGCTGCTCGTGCTGGCCCCGCTCGCCCCGACCCGCCGCTGACCGGCGGAAACAACACTTTCCGCCCTCTCAGCGCGCGTTCGAGGGCGGAAGGTGTTGTTTCCGCGGGGAAGTGGGGGGTCGCGTCAGGCGGTGAGCTCGGCGTAGTCGACGCCGGTCCACTCCACCGACCGGGCCCACAACCAGGCGGCGTCCGCGGTGTCGTAGGCCGCGGCGCTCGCCGCCACCAGCACGGGGAAACCGCGCCACTCGTTGCGCCCGTCGGGGCCGAAGTACTCCCCGCCGAGGACGTCGGGGTCGGTCGCGGCGCGCAGCAATGGCCACGCCCCCTGCGCCGGCGGCTGCCCGATCGCCCGGCCGAAGACCGAGCCGAGCGCCTCGCCGAACCGGTTGCCGCCCAGCGGGGTGTTCTTCCACAGGCTGGTGTCGGACAACCCCGGGTGCGCGGCCACCGAGACGATGCCGGCGTCGACGGCGAGCGCCCGGCGCTGCAGCTCGAACCCGAACAGCAGGTTCGAGAGCTTGGACTGCCCGTAGGCGAACCACTTCTGGTAGCTGCGTTCGCTCTGGTAGTTCTTCCGGTTCAGCCGGCCGAACTTGTGCGCGACGCTCGCGACGGAGACGACCCGGGCCCCGCCGCCCGCGAGCAGCGCGGGCAGCAGCAGGCCGGTGAAGGCGAAGTGCCCCAGGTGGTTCGTGCCGACCTGGGTCTCGAAACCGTCCACCGTCCGCCCGAACGGCGGCGCCATGACCCCGGCGTTGTTGACCAGGACGTCGATGCTGGACCGGCGGTGCAGGACGTCGCTGGCGGCCCGGCGGACGCTGGCGAGGTCGGCGACGTCGAGCGGGATGACCTCGACGGTCGGCTCCACACCGGAGTCGCGGACCTCGGCGGTCAGCTGCGCGAGCGCCGCCCGGCCACGTTCGGCGTTGCGGCACGCCAGCAGGACGTCGGCGCCGCGGCGGGCGAACTCCGTGGCGACCTGCAGACCAAGCCCGCTGTTCGCGCCGGTGACCAGGACCGTCCGCCCCTCCTGCCGGCCGATGGCGTCGGGCGTCCAGGGGGCGGTGTCCTGCTGCGGCACAGTGGGTTCCGTTCGGTCAGGAGGTCGGTTCAGGTAGGCTGGTAGGGCGAGACGACGACCTCGATGCGCTGGAACTCCTTGAGGTCGGAGTACCCCGTCGTGGCCATCGAGCGGCGCAGCGCACCCATGAGGTTCGTCGTGCCGTCGGCGACGCGACCCGGGCCGTTGAGGATCTCGGCCAGGGGCGCGGAGGTGCCGACGTGGACGCGCTCACCGCGGGGCAGCACCGCGTGGTGGGCCTCGGGGCCCCAGTGCCAGCCGCGGCCGGGAGCCTCGGTGGCCCGGGCCAGCGACGCGCCGAGCATGACGGCGTCCGCCCCGCAGGCGATGGCCTTGACGATGTCGCCGGAGGTCCCGACGCCGCCGTCGGCGATGACGTGGACGTAGCGGCCACCGGACTCGTCCATGTAGTCGCGGCGGGCGGCGGCGACGTCGGCGACGGCCGAGGCCATCGGCGCGTGGATGCCCAGCGCCTTGCGCGTGGTGTGGGCCGCTCCCCCGCCGAAGCCGACGAGGACCCCGGCCGCACCGGTGCGCATGAGGTGCAGCGCCGCGGTGTACCCGGCGGCACCGCCCACGACGACGGGGACGTCGAGCTCGTAGATGAAGCGCTTGAGGTTCAGCGGTTCGCTGCTGCCCGAGACGTGCTCGGCCGAGACCGTCGTGCCGCGGATGACGAAGAGGTCGACCCCGGCGTCGACGACGACCTTCCAGAACTCCTGCGTCCGCTGCGGGGAGAGCGCCCCGGCGACGGTGACCCCGGAGGCGCGGATCTCGGCGAGCCGGCTGGTGATGAGTTCCGGCTTCACCGGTTCCGCGTAGATCTCCTGCATGCGCGGGGTCGCGACGGCGGGGTCGAGGGCGGCGATCTCGGCGAGCAGCGGTTCCGGGTCCTCGTAGCGGGTCCAGAGGCCCTCGAGGTCGAGGACGCCGAGGCCCCCGAGCTTGCCGAGGGCGACGGCCGTCGCGGGTGAGGCCACGGAGTCCATCGGCGCGCTCATCACGGGGATGTCGAAGTGGTACGCGTCGATCTGCCACGTCGTGGAGACGTCTTCGGGGTCGCGGGTACGGCGGCTGGGGACGACGGCGATGTCGTCGAAGCTGTAGGCGCGACGCCCCCGCTTACCGCGGCCGATCTCGATCTCAGACACGCGGCAAGGCTACCCGCTGGGGACCCCGCGACGATCCGCGCCGCGGGGCCCCTGCCGGGCGGAGGGGTCAGCGACCGCCGTAGTTCGGTGCCTCGACGGTCATCTGGATGTCGTGCGGGTGCGACTCCTTCAACCCGGCCGGGGTGATCCGGACGAAGGTCCCGACCTGCTGGAGCTCCGGGACGGTGCGCGCACCGGCGTAGAACATCGACTGGCGCAGCCCGCCGACGAGCTGGTGCGCCACGGCCGAGAGCGGGCCGCGGTAGGGGACCTGGCCCTCGACGCCCTCGGGGACGAAGAGGCTGTCGGAGGCGACGTCGTTCTGGAAGTAGCGGTCCTTGGAGAAGGACCGTCCGCCCTGCCGGGTCTGCTGGGCCCCGAGGGAGCCCATGCCGCGGTAGCTCTTGAACTGCTTGCCGTTGATGAACACCAGGTCGCCCGGGCTCTCGTCGCACCCCGCGAGCAACGAGCCGAGCATCACGGTGTCGGCGCCGGCGACGAGGGCCTTGGCGATGTCGCCGGAGTACTGCAGGCCACCGTCGCCGATGACCGGGACCCCGGCGGGCTTCGCGGCGCGCGAGGCCTCGTAGATCGCGGTCACCTGCGGCACACCGACCCCGGCGACGACGCGGGTGGTGCAGATCGACCCGGGGCCGACACCGACCTTGATGCCGTCGACCCCGGCGTCCACGAGCGCCTGCGCGGCCGTGCGGGTCGCGACGTTGCCGCCGACGACGTCGACGTGCGCGGCGGCGCTGTCGTTCTTGAGCCGGGAGATCATCTCGAGCACGGCCTTGGAGTGCCCGTGCGCCATGTCGACCACGAGCACGTCCACACCCGCGTCGACGAGGCCCATCGCGCGCTTCCAGGCGTCCTCGAAGATGCCGATCGCGGCGGCGACCCGCAGCCGGCCGTCGTCGTCCTTCGTGGCCAGCGGGTACTGCTCCGACTTCACGTAGTCCTTGACCGTGATCAGGCCGGTCAGGCGGTTGCGGGAGTCGACGATCGGGAGCTTCTCGATCTTGTGCTGACGCAGCAGCTGCATCGCGTCGTCGGTGGAGATGCCGACGGGCGCGGTGACCAGCGGCGGCTTCGTCATGACCTCGTGCACGGGGCGCGAGAAGTCGCTCTCGAAGCGCAGGTCGCGGTTGGTGACGATGCCGACGAGTCGGCCGTCGGCGTCAACGACCGGCACGCCGGAGATGCGGTAGCGCCCGCAGAGGGCGTCCACGTCGGCGAGGGTCGCGTCCGGGGTGGTCGTGACGGGCTGGGTGACCATGCCCGACTCCGACCGCTTCACGAGGTCGACCTGGGCGGCCTGCTCCTCGGCGGAGAGGTTGCGGTGCAGGACGCCGAGACCACCCTGACGGGCCATCGCGATGGCCATCCGGGACTCGGTGACGGTGTCCATGGCGGAACTCAGCAGCGGGATCCGCAGGCTGACGCGCTTGGACACCTTGGTCGAGGTCTCGACCTCGGACGGGATGACGTCCGACTCGCCCGGCAGCAGCAGGACGTCGTCGTAGGTCAGACCCACGAACCCGAAGGGGTCGTGGTGCTCGGCAGGGGATTCGACGGAAGGGTTGTCCTCGGACCGCACGCTCACCCCCCGATGCTACGACCCGGCGGACGCCGTCTCGGACGCCGTCTCGGACGGATCGACGACGCCGGGGCTCGGCTCGGCTCCCGCGCTGGGCGAGGGCTCCACCACGACGGGCAGCGTCGGGGTCACGACCACCACCGGATCGGTCACCACCGGCGGGGGGGTGTCGGTCACCGGGTCCGAGGGCGGCGGAACCACCGGGTCCGTCGTCGCGGACGGCGGTGCCTCCGGGCTGGTGGTGGTCTCCGTGGGTGCCGCCGACGTCCCCGGGTCGCTCGGCGAGCCCGTCGAGGGATCGCTCGGGCTCTGCGTCGGGGTGTCCGTCGGGGGCGGCGTGACCGTCGGCGGCGTGGTGACGCTGCCCGACGGCACCTCGGTGACCACGGGGGGGACGTAGGGCGGGACCACGGGGTTCGAGGACGACGAGGACGACGAACCGGAACCCCGGCCCGGCGAGGACGTGGAGCTCCCGGGAGCGCCGCCCGGGGTCCCCGTCGCCGTCCCGGTGGCGCCGGTGGGCGCGGTGGTGGGCACCGGGGTCTGGGTCGGGACCCAGGGCGTGGAGCTCGGCGTCGGCGACGCGGCGTTCACGACGTCCGCCAGCGAGGTCCCACCCGGCGTCGGCGTGGGCGGGGCGGGCGAGGGCGGGACGGACGAGGGCGCGGGTGCGCTCGTCGGACCCACCGCGGTGCCGTCGACGTCGGACTGCAGGGCCGTGAGCGTCTGGGTGACGGTCGCCGCGACGGCGGGGTCGACCTCGCCGGACGCGTCGATCTGCTTGGCCAGGTTGGTCATCCGGGCGATGGCGGCCTGGCTGTCGCCCGAACGCGCCTCCTGCTTCGCCTGCGCGACCTCGCGCTCCACCCGCTGCTCGGGGGTGCCGCCGAAGGCACGGAACACCGTGTCGGGGAACCAGCCCGGCAGCTGCGCGGCCGCGGAGCTGCCGGTCCGACCGTCCTGGCCCGCGATCGAGCCCGCGCCGGTCGCCGCGGCGGCGGCGGTACCGCCGAGCAGGGCGAGGACGGCGGCCGCGGCGGCACCGCCGTGACCGATCCGGCGCAGGGTGCGACGGGAGGCGAGCAGCACCCGCGGGGCGGGCACCGGGGCCGGGAGGTCCTCGACCTCGAGGGCGAGGTCGGGCACCTGCACCGGCCGCACCCCGGCGGTCAGGGGGTCGGCGTGCAGCGCGTAGGAGTCCAGCAGCCGGGCGACGGCGTCGCGCAGGTCGGCGTCGGTGGTGTCGTGGCTGCCGAGGCGGTCCAGCAGGGCGTCCGTGGCCAGCAGGTCGGGCACGGAGACGAAGGCGTCGTCCACGTCCCCCCCTCCCCGGCCGATCAGGTCGTTCGCGTCGTTCGTGGCGGAGCCGCGGACACCGCGCAGGTGCCCGGCCCGCAGGTGGCCGTCGCGCAGGTGTCCCCGCCCGCCGGTGCCGGCGGTGGTCTCGTCGTCGGGCCCGTGGCCCGGGCGGTCGTCGTCGCTCACGGGGCGACCCGCAGCGTGAGGTCCTCGCTGGCGATCTTGCGCAGCTTCTGCATCGCGCGGTGCTGGGCGACGCGCACAGCGCCGGCGGTCATGTCCAACGCACGTCCGGTCTCCTCGGCCGACATCCCGGCCCCCACGCGCAGCGTGATGATCTCGCGCAGCTTGGGCGGCAGGGTGTCGAGCAGCTTGCCGACGGTCTCGGCGTCGAAGGCGTCGAGAGCGAGTTGCTCGGGACCCGGTTCGGCGCTGGCGCCGTCCGGGACGTCCTCGGTCGGGACCGGGGAGCGGTAGGAGGCCCGCTGGGCGTCCGCAACCTTGTTGGCCGCGATCCGGTACACGAACGCCTCGAAGGGACGTCCGGTGTCCTTGTAGCGGGGCAGGGCCGTCAACACGGCGATGCAGACCTCCTGTGCCGCATCTTCTGCGGCGTGATCAGCTCCGGGCAGTCGCCCGAGCTTGGCCCGGCAGTAACGGTGGACGAGGCGGCGCACCGCTGCCAGGAGATCGGCGACGGCGCCCTGCTCCCCCGTCAACGCGCGCGTCGCCAGTTCCTGGAGCCCCCCGGCATCCGAACTGTTCATCGCTGCAGGCCGCACGGGTGTTACACCCTGCGCCGCCCTGGTTCCGTCAGCCCCGCCAGGGGCCTCGGCGGCGTCGCCGAGGTCACCCGGAAGATCGGTACGGAGGTCGGTGCGGAGGTCGGCGGGACCGGCCCCGGGGTGCGCGACGGCGTCGTCGTCCCCCGAGAACTGGACCCGGGGGACGTCGGGAGCGACGGCAGCACCGACGTCACGCCTGCTGGCGTCTGCGTCGGGCCGGCCGCCGGCACCAACTCCGACTGACTCGTCGCCCCCGGGGCTCACCCACCTACCGTACGAGACCCCAGCGGAATCCCACAGCCACCGCTTGAGCGCGGTCGGCCGCCTCGAGCTTGCGGAACAGCCGACGGGCGTGGGTCTTGACCGTGTCCTCGGAGAGGAAGAGCTCGCGCCCGATCTCCGCGTTGCTGCGCCCGCGGCTCATGCCGACGAGCACCTGCTGCTCCCGCTCGGTGAGCACGGGCGCTCGGCCCGTGAGCACCGCACGCGTGCGGTTGCCGCCACGACGACGGCTGACGTCCTGCAGCGCCTGGAGCACCGCGGTGGCGAGCTCCTCGCGCGAGACGTCCTTGACGAGGTACCCGCGGGCTCCGGCCGCGACCGCGCGGGCCACTCCGTCACCGTCCTCCGCCATCGTGGCCATGAGCACGTTCGCCTCGGGGTGACGGGCGAGCAGCCGGCGCGCTGCTTCGACACCGCCGATCCCGGGCATCCGGACATCCATGATCACCAGCGAGGGCCGCTCGACGGGCCAGCGCTGGAGCGCTTCTTCGCCCGAGCTCGCACCCACGACCCGAGTGACGCCGGGGACGGCAGCCACCATGCGACGCATGGCCTCGCGCGCCAGCGGAAGGTCATCGCAGACCAGAACCGTTGCCACCACAAACCTCTTCCCTGTGTGGGTGGAGCGCGGCCGTCCGTGGCCCCGCCGTGGAGCACGTCGGGTGCCCCACAGGAAGAGTTGTCGGCACGCGGGAGCGCCGACCTGAGCGTTCAGGTGCACGGCGGTCCCGGTGAACCCGCTGGTCAGGCGGTCGAGGCCTCGACGCACCTCGCGACGGCGTCGGCGAGCCCCGTGGCCACCTCGGCACCGCGCAGCCGGTCCTTGAGCGCCGGCGTCCACCCGTCCCCCAGGAGGACGACGAGCGGCGCGGGACGGACCCGGGCCAGGGCCAGCAGGTCCTCGACGACGTCGGCGGCGGGTTCCGCGTCGGTGTGCAGGAGGAGGGCGGGCGGGCGCACCCGGCGCACCGCGGCGGCGAGCATCCGCACGGGGACCCCCTCCCCCACGCTGCGCGCACCGGCGCCGGCCTCGGCCAGGGCGGCGGCCGCGGCGAGCAGCACGGGACCGCGGGCCACCTGGGCGGCCGGGTCGTGCAGCGCGGCCAGCAGGACCGCGCGGTCCCCGGTCGCGACGGGCAGCGCGGCCAGCGCCCGGGCGACGGCCGCGTGCATGGCCGCGTCGCGGGTGGCGAGCGCGGGACGCAGGACGGCGTCCCAGGCCGGTGCGACCCCCCGGCTGCGGATCTCCTCGGCGAAGCGGTCGGCGAGGCTGCTGACGGCCCAGTCCACGGCGTCGGTGGGTCGTCCGTGGTGCCCGGGCAGGCTCTCGGCGTCCTCGGACTCGTCGGGCCCGGAGAGCGCGGGCGCCTCGTCCGCCGCGGTGACCTCGAGGGCCGGGTCGAGCCCGGAACCGGGGCCGGCGATGGCCACCGCGTCGGTCACGGCGGCCTCGATGACCGCCGCCGGGATCGTCGAGACGCTCGCCAGCGCGAAACCCCCGTCGGCGACGGCGGTGGTCGCGGCCAGCTGCGCCGCCTCGGACGGCGCGACGCCCTCCAGGGTCAGCCGGCGCATCACGACGAGGCGGGCCAGGTCGGAGGAGGAGTAGCGGCGGTGCGCGCCCGCGGTGTGCTCGGAGGGGCCGAGGCCGTACCGGCGGTCCCAGGTCCGCAGCGTGGCCGGGGCCACCCCGAGGCGGCGCGCGACGGCGGCCACCGTCAACGTCATGCGCGGGGCCGGAGGCACGGCAGCTCCCTGGGAGGGTGCGGCGGGGGACATGGCTGCAGTCTCCCAACGTCGGGGGTCGTCCGCCACTCGCCCCGTTGGTCAGGGTTGTTCAGCCTTGTTCACGGCGTTCGGGTGGCGGAGGCACCGGGGATCTGCACCTTGTTCAGCGCGTGGGGCAGAGGTTGTTCAACCCCGCGCCACGTCCCGGTCACCCCCGCACGGGCAGATTGGTTGAACAAGTTTCGACCAGGGGCTTGAACAACTTCTGACGCGGTTGTACGTTCATCACCAGTCAGCAAGATCCCTCCCGAACCAGGAGCGCACCATGGCCGAGATCTCCCGCCTCCCCGGACCCGTCGCCGACGTCTGGGAGTGGCAGCTCGACGGAGCCTGCCGCGAGGCCGACCCGAACCTGTTCTTCCACCCCGAGGGCGAGCGTGGCCCGGCCCGTCGCAACCGCGACGCCGCGGCCCAGGCCGTGTGCGGTGGCTGCCCCGTCCTGGAGATGTGCCGCAAGCACGCTCTGAAGGTCCGTGAGCCCTACGGCGTGTGGGGTGGCCTCACCGAGGACGACCGCGAAGCCGTCTACGCGACCGAACGTCGTCGCGGACTGCGCATCGCCAGCTGACCCCTGCTCCACCCGTGCGCGGTGTGGTGCGGCGTGCGGAGAACGTGAAAGGGCCCGGCCCCCCCGAGGGGGAGCCGGGCCCTTCGTCGTTCAGGGAGATCGGTCAGTGGCCGTGGCCGTGACCGTGGCCGCCGCCGTTGACGGCGAGGTCCTCTTCCTTCTTGTCCACGACGAGGGTGTCGGTGGTCAGGACCATCGACGCGATCGACGCGGCGTTGCGCAGGGCCGAGCGGGTGACCTTGACCGGGTCGAGGACGCCGGTCGCGAGCAGGTCGACGTACTCGCCGGTCTGGGCGTTGAGGCCGTGACCGGCCTCGAGCGCGCGGACCTTCTCGACGACGACGTAGCCCTCGAGGCCCGCGTTCTCGGCGATCCAGCGCAGCGGCTCGGAGGCCGCCTTGCGGACGAGGGCGACACCGGTGGCCTCGTCACCGACGAGACCGAGGTTGTCCTCGAGCACGGACACCGCGTGGACGAGAGCGGAACCGCCGCCGGCGACGATCCCCTCCTCGATCGCGGCGCGCGTCGCGGAGACGGCGTCCTCGATGCGGTGCTTCTTCTCCTTGAGCTCGACCTCGGTGTGCGCGCCGACCTTGATGACGACGACACCACCGGAGAGCTTGGCCAGACGCTCCTGGAGCTTCTCGCGGTCCCAGTCGGAGTCGGTGCGCTCGACCTCGGCCTTGATCTGGGCGACGCGACCCGAGATGTCCTCGGACGTACCGGCACCGTCGACGATGGTGGTGTCGTCCTTGGTGACGGTGATGCGGCGGGCGGTGCCCAGCGCGTCGAGGTCGATCTGGTCGAGCTTGAGGCCGACCTCCTCGGCGACGACCTGCGCGCCGGTGAGGGTGGCGATGTCCTGCAGGATCGCCTTGCGGCGGTCCCCGAACCCGGGAGCCTTCACCGCGACGGCGTTGAAGGTGCCGCGGATCTTGTTGACGACGAGGGTCGACAGCGCTTCGCCGTCGACGTCCTCGGCGATGATCAGCAGCGGCTTGGAGGCCTTGAGGACCTTCTCGAGCAGCGGCAGCAGGTCCTGGACCGTGGAGATCTTGCCCTGGTGCACCAGCACGTAGGCGTCCTCGAGGATCGCTTCCTGACGCTCGGCGTCGGTCACGAAGTACGGGGAGATGTAGCCCTTGTCGAACTGCATGCCCTCGGTGAAGTCCAGCTCCAGCGCGGTCGTGGAGGACTCCTCGACCGTGATGACGCCGTCCTTGCCGACCTTGTCGAACGCGTCGGCCAGCAGCTCGCCGACGCTCGCGTCCTGGGCGGAGATCGTCGCGACGTGCGCGATGTCACCCTTGCCGTCGACCTCGCGGGCCATCGACAGGAGCTTCTCGCTCACCGCGTCGACGGCCTTGTCGATGCCGCGCTTGAGGCCCGAGGGGGCCGCACCGGCGGCGACGTTGCGCAGACCTTCGTGCACGAGGGCCTGGGCGAGCACGGTCGCGGTGGTGGTGCCGTCACCGGCGACGTCGTTCGTCTTGGTGGCGACCTCCTTCGCGAGCTGGGCGCCGAGGTTCTCGTAGGGGTCGTCGAGCTCGATCTCGCGGGCGATGGTGACGCCGTCGTTCGTGATCGTCGGCGCACCCCACTTCTTGTCGATCACGACGTTGCGGCCCTTGGGCCCCAGGGTGACCTTGACGGCGTTGGCGAGCGCGTCGACGCCACGCTCCAGCGCCTTGCGGGCGGTGTCGTCGAACAGCAGCTGCTTGGCCATGTGTGCGGACCTTCCGTTCAGTAGCGAGCTTCGGGGCGGGAACAGGAGACGCCCCGGGCACCCGGAGTGCGGGCGCCCGGGGCGTCTGGACCTGTCAGTCGCTTACTTGGCGACCTTGGCGAGCACGTCGCGCGCCGAGAGGATCAGCAGCTCGTCGCCGCCGTACTTGACCTCGGTGCCGCCGTACTTGGAGTAGATGACCTTGTCGCCGACGGCGACGTCGATCGGCACGCGGTTGCCGTTGTCGTCGACGCGGCCCGGACCCACAGCCAGGACTTCGCCCTCCTGGGGCTTCTCCTTGGCGGTGTCCGGGATGACGAGACCGGATGCGGTCGTCTGCTCCGCGTCGAGCGGCTTGACGACGATGCGGTCCTCGAGCGGAGTGATGGAGACCGACACTGGTGCGGCCCTCCCCTTCTGCTTCAGCGAACTGGCACGGACGGTCGGTTCGGGGAGCGGACGACCGTCGTCGCGGGTGCCGGACGGCCGCTGCCCCGGTTGGCACTCTCCAGGGGGGAGTGCCACCGACGCTGCGCGAGACGCTAGCACTCAGGGCGGGTGAGTGCCAGATCCGGTGCCCCTCCTGGCAGCATCGACCGGGTGAACGTTTCCGACGTCGACGCCCTGACCTCCCCGCAGGGGCGGGCCCTGCTGGCCGAGCTGGCGGGGACGGCCGGCGAGGACCCCGTCGCGCTGGCCGCCCGGTTGCGCCGTGCGGGGCACGATCCCGCCCTCGCCGCGCTCGCCACGACGCAGTCGCGACTGCGCGCGAAGGCCGCCGCGAAGTTCGGGCCCCGCGCGGACGGGCTGCTCTTCACGGCGGCCGGCGCCGAGCAGGCCACCCGCGCCGTGGTGGCGGCCGAGCACGCGCGCCGCTTCGCCGCCGCCGGGGTGCACCGGGTCGCGGACCTGGGCTGCGGGGTCGGCGCGGACTCGCTGGCGTTCCTGGACGCCGGGCTCGACGTCCTGCCCGTCGACGCCGACCCCACGACGGTCGCTGTGGCGGCGCACAACCTGGGGCGCGAGGTCCGCTGCGCGGACGTCACGGCCGGGGTCGTCGACGAGCTCGACCCCGGGGACGGCGCCTGGTTCGACCCGGCGCGGCGGACCTCCGGGGGGCGGCGCCTCTTCGACCCCGAGGCGACCTCTCCCCCGCTCTCCTTCGTCCTCGCCACGGCCGCCCGGGTCCCGGCGACCGGCGCGAAGCTCGCCCCCGGTCTGCCGCACGAACTGGTCCCGGCGGGCGCCGAGGCGCAGTGGACGTCGGTGGACGGGGAGGTCGTCGAGTGCGCGCTGTGGTGCGGACCGCTGGCCCGGCCGGGTCTCGTGCGCAGCGCCCGCGTCGTGCGGGGTGCCACCGCCCACGAGATCGACGACGTCGACCTCCCGGTGGCCCCGGTCGGAGCGGTCGGTGAGTTCCTGCACGAACCCGACGGGGCGGTGATCCGTTCGGGGTTGGTGGCGAAGGTCGCGGCCGACCTGGACGGGCGACTGGTCGACGAGACGATCGCCTACGTGAGCACGGACTCGTCCCGGACCTCGCCCTTCACCCGGGCGTTCCGGGTGCTGGAGGTCATGCCGTTCGGGCTGAAACCCCTGCGGGCGCGGTTGCGGGAGTTGGACGTCGGAACCCTGACCGTGAAGAAGCGCGGGACGGCCGTCGACCCGGACCAGTTCCGCAGGCAGCTGGCGCTCAAGGGCTCGCGCACCGCGACGATCGTGCTGACCCGGATCGCGGGGAAGCAGAGCGTGCTGGTGGTGGAACCCGTCACCCCGTGACGCGGGCGAGGAACTCCCGCACGTGGTCGGTGACCTCGTCGAGGGCGCTCTCGAGCAGGAAGTGCCCGCCGTCGACGAGCCGGACCTCTCCGCCGACCGCCTCGGCCAGCGCCGTGGCCCCGGCCGGCCCGAAGATCTCGTCGTCGCGCCCCCACACGGCCAGCAGCGGGATCCCCCGGGTGCGCAGGAGTTCCTGGACGGGTCGGTAGAGCGGGACGTTGCTCGCGTAGTCGGCGAACAGCGCCAACTGCACCCGGTCGTTGCCGGGACGGGCCAGCGCGGCCGCGTCGTGGTGCCAGGTGTCCGGGCTCACCACGCTCGGGTCGGGAACCCCGTGGGTGTACTGCCAGCGGATCGCGTCGACGCCCAGCGCCGGGCGCAGCGCCTCCTCCGTCTCGCGGGTCCGGAGTTCGCCGTGCGCCCAGATCGGCGCCCAGAACTCCGGGACGAAACCTGCCTCGTGACCGTTGCCGTTCTGGCTGACGACGGCCGTGACGGCGTCCGGGCGCTCCAGCAGCAGGCGCCAGCCGACGGGGGCGCCGTAGTCCTGGACGTAGACCGTGAACCGCGTGACGCCGAGCCGGTCCAGCAGGCGGCCGGTGAGGTCCGCGAGCGCGGCGAAGGAGTAGTCGAACTCCTCGACCGTGGGGGCGTCGGAGAGCCCGAACCCGAGCAGGTCCGGGGCGATGACCCGGTACCGGTCGGCCAGGCGGGGGATCAGCTCGCGGAACATGAACGAGCTCGTCGGGTAGCCGTGCAGCAGCACGACCACGGGCGCGTCGGGAGCGCCCGCCTCCCGGTAGAAGAGCTGGAACCCGTCGACCTCGGCGTAGCGGTGGTGCGTGGTCATCGTCTAACCCCTCTCGCGGTCTGGAGCGGTTAGAGTCGCCGCGTACTGCTAACCTGTCAAGTCGACGAAGGAGGTTAGATGAACGATCCGGACGAGGAACTGCTGCTCGGCCTGCTGAACAGCACCCCGGTGCTCGACGGCCGGCCGCAGGACCTGCTCACCGCGGACGCGGACGAACGACCCGCCCTGGTGCGGGCGCGGGAGCTGCTGCAGTCGGTGGTCCGCGGCGACGGGGACCCGTCCCTGCTGCAGGAACTGCTGGTCGGCGTCACCTGGACGGCCTCCGTGGGCCCTCGGGGCGTCGAGCGCGTTCTGCGGACGGCCGGCGCGAACCCGTCGGTGGTGCGCGCCGTCCTGGCCTGGGACGCCCTCGAACGCGAGCGCCCGGGGCGGTTGCGGCCCTGCGCGAACTCCGAGTGCCGGTTGTTCTTCGTCGACCGCTCCCGGGCCGGAACGGGACGCTGGTGCTCGATGGCGGTGTGCGGCAACCGAATGAAGGCCCGCCGCCACCACTCCCGGGTCAGTTCCCAGGACGCCTGACGTCGGCCCGCAGGATCAGCGCGTCGACGTCGTCGGGCTGGTAGTAGCGGGCCCGGCGGGCGATCTGGACGAAACCCTCGCTGAGGTAGAGGTTCTGCGCCGGGGTGTTGTCGGCACGGACCTCCAGCAACAGGTGGGTCGCACCCCGGGCGACGACCTCCTCGCGCAGGGCCCGCAGCAGCGTCCGCCCGGTCCCCCGGCCCTGCTGGTCGCGGGCGACGCCGATGGTCTGCACGTCGGCGTCGGCACCGGTCACCACGACCCCGCCGTAGCCGACGACGCGCCCGTCCTGCAGGGCGACGAGGAAGCTCCGGTTCGGCCGCGCCAGCTCACCCCAGAACGACTCCAGCGACCAGGCCGTCGAGCCGAAGAGGTCCTGTTCGAGGGCGTGGACATCGGCCACGTGCCACCAGCGCATCTCGTGCAGTTCCACCGTGCCCACGCGGGCAGACACTAGCCTGGGCGCCATGGTGCTGCCGCGGGCGACGCTGGACTGGCTGCTCGACTCCGACCCCGCCCTGCGCTGGCAGGTCGAACGCGACCTGCTCGGCGCCCTACCCCAGGTCTGGGAGACCACCCGCGACCGCGTCCCGACCGAGGGTTTCGGCGCGCGCCTGCTGGCCGCGCAGGACGCCGACGGGCAGTGGGCCGGTGGGGCGTACTTCCCGGCGGACGCGAGCCCCGCGGAGGACGGACAACCCTGGACGGCCACGACGTGGGCGTTGAACGACCTGCGCGAGTGGGGGGTGGACGCCTCGGCGCTGACCGGCACCGCCGACGCCCTCGCCGAGAACTCCCGCTGGGAGTACGACGGTCTGCCCTACTGGGGCGGCGAGGTCGACTGCTGCGTCAACGCGTGGACGCTGGCCAACGGCGCCTGGCTCGGGGCCGACGTCTCAGGGATCGCGCGGTGGTTCGTCGAGCACCGGCTGCCCGACGGCGGCTGGAACTGCGCCTGGGTGGACGGTTCCACCCGCTCCTCGTTCCACTCGACGCTGAACTCCCTCAAGGGGTTGCTGGCCCACGAGCAGAGCACCGGGGGGTCGGGAGAACTCCGGTCGGCCCGCCACGCCGGTGAGGAGTACCTGCTGGAGCGCCGGCTGCTGCACCGGCTCTCGACCGGGGAACGCGTCGGACCCTGGGTGAGCCGTTTCGCCTTCCCCCTGCGCTGGGAGTACAACGCCCTCAACGCCCTCGACCACTTCCGCGCCGCGAACCTCCACGACGGGGGCCTTCCCGATCCGCGACTGGCCGAGGCCGTCGAGGTCGTGCGTGCGGACCGCCGCCCCGACGGGACGTGGTTGCTGGAGCACCGCCACCCCGGGCGGTCGTGGTTCGAGGTCGACGGCGAGGTCGGGGAACCCTCGCGCTGGCTCACGTTCCTCGGGACCCGGGTGCTGCAGTGGTGGGACGCGCGTCACTGACGCGGTCCGGGAAGTGGAACGTTCGGCGGCTCTGATCGACCAGCGAGCCGCCGAACGTTCCACTTCTCAGGGTCAGGCCTCGCGGTCCGCACGCTCCCCGCGCACGTCCACCAGCAACCGGTCGGAACTCGTGCGGAACCGCTTGGTACCCAGCATCATCACCGCGGCCAGGAACGGCAGGACACCCAGCGCGGCGATCCCCAGCGCGTCGGAGCCGGTGGCGCTGGCGATCCCCTCCCGCAGGTTCGGGGCCACGAAGCCGCCGAGGTTGCCCAGGGAGTTGATGAGCCCGATGCCGGCCGCGGCGGCCGGTCCGGTGAGGAACGCCGTCGGGAAGGACCAGGTGATGGGGCCGATGCTGAGGAACGACGACACCGCGATCGTGATGAAGAGGATGCCCAGCAGCGCGTACCCGTTGGCTCCGGCCCACGCGGAACCGAAGACGAAGATCCCGGTGCTGACGAACAGCAGCGCGCCCCAGACCCGGCGGCGGGCCACGGTCACGGCGTTCTTGCCGGTGAGGTAGCAGGCGAAGATACCGACGGTCCACGGGATCGCGGCGATCAGCCCGACCTGCCAGCCGACGTCGCGGCCCACCAGGCTGGCCACCTGGTCCGGCAGGTTGAACGTCACCCCGTACACCGCGATCTGCAGGCAGAAGTAGATGACGGTGAAGTACCAGACCCGGCCGTTGCGCATGGCCGCCCACACCCCGCTGGGCCCGTCGCTGCGGCGCAGCTCGTCCTCCCCGGCCATCGCCTCGCGCAGGGCCGTCTTCTGCGGCGCGGACAGGAACGTCGCCTTCTCCGGGGAGTCCACCAGGAGGAAGATCGCGGCCACGCCGGCGATCACGGCCAGCGCGCCCTCCACGGCGAACATCAACTGCCACCCGGTGACGCCGCCGGCCGAGGCGTTCCCCACGTCGATGAGGAGCCCCGAGAGCGGGGAACCGATGATCTGCGAGAACGGCTGGGCCAGGTAGAAGATGGCGAACAACCGCACGCGGTCCCGGTTGGGGAACCACTCCGAGAGGTACATGATGATGCCGGGGAACAACCCGGCCTCGGTGACCCCGAGCAGGAAGCGCAGGGCGATGAACGACTTCTCGCCCTGCACGAAGGCGAAGGACGCCGACACCAGGCCCCAGGTGATCGCGATGCGGGCCAGCCACAGCTTGGCCCCGAACCGCTGCAGGGCGAGGTTGCTGGGGATCTCGAAGATCGCGTAGCCGATGAAGAACACCCCGGCCCCGAACGCGTACGCCGCGGCGGAGATCCCGCGGTCCAGCTCGAGGCCCTTCGTCGCGAACCCCACGTTGGTGCGGTCCAGGAAGGCGACCACGTAGAGGATCACGATCATCGGCATGAGCCGTCGGGTCGCCCGGCTGACGGCCGAGGCGAGCACGTTTCCGGACGGTGCGGCCGGCGTCGTCGCTGGCATGGAGACCTCCTCGTCGAGACTTCCCGCTGTATCGATCGACAGGTTACGCCGAGCCGTGCTCCGTCACGCCGTGACGCGCTTGCGCGCTCCCGGCTCCACGGCGTCGGGGCGTCGCAGGTACAGCGGTTCGGGGGCCAGCAGTTCCCACGTCGCCCGGCCGGCGAGGGTGTCGACGACCAGGTGCGCCAGCGCAGCACCGTCGGCGTCGAACGGGGCCCGGGCGGGTCCGAGGACGTCGGGGTAGAGCCGGGTGCCGGCGCCCACGACGGGCACGTCGGGGGTCAGCGACGCCGGGGCGACGACGTCGGGACCGGCGGTCCGCCGCACCCCCTCGGCCGTGGCGAGGTAGCGCGCGGTGTGGACCTCGCGGCGGCGGGCGTCGGTGGCGACGAGGAACTCCCCGCTCAGCCCCTCGGCGACGGCCTGCGCGGCCAGCACGTCGAGCGAGCAGACCCCGTGGACCCGGGCTCCCCAGGCCAGCGCCAGCGTGCGCGCCGTCGCCAGCCCGACCCGCAGCCCGGTGTAGGGGCCGGGACCGACCCCCACCGCGACGTCGGTGACCTCGGTCCGCTCCCGGCCGGCCTCCTCGAGGACGGCGGCGATCGTGGGGACGAGCACCTCGTTGTGGTGGCGCGCGTCCCCCGCGCGGGCGGCGGCCAAGACCCGGTCGCCGTCGTGGACGGCGACCGCCACGCCGGCGGTGGCCGTGTCGATCGCGAGCAGGAGCACCCGAGCAGGGTAGCCGGGTCACTACAGTGGCCGCTCGGTCGGGAACGCAGCAGCAGCAGGGGGTTTCGTGGTCGACGGTCCGCCGCGGTTGTCCGTCCCGCGTTCGGCGTGGCGGGTGCTCGTCCTCGTCGTCGGCCTCGCCGTCCTGCTCGGCGCGCAGCTGCGCGACACCAACGACTGGTTCCCGCTCGGTTCGCTGTCGCAGTACGCGACCCCGCGGGCGAGCGACGGCACCGTCGTCTCCACCTACCTCGAGGGCACCACCGCCGACGGCGAGGTCGTGCGGGTCGCGCTCAGCCCCGGGTCGGTCGGGCTCTCCCGTTCCGAACTCGAGAGCCAGCAGCTGCGCGTCATCGACCACCCGGAACTCCTCGGCGACCTCGCGCGCTCCCGCGCGGCCCTGCACCCCTCGGCCCCGGTGCTGGACGGGCTGCGGCTCGTCCGCTCCTCCCAGCGGCTGCGCGACGCGACCGCCTCCGGCGCCCCGGAGCTGACGGTCCTGGCGCAGTGGTCGCGGTGACGGTCCTCGACTGGCTGGTCCCGGCCGTCCCGGCCGCGCGGGTCGCGTGGCTGCGCCGGATCCTGGCGGGGTTCGCCCTCCTCGACGCGACGCTGCTCACCAACCACGTCCTGCAGCACGTCCACGTCGCCGCGTTCTGGCACCCGGGGATCGTCGGGCGCACCCTGCACCTGCCGCCGCCGACGTCGCTGACCGCGACGACCGCCCTCGTCCTGGTGGTGGTGGGGTTCGTGCTGAGCCTGACCCGGCGCCTCGGCCACCTCGGGTGGGTCTGCACCGCCCTCGGGTACCTGCCCTGGGTCTTCTGGAGCATGGGTTTCGGCTACGTCGCCCACGACCACATGGCGATCGTCGTGGCGGTGTTCGCGCTGCTGAGCGCGGGGCACGCCGACGCCGACGACCTGCGCCCCAGCCGGAGCGCCGGGTGGGCGGTGCGGTGCGTGCAGATCGCCACGGTGATGACCTACACCGGTTCCGCGGTGAGCAAGTGGGTCCGCAGCGGGACCCCCGCGGCGTGGGCCGACGGCGCCGTCACGGTGTGGGCGCTGACCCGCCGCGGGAACGCGGTGTCGCGCCTGCTGCTGGAGGTCCCGCAGTTCCTCGTCGCCGTGCAGTGGGTGGTGCTCTGCTGCGAGTTCCTCGCCCCGGTCGCGCTGTTCCTGCGGCGGCGGCTGCTCTGGGCGGCCCTGGGGGCCGTGGTTGTGTTCCACCTCTCGACCTACCTGACCCTCGGCATCCACTTCCTGCCGACGGTCGTCTGCTGGGCCGCGTTCCTCCCCCTGGAACGCCTCAGCCGCCGACGCGTCGAGCGAACCGCACCGATTCCGCGAACACCGACGGCGAGTCCACGTCCGACGTGAGTTCGTGGAAGCTGTTGGCGTAGACCACTTCGGTGACGTCGCGGGAGGAGATCCCGGCCAGGACGGTCCGGGCGGACGACGGCGGGACGACGTGGTCGACCCGGGACCGCAGCAGCAGCACCGGCTGGCGCACCCGGGCCAGGTCGCGACGCACGTCGCGCCAGCCCGCGGCCTGCGACACCAACGCCCGCAACGGGGTGCTGTCGTAGGCGAGGACGCGCACCGAGGGGTCCGCGAGGTCCCCCGCGATCGCGGGCCAGGTCGAGAGGACCCGTCCCAGCGTCTGGACGGCGAGCGCCCGCAGCGGGTCGAGCCCGACGGCCGGGTTGGCCAGGACGACGGCGTGGACGCGGTCGGGGTGCAGCTGCGCCAACCGCAGCACGAGGCCCCCGCCCATCGAGATCCCGGCGACCACGACGAACTCGTTCTCCAGCCGGGCCAGGGCCTCCGCGGCCCCGCCGAGCCAGTCGGCCCAGGTGCTCGCGTCGCAGTCGTGCGCGGTGGTGCCGTGACCGGGCAGCAGCGGCACCTCGACGTCGAACCCGGCCGCGTGGAACTCCTCCGCCCAGCCGGCGACGGTCAGCGGCGTTGCCGTGAACCCGTGCACGACGAGGACCCCGACGCGGGGGCGCCCGGCGTGGCGGCGGGAGAACCCCCGGACGCGCTCGTCGTCGGTGGTCTCGGCGAGGTTCACGTGAGGTCCACCCCGTCCCAGCGGGCACCGACGGCCCGGACCCGGACCCGGCGCGGTTCGACGGGTTCCTCGCCCTCGACGCCGGGGACCCCTCCGTGCGGGCGGAGCAGGTCGATCTCGAGCCGGTCGCCGGTGAGCCCCTCGACCAACCCGCGGCCCCACTCGACCACCGTGACGGCGTCCTGCGCGTCGGTGTCGAGGTCGAGGTCGTCGACCTCGGCGAGGGAGCCGAGCCGGTAGGCGTCGACGTGGACGAGTTCCGGCCCACCCACGAGGGAGGGGTGCACGCGGGCGATGACGAACGTCGGCGAGGTCACCGGGCCGCGGACGCCGAGGGCGTCGGCGAGACCGCGGGTGAACGTCGTCTTCCCCGCGCCCAGGTCCCCCGAGAGCAGGACGAGGTCACCGGCCCGCAGGGCCTTCCCCACCCGGGCACCGAACGCGACGGTGTCCTCCGGGGCGGCCAGGACGAGTTCCGCCTCGCTCACCGTCGCCTCCGGCGGGTGCGGGGCCCGGGCACCGGGACGACGACCTCGTCGGCGGAGGGGACGCGCTGGGTCCCCACGCGCTCCAGCAGCCGTTCCAGCCGCGCGGTGACCACGCTCGGGTGCTCCAGCATCACGAGGTGCCCGGCCCCGCGGACCAGGACGTGCTCGGCGCCGGGGACGGCCTCGGCGATCTCCCGGCCGTGGGCCGCGGGGGTCATCAGGTCGCGTTCGGCGGCGAGCACCAGGACGGGACGACCGGCGAGGTTGGCGAGCGCCTCGCGTTCGTCGAGGGTGCCGAAGGCGGGCAGCAGGTCCGCGATGACGTCGACGGGGGTCCCGGCCATCATCCGGGCCGCGAGCCGCAGGAGTTCCGGGGTGACCGGTCCGGCGAAGTTCCAGTGCCGCACGAGTCGTTGCTCGAGGTCCCCGCCGACGCGGCGGCTGCGTTCGAGCACGTCGGTCCGGCCCGCGGCGCGTTCCAGGGCCAGTTCGGCCCAGCGGACGAGGTGGTGGCCGAGCATCGGCAGTCCGTGGTCGACGGCGGACATCCCGCCCGCGCTGGTGGCGACGAGGGCGACCCCCTCGAGGCGGTCCAGCAGGTCGGGGCGGCGGACGGTCAGCTCCATGACCGTCATCCCGCCTAGGGAGTGCCCGACGAGCACGACGGGTCCCTCCGGGGCGACCGCGTCGATGACCTGGCCGAGGTCGTCGGCGAGGCGGGCGATGGTGACCGGCCCGGCCGGGCCGCGGGCGGAGCGGCCGTGCCCGCGCAGTTCCGGCAGCACGAGGCGGTACCGCCCGCGCAGCGCCAGGCGCTGGAAGTGCCAGCTGTCGGCGGTCAGCGCGTAGCCGTGCTGGAACACGACGGTGGGCGCGTCCGGGCGGTCCGCGGGGTCGACCTCGACGTGCAGCCGGACCCCGTCGTCGGTCTCGACCTCGACGGGTTCTCCGGTCAGCGACTGGAGTTCCTCGCCGCGCACCGTGGGCCGGTGCCGGCGGGCGGGACGCAGCGCCGCCCTCACGCGGGCACCTCGGCGAGGCGGCCGGTGTAGCGGCGCGGGACGCGGGAGCCGATGCGGGTGACGATCTCCCAGGAGATCGTCCCGGCCGCCTGGGCCCAGTCGTCGGCGGTGGCCTCCCCGTCCAGGCCGGGGCCGAAGACGATCGCGGGGTCACCGGGGGCGGCGACGTCGTCACCGAGGTCGACGACGACCTGGTCCATGCAGACCCGGCCGGCGATCCGCCGCCGGGCGCCGGCCACGAGGACCTCCCCCGATCCGGCGCCGTTCCAGGAGGCGTGCCGCGGGACCCCGTCGCCGTAGCCGAGCGGGACCAGCCCGAGGGTGGTGTCGGCCCCGGCGGTGTAGGTGAGGCCGTAGGAGACACCGGCCCCGCGGGGGACGCGGCGGACGTGGGCGAGGCGGGCGGCCAGCGTCATGGCGGGGACCAGCCCCAGCTCGGCCCCGGTGGCCCGTTCGGGAGCGGGCGAGAGCCCGTAGACGGCGAGCCCGACGCGGACGAGGTCGTAGCGCGACTCCGGGACGAACATCGCCGCGGCGGAGTTCGCGTGGTGGCGCAGGCCCGGGTCGACCCCGTGGTCGCGGGCGGTCTGCAGCGCCGCCTCGAAGGCCTCGAGCTGGGCGGGGACGGAGGGGTCACCGGGGACGTCGGCGCTGGCGAAGTGCGCCCAGGTCCCGCGGACCTGCACGGTCCCGTCCGCGACGTGCTTGGCCACGGCGTCCAGCAGCGCGGGCCACTCGGCCGGGGAGGCTCCCCCGCGCGACATCCCGGTGTCGACCTCGAGGTGCACCCGGGCCGTCGTCCCGGTCGTGCGGGCCGCCTCGACGACCATCTCCAGCGCCCACACCGCGGCCACCGAGAGGTCCACCCGGGACCGCACGGCCGGGACGAGGTCCGTTCCGGGAGTGAGGATCCAGGCGAGGAGGTCGGCGTCGACACCCGCCTCGCGCAGGGCCGTGGCCTCGTGCACGTGGGCCACCCCCAGCCACGTGGCCCCGCCCGCGAGCGCCGCCCGGGCGACCGGGACGAGCCCGTGGCCGTAGGCGTCGGCCTTCACGACGGCCATCACCTCGACGCGACCGACCCGCTCACGCACGACGGCGACGTTGTGCGCGATCGCGTCGAGGTCGACGACGGCCTCCGCGGGCACCCCGGGTCGTGGTTGCACGACTCGACGGTACCCGCCCACGGTTCACCAGCCAGGCAGGGAGGTGAGCGCCGCGGGGACGGCGTCGGCGACGTCGAGGGCGGCGAGCGGACCGCCGGCCGAGGCGAGGGCGGCGGCCCGGCCGTGCAGCACCGCGGCGTCCGCGGCGACCTGCGCGGGGTCCTCGTCGGGGCGACCCGCGAGGGCCGCGCCGAGGATCCCGGCGAGGACGTCACCGGCCCCGGCGGTGGCGAGCCAGGTCGGCGCGGACGCGGCGGTGAACACGCCGTGCGCGCCGACGACGGTGGTGACCGACCCCTTGAGCAGGACCGTGGCCCCGGTCCGCTCGTGGACGCGGCGGGCGTGGGTCAGCGGGTCGGCCTCGACGTCGCGGCGCTCGGCCCCGAGCAGGCGGGCCAGTTCCCCGGCGTGGGGGGTGAGGACGTGCTGCGGGCCGAGGGTGTCGGGCAGGCCGCCGAGGGCGCCGGCGTCGACGACGGCGGGTTCCCCCGAGGCGAGCGCGTCGCGGATGCGGTCCTGCTGCTCCGGGTCGTCCGGGGAGACCCCGGGCCCGAGCACCCAGGCCTGCACCCGGCCCGGACCCGCGACGACCTCGGGACGTCGTTGCCGGACGAGTTCGGTGGGGTGGCGCGGACCGAGGTAGCGCACCATCCCGGCCCCGGCCCGGACGGCCGCCTCGACGGCGAGGACGGCGGCGCCGGTGTAGTCCGGCCCGCCCGCGACGACGCCGACGACGCCGCGGGAGTACTTGTCGTCGCCGGGGGCGGCGCGGCGCCAGCGGGCGGCGACGTCGCGCGGCTCGACCCGCCGGACCGCCGGTTCCGGGAGGTGGTGGGAGGTGCCGAGGTCGACGACGACGAGCCGGCCGCAGCGGGCCGCGGCCGGGGCCAGCAGGTGCGCGGGCTTCGCCGTGCCGAAGGTCACGGTGACGTCGGCGGCCATCAGCTCGCCGGTGAGCGCACCGGTGTCGGCGTCGAGACCGGAGGGGACGTCGACGGCCACGACGACCGGTCCGTCGAGGGCGCTGAGCCCCTCGAAGTCCGGGCGCAGGCCACCGTGACCGCCGATGCCGGCGATCCCGTCGAGGACCAGGTCCGCTGCGGCGCAGACGTCCTCGTCGCCGGCTCGCCACGGCCGGGTGCGCACGCCCGCCCGGCGGGCCGAGCGCAGCGAGTCGTCGTGGACGCGGTCGGAGGTCGTGAGCGCGGTGACCCCGACCCCGCGGGCGGCGAGGCGGGCCGCGGCGTACAGGGCGTCGCCGCCGTTGTCGCCGGAGCCCACGAGGACGAGCACCGATCGGCCGCTGACCCCGCCGGTCGCCTCGCGCAGGATCCGCGCGCACTCGACGTCGAGGGCCGCCGCGGCCCGCTGCATGAGCGTGCCCCCGGGGAGCCCGGCCATCGTCGCCCGCTCGGCGGCACGGACGTCGGCGACGCGGTGCGCGGCGATCACGTCAGCGGCTCTCGGCCACGACCATGGCCGTCGCGATCCCGGCGTCGTGGGAGAGCGAGAGGTGGAAGACCGAGACTCCCGCCTCGTCGGCGATCTTCTTGGCGCTCCCGCGGACCATGATCTCCGGCCGGTGGCCGTCCTCGCGTTCGACGACGACGTCGCGCCACACGAGCCCGACGGGCGCGCCGAGCGACTTCGCCACGGCCTCCTTGGCCGCGAACCGCGCCGCGAGGGACTCCGCGGGCAGGTTCCGCTCGCCGTCGCCGAAGAGGCGTTCCAGCAGCAACGGTGTCCGTTCGACCTGACGCTTGAAGCGCGCGACGTCGACGACGTCGATGCCCACTCCGATGATCATTGGTTGATCCCCCTCCGCCGGGCGTCACCGTCCCACGAGGGCGGGTGACGCCCGACGGCGGGGGGTCACTCCACGGTGACGGACTTCGCGAGGTTGCGGGGCTGGTCGACGTCGAGGCCCTTGGCGGTCGCGAGCTCGCAGGCGAACACCTGCAGCGGCACCACGGCCAGCAGCGGGGACAGCAGCGTCGAGGTCTGCGGGATGCGGATCACGACGTCGGCGAAGGGTTCCACGGCGGTGTCGCCCTGCTCGGCGATGACCAGGGTGCGCGCGCCGCGGGCCCGGACCTCCTGGATGTTGGAGACGACCTTCGCGTGCAGGGAGTCCCGCCCGCGCGGGCTGGGCACGACGACGAACACGGGGGTCCCGGGTTCCACCAGCGCGATCGGCCCGTGCTTGAGCTCACCGGCCGCGAAACCCTCGGCGTGGATGTAGGCGAGTTCCTTGAGCTTCAGCGCCCCCTCCATCGCCACCGGGTAGCCGACGTGACGGCCGAGGAAGAGCACCGAGCGGGTGTCGGCCATGTAGCGGGCGATCTCGCGGACCTGCTCCAGCCCGTCGAGGACCTGGCGGACCTGGGCCGGGATCTCCTGGAGTTCCGCGAGGACCTGGGCGATCTCGTCGGCGAACTTGTTGCCGCGCAACTGGGCCAGGTACAGGCCGAGCAGGTAGCAGGCGGTGATCTGGGCGAGGAACGCCTTCGTCGAGGCGACCGCGATCTCCGGTCCGGCGTGGGTGTAGAGCGCCGCGTCGGACTCGCGCGGGATCGTCGAACCGTTGGTGTTGCAGATCGCCAGCACCTTCGCGCCCTGTTCCCGGGCGTGGCGGACGGCCATGATCGTGTCCATCGTCTCCCCCGACTGCGAGATCGCGACGACGAGGGTGCGCTCGGAGACGACGGGGTCGCGGTAGCGGAACTCGTGGGCGAGTTCCACCTCGACGGGGATGCGGCACCAGTGCTCGATGGCGTACTTCGCGACCTGACCGGCGTAGGCGGCCGTCCCGCAGGCGATGACGACGATCTTGTCGATGCTGCGCAGCTGCGCCTCGGAGATCTTCATCTCGTCCAGCTGCAGCCGGCCGTTCGCGTCGGTCCGCCCGAGCAGGGTGTCGGCGATGGCCTGCGGCTGGTCGTGGATCTCCTTGGCCATGAAGGACGGGAACCCGCCCTTCTCGGCGGCCGCGGCGTCCCAGTCGACGTGGAAGCGACGTCCCTGGCTGGGCGAGCCGTCGAAGCCGGTGACGACGACGTCGTCGGGGGTGATGGTGACGATCTGGTCCTGGCCCAGTTCCAGCGCCTCGCGGGTGTGGGCGATGAACGCCGCGACGTCGGAGCCGAGGTAGTTCGCGTGCTCACCGAGTCCCACCACCAGCGGGGAGTTGCGGCGGGCGCCGACGATCGTGCCGGGTTCGTCGGCGTGCACCGCGAGCAGCGTGAACGCGCCCTCGAGGCGGGCGCAGACGGCACGCATCGCGGCGGTCAGGTCCCCCGCGGCGTCCGCGTCGTAGGCCCGGGCGAGCAGGTGCGCGACGACCTCGGTGTCGGTCTCGCTGGTGAACTCGACACCGGCCTCGAGCAGCTCGGTGCGCAGCGTCGCGAAGTTCTCGACGATGCCGTTGTGGATGAGCGCGAGCCGGCCGCCCTGCCCGACGTGGGGGTGGGCGTTGCCGTCCGTGGGGCCGCCGTGGGTGGCCCAGCGGGTGTGCCCGATGGCGGTGCCCGCCGCGGGCAGCGGGTCGGCGTCGAGGAGCTCGACGAGGTTGGCCAGCTTCCCGGCCTTCTTGCGGGTCTGCACACCGCCCGGGGTCAGCACCGCGATGCCCGCGGAGTCGTAGCCCCGGTACTCCAGCCGACGCAGCCCTTCGAGGACGACCTCGCTCCCGTGCTGCGCTGCCCCCACGTACCCGACGATTCCGCACATGGGATCGAGGGTACGGTCCGGGCGGCGTGGTCCTGGTCAACCGAGCGGGACGCGTCACCCGGTACCCTCACGCCGGTGAGCACCGGCGCACCCACGCACGTCCCCGTGAACTCACACCCGAGCTCCGCCAACCCCTACGTGGTCCTGGACCGCGAGCACTGGAGCGCGCTGCGCGCCTCGACCCCGCTGACCCTCACGGCCGAGGACGTCACCCGGCTGCGCGGTCTCGGCGACCGGGTCGACCTGCGCGAGGTCGAGGAGGTCTACCTCCCGCTGTCGCGGCTGCTGACCCTCTACGACCGTTCCGCCGGCTCCCTGCACGCCGCGACGTCGACCTTCCTGGGGGAGGCCGTGGCGCGGACCCCGTTCGTCATCGGGATCGCCGGGTCGGTGGCCGTGGGCAAGTCCACGACGGCCCGCGTGCTGCGCGAACTGCTCTCGCACTGGCCCGAGACCCCCCGGGTCGAGCTCATCACCACCGACGGGTTCCTGCTGCCCAACGCCGAGCTGGAACGCCGCGGGATCCTGCACCGCAAGGGGTTCCCGGAGAGCTACGACCGGCGGGCGCTGCTGCGCTTCGTCGCGGCGGTGAAGTCCGGGGTCCCCGAGGTCCGGGCCCCGGTCTACTCCCACCTCGTCTACGACATCGTCCCCGGCGAGGAGGTCGTCGTGCACCGCCCCGACGTGCTCATCGTCGAGGGCCTGAACGTCCTGCAACCGGCCCGGGTCCGCGACGACGGGACGCAGGGCGTCGCGGTCAGCGACTACTTCGACTTCTCCCTCTACGTCGACGCCCGCAGCGAGGACGTGCGGAACTGGTACGTCGACCGGTTCCTGGAACTGCGGCGGACGGCGTTCTCGAAGCCGCAGTCCTACTTCCACCGCTACGCCTCGCTCACCGACGACGAGGCCGTGGAACGCGCCCGCCGGATCTGGAACGACATCAACGGCCCGAACCTCGCCGAGAACGTCCTGCCCACCCGCGGCCGGGCCACCTGCGTGCTGCAGAAGGGGCCCGACCACTCGGTGCGTCAGGTGCGGTTGCGCAAAGTGTGATCCCGCAGGGTGTGATCCCGCAGGGTGCGACGGATCTCGGCCACGGGCGCCTCGAGTTCCTCGACGAGTTCGTCGAGGACGAAACCGAGCTGCTCGTTGACCGCGATCATCGGCGTGTTCGACACCGCGTTCCACGTCGAGACCCGTTGCGCCGCAGGGTTGTCCGCCAGTGCGGTGCGCAGGCACTCGAGTTTCAGCAGCATCCCCAGCCGGTGTCCGCGGTGTTCGCGCAGCACCAGGGTGTCGAGCTGGATGAGGCGTTCCGGTTCGTGGTCGGAGCGCACCAGGACGCTGTAGCCGACGGCCGCACCGGCCGGGTCCTCGGCCACCGCCACCCACTGGTGCCTACCCTGCGCCGCCCGGGCGGCCTCGACCTCGCGGATCCGCTCGCCGTCCCACACCTCGGGTTCGACCTCGAGGTCGCCCATCGGGGCGTCGGTGCTCATCCGCGCGGTGAGGGCGGCCATCACGTCGAGGTCCGCCTCGGGGACCCAGCCGGCGAAGCTGCGCTGCCGGTACCCCGCCGCGTGCGGGCGGGCCGCGGCCGCCGACGCCGCCAGTCGCTCCGGCGGCACCGGCAGCGGGAGCTGGCGACGGGCTTCGAGCTGACCGCGGGTGAAACCCCAGGCCCGCGCGGCGCGTGACCCCGGCCAGGTCTCCTCCGGGTGGGTCACCGGACGGTCGACGGAGATCCGCACCGTGCTGCGGCCGGCGGCCTCGGCGAGGTCGAGGGCGTGCTCCAGCAGCGCGGTACCGACCCCGCGTCGCCGGTGCTCCGGCAGGACGCCGACCTGCACCCAGGCGGTGCGGGTGTTGTCCAGCAGGGTGAAGCGCACCTCGGCGACGCCGACGGGGGCACCGCCCTCGCGGGCCAGCACGTGGTGGACCTCCTCCTCCGTGCTCCCCCGCTCCAGCTCGGCCCGGAGCTCACCGCGCCGCCAGGTCGAGGGATCGGGGCGGTCCTGCGCCTCGGCCGCGGCCAGGACGTCGTACCAGTCGTCGAAGTGCTGCGCCGCCCACGTGGCGCGGTCGGGGGCGGCGTTCGTCGTCGAAGTGAGCTCCACGCGGTCCAGTCAGCCAGACCGGAGGTTCAGAGCGCGAGTCGTTTCCGGACGACCTCGGCCAGGCGACCGGCGACGTCCTGGGCGTGCTCGGTGTGCGCGGCCTCGACCATGACCCGCACGAGGGGTTCGGTCCCGCTGGGGCGCAGCAGCACCCGGCCGGTCTCGCCGAGTTCGCGTTCGGCGTCGCCGACGGCCGCGAGCAGTTCCGCGTCGCTGCCGGCGCGGGACTTGTCCACCCCCCGGACGTTGATGAGGACCTGCGGCAACCGCTGGACGACGCCGGCGAGGTCCTCGAGGGTGCGGCCGGTCTCGGCCATCCGCGCCAGCAGGTGCAGACCGGTGAGCACGCCGTCGCCCGTCGTCGCGTGCTCGGGCAGGACGACGTGGCCGCTCTGCTCGCCGCCGATGCTCCACTTCCCCGCGCTCAGGGCCTCGAGGACGTAGCGGTCGCCGACGCCGGTCTCGATCATCGTGACGCCCTCGCGCTGCATCGCGAGGCGCAGGCCGAGGTTGCTCATGACGGTGGCGACGAGGGTGTCCTCGACGAGCTGACCGCGGTCGCGCAGGGCCAGGGTCAGGACGGCCATGATCTGGTCGCCGTCGATCGTGTGGCCGGCGGCGTCCACGGCCAGGCAGCGGTCGGCGTCGCCGTCGTGGGCCAGGCCGATGTCCGCGCCGTGGGCCAGGACGGCCGCGGTGAGGGGTTCGAGGTGCGTGGAGCCGCAGCCGTCGTTGATGTTCAGCCCGTCGGGCGCGGCGTACAGCGTCGTCACCGTGGCGCCGGCCTCGGCCAGCACCCGCGGGGAGATCGCGCTGGCGGCGCCGTTGGCGCAGTCGACGACCACGTGCAGGCCGGCCAGCGACCCCGGTCCGCCCGGCAGGGTGGAGAGCAGGTGCGCGACGTAGGTGTCCTGCGCGTCCTGCTCCACGTCCGGTCCGGCGTGGACCCGGCCCACGGCGGCCCCCGTCGGACGACGCCCGCCGCCCTCGCGGTAGGCGCGCTCCACGGCGTCCTCGACGTCGTCGGGGAGCTTCACCCCACCGCGGGCGAAGATCTTCAACCCGTTGTCGGGCATGGGGTTGTGCGAGGCGGACAGCATCACGCCGAAGTCGGCGCCGGAGGTGTCCACCAGGTGGGCCAGTGCCGGGGTCGGCACGACGCCGACGTCGAGGACGTCGACCCCGGCGCTCGCCAGACCGGCCACGACCGCGGCGGAGAGGAACTCCCCCGACGCGCGGGGGTCGCGGGCCACGAGCGCCCGCGGGTGCGCGCTCCCGCCCGGTTCGACCAGGACGGTCGCCGCGGCGACCGCCAGTCCCAGCGCCATGTCGGCGGTGAGGTCGACGTTCGCCAGCCCCCGCACACCATCGGTCCCGAAGAGCCGCGCCACCCTCTGTTCCTCCCCCACACGGCCAACACCGGCCGGACGTGACACGACGGCCCCGGGAGGACTCCCGGGGCCGTCGTGACGGTACTCGCTGAGCGCTGGATCAGCGCTTGCTGAACTGCGGCGCCTTGCGGGCCTTCTTGAGCCCGGCCTTCTTGCGCTCGATGGCGCGCGGGTCGCGGGTCAGGAACCCGGCCTTCTTCAGCGACGGGCGGTTGGCCTCGAGGTCGATCGCGTTCAGCGCGCGGGCGACACCGAGACGCAGCGCGCCGGCCTGACCGGAGGAGCCACCACCGTGGATGCGGGCGATGACGTCGAACGACCCCTCGAGCGCGGTGACGCGGAACGGCTCGTTGACGAGCTGCTGGTGCACCTTGTTCGGGAAGTAGTTGTCCAGCTCGCGACCGTTGATCGTCCACTTGCCGGTACCCGGCACGATGCGGACGCGGGCGACGGCTTCCTTGCGGCGGCCGGTGGCCCCGCCGGGAGCGATGATGCTGTTGCCGCCGGTCGCCGGGGTGGACGACTCGGAGGTGTACGTGCCGGTGAACTCGTCGGACTCGGTGATGTCCTCGACGACCTCAGGGGTGAAATCGGTGCTCACGATGCTCCTCGCTCAGTTTGCCGGGTGTGCGGCGGTGTGACTGCCGCGGCTCACTGCGCGACCTGGTGGATCGTGTACGGCACGGGCTGCTGAGCCGCGTGCGGGTGCTCCGGGCCGGCGTAGACCTTGAGCTTGCTCATGACCTGACGACCGAGGGAGTTCCGGGGGATCATGCCGCGGATGGCCTTCTCGACGGCCTTCTCCGGGTTCTTCTCCAGCAGGTCGACGTAGCTGGTGGCCTTCAGGCCGCCCGGGTAGCCCGAGTGGCGGTAGGCGACCTTCTGCTCGCGCTTGGAGCCGGTGAGGGCCACCTTGGCGGCGTTGACGATGATGACGAAGTCGCCACCGTCGACGTGCGGCGCGTAGGTCGCCTTGTGCTTGCCGCGCAGGAGCGTCGCGGTCTGCACCGCGAGGCGGCCCAGCACGACGTCCTCCGCGTCGATGACGAGCCAGCGGTGATCGATGTCGCCTGGCTTCGGGGTGAACGTGCGCACGGGGGTTGCCCATCTCCTCGAGACGAATTGCGGACCGGCCCGCGCTCGAGATCCTGCAGCGCGCAGGTCATGAGACCGGGCGCTGACGGCAGGCACTGCGTGGGCACAACGACTCCCGACGGTACCTGCCGTCCACGCCGCGGGTCAAAACGGCTCCGCCGCGGCCGTGGTCAGCGCGAGGTCAGCGCGCGGTCAGCGCGTGGTCGACGCGGGGTCAGCGCGCCCGCTCGACCCGGCTGACGTCCCACACGGGCTCCGGTGTCTCCACGACCCGACCGTCCTCGCCGAAGAGCAGGAAGCGGTCGAAACCGCGCGCGAACCAGCGGTCGTGGGTGACGGCCACGACCGTCCCCTCGAAGACGCCCAGGGCCTGCTCCAGCGCCTCCGCGGAGTGCAGGTCGAGGTTGTCGGTCGGTTCGTCCAGCAGCAGCAGCGTCGCCCCGGACAGCTCCAGCAGCAGGATCTGCAACCGGGCCTGCTGACCCCCGGAGAGGTGCTCGAAGCGCTGTTCCGCGGCCTCGGCCAGGCCGTAGCGGTCCAGCGCGCGCGAGGCCGCCTCGCGGTCCAGGCCCGAGCGGTGGGAGTTCCCGCGGTGCAGGACGTCCAGCAGGGTCTTGCCGACCAGCGAGGGCTGCTCGTGGGTCTGGGCGAACCACCCCGGCCGCACCCGCGCCCCGAGGCGTGCGGAACCGCGGTGCGCGACGGGATCGGGGACGTGCTCGTCCACCGGACGGTGCTCGGCGTCGGGGTCGGAGCCGCCGGCGGCCAACAACCGCAGGAAGTGCGACTTGCCGGAACCGTTCGCGCCGAGGACCGCGACCCGGTCCCCCAGCCACAGCTCGGCGTCGAAGGGCTTCATGAGGCCCGTCAGCTCCAGGCCCTCCACGACCACGGCGCGCTTGCCGGTCCGCCCGCCCTGCAACCGCATCCGGACGTCCTGGGCCGCCGGGGGCGCCTGCGGCGGACCGGCCTCCTCGAACTTCGCGAGCCGGGTCTGGGCGGCGGCGTAGCGCGAGGCCATGCCGTCGTTGAACTTCGACTTCTCCCGCAGGGTCACGACGAGGGTGCGGAGCTTGACGCGTTCCTCGTCCCAGCGCCGCCGGAGTTCCTCCAGCCGTTCACCGCGGGCCTGGCGGGCCGCGCCGTAGTCGGCGAAGGAACCCCCGTGGGTCCAGGAGACCGCACCCAGCGCACCGGGTTCCAGCGTCACGATGCGTTCCGCCGCAGCGGAGAGCAGTTCCCGGTCGTGGCTCACCAGCAGCACCGACTTCGTCGTGGCGCGGAGCTGTTCCTCCAGCCACCGCTTGCCGGGGACGTCGAGGTAGTTGTCGGGTTCGTCGAGCAGCAGGACGCCCTCGGGCCCGCGCAGCAACGCCTCCAGGACGAGACGCTTCTGCTCACCGCCGGAGAGCGTCCGCACCGGCCGGTACCGGCAGGCCTCGAACGACATCCCCAGCGCGGCCGAGGTGCACTCGTCCCAGAGGACCTCCTGCTCGTACCCGCCGGCGTCACCGAAGTCGGCCAGGGCCTGCGCGTAGCGCATCTGCGACTTCTCCGACTCCTCCTCGACCATCGCCGTCTCGGCGGTCTCGACGGCCGCGAACGCCCGGCGCAGGGCCTCGGGGGCGACGGAGACGAGGAGTTCGGCCACCGAGGTCTCGTCGCGGACGGAACCGACGAACTGACGCATCACGCCGAGCCCGCCGCTGCGGGCGATCGCGCCCTCCTGCACCGGTTCGTCCCCGGCGATGAGCCGCAGCAGGGTCGTCTTGCCGGTGCCGTTGGGACCGATCAGCGCGGTCGTCGACCCGTCGGCGACGCGGAACGACACCCCGTCGAGGAGGGGACGCCCGTCGGGCAGTTCGTGCCCGACCCCCGAGACGTCGACGTGCCCACCGCTGTTCCCAGATCCCGCCACGGGCGACCAGTCTGCCGTGCGGTGGCTAGTGCTCGCCGCCGGTTTCCGCGCGGGCGGTGTGCTGGTGGGTCAGGCTGCAGCTGGTGGTGTCCGCGTCGGCCCACTCCCCCTGCACCGCGACGACGGCGATGCCCCCGGTGCGCAGCTGGCTCACCTCGCCGGTGAGGGCCTCGACGAGGGAGCTCACGCCGGGGTTGTGCGCGACGATCACGACGGTCGCGTCAGGACGGTCGGTGTCCAGACCCCGCACGATGCGCAGCAGGTCACCGAGCGAGGCCTCGTAGAGCCGCTCCTCGTCGACGACGACCGGGGCGACGCCCCACCCGTCCAGCAGGCGCGCGGTGGTCTCCTCGGTCCGGCGGGCGGGCGAGGTCAGCAGCAGGTCGCAGCCACCGACGTTGTCCGCGAGCCACCGACCGGCCTCGACGGCGTCGGCCTTCCCCCGTTCGGCGAGGGGGCGGGCGATGTCCTGGAGTCCTACCGGCGAATCGGCCTTCGCGTGGCGGACGACGACGAGCGTGGGCACACCCACCACCCTGCCCCACGACCACCCGGACGCGCCGCCCGGGCCACCCGCTCAGGGGAGCGTGCGCACCGCACGGGCCTCGTGGGCGCGCGCGGCCAGGTCCCCGTCGGCGGGGTAGACGACCTCCTCGAGGGTCAGTCCCTGCGCTGCGACGACCGCGACGGTGGGGTCGCGCACCGCGGCGTCCTGCACCAGCCGGGGCCAGGCGACGTCGCGACGGCCGTCGCCCACGGCCAGCGCGGCGCCGACGAGGGCGCGCACCATCGAGTGGCAGAAGGCGTCCGCCTGCACGTCGGCCACGAGCAGGCCGTCGCCGTCCCGGGTCCACGAGTACGCCAGCAGGGTGCGCACGGTCGTGGCGCCCTCCCGGGGCCGGCAGAACGCGGCGAACTCGCGCAGGCCGACGAGGCTGCGTGCCGCGAGGTCCATCGCGCCCAGGTCGAGGGGGCGGCGGTGGTGCAGGACGTCGAAGCGCCGCAACGGCGGGAGCCCCGCGGGGTCGTCGCAGACGCGGTACGCGTAGCGGCGGCGCAGAGCGCTGAAGCGGGCGTCGAAGCCCTCGGGGGCGAGCCCGGCCCGGTGCACCCGCACGTCGGGCGGCAGGACGCCCGCCAGGCGCCGCACGAGGGCCCCTGCGGGCTCCGTGCCCGACCGGCCCGGGACGGCGTCCCAGAGGGCGCGCGGGACGTCGACGTGGGCCACCTGGCCGTTCGCGTGCACCCCGGCGTCGGTGCGCCCCGCCACGGTGAGCCGCGGAGCGGGGTCCAGGCGCAGGACCCGGGCCAGCCCGGCGGTCAGCTCGCCCTGGACGGTGCGCAACCCCGGCTGCTCGGCCCAGCCGGAGAAGGCGGTGCCGTCGTAGCCGAGGTCCAGTCGCACCCGCACGACGCCGGGGGGAACGCGGACGAGCCCGCCCTCCCCGGTGTCGGGGAGGACGGGCTCGTCGGGGTGAAGGGAGGCGCTCAGGCCTGGTCCTTCGTGTTCTCGTCGCTCGGGTCGGCTTCGGCGGCGTCGACCTCGACACCCTCGTCAGCGGTCGCCGGGGCGTCCGCGTCGGGGAGGGTGTCGGGCTGGTCCACGCTGCCGGCCTCGACCTGGGTGGCGTCGGTGGACTCGGCCGCGGGGGCCTCGTCGCCGACGACGACCTCGTCGGCCGCCGGAGCGGTCGCCGCGGCGGCGCGCTCCGCCTCGCGGACGACACCCTGCTTGGCGCTGACCGGCTCCATGACGAGCTGGATCACGGCCATGGGGGCGTTGTCGCCCTTGCGGGGCCCGATCTTGACGATGCGGGTGTACCCACCGTTGCGCTCGGCCATGGCCGGCGCGATCTCGGTGAAGAGGAAGTGCACGACGGACTTGTCGCGGATCGTCTTCATGACCTCGCGGCGGGCCGCCAGGTCACCCTTCTTCGCGAAGGTGATCAGGCGTTCGGCGTACGGACGCATCCGCTTGGCCTTGGCCTCGGTGGTGGTGATGCTGCGGTGCTCGAAGAGGGCCGTCGCCAGGTTGGCGATGATCAGCTTCTCGTGGGCCGGCCCGCCGCCGAGCCGCGGACCCTTGGTGGGGGTGGGCATGTTGTTGTCTCCTCGGTTTTACCCCTCCCCCGCGTCAGCGGGGGGAGGGGCGACGGACGGTCAGAGCTGCTCGTCCTCGGCGAACGACGCGTCGTCGTCCTCGAAGTCGTTGACGACGGCGCTCGGGTCGAACCCGGGCGGGGAGTCCTTGAGGTGCAGGCCCATGCCGACCAGCTTGGCCTTCACCTCGTCGATGGACTTCTGCCCGAAGTTGCGGATGTCGAGCAGGTCGGCCTCGCTGCGCGAGACCAGTTCCCCGACGGTGTGGATGCCCTCGCGCTTGAGGCAGTTGTAGGACCGGACGGTGAGGTCCAGTGCCTCGATCTCCAGCGCGAGGTCCGCCGCCAGCGCGGCGTCGGTCGGCGAGGGACCCATGTCGATGCCTTCGGCCTCGACGTTGAGCTCACGGGCCAGACCGAACAGCTCGGTCAGCGTCTTGCCCGCGGACGCCACGGCGTCGCGCGGGGTGATGGCGTGCTTGGTCTCGACGTCGACGACGAGACGGTCGAAGTCCGTCCGCTGCTCGACGCGGGTCGCCTCGACCTTGTACGTCACCTTCAGGACGGGCGAGTAGATCGAGTCGACCGGGATGCGGCCGATCTCCTGCTCACCCGTCTTGTTCTGCGCCGCCGAGACGTAGCCGCGGCCGCGTTCGACCGTCAGCTCCAGCTCGAGCTTGCCCTTGCCGTTGAGCGTCGCGATGTGCAGGTCGGGGTTGTGGACCTCGACCCCCGCGGGCGGGGCGATGTCGGCCGCGGTGACCGCGCCCGGCCCCTGCTTGCGCAGGTACATCACGACGGGTTCGTCGTGCTCCGAGGAGACCACGAGGTTCTTGACGTTGAGGACGATCTCGGTGACGTCCTCCTTGACCCCCGGCACGGAGGTGAACTCGTGGAGCACACCGTCGATCCGCAGGCTCGTCACGGCAGCGCCCGGGATGGACGACAGCAGCGTGCGGCGCAGCGAGTTGCCGAGGGTGTACCCGAAGCCGGGTTCGAGGGGTTCGATGACGAAGCGCGAGCGGTACTCGTCGACGACGTCCTCGGTGAGGGTGGGGCGCTGTGCGATCAGCACGGAGGTTCCTTCCCGCGGGCGTCCGCCATATGACGCCCCGCACGCCCGTCAGCATCGGTCCGCCGACGGGGTCTGACTCGATCAGAGAACTGGTCCGATCAGGTGGGTCCCGCAGGCCTGGGCCTGCGGGACCGCACCGACGTCAGACGCGCCGACGCTTGGGCGGCCGGCAGCCGTTGTGCGGGCTGGGGGTGACGTCCTGGATCGCGCCGACCTCCAGGCCGGTGGCCTGGAGGGAACGGATCGCGGTCTCGCGGCCGGAACCCGGTCCCTTGACGAAGACGTCGACCTTGCGCATGCCGTGCTCCTGCGCACGACGCGCGGCCGCCTCGGCGGCCATCTGCGCAGCGAACGGGGTCGACTTGCGGGACCCCTTGAACCCGACCTGACCGGCCGACGCCCACGCGATGACCGCGCCCGTCGGGTCGGTGATCGAGACGATCGTGTTGTTGAACGTCGACTTGATGTGCGCGTGACCGTGCGCGACGTTCTTCTTCTCCTTGCGACGCGGCTTGCGCGTCGCCGTGGCCGTACGGCTCTTGGGAGGCATGCTCTCCGGGCTCCTGGTGTACTGCGGCGACTGAGATCGAGGGCGAACCCGTGGGTTCGCGAGGCGGCCCGCTGGCGGACCGCGCCGTCAGACTGCGACGGTTACTTGCGACCGGCCTTCTTCTTGCCGGCCACGGTGCGCTTCGGGCCCTTGCGGGTGCGCGCGTTGGTCTTGGTGCGCTGCCCGCGGACGGGCAGACCGCGGCGGTGCCGCAGGCCCTGGTAGCAACCGATCTCCACCTTGCGGCGGATGTCGGCGGCCACCTCGCGGCGGAGGTCACCCTCGACGCGGTAGTTGCCCTCGATGTGGTCGCGGAGCGCGACCAGGTCGTCGTCCGTGAGGTCGCGGACGCGCAGGTCCGGACTCACGCCCGTCGCGGCCAGGGTTTCCTGGGCTCGCGTGCGACCGACGCCGTAGATGTACGTGAGCGCGATCTCCAGCCGCTTTTCGCGGGGGAGGTCGACGCCGACGAGACGTGCCATGCGGGATGGTCCCTATCTGTCGCGGAGGTCTGGTGCAGGACCTGCCCCGCCGTCTCCTGCGGGTCCCCGGCCTCCGACCGGGGGTGTCACCGACCGCGGCTCGTGCTGCGGTCGGAGGGTCCTGCGCTGGGTGCCACCGTCTGCGTGCGGTGGCCTTTCCGTGGATCGACTGTTGGGGTGAGCCGGAGCTCAGCCCTGACGCTGCTTGTGACGCAGGTTGTCGCAGATGATCATGACCCGACCGTGACGGCGGATCACCTTGCACTTGTCGCAGATCTTCTTGACGCTCGGCTTGACCTTCATCGCTTCTCCGGTCGTGCTGACCCCGCCCGCGCGGAGCGGGGATCGGCGGCCAGTGGGTGGGTCACTTGTAGCGGTAGACGATGCGCCCGCGGGACAGGTCGTAGGGGCTGAGCTCGACGACCACCCGGTCCTCCGGGAGGATGCGGATGTAGTGCTGGCGCATCTTCCCCGAGATGTGGGCGAGCACCTTGTGACCGTTGCTCAGCTCGACGCGAAACATCGCGTTCGGCAGGGCCTCGATCACGGTGCCTTCGATCTCGATGACGCCGTCCTTCTTCGGCATGTCCTCCGCTTTTCCATCAAGTGTCGGTTCGGGATCAGCCCGGCCCTCGTGAGCACGGAACGTGCGAACGAGGAGGCATGGCGGACCGACGGTCAAGCTTACGTGACGGCGCGCCTGAGACGAAATCGGGCGATGATGCCGCTGAAGTGGGCTGGGGTGCAACACAAGACGTGGCGCACCCGACCGCGGGGGTCGGCGTCGCGGCCCCTCCCGGTGTCAGGCCGAGGGGACCTGGACCCCGAACGCCGCGAGCTCCGAAGCGCCCCCGTCGGGTGCGGTCAGCACCCAGAGGCCCTCGTCGAGGACGGCCACGGTGTGCTCCCAGTGCGCGGCGCGGGTGCCGTCGGAGGTGACCACGGTCCAGTCGTCCGGCAGGACGTCGGTCTCGATCCCCCCGCGGGTGCACATCGGCTCGATGGCCAGCACCATGCCGGGACGGACCTTGGGGCCCTTCTCGCGGACCCGGTAGTTCAGGACGTCGGGCGCCATGTGCATGGCCGTGCCGATCCCGTGGCCGGTGTAGCCGTCGACGATGCCCAGGCGGCCGTCCACGGCGTCCTCCACGGCCGCGCCGACGTCGCCGACCCTCCCGCGTGCGTCGAGGGCCGCGATGCCCGCCCAGAGCGCCTGGCGGGTGATCTCGACCAGTTCCGCGTCGCCGGCGTCGTCCGGTTCACCCACGATCGCGGTGAAGGCGGAGTCGCCGTGCCAGCCGTCGACCACCGCTCCCCCGTCGATCGAGACGACGTCGCCCGCGACGAGCGGGGTGTCGCCGGGGATCCCGTGCACGACGACCTCGTTGACCGAGATGCAGAGCGTGGCCGGGTAGCCGTGGTAACCGAGGAAGTTGGACGTCCCACCACCGGCGCGGATGACCTCCGCGCCGATGGCGTCCAGCTCCTTGGGGGTGATCCCGGGCCGCAGGGCGGCCCGCACCGACTCCAGGGCCGCGGACGTCAGCAGCCCCGCCGCACGCATCTTCTGGATCTGTTCAGGGGTCTTGATCTCGACCCGTTCACGTCCGAGCACGGTGGCGGCGCGTCAGTTCGGGAGGCCGAGGGCGGCGACCAGGCGCGAGGTGACCTCGGCGATCCCGCCGAGGCCGTCGACGCTGCGCAGCAGCCCGCGGTCGGAGTAGACCTTCACGAGGGGCGCCGTCTGGTCCAGGTAGACCTGCTGGCGGGTGCGGACGACCTCTTCGGTGTCGTCGCTGCGCCCCTGCTCCAGCGCGCGGTGCGTCAGCCGACGGACGAGCTCGTCGGTGTCCGCCGTGATCTCGAGCACGTGCTCGAGCTTCACGCCGAACCCGGAGAGCATCTCGTCGAGCTCGCGGACCTGGTCCGTCGTGCGGGGGTAGCCGTCGAGGATGAAGCCCTCGGTGGCGTCGGGCTGCTCGAGGCGGTCGTGGACCATCGCGTTGGTCACGGTGTCCGGCACGTACTTGCCGGCGTCCAGGTACTCCTGGACGGTCTTGCCCAGTTCGGTCTGCTCCGCGACGTGGGTCCGGAAGATGTCGCCGGTGGAGATGGCCGGCACCCCCAGGCGGGCGGAGAGGAGCTTGGCCTGGGTGCCCTTGCCGGCACCCGGCGGACCGAGGAGGACGAGACGAGTCATCGCAAGAACCCTTCGTAGTTGCGCTGTTGGAGCTGGGACTCGATCTGCTTCACCGTCTCGAGCCCGACCCCGACGATGATCAGGATCGACGTGCCCCCGAAGGGCAGGTTCGTGCTGGCGTTGAAGAGCACGATAGCGATGAGCGGGAGCAGTGCGATCAGTCCCAGGTACAGCGATCCTGGCAGGGTGATGCGGGTGAGGATGTAGTCCAGGTACTCGGCGGTGGGCCGTCCGGCGCGCACCCCGGGGATGAAACCGCCGTACTTGCGCATGTTCTCGGCGACCTCGTCCGGGTTGAACGTGATCGCGACGTAGAAGTACGCGAAGAAGATGATGAGCAGGAAGTACGTGACCATGTACAGCGGGTGATCGCCCTTGGTCAGGTTGTCGTTGATCCAGATGACCCAGCCCGCGTTCGGGTCGCTGAACTGGCCCACCAGCGCCGGCAGGTACAGCAGCGACGACGCGAAGATCACCGGGATGACGCCGGCCATGTTGACCTTGAGCGGGATGTAGGTCGAGGTGCCCCCGTACATGCGGCGGCCGATCATCCGTTTGGCGTACTGGACGGGCACCCGGCGCTGGGACTGCTCGACGGCCACGACGAGGGCGACCACCACGACGATGATCGCGAGGACCGCGACGAAGGTGCCCCAGCCCTGCTGGTTCTGGATGCCCCAGAGCGCGGAGGGGAAGCCCGCGGCGATCTGGGCGAAGATCAGCAGGGACATGCCGTTGCCGATGCCGCGCTCGGTGACGAGCTCACCCATCCACATGATCAGGCCGGTGCCTGCGGTCATGGTCATGACCATCAGCACGATCGTCTGGACGCTCTGGTCGGGGAGGACCTGGGCGTTGCACGCCGTGCCGAAGAGCCGCGAGGGGTCCTTGGCGATGGTCACGTAGGTGGTCGACTGCAGGACCGCGAGACCGATCGTCAGGTACCGCGTGTACTGCGTGAGCTTGGTCGTCCCCTGCTGGCCCTCCTTCTTGAGGTCCTCGAAGCGCGGGATGACCACCGTCAGCAGCTGGATGATGATGCTCGCGGTGATGTACGGCATGATCCCGAGCGCGAAGATGCTCAGCTGCAGCAGCGCGCCGCCGGAGAACAGGTTCACCAGGCCCAGCAGGTCGTTGCCCGACTGCGACGCCTTGATGCACGACTGGACGGCGCTGTAGGAGACCCCTGGGGCCGGGACGAACGAGCCGAGCCGCACCAGCACGATGATCCCCAGCGTGAAGAGCAGCTTGCGGCGCAGGTCGGGCGTCCGGAAGGCGCGACCGATTGCGGTGAGCACTACAACCTCCTGCACCGCACTCCCCCGCGGTGCGCGGGAAGGGCGGGTTCGTCACTGACAGATCGGACGGTTGGGCCGGACGTGCGACACGTCGCACGCACGCAGCCCACAGAGGACCCTACCTCGCCACAAACGCACACGCGGCGGTAGCGGACGATCACTCGTCGCTACCGCCGCGTGGGCTGTGTCGTCGCTGGGTCAGCGAACGGTGGTGGAACCGCCCGCAGCCGCGATCTTCTCGGCCGCCGACGTCGAGAACTTGTCGGCCGTCACCTGCAGAGCCACGGAGATCTCCCCCGTGCCCAGCACCTTGACGAGCTGGCCCTTGCGGACCGCGCCACTGGCGACGAGCTCGTCGACACCGATGGTGCCGCCCTCGGGGAAGAGGGAACCGAGCTTGTCGAGGTTGACGACCTGGTACTCGACGCGGAACGGGTTCTTGAACCCGCGCAGCTTCGGCAGGCGCATGTGCAGGGGCATCTGGCCGCCCTCGAAGGCCTCGGGCACCGAGTAACGAGCCTTGGTGCCCTTGGTCCCACGACCGGCGGTCTTGCCCTTGCTGCCCTCACCGCGACCCACACGGGTCTTGGCGGTGTTCGAACCCGGAGCCGGACGCAGGTGGTGCAGCTTCAGGACGTGTTCACCCTGGTTGGCCATCAGTCGACCTCCTCCACGGTCACGAGGTGCGAGACGGTGTTGACCATCCCGCGGAACTCGGGCTTGTCGTCCTTGACGACCGACTGCCCGATCTTGTGCAGGCCGAGGCTGCGCAGCGTCTCGCGCTGGTTCTGCTTGCGGCCGATGCCCGAGTTGATCTGGGTCACCTTGAGACGAGCCATCAGGAGGTCACCCCCGCAGCCTGGGCGCGCAGCAGCGCGACCGGGGCGACGTGCTCGACGGGCAGACCACGACGCGCCGCGACCTGCTCGGGACGCTCGAGGCCACGGAGGGCCTCGATCGTCGCGTGCACGATGTTGATCGCGTTGCTGCTGCCCAGGGACTTCGACAGGACGTCGTGCACGCCGGCGCACTCGAGCACCGCGCGGACGGGACCACCGGCGATGACGCCGGTACCCGGGGAAGCCGGACGCAGCATGACCACGCCGGCCGCCTTCTCACCCTGGATGGGGTGCGGGATGGTGCCCTGGATCCGCGGCACGCGGAAGAAGTTCTTCTTGGCCTCTTCGACACCCTTGGCGATCGCCGCGGGCACCTCCTTGGCCTTGCCGTAGCCGACACCGACGGTTCCGTCGCCGTCACCCACGACCACGAGGGCCGTGAAGCTGAAGCGACGGCCGCCCTTGACGACCTTGGCGACACGGTTGATGGTCACGACGCGCTCGACGAAGTTGCTGCGGTCGCCCGCATCGCCCCGTCCGCGGTCGCGGCCGCCACCGGCGTTGTCGCGACGGCCGCGGTTGTCGCCGCTGCCGCCACCACGGTTGTCGTTGTTTCCGCCGGCCGCACCGGCGCCACCGGCGCCTCGGCGCTGGGGTCCAGGCATCAGACGTTCCTCATCTCTTCGAGTGCTCGGGTCACAGGGCCAACCCGGCTTCCCGGGCGCCGTCGGCGATGGCCGCGACTCGACCCGCGTACCGGTTCCCACCGCGGTCGAAGACCACGGCTTCGATGCCGGCCGCCTTGGCCCGCTCGCCGACGAGGACGCCGACAGCCTTCGCCTTGGCCGACTTGTCGTCGCTGCTCGCGCGCAGGTCCGTCTCCATGGTCGAGGCCGACGCGAGGGTGTGACCCTGTGCGTCGTCGATGACCTGGACGAACACGTGCCGGGCGGACCGGGTGACGACGAGACGCGGACGCACTGCGGTGCCCACGACCTTCTTGCGCACTCGGGTGTGACGGCGCTTGAGCGAAGCCGCCTTGCCCTTCGTGGTGCGCTGAGTGGAGAGACCCATCGTCACTTACCAGCCTTTCCGACCTTGCGGCGGATCTGCTCGCCGGCGTAGCGAACGCCCTTGCCCTTGTAGGGGTCGGGCTTGCGCAGCTTGCGGATGTTGGCGGCGATCTCGCCCACCTGCTGCTTGTCGATGCCGGCGACGGAGAAGCGCGTGTTGTTCTCGACGGCGAAGGTGATGCCGGCCGGAGCCTTCACCACGACCGGGTGGCTGAAGCCGAGGGCGAACTCGAGGTCCGAACCCTTCGGCGTCACGCGGTAACCGGTACCGACGATCTCGAGCTTCTTCTCGTAGCCCTTCGTCACACCCTCGACCATGTTGGCCAGCAGGGTGCGGGTGAGTCCGTGCAGCGAGCGCGAGACGCGCTCGTCGTCTGGACGCTTGACCAGCAGCGTGCCGTCTTCGCCACGTTCGACGGAGATCGGGGACGCGATGGTGTGGTTCAGCTCGCCCTTGGGGCCCTTGACCGTGACGGCGAGGCCGTCGATGGTCACGTCCACGCCCGTGGGGACGGTGATCGGGAGTCGACCGATGCGCGACATGAGTCCTCCTCCCTCACCAGACGTAGGCGAGGACTTCCCCACCCACGCCCTTCTTGTTGGCCTGCTTGTCGGTCAGGAGACCCGAGGAGGTGGACAGGATCGCCACGCCCAGGCCGCCCAGAACGCGGGGCAGGTTGGTCGACTTCGCGTACACCCGGAGACCGGGCTTGCTCACACGGCGCAGGCCGGCGATCGAACGCTCGCGGTTGGGGCCGAACTTCAGCTCCATGGACAGCTTCTTGCCGACTTCGGCGTCCTCCACGGACCAAGAGGCGATGTAGCCCTCGGCCTGCAGGATCTCGGCGATGTGCGACTTCAGCTTGCTGTACGGCATGGACACGGTGTCGTGGTACGCCGAGTTGGCGTTACGCAAGCGCGTCAACATGTCGGCGATGGGGTCAGTCATCGTCATCGGGCTCGTCCGCCCTTCCTCGCCGGGGTTTCCGGTGCGCGGTGTGCGCTCCGGACCTTCGGCGTCGTCGAAATGATGTCAGAAGTCACCAGCAGGTCGATCCCACTCACCAGCTGCTCTTGGTCACACCGGGCAGCTCGCCCGCGTGTGCCATCTCGCGCACACAGATTCGGCACAGGCCGAACTTCTTGTACACGGCGTGGGGACGCCCGCACTTCTGGCAACGGGTGTAGCCACGAACCTTGAACTTCGGCTTGCGTGCGGCCTTGGTGATCAGAGCGGTCTTCGCCACGGTCAGTTCTCCTTGAACGGGAAGCCCAGAGCACGCAGCAGCGCACGGCCTTCGTCGTCGGTCTTCGCCGTCGTCACGACCGTGATGTCCATACCGCGGACGCGGTCGATCCTGTCCTGGTCGATCTCGTGGAACATGGACTGCTCGTTGAGACCGAAGGTGTAGTTGCCGTTCCCGTCGAACTGCTTCGGCGAGAGACCACGGAAGTCGCGGATGCGCGGGAGCGCCAGCGACGTCAGACGGTCGAGGAACTCCCACATGCGGTCGCCCCGCAGCGTGGTGTGGCAACCGATCGGCATGCCCTCGCGCAGCTTGAACTGCGCGATCGACTTGCGGGCCTTGGTGACCTGCGGCTTCTGACCGGTGATGGCCGTCAGGTCGCGGACAGCGCCGTCGATGAGCTTGGAGTCACGAGCCGCCTCGCCGACACCCATGTTCACCACGACCTTGACCAGGCCGGGGATCTGCATGACGTTCGGGTAGGCGAACTGCTCGTGCAGCTGACCCTTGATCTCTTCGCGGTAGCGCTGCTTCAGACGCGGCAACGCACGGGTTTCAGTCGTCGTGGTCATCAGATGTCCTTGCCGGAACGCTTGGCGACGCGGATGCGGTTGGTCTTGGTGCGACCGTCGCGTTCCACCTGCTCCGTGCGGATGCCCACACGGGTCGGCTTCTTGGTCTCCGGGTCGACGAGCTGCACGTTCGAGATGTGGATGGGGGCCTCGCGCTCGACGATGCCACCCTCCGTGCCCGGACGAGCCTTGGTGTGACGCTTGATGCGGTTCACACCCTCGACGAGGACGCGCTGGGTCTCCCCGTTGACGTCCAGGACCTTGCCCTGCTTGCCGAGGTCGGACGTCTTGGTCCCGTCCTCGTTGCGACGACCGCGAACGCGGGTGATGACCTGGACCAGGTCACCCTTCTTGATGCGGGTCTTCCCCATGGTCAGAGCACCTCCGGCGCCAGCGAGATGATGCGCATGAACTTCTTCTCGCGCAGTTCACGACCGACGGGCCCGAAGATTCGGGTACCACGCGGGTCGCCGTCCGCGCGGAGGATCACCGCAGCGTTCTCGTCGAATCGGATGTACGAACCGTCGGCGCGCCGACGCTCCTTCTTGGTACGGACGATGACGGCCTTGACCACATCGCCCTTCTTGACGTTTCCACCGGGGATGGCGTCCTTGACCGTTGCCACGATCACGTCACCGATGCCGGCGTAGCGGCGGCCGGAGCCACCGAGCACGCGGATGCACAAGATCTCCTTGGCACCCGTGTTGTCGGCGACCTTGAGCCGCGACTCCTGCTGGATCACTCTCTACTCCTTCGTCGCGCCGGTTCTCGACCACCCGCTGAGGGGGCGAGCCTGGCCGAACGGACATGGAATCTGGGGGTGGGCCGCGACAGCGGCCCACCCGACGTCAGTCGCTGCGCTCGAGAGCGCGCGAATCACTTCGCGCGTTCGAGGACCTCGACGACGCGCCAGCGCTTGGTCGCCGACAGCGGACGAGTCTCGGCGATGAGGACGAGGTCGCCCACACCGGCCGTCTCGACCTCGTCGTGCGCCTTGACCTTCGTGGTGCGGCGGATGACCTTCGCGTAGAGCGGGTGCTTCACGCGGTCCTCGACCTCGACCACGACGGTCTTCTGCATCTTGTCGCTGACGACGTAACCGCGGCGCGTCTTGCGGTCGCCACGATCGGTGGTGCTGGCGGCGCTGGTCTGCTCGCTCACTTCGCAGCCTCCTTCGTGATCGGCGCCTCGGTGATGCCGAGCTCGCGCTCGCGCATCGTCGTGTAGATGCGGGAGATGTCCCGCTTGACGGCCTTCAGCCGGGAGTTGTTCTCCAGCTGACCGGTCGCCGACTGGAAGCGCAGGTTGAACAGCTCTTCCTTGGCCTTCTTGAGCTCGTCGACCAACTTCGCGTCCTCGAACTCACGCAGCTCGTCGGCGCCCAGGCCCTTCGTCCCGACGGCCATCATTCACCACCCTCGCGACGCACGATCTTGCACTTGACCGGGAGCTTGTGGATGGCGCGCGTCAGCGCCTCCGTAGCGATCTTCTCGGTCGGGAAGGACAGTTCGAACATCACGCGTCCGGGCTTGATGTTCGCGATCCACCACTCCGGCGAGCCCTTGCCGGAACCCATGCGGGTCTCGGCGGGCTTCTTGGTCAGCGGCCGGTCCGGGTAGATGTTGATCCAGACCTTGCCGCCACGACGGATGTGGCGGGTGATGGCGATACGAGCGGACTCGATCTGCCGGTTGGTGACGTAACCGCCCTCGACGGCCATGATCCCGTACTCACCGAAGGTGACCCGGGTGCCGCCGGAAGCCGCACCACGCCGCGTGGGGTGGTGCTGCTTGCGGTGCTTGACTCGGCGCGGAATGAGCACGACTCAGGCCTCCGATCCGGTGGTCGCCGGCGCAGCCGCGGCGGCGGGAGCCGCGTCCGCCGCAGGAGCGGCGTCCGGGCGGGGACGACGCGCACCACGGTCGGGGCGGTCGCTGCGCTCGCCACGACGCGGGGCGCGCGGGTTAGCGGCCTGCGACTGGGCGAGCTCACGGCTGGTGATGTCGCCGTGGTAGATCCAGACCTTCACGCCGATGCGGCCGAAGGTGGTGCGGGCCTCGTAGAAGCCGTAGTCGATGTTCGCGCGCAGGGTGTGCAGCGGCACACGGCCTTCGCGGTAGAACTCGGAACGGCTCATCTCGGCGCCGCCGAGACGACCGGCGCACTGGACACGGATGCCCTTGGCCCCGGAACGCATCGTGGTCTGCATCCCCTTGCGCATGGCGCGACGGAACGAGACGCGGCTGGCGAGCTGCTCGGCGACACCCTGGGCGACGAGCTGCGCATCGGTCTCGGGGTTCTTGACCTCGAGGATGTTCAGCTGCACCTGCTTGCCGGTGAGCTTCTCCAGCTCGGTCCGGATGCGGTCGGCTTCCGCCCCGCGACGACCGATGACGATGCCCGGTCGTGCGGTGTGGATGTCGACGCGGACCCGGTCACGGGTGCGCTCGATCTCCACCTTGGAGATGCCGGCCCGCTCCATGCCCTTGGCCATGAGCTTGCGGATCGCGACGTCTTCCTTGACGTAGTCGGCGTAACGCTGACCAGTCTTGGTGGAGTCGGCGAACCACCGGCTGCGGTGATCGGTGGTGATGCCCAGTCGGAACCCGAACGGGTTGACCTTCTGTCCCATCAGCGGGTCCTCCTCGTCTTCTTGGCGCCCTTGACGGCGGGTGCGACGACCACGGTGATGTGGCTGGTGCGCTTCAAGATGCGCCCCGCGCGCCCTTGGGCACGGGGACGGAAGCGCTTCATCGTCGGGCCCTCGTCGACGTGGATCGCCTTGACGACGTACTCGGCCGGGTCGAACGCCTCAGAGTGCTTGTCAGCGTGGAACTTCGCGTTCGCCATGGCGCTCTCGACGAGCTTGCGAACGGGTTCCGCCGCGGACTGCGGGGCGAACGAGAGCACAGCGACGGCCTCAGTGGCCTGCTTGCCCCGGACGAGGTCGACGACTCGGCGCGCCTTCTGGGGCGTGACGCGGAGGTACCGCGTCTGCGCCTTGGCTTCCATCCTTGTCCTGCTTCCTGGTTTCGGTCTCGAAAGGTTGTCTCGCGGAGCCGGGAGGCTCAGCGGCGACGACCCTTGCGGTCGTCCTTCTCGTGGCCCTTGAACGTGCGCGTGGGCGCGAACTCGCCGAGCTTGTGCCCCACCATCGACTCAGTGACGAAGACGGGGGTGTGCTTGCGGCCGTCGTGCACCGCGAACGTGTGGCCCAGGAAGTCCGGCGTGACGACCGAACGGCGGGACCAGGTCCGGATGACGTTGTGCGTACCGGCCTCGTTCTGAGCGTCCACCTTCTTCTGAAGGTGGTCGTCGACGAACGGGCCCTTCTTCAAGCTGCGAGGCATGGCCTGAACTCCCTATCAGCGCTTCTTGCCGGTGCGGCGGCGACGAACGATGAGCTTGTCGCTCTCCTTGCCCGGACGCCGCGTACGGCCCTCAGGCTGACCCCACGGGCTGACGGGGTGACGACCACCGGACGTCTTCCCCTCACCACCACCGTGGGGGTGGTCGATCGGGTTCATGGCGACACCACGGACGGTCGGGCGCTTGCCCTTCCAGCGCATGCGGCCGGCCTTGCCCCAGTTGATGTTGGACTGCTCGGCGTTGCCGACCTCACCGATGGTGGCGCGGCAGCGGACGTCGACGTTCCGGATCTCACCGGACGGCATGCGCAGCTGGGCGAAGCGGCCCTCGCGGGCGACCAGCTGAACGCTGGCGCCTGCGGAACGGGCGATCTTCGCTCCCCCACCGGGACGGATCTCGATCGCGTGGATCACCGTACCGACGGGGATGTTGCGCAGCGGCAGGTTGTTGCCGGGCTTGATGTCGGCCTCGGGGCCGTTCTCGATCCGGTCGCCCTGCTTGAGCTTGGCCGGCGCGATGATGTAGCGCTTCTCGCCGTCCACGTAGTGGAGCAGCGCGATGCGCGCGGTGCGGTTCGGGTCGTACTCGATGTGCGCGACCTTGGCCGGCACGCCGTCCTTGTCGTGACGACGGAAGTCGATCACGCGGTAGGCGCGCTTGTGGCCACCACCGATGTGGCGGGTGGTGATGCGGCCGGACGAGTTGCGACCACCGGTCTTGGACAGCGGGCGAACGAGCGACTTCTCAGGCTCGCTCCGCGTGATCTCGACGAAGTCGGCGACGGACGAGCCGCGGCGGCCCGGTGTCGTCGGCTTGTACTTGCGGATTCCCATTGCAGCGTTTCCTCGGGTTCGAAGGTTGTCTACGGCAGTCGTGCGAGCCCGCAGGCTCAGGCGACCGAGCCGCCGAAGATGTCGATCGTGCCCTCGCGCAACGTCACGATGGCCCGCTTGGTGTCCTTGCGCTTACCCGTGCCGTACCGGGTGCGCCGGCTCTTGCCCTGCCGGTTCGCGGTGTTCACCGACGAGACCTTGACGCCGAAGACGCGTTCGACCGCGACCTTGATCTCGGTCTTGTTCGCGCCCGGGTCGACCAGGAACGTGTACTTCCCCTCGTCGATGAGCGCGTAGCTCTTCTCCGAGACGACCGGCGCGAGCAGGATGTCGCGCGGGTCCTTCTGGGTTCCACCGATGGCACTCACAGGGTGCTCCCTTCCGACTCCGCTGCCACCGCGGTCGCGCTGCGACCCGTCGGCGGCCCCGCGACGAAGGCGTCGAGCGCCGCGCGGGTGAAGACGACGTCGTCGCTCTTCATGACGTCGTAGGTGTTCAGCTGGTCCTGGGGCAGGACGTGCACGTTGTCGAGGTTGCGGAGGCTCTTGACCGCCACCTCGTCGTCGCGGGTGAGCACGACGAGCACGTTCTTGCGACCGGACAGCGTGGCGATGAGCGTCCGCGCGGTCTTCGTCGAGGGGGCGTCACCCGAGGCGAGGCCTTCGACGACGTGCAGACGGTCGTGACGCACCCGGTCGGAGAGGGCACCGCGCAGAGCGGCCGCCTTCATCTTCTTCGGGGTGCGCTGGGAGTAGTCGCGGGGCTTGGGCCCGTGGACGATCCCACCGCCGGTGAACTGGGGGGCGCGCAGCGAACCCTGACGGGCGCGGCCGGTGCCCTTCTGCTTGTACGGCTTCTTGCCGCCACCACGGACCTCGCCACGACGCTTGGTCGAGTGCGTGCCCTGGCGTGCCGCCGCGAGCTGCGCGGTCACGACCTGGTGGATCAGCGAGATGTTCGCCTGGCGGCCGAAGTCCTTCGCGGGGAGCTCGACGGTACCGTTGCTGCCGCCGTCGACGGTCCGCAGCGGGACGGTGATGGCCTCGGTCTGAGCGGTTTCGGTTGTCATCAGGCTCAGGCCTCCTTCACGCGCGCCTTGGACGCGCTCTTGACGAGCACGAGGCCGCCGCGGGGACCGGGGATCGCGCCCGTGATGAGCAGCAGACCCTTCTCCACGTCGATGGCCTGCACGGTCAGGTTCTGGGTGGTCTGGCGAGCCGCACCCATGCGGCCGGCCATGCGCATGCCCTTGAACACACGACCCGGGGTGGCGCAGCCGCCGATCGACCCGGGCTTGCGGTGGTTGCGGTGCGCACCGTGGGAGGCGCCGACGCCGTGGAAGCCGTGACGCTTCATGACACCGGCGAAGCCCTTGCCCTTGGTGGTGCCCACCACGTCGACGGTGGCGCCGGCCGCGAAGGCCTCAGCGGTGACTTCCTGTCCCAGGGAGTACTCCGCGGCGTCCGTCGTGCGCAGTTCCACCAGGTGACGGCGCGGCGCGACGCCGGCCTTCTCGAAGTGGCCGGCAGCAGGCTTGTTCGCCTTGCGCTGCGCGATGGCCGTGGTGGCCAGCTGGACGGCTTCGTAGCCGTCGTCGGTAGTGGTGCGGATCTGGGTGACGACGTTGGGCTCGACCTTGACGACGGTCACGGGAACGATGCGGTTGTCCGCGTCCCACAGCTGCGTCATGCCGAGCTTGGTGCCGAGCACCCCTCGCACTTGCCTGTCGCTCATGGTGTTGGAATCCCTCAGAGCTTGATCTCGATGTCGACACCGGCCGGGAGGTCGAGTCGCATGAGCGAGTCGACGGTCTTCGGCGTGGGGTCGATGATGTCGATGAGGCGCTTGTGTGTGCGCATCTCGAAGTGCTCGCGGCTGTCCTTGTACTTGTGCGGCGAGCGGATGACGCAGTAGACGTTCTTCTCGGTCGGCAGCGGCACGGGCCCAGCGACCGAGGCGCCCGTCCGGGTCACCGTGTCGACGATCTTGCGCGCCGAACTGTCGATGACCTCGTGGTCGTAGGCCTTGAGCCTGATGCGGATCTTCTGTCCCGCCATGGCGTCGTCTGACTCTCTCTCTTCGTACCGCTACTGACTCGCGCACGGCGCGGTGCACCTGCTGGTGCTCCGACCCCCGAGGTCGGGCGTGTCGCGCTTTCGCACGATCTTCACCGTCTCCCGGTTGCCCGGATTGGTCCTGTCGTCCTGTTCAGGTTGCCCTGGAGGTCCAGGTGAACCGTCCGCCGCCCGTACGAGACGTTCGACGTTCGCGGTTGACGCTCCGTGGTCCTGGTCCGGTCCCCGGATCGGGTGGAATCGTGATCCAGGCGCGGACCAGCGGCGCGGCAACTCCGACAGTTTGCCAGACGGAGGGGGCCGTTGGCGAATCGAGTCAGCGGCAGCAACGGTGGTGGCTACTGCGTGGTCTGCAACGCGTTGCGCTGCACGACGAAGGGGCGGGTCCGAGTGGACCCGCCCCTCCGTCTGGCGGAGCGTCCCGTCGGGAGGGGGTGGTCCCCCCCGACGGATCAACTCACTTGAGGATCTTCACGACCCGGCCGGCGCCGACGGTGCGGCCACCTTCACGGATGGCGAACTTCAGGCCCTCTTCCATGGCGATCGGCTGGATGAGGTCGACCTTCATCTCAGTGTTGTCGCCGGGCATGACCATCTCGGTGCCCTCGGGCAGCGAGACGACGCCGGTGACGTCGGTCGTCCGGAAGTAGAACTGCGGACGGTAGTTGTTGTAGAACGGCGTGTGACGGCCACCCTCGTCCTTGGACAGGATGTACGCCTGGCCCTCGAACTCGGTGTGCGGCGTGATGCTGCCGGGCTTGACCACGACCTGGCCGCGCTCGACGTCGTCACGCTTGAGGCCACGCAGGAGCAGGGCGGCGTTGTCGCCGGCCTGGCCGCTGTCCAGCATCTTGTTGAACATCTCGATGCTGGTCACGGTGGTCTTGGCGGACGTCGGACGGATGCCGACGACCTCGACCTCCTGGTTGACGTTCAGGACGCCACGCTCGATGCGCCCGGTCACGACGGTGCCGCGGCCGGTGATCGTGAAGACGTCCTCGATCGGCATCAGGAACGGCTGGTCGATGGCGCGCTCGGGCTCGGGGATCGCGGTGTCGACCGCGTCCATGAGCTCCATGAGCTTCTCGCCCCACTCGGCGTCGCCCTCGAGCGCCTTCAGCGCCGAGACGCGGACGACGGGGAGGTCGTCACCGGGGAACTCGTAGGACGTGAGGAGCTCACGCACCTCCATCTCGACGAGCTCGAGGAGTTCCTCGTCCTCGACCATGTCGGCCTTGTTCAGCGCGACCACGATGTAGGGGACGCCGACCTGGCGGGCCAGGATGACGTGCTCCTTGGTCTGCGGCATCGGGCCGTCGGTCGCCGCGACCACGAGGATCGCACCGTCCATCTGGGCCGCACCCGTGATCATGTTCTTGATGTAGTCCGCGTGACCCGGGCAGTCGACGTGGGCGTAGTGACGCGCCTCGGTCTGGTACTCGACGTGTGCGATCGAGATCGTGATGCCGCGCTGACGTTCCTCAGGGGCCTTGTCGATCTGGTCGAACGCCGAGGCCTTGTTCAGCTCCGGGAACTTGTCGTGCAGCACGCGGGTGATCGCCGCGGTCAACGTCGTCTTCCCGTGGTCGATGTGACCAATCGTGCCGATGTTGACGTGCGGCTTGGTCCGCTCGAACTTCGCCTTCGCCACTGGGGGTCCTCCTCGGACTATCGTTTTCTTCCCGACCCGGTCAACGGGTGGGTGGGTGACCTGGCTGGTCACTGGCCCACGCGGTGGTGGTCCAGGGGTCGTGCAGGGTGGGGAAGCGGTCCTGGTGGACCGCTCCCCCGGGTCTGTCAGGAGCGGGTCATTCCCCGCGGACCTTCTTGACGATCTCTTCCGCCACGTTCCGCGGAACTTCAGCGTAGTTGGAGAACTGCATCGAGTAGACCGCGCGGCCCTGGGTCTTGGACCGGAGGTCGCCGACGTAGCCGAACATCTCCGACAACGGGACGGTGGCCTTGACGAGCTTGGCCCCGCTGACGTCCTCCATGGACTCGATCTGCCCACGGCGGGAGTTCAGGTCGCCGATGACTTCGCCCATGTAGTCGGCGGGCGTGCGCACCTCGACGGCCATGACCGGCTCGAGGAGCACGGGCTGCGCCTTGCGGACAGCTTCGCGCAGAACCATCTTGCCGGCGATCTTGAAGGCCATCTCCGACGAGTCGACGTCGTGCGCCGCACCGTCGTTGAGGGAGGCCTTGATGCCGACGAGCGGGTAGCCCGCGACGACACCCTCCTGCATGGCTTCCTGGATGCCCTGGTCCACGGAGGGGATGTACTCGCGCGGGACGCGGCCACCGGTGACGGCGTTCACGAACTCGTAGAACGTGCCGTCGGCGGTGTCCAACGGCTCGATGGAGACCTGGACCTTCGCGTACTGGCCCGAACCACCCGTCTGCTTCTTGTGGACGTAGTCCTCCTTGAGGACCGCCCGACGGATGGTCTCGCGGTAAGCCACCTGGGGCTTGCCGACGTTGGCCTCGACCTTGTACTCGCGCTTCATCCGGTCGACGAGGATGTCGAGGTGGAGCTCGCCCATCCCCTTGATGATCGTCTGACCGGTCTCCTGGTCGAGCTCGACCTGGAAGGTCGGGTCCTCTTCGGCCAGGCGCTGGATCGCGGTACCGAGCTTCTCCTGGTCGCCCTTGGTCTTCGGCTCGATGGCGACCGAGATCACGGGCTCCGGGAAGGTCATCGACTCGAGGACGACCTGCTGGGCGGCGTCGGAGAGGGTGTCCCCCGTCGTCGTCTCCTTCAGGCCGATCATCGCGTAGATGTGACCCGCACGGGCCTCGTCCACGGGGTTCTCCTTGTTGGAGTGCATCTGGAAGAGCTTCCCGATGCGCTCCTTCTTCCCCTTGGTCGAGTTCACGACCGCGGAGCCGGCCGCGACCACGCCGGAGTACACCCGGACGTAGGTCAGCTTGCCGAAGAAGGGGTGTGCCGCGACCTTGAACGCCAGGGCCGAGAACGGCTCCGTCGCGTCCGGCTTGCGGATGATCTCGACGGACTCGTCACCGACCTTGTGACCCACCATCGGCTTCACGTCGAGCGGCGAGGGCAGGTAGTCGATGACCGCGTCGAGCATGGGCTGCACGCCCTTGTTCTTGAACGCGGAGCCGCAGAAGATCGGGTACAGCTCGGAGTTGATCGTCAGCTTGCGAACCGCAGCCTTGATCTCCTCGGGCGTGATCTCCTCGCCGCCGAGGTACTTCTCCAGGAGGGCCTCGTCGGTCTCCGCGACGCGCTCGACGAGCTTCGCGCGGTACTCCTCGGCCTGCTCCTGCAGGTCGGCCGGGATCTCCTCGATGGTGTAGTCCGCACCGATCTGGACCTCACCGTGCCACGTGAGGGCACGCATGTGGACGAGGTCGATCATGCCGGAGAACGTGTTCTCGGCACCGATCGGGAGCTGCATCACGAGGGGTTCCGCACCGAGGCGGTCCTTGATGGTGTCGACGGTGAAGAAGAAGTCGGCGCCCAGCTTGTCCATCTTGTTGACGAAGCAGATGCGGGGGACGTCGTACTTGTCCGCCTGCCGCCACACCGTCTCGGACTGCGGTTCGACACCTTCCTTGCCGTCGAAGACGGCGACCGCGCCGTCGAGGACGCGCAGCGAGCGCTCGACCTCGACCGTGAAGTCCACGTGGCCCGGGGTGTCGATGATGTTGATCTGGGTGCCCTCCCAGAAGCAGGTGGTGGCTGCGGAGGTGATGGTGATGCCCCGCTCCTGCTCCTGCGCCATCCAGTCCATCGTGGCCGCGCCGTCGTGCACTTCGCCGATCTTGTAGTTGATCCCCGTGTAGAAGAGGATCCGCTCCGTCGTCGTGGTCTTGCCGGCGTCGATGTGAGCCATGATGCCGATGTTGCGGACCTTGGTCAGGTCCGTCAGCACGTCCTGTGCCACGGTTTACTGCCTCTTCCCTGGGATCGAGGGGGTGAGTCGGCCGGCACGGTCGGACGAGCCGACCGTGCCAGGCGCTGGGGTCACCAGCGGTAGTGCGCGAAGGCCCGGTTCGACTCGGCCATCTTGTGGGTGTCCTCGCGACGCTTCACCGCGGCACCGAGGCCGTTCGAGGCGTCCAGGATCTCGTTGAGCAGACGCTCGGTCATCGTCTTCTCGCGACGCTGACGCGAGTAGCCCACGAGCCAGCGCAGCGCCAGCGTCGTGGAACGCGTGGGGCGCACCTCGATGGGCACCTGGTAGGTCGAACCACCGACGCGGCGGGACTTGACCTCGATCGCAGGCTTGACGTTGTCCAGCGCGCGCTTCAGCACGACGACGGGGTCGCCACCGGTCTTCTCACGGGCGCCCTCGAGGGCGCCGTAGACGATGGACTCGGCGACGGACTTCTTCCCGTCGAGGAGGATCTTGTTCACGAGCTGCGTCACCAGGGGAGACTGGTAGACGGGGTCCACCACGAGGGGACGCTTGGGTGCGGGGCCCTTGCGCGGCATGTCAGCTCTTCTCCTTCTTCGCGCCGTAGCGGCTGCGGGCCTGCTTGCGGTTCTTCACGCCCTGCGTGTCGAGCGACCCGCGGACGATCTTGTAGCGGACACCGGGGAGGTCCTTCACTCGACCGCCACGCACCAGGACCATCGAGTGCTCCTGGAGGTTGTGGCCGACGCCCGGGATGTAGGCGGTGACCTCGATGCCGCTCGTCAGCTTGACGCGGGCGACCTTGCGCAGAGCCGAGTTCGGCTTCTTCGGGGTCGTTGTGTACACGCGCGTGCACACGCCGCGTCGCTGCGGGCTGCCCTTCAGGGCGGGCGTCTTGGTCTTGACGACCTTGTCCTCCCGGCCCTTGCGGACCAGCTGCTGGATGGTGGGCACCCTGTCTCCGTCTTTTTCGATCTTGTGTGTCGGCTGATGTCATCGGGACGCGCTACCCGTCGTGGGCGGCGCTCGACCCCCGCCGACCCACGAGGTCGGGCGTGTCGTTCGGTCGAGGTCCCGCGGTGGTGACGTCCTGTCACCGGGCTGCGGGCGCGCTCGTGTCAAGCGGACACGAGACTACCCGCCGCGTCTGGCGATGGTCAAAACGAGGTGGGGGACGCTCGGGCAGCCCCCACCGAGGGGCCGTCCCCCTCCCCCGCTGCGGGGGGAGGGGAACGGCCCGGTGGGACTGCTCAGCGGTAGTCGCTGGAGCCGTAGTCGAACTCCTCGAGCGGGACGGCCTGGCCGGAGCCCACACCGAACTGCGCGTAGTCCACGTCGTCGTAGCCGGGCACCGAGTACATCTGCGCCTTGGCCTCCTCGGTGGGCTCCACCCGGACGTTGCGGTAGCGGGGAAGCCCCGTGCCGGCCGGGATGAGCTTGCCGATGATGACGTTCTCCTTGAGGCCCAGGAGCGGGTCGCTCTTGCCCTCCATGGCGGCGTTGGTGAGGACGCGCGTCGTCTCCTGGAAGGAGGCGGCGGAGAGCCACGAGTCCGTCGCGAGCGACGCCTTCGTGATCCCCATCAGCTCCGGACGACCGGAGGACGGCTGACCGCCCTCGGCCATGACCCGACGGTTCTCCTCCTCGAAGCGCGCACGTTCGACGAGCTCACCGGGCAGCAGCTCGGAGCCGTTCTGCTCGATGATCGTCACCCGCTTGAGCATCTGGCGGACGATGACCTCGATGTGCTTGTCGTGGATCGACACGCCCTGGGAGCGGTAGACCTCCTGCACCTCGTCGACCAGGTGCATCTGCACCCGGCGCGGGCCGAGGATGCGCAGCACCTGCTTGGGGTCGACCGCACCCTGGACGAGCTTCTGCCCGACCTCGACGTGCGTGCCGTCCTCGACCAGGAGCCGCTGACGACGCGTCACCGGGTACTCGACCTCTTCGGCACCGTCGTCGGGGGTCACGACGATCTTGCGACCCTTGTCGGTGTCCTCGATGCGGGTGCGTCCCGACACCTCGGAGATCGGCGCGTTCCCCTTGGGGGTGCGGGCCTCGAAGAGCTCGACCACGCGCGGCAGACCGTGCGTGATGTCACCGGCCTCGGACGCGGCACCACCGGTGTGGAAGGTACGCATCGTCAGCTGGGTACCGGGCTCGCCGATCGACTGGGCCGCGACGATGCCGACGGCCTCGCCGATGTCGACGAGCTTGCCGCTGGCCAGCGAACGGCCGTAGCAGCGGGCACAGGTCCCGACGCGCGACTCGCACGTGAGCACCGAGCGGACCTTGAGGCTCTCGACACCCTGGGCGACCAGGGCGTCGATGACCACGTCACCGAGGTCGGAACCGGCCGGCAGCACGACCTCGCCGTCGACGGTGACATCGGTGGCCAGCGTGCGTGCGTAGACGCTGGTCTCGACGTCGTCGTGGCGACGCAGGGTGCCGTCGGAGTTCTTCTCCGCGATGGGCATGGCCAGACCGCGGAAGGTGCCGCAGTCGTCCTCGCGGACGATGACGTCCTGGGAGACGTCGACGAGACGACGGGTCAGGTACCCGGAGTCGGCGGTCCGCAGCGCGGTGTCCGCCAGCCCCTTGCGGGCGCCGTGCGTGGTGATGAAGAACTCACCCACGGTCAGGCCCTCGCGGAACGAGGCCTTGACCGGGCGGGGGATGATCTCGCCCTTCGGGTTCGCCATCAGGCCACGCATGCCGGCGAGCTGACGCATCTGCATCCAGTTGCCTCGCGCACCCGAGCTCACCATGCGGTGGATCGTGTTGTGCGTCGGCATCGCCGCCTCGAGGTCCTTCGCGACCTCGTTGGTGGCCTGGGTCCAGATCTCGATGAGCTCCTGGCGACGCTCGTCGTCGGTGATCAGACCGCGCTCGTACTGCTGCTGGACCTTCTCGGCCTTGGCCTCGTAGCGCTCGAGGATCGCCTGCTTGTTGGGCGGCGTCACGACGTCGGCGATGGAGACGGTGGTGCCCGACCGGGTGGCCCAGTGGAAACCGGCCTCCTTGAGGGCGTCCAGCGTCGCCGCCACCTGGACCTTCGGGTAGCGCTCGGCGAGGTCGTTGACGATCGTCGAGAGCTGCTTCTTGTCGACGACGACGTTCACGTACTCGTAGTCGACGGGCAGCGTCTCGTTGAACAGCGCCCGACCCAGCGTGGTCTCCACGTCGAGGTCCTGGCCCTGCTCCCAGCCCTCGGGCAGCGCCATGTTCGCCGTCGGGACGACACCCGAGAGACGGATGCGGACCTTGGCGTTGAGGTTCATCTGCTTGCCGTCGAAGGCCATGATCGCCTCGGCCAGCGAGGAGAACTGACGGCCTTCACCGGCGACGTCGTCCCGGTCGGCGGTCAGGTGGTACAGACCGATGATCATGTCCTGGGTGGGCATGGTCACCGGGCGACCGTCCGCCGGCTTGAGGATGTTGTTCGACGACAGCATGAGGATGCGGGCCTCGGCCTGCGCCTCCGCGCTCAGCGGCACGTGCACGGCCATCTGGTCACCGTCGAAGTCCGCGTTGAACGCGGTGCAGACGAGCGGGTGGATCTGGATGGCCTTGCCCTCGACCAGCTGGGGCTCGAAGGCCTGGATGCCGAGGCGGTGCAGCGTGGGCGCGCGGTTGAGCAGCACGGGGTGCTCGGTGATGACCTCGGACAGGACGTCCCAGACCACCGGGCGGGCGCGCTCGACCATGCGCTTGGCCGACTTGATGTTCTGCGCGTGGCTGAGGTCGACGAGGCGCTTCATGACGAAGGGCTTGAAGAGCTCCAGGGCCATCTGCTTGGGCAGACCGCACTGGTGCAGCTTCAGCTGCGGGCCGACGACGATGACCGAACGGCCCGAGTAGTCGACGCGCTTGCCGAGCAGGTTCTGGCGGAACCGGCCCTGCTTGCCCTTGAGCATGTCGGACAGCGACTTCAACGGGCGGTTGCCCGGCCCGGTCACCGGCCGGCCGCGGCGGCCGTTGTCGAACAGCGCGTCGACGGCCTCCTGCAGCATGCGCTTCTCGTTGTTCACGATGATCTCGGGAGCCCCGAGGTCGAGCAGGCGCTTCAACCGGTTGTTGCGGTTGATGACGCGGCGGTAGAGGTCGTTCAGGTCCGACGTCGCGAAGCGGCCACCGTCGAGCTGCACCATCGGACGCAGGTCCGGCGGGATGACCGGGACGCAGTCGAGGACCATGCCCTCGGGCGAGTTCCGGGTGGTGAGGAACGCCGAGACGACCTTGAGGCGCTTGAGCGCACGCGTCTTGCGCTGACCCTTGCCGGTGGCGATGGTCTCGCGCAGGGACTCGGCTTCGGCCTCGAGGTCGAAGTCCTGCAGACGCTTCTGCAGCGCCGCCGCACCCATGCCGCCCTCGAAGTACAGGCCGAAGCGCTCGCGCATGGCGCGGTAGAGCACCTCGTCACCCTCGAGGTCCTGGACCTTGAGCGTGCGGAAGCGGTCCCAGATCGTGGTCAGACGGTCGATCTCGGCGTCGGCGCGACGACGGATCTGCGCCATCTCGCGCTCGGCGGACTCGCGCACCTTGCGGCGCACGTCCGACTTCGCGCCCTCGGCCTCGAGCTCGGCCAGGTCGGTCTCGAGCGTCTTGGCGCGGGTCTCGACGTCGGAGTCCCGACGGTTCTCGACCTCACGCTTCTCGACCTCGATCTGGGCCTCGAGCGAGGAGAAGTCACGCTGACGTCCCTCGTCGTCGACCGACGTGATCATGTACGCAGCGAAGTAGATGACCTTCTCGAGGTCCTTCGGCGCGAGGTCGAGCAGGTAGCCCAGACGGCTCGGGACACCCTTGAAGTACCAGATGTGGGTGACGGGAGCGGCGAGCTCGATGTGGCCCATGCGCTCACGACGCACCTTGGCGCGCGTGACCTCGACACCGCAGCGTTCGCAGATGATGCCCTTGAAGCGGACGCGCTTGTACTTGCCGCAGTAGCACTCCCAGTCCCGGGTGGGGCCGAAGATCTTCTCGCAGAAGAGTCCGTCCTTCTCGGGCTTCAGGGTGCGGTAGTTGATGGTTTCGGGCTTCTTGACCTCACCGTGCGACCACGTGCGGATGTCGTCCGCGGTGGCAAGCCCGATGCGCAGCTCGTCGAAGAAGTTGACGTCGAGCAACGGAATCTTCTTTCTGTCGTGTGTTCCGAGGTCTGACTCTGTCCGTGGAACCCCGCAGGGGCTCCGTTCGTCCGGCGGTGGCGGGCCGGGGGTACTCCCCCGGCCCGCACCCCGTCAGACCTCTTCGACGCTGCTGGGCTCGCGCCGGGCCAGGTCGATGCCCAGTTCCTCGGCCGCCCGGAAGACGTCCTCGTCGCTGTCGCGCATCTCGATGGCCATGCCGTCGGAGGAGAGGACCTCCACGTTCAGGCAGAGCGACTGCATCTCCTTGATGAGCACCTTGAAGGACTCGGGGATGCCCGGTTCGGGGATGTTCTCGCCCTTGACGATGGCCTCGTAGACCTTCACGCGGCCGAGCACGTCGTCGGACTTGATCGTCAGCAGCTCCTGCAGGGCGTAGGCGGCGCCGTAGGCCTCGAGGGCCCAGACCTCCATCTCGCCGAAGCGCTGTCCACCGAACTGCGCCTTACCACCCAGCGGCTGCTGGGTGATCATCGAGTACGGACCGGTCGAACGGGCGTGGATCTTGTCGTCGACCAGGTGGTGGAGCTTCAGGATGTACATGTAGCCGACCGCGACCGGCTCCGGGAAGGGCTCCCCGGAGCGACCGTCGAACAGCTGCGCCTTGCCGTCGCCCTGGACCAGACGGTCCCCGTCCCGGGTCGGGATGGTCGAGCTGAGCAGACCGGTGATCTCCTCCTCGCGCGCACCGTCGAAGACGGGGGTCGCGATGCGGGAGCCGGCCGGGGCCGAGCGGATCTCCTCGGGGATGAGCTTCGCCCAGTCCGGTTCACCCTCGATCTTCCAGCCGCGGCTGGCGATCCAGCCGAGGTGGAGCTCGAGGACCTGACCCACGTTCATGCGGGACGGGACACCGAGCGGGTTGAGGATGACGTCGACGGGCGTGCCGTCCTCGAGGAACGGCATGTCCTCGACGGGCAGGATCTTCGAGATGACGCCCTTGTTGCCGTGACGACCGGCGAGCTTGTCACCGTCGGTGATCTTGCGCTTGTTCGCCACGTAGACGCGGACCAGCTGGTTCACGCCCGGGGGCAGTTCGTCGCCCTCGTCGCGGTCGAAGACCTTGACGCCGATGACGGTGCCGGTCTCGCCGTGGGGCACCTTCAGCGAGGTGTCGCGGACCTCACGGGCCTTCTCGCCGAAGATGGCGCGCAGCAGGCGCTCCTCCGGGGTGAGCTCGGTCTCGCCCTTGGGCGTGACCTTGCCGACGAGCAGGTCGCCGTCACGGACCTCGGCGCCGATGCGGATGATCCCGCGCTCGTCGAGGTCGGCCAGCACCTCCTCGGCCACGTTCGGGATGTCCCGCGTGATCTCCTCGGGCCCGAGCTTGGTGTCGCGGGCGTCGACCTCGTGCTCCTCGATGTGGATCGAGGAGAGGACGTCGTCCTGCACGAGGCGCTGCGACAGGATGATCGCGTCCTCGTAGTTGTGGCCCTCCCACGGCATGAACGCGACCATCAGGTTGCGTCCGAGCGCCATCTCGCCGCCCTCGGTCGAGGGACCGTCCGCGAGGACCGTCCCGACCTCGACGCGGTCGCCCTCGTTGATGACGACCTGCTGGTTGTAGGCGGTGCCGTGGTTGGAACGGCGGAACTTCGCGACCTTGTAGGTCGTCGAGGTGCCGTCGTCGTTCGTCGTCGTGATCATGTCGGCGGACACGTCCGTCGCGACACCGGCCTTGGAGGCCACCACGACGTCACCGGCGTCGACCGCGGCACGGAACTCCATGCCGGTACCGATCAGCGGCGCCTCGGACTTGACCAGCGGGACGGCCTGACGCTGCATGTTCGCGCCCATGAGCGCGCGGTTCGCGTCGTCGTGCTCGAGGAACGGGATCATCGCGGTCGCGACGGAGACCATCTGCCGGGCGGCGACGTCCATGTAGTCGACCTCGTCGCGCGGGACGAACTCGGTCTCACCACCCTTGGCGCGCACCAGGACGCGGGCCTCGGCGAAGCGGGAGTCCTCGTCGAGCGGGGCGTTGGCCTGCGCGATGACGAAGGCGTCCTCCTCGTCGGCGGTGAGGTACTCGACCTCGTCGGAGACGATCCCGTCCTTGATCTTGCGGTACGGGGTCTCGATGAAGCCGAACGGGTTGATGCGCCCGTAGGACGACAGCGAACCGATCAGGCCGATGTTCGGGCCTTCCGGGGTCTCGATCGGGCACATGCGGCCGTAGTGCGACGGGTGGACGTCGCGGACCTCCATGCCGGCGCGCTCACGGGAGAGACCGCCCGGGCCCAGCGCCGAGAGACGGCGCTTGTGGGTCAGACCCGCGAGCGGGTTGGTCTGGTCCATGAACTGCGACAGCTGCGACGTCCCGAAGAACTCCTTGATGGAGGCCACGACGGGACGGATGTTGATCAGCGTCTGCGGCGTGATCGCCTCGACGTCCTGGGTCGTCATGCGCTCGCGCACGACGCGCTCCATCCGGGACAGGCCGGTGCGGACCTGGTTCTGGATGAGCTCGCCGACGCTGCGCAGACGGCGGTTGCCGAAGTGGTCGATGTCGTCGACCTCGACGCGCGCCTCGATGGGCTGCCCGTTCTTGACGCCCGGCATGGTGACCTCGCCGGCGTGCAGCTTCACCAGGTACTTGATGGTGCGCACGATGTCGTCGACGGAGAGGACGCTGTCGGACAGCGGCTCCTCGGTGCCCAGCTTCTTGTTGACCTTGTAGCGGCCGACCTTGGCCAGGTCGTAGCGCTTGGGGTTGAAGTACAGGTTGTCGAGCAGGTTGCGCGCGGCCTCCTGCGTCGGCGGTTCACCCGGACGCAGCTTGCGGTAGATGTCCAGCAGCGCGTCCTCGACGCCCGAGGTGTGGTCCTTCTCCAGCGTGGAGATCATCGACTCGTAGTCGGCGAACTCCTCGCGGATCTGGGACTCGCTCCAGCCCAGGGCCTTCATCAGGACCGTGACCGACTGCTTGCGCTTGCGGTCGACGCGGACGCCGACGGTGTCGCGCTTGTCGATCTCGAACTCGAGCCAGGCACCGCGCGAAGGGATGATCTTCGCGGTCCAGGTGTCGCGGTCGGACGTCTTGTCCGGCACGCGCTCGAAGTAGATGCCCGGCGAGCGGACCAGCTGCGACACGACGACGCGCTCGGTGCCGTTGATGACGAAGGTGCCGCGCTCGGTCATGAGCGGGAAGTCACCCATGAAGACGGTCTGCGACTTGATCTCACCGGTGTTGCCGTTGATGAACTCCGCCGTGACGAACAGGGGCGCGGAGTAGGTGAGGTCGCGCTCCTTGCAGTCGTCGAGGGAGTACTTCGGCGGCTCGAAGCGGTGGTCGCGGAACGACAGCGACATGGAGCCCGAGAAGTCCTCGATCGGGGAGATCTCTTCGAAGATCTCCTCCAGACCGGAGGTCGTCGGGACGGCGAGCCCACCGTTGGTGGAGGCCTCGACCCGGTCCTGCCAGCGCTTGTTGCCGAGCAGCCAGTCGAAGCTGTCCGTCTGGAGCGCGAGGAGGTCGGGGACCTCCAGTGGTTCGTGGATCTTGCCGAAGGAGTATCGACCGGAGATCGTGCGCGGTGCCTTGTTGCCGATGTACGTGCGGTTCGGTGCGGACGCTGGAAGCGAGGCAGCCAAGAGTGGTCCTTCCACGGGCCTGCGAACTCTGTGCACTACCCGCCCCGCTCGGTCGTTCCCACGGCGACGACCGGCTATATGACTCTGGGCAGCGCAAAACAGCAGAGTACCCCCGATGGGCACGACTGTCCAACCCCCGGATCTGGCGATCCGGGCGCCGCGCGCCGGTGACCGCGTGCCCCCCGACGGCGACGTCGGCCCCGACGACGGTGTCGGGACGAGCAGGCGGTCGTGTTGACGACCGAGATGAGGATGTCCCCCCGACGCGTCCGCGTCAAGGCGACCCCCCGGGCGTGTGGGCAACTCCCAGAACCGGCCCCGGAAATCGTCCGGGAACGCCGCAGGGGCGGCCGGACCGAGGTCCGACCGCCCCTGGGGCGTAGCGACCCGGGTCAGCCCCGGGCAGGGGTCACTTGAGGGTGACGGTGGCGCCAGCGGCTTCGAGCTGGGCCTTGGCCTTCTCGGCAGCGTCCTTGGCGACCTTCTCGAGGACGGGCTTGGGGGCGCCGTCGACGAGGTCCTTGGCCTCCTTGAGGCCGAGGGAGGTCAGCGCGCGGACCTCCTTGATGACACCGATCTTCTTGTCACCAGCGGCCTCGAGGATGACGTCGAACTCGGACTGCTCTTCAGCAGCCTCGGCCGGCGCGCCGGCGACCGGGCCACCGGCCATCGCCACGGGGGCGGCGGCGGTGACGTCGAAGGTCTCCTCGAACTTCTTCACGAACTCGGAGAGCTCGATGAGGGTGAGTTCCTTGAACGCGTCGAGCAGCTCGTCGGTGCTGAGCTTCGCCATGAGGGCGGTCCTTCCTGAGTGTGTGGGTCCCGCGGTTCGCTGCGCGGGCAGGGGGTGGGAGCTGGGAGCTCAGGCGTCCACGGTCTCGGCCACGGGGGCCTCGTCCGCGGCAGCCTCTGCGGGGGCGCCCGCAGCCTGCTTCTCCCGCAACGCTTCCACGGTGCGGACGGTCTTGGACAGCGGCGCCTGGAACAGCGACGCGGCCTTCGACTGGGTGGCCTTGAGGACACCGGCGACCTTGGAGAGGAGAACCTCGCGGGACTCCAGGTCGGCCAGGGCCTTGACGTCGTCGGCGCTGATCGCGCGGCCGTCGAGCACGCCGCTCTTGACGATCAGCTGGGGGTTGGCCTTGGCGAAGTCACGCAGACCCTTGGCCGCCTCCACCGGGTCACCGGTGATGAAGGCGATCGCGGAGGGGCCGGACAGCTGCCCCTCGAAGGCCGTGACTCCGGCCTCCTTCGCGGCGATGCTGGTCAGCGTGTTCTTCAGGACCGCGTAGGTCGTGTCAGGACCCAGCGCCGTCCGCAGGTTCGTGAGCTGCGCGACGGACAACCCCCGGTACTCGGTGAGCACCGCGGCGTTGGACTCCTGGAACAGAGCCGTGAGTTGCTTCACGGCGGCGATGTTCCTGGGCTTCGGCATGTGTGCCCTCCTTCCTCGTCTCGGGGGAAACCGGTCGACCCCGAAAGCACGAAACGCCCCGGCGCAGGTGCGCGGGGCGTCGGAGGGCGGCCACCAGGGCCGCGATCGAAGCTCTTGCTCACCTGCGCAGGTCGCCCGCACTGCGGGGCCTTCAGCTACCAGCACCAGAGGTTCTGCACCAGAGGTGTGGTTAGCGACCGGCGGTCTTCGGTACTGGACAAGACTACACGCCGTGGGCGGGTGCTCCTGACCGCACGACGCAGGGGCGGGACCCCGGAACGGGATCCCGCCCCTGCGGGCTGGTTCAGCGACGCGTCAGTTGACGGTCGCCTCTCCGGTGAGGTTGCGGGTCAGCGCGGGGTCGACCGGCACGCCCGGGCCCATCGTGGTGGTGATGGTGGCCTTGCGCAGGTAGCGGCCCTTGGAGGAGGACGGCTTGAGGCGCAGCACCTCGTCGAGCGCGGCGGAGTAGTTCTCGACGAGCTGGGTGTCGTCGAAGCTCGCCTTGCCGATGACGAAGTGCAGGTTGGCGTGCTTGTCGGTGCGGAACTCGATCTTCCCGCCCTTGATCTCCGTGACGGCCTTCGCGACGTCCATGGTCACGGTGCCGGTCTTCGGGTTCGGCATCAGACCACGGGGGCCCAGCACCTTGCCCAGACGACCGACCTTGCCCATGAGGTCCGGGGTCGCGACGGCGGCGTCGAAGTCGAGGCGGCCCTTGGCGACCTCGTCGATGAGCTCGTCGCCGCCGACGATGTCGGCGCCGGCGGCCTCGGCCTGCGCGGCGCGGTCACCGACGGCGAAGACCAGCACGCGGGCGGTCTTGCCGGTGCCGTGCGGCAGGTTGACGGTGCCGCGGACCATCTGGTCGGCCTTGCGGGGGTCCACACCGAGGCGGAACGCGACCTCGACGGTGGCGTCGTACTTCACCAGCGACGTCTCGCGCGCGAGCTTGACGGCGTCGAGCGGTGCGTACAGCTCGTCGAAGTCGATCTTCTCGGCTGCGGCCTTGTAACCCTTGCTGCGCTTCACTTCTGCTCCTCTGGATCGTTGAGGGTCGTGGTCGAACGGACCGCGCGCGGCCCTGCCACTGGAACTACCGCTGAGTGTCGGGTGCGACAGCTCAGTCGGAGACGGTGATGCCCATGGACCGAGCGGTGCCCGCGATGATGCGGGCGGCCATGTCGATGTCCTTGGCGTTGAGGTCCTGCAGCTTCTGCTCCGCGATCGAGCGCACCTGCGCGTTGGTGAGGTTCGCGACCTTCTTCACGTGGGGCTCGCCGGAGCCCTTCTCCACGCCCGCAGCCTTCTTGATGAGCTCGGCGGCCGGCGGGGTCTTGGTGATGAAGGTGAACGAGCGGTCCTCGTAGACCGTGATCTCGACCGGGATGACGTTGCCGCGCTGGGACTCGGTCTGCGCGTTGTACGCCTTGCAGAACTCCATGATGTTCACGCCGTGCTGACCGAGCGCGGGCCCGATCGGCGGGGCCGGGGTCGCCTGGCCGGCCTTGATCTGGAGCTTGATGAGCCCGGAGACCTTCTTCTTGGGGGGCATGAGCGATCCCTTCCTCGGATGCGTGACGGCCGTTCGGTGCCCGCGGTTCGGGCGACGACGTGTTGTGGCCGTCGATCAGTCTACGGGAGGACTCCCCCGGCCCCCAAAACGGGACGCCCCCACCCCGGCTCGGGGTGGGGGCGTCTCGCGAGGAGCGGTGCGTCAGATCTTGGCGACCTGGTTGAAGTTCAGCTCGACCGGCGTCTCGCGGCCGAAGATCGAGACCAGCACCGTGAGCTTCGCGCGGTCGGTGGAGATCTCGGAGATCGTCGCGGGGAGGGTCTCGAAGGGGCCCTCCATGACGGTGACCGATTCGCCGACCTCGAAGTCGACGGTCTTCGTCGGGGCGGCGGCGGCGCCACCACCGGCGCTCTTCTCGCCGGCCTTCTCGCTGGACGGCAACGTCGGCGCGAGCATGGAGAAGATCTCGTCGTTGGACAGCGGGACCGGCTGGTGGGTGTTGCCCACGAAACCGGTGACCCCCGGGGTGTGCCGGACGGCGCCCCACGACTCGTCGGTCAGGTCCATGCGGACGAGGACGTAGCCGGGGATCCGGACGCGGCGCACGTTCTTGCGGGTGCCGTTCTTGACCTCGACGACCTCTTCCATGGGCACCTCGACCTGGAAGATGTAGTCCTCCATGTTGAGGGAGGTCATGCGGGTCTCGAGGTTGGTCTTCACGCGGTTCTCGTAGCCGGCGTAGGAATGGATGACGAACCACTCACCGGGTGCACGACGGAGCTTCTTGCGGAACTCCTCGACCTCGTCGACCTCGTCCTCACCGGTGTCGAGACCTTCGGCGACCTCGCCCTCGACCTCTGCGCCCTCGGCGTCCACGGACGCACCGTCGGGCGACTCGCCCTCGACCGGTTCCGCGACGTCCTCGACCTCGGCGTTCAGGTCGCCGGCCTCGTCACCCTCGACGGCGCCGATCGCGTCAGCGACCGGTTCGTCGGGGGTGTCCGCGGCCTGCTCGGCGTCGGCTTCCACGTCGGCCTCGGCGTCCGCGCGGACGTCGTCGGCGTCGTAGGTCTGGGTCGCGACGTACTGCTCGTCCGACTTGTCGTCGTCCGAGGGACCCCACTGCTCCGACACGTGCTGACCTGCTTCCTTCGGGATCGGGACTCGCAACGCCCCAGGCTGGTGCGCGCTGACGTTCGTCAGGACCCGAACACCAGCAGGACGAGCTTGCCGATGCCGTAGTCCAGGGCGGACACGAAGAGCATCATCACCACGACGAAGACGAGCACGACTCCGGTGTAGCTCAGCAGGTCCCGGCGGGTGGGCCAGACGACCTTGCGCAGCTCTTCGATGACCTGACGCAGGAACAGCAGGAGACCGTTGCGCTTCTTGGCCTCGGCGGGTTCCGCCGTGGCCTTCGTCGTCTGGCTCACCTCGCGCTGCCCCGCTTCTGTCGTGTGTCGCTCACGTACGGACGTGCCTCCCGGGGACCGGGAGCACGGGTGGTGCTCGCAGGGCAGGAGGGACTCGAACCCACAACCGCCGGTTTTGGAGACCGGTGCGCTACCAATTGCGCCACTGCCCTGAACGGATGCGCCGCCCCGGAGGGCGTGCGAAACCTCGACGGTTCGAGAACCGCCACGACCACCATAGGTGACGCCGGGGCTCACCGTCGAACCCGTCCGGGCTCCGAGGCTCCACGGCCGCACGCCGAGGGGTGGAAGGATGACCTGCGTGACCGCCCAGACGAGTCCTCCGCCCGGCACTGCCCCCAGCGGTGCGCGCCACCGCGTCTCGGCCCGCATCGCGGGCATCGCCGAGTCCGCGACCCTGGCCGTGGACGCCAAGGCGAAGGCGCTGAAGGCCGCCGGTCGCCCGGTCATCGGCTTCGGTGCGGGCGAGCCGGACTTCCCGACCCCGCAGGCCATCGTCGAGGCGGCCGTCGCGGCCTGCACCGACCCGGCCAACCACCGCTACACCCCCGCCGGCGGGCTGCCCGTCCTGCGGGAGGCGATCGCGGCCAAGACGGCGCGCGACTCCGGCTACCAGGTCTCCCCCGCCCAGGTCCTGGTCACCAACGGTGGCAAGCAGGCCGTCTACGAGGCCTTCGCCGCGATCCTCGACCCGGGTGACGAGCTGCTGCTGCCGGCGCCGTACTGGACGACCTACCCCGAGGCCGCGCGCCTCGCCGGCGGGGTCGCCGTGGAGGTCTTCGCCGGCCTGGAGCAGGGCTACAAGGTGACCGTCGACCAGCTCGAGGCGGCCCGCACGCCCCGCACCAAGGCGCTGCTGTTCTGCTCCCCCTCGAACCCGACCGGTGCGGTCTACTCCCCCGAGGAGGTCCGCGCGATCGGTCACTGGGCCCTGGAGCACGGCGTCTGGGTCATCAGCGACGAGATCTACGAGCACCTCGTCTACGACGGCGTGCGCGCCGCCTCGATGCCCGTGGAGGTCCCCGAGCTCGCCGACACCTGCATCGTCGTCAACGGGGTCGCGAAGACCTACGCCATGACGGGCTGGCGCGTGGGCTGGCTGATCGGGCCGCCCGACGTGGTCAAGGGTGCGGCGAACCTGCAGTCGCACCTGTCCTCCAACGTCGCGAACGTGTCGCAGCGCGCGGCCGTCCAGGCGCTCACCGGTGACCTGACCGCCGTCGCCGCGATGCGGGAGGCCTTCGACCGCCGTCGCACGACGATGGTGCGGATGCTCGACGCGATCGAGGGCGTGCGCTGCCCCCTGCCGCAGGGCGCGTTCTACGCCTACCCCAGCGTCGAGGACCTGATCGGGAAGACGTTGCGGGGCACCGAGATCACCTCGTCCGCCGTGCTGGCCGAACTCATCCTCAGCGAGGCCGAGGTGGCCGTCGTCCCAGGTGAGGCGTTCGGTCCGAGCGGGTTCCTGCGCCTGTCCTACGCCCTCGCCGACGCCGACCTGGTGACCGGGGTCGAGCGCATCCAGGCCCTCCTCGCCGAGGTGCGCTGAGCGCGGGTACACCGTCCGGTGGACCCGCGGGGGGCGCTCGAGCCGTCACCCTCGGGGGGTGAACCCCCTGCCCGCCGTCCGAGTCCGCGGACTCACCAAGCGCTACCCCAACGGCACGCTCGCCCTCGCCGGGATCGACCTCGACGTCGATCCCGGCGAGTGCGTGGCTCTGCTCGGCCCGAACGGAGCCGGCAAGACGAGCACCATCGAGGTCCTCGAGGGACACCGCTCGCGCGACGGCGGTGAGGTCAGCGTCCTCGGCGAGGACCCGGCCACGGCCGGCCTCGCCTGGCGGGCACGGCTCGGCATCGTCCTGCAGGAGGCGACCGACGCCGCCGACCTCTCGGTGCGCGAGGCCGTGCGGCACTTCGCCCTTTACCACCTCGACGCCCGCGACCCCGACGAGGTCATCGCCCTCGTCGGGCTCGAAGGCTCTGCGCGGCAACGGATCCGAGCCCTCTCCGGCGGGCAGCGCCGACGGCTCGACGTCGCGCTGGGCATCCTCGGCCGCCCCGAGCTGCTCTTCCTGGACGAGCCCACGACGGGTTTCGACCCCGAGGCGCGGCGGCACTTCTGGGACCTCGTCCGTGGTGTGCAGGCCGAGGGCACGACGATCCTGCTGACCACCCACTACCTCGACGAGGCCGCCGCGCTGGCCGACCGCGTCGCCGTCGTCGTGGGCGGCCGGGTCGTGGAGACCTCCACCCCGTCCACCCTCGGCGGACGGTTGCGGCTGGGGGCGACGGTGCGCTGGAACGAGTCGGGATCCGCGCGGGTCGAGCGCACCGACCGGCCCGGCGACCTGGTGCGGCACCTGCTGGCGCGCCCGGAGCTCCTCGTCGACGGCGAGCTGCCCGGGCTGGAGGTCCACCGGCCCACGCTGGAGGACGCCTACCTGGCCCTCGTGGACGGGGTCCGGCGGTGAGCGCCCCCGAGGTCCGCCGCCCCGAGCCCCCCACCGGCGAGCGCTCGCGCACCGGCGTGCGGGGTCGCCCCTCGACGGCCCGCATCGCGCTGGCGCGCACGGGTCTGGAGGTCCGGCAGTTCGTCCGGGAACGTGACGCGATGGCGTTCGTCTTCGCCTACCCCATCGTCATGCTCGTCATCTTCGGGTCGATCTTCGGCGGCCAGCGGCTGCCCGACGGGACGCCGTTCTCGCACTACTTCCTGGCCGGCATCGTCGCGACCGGGATCATGCTCACGAGCTTCCAGAGCCTCGCCGTCGGCATCGCCGGCGAACGCGACGACGGGACCCTGAAGCGGTTGCGCGGCATGGCCGTCCCCGCGCTGGCCTACGTCCTGGGCAAGGTCGGCATGGTCCTGACCACCTCGGTCGTCCAGCTGGTCCTGCTGCTCCTGGTCGCCCGGATCGCCTACGACGTGCCGTGGCCGGGCGACCTGACGCACTGGGCCCGCTTCGGGTGGGTGTTCGCGCTGGGAACGGTGGCCGGGACGGTGCTGGGGGTCGCGTTCTCCGCCGTCCCGGCCTCGGCGCGCTCCGCGACCGCGGTGACGGCCCCCGTGGTCATCGTCCTGCAGTTCTTCTCGGGGGTGTTCTTCACGCTCGCGTCCCTGCCGGGCTGGATGCTCGCCGTCGCGGAGGTCTTCCCGCTGAAGTGGATGGCCCAGGGCCTGCGGGCGGCACTGCTGCCGGAGAGCGCCGCAGCGGCGGAACCGGGCGGGAGCTGGGGACTGGGCACGGGAGCGCTGATCATGGCCGCCTGGGTCGTGCTGGGCCTGCTCCTCTGCCTGCGGTCCTTCCGCTGGACCCGCAAGGACCGGTGAGCGGGCACGATGACCGGGTGGGGACACCTCAGGAGCGCTGGTCGGTGAGCAGGAACCCCGCGACCACCTCGTGGTGGGTGCGCAGCGTGCCCGGCTGGCACGCCGCCTTCGGCCTGTTCGTGGTCATCGCCGCCCTGGTGCTGCTGATCGGCGACGACGCGCACCGGCTCCGCGCCGCCGTCGCGGTGGGGGTCGTCGCGCTGACGTACGCGCTGCTCGGGCCCCGGGCGGCCCGCGTGCGGGACCGGCGCTCGCGGATCTACCTCGCCGTGCTGGTCGTGGGTCTCACCGTCGCCCTGACCGGCGCCCCGACGCTGAGCTTCCTGCTCTTCGTCGCCTTCCCGCAGACCTGGTTCCTCACCGGCTCCCGCCGCGAGGGCACGCTGTGGACGGTGGCTGTCGCACTGGCCGGCCTGACCGGGATGACGGTGGGCTACGGCGACTCGGCGCGCACGGTCGACATCGCGGTGTCGATGCTCGTCAGCACCGCCTTCACGTGCGTCCTCGGGATCTGGATCTGGCAGGTCGTCTCGCAGAGCGAGGAACGGGCAGCGCTCATCACCGAGCTCGAGAACACCCGGGTGGAACTGGCTGCGGCGCACCACGCGGCAGGGGTCGCCGCCGAGCGTGCCCGGCTGGCCGCCGACATCCACGACACCCTCGCCCAGGGGTTCACCGGCATCGTGCTGCTGGCCCAGTCCGCCGCCGCGACCGCCCCGCCGGGCCCGACCCGTGCGCAGCTGGAACTGATCGAGGGTTCCGCACGGGCGGGGCTGGCGGAGGCCCGGACCCTGGTGGCGGCGATGAGCCCGGTCGACCTGGAGGGTACGACGCTGGCCGAGGCGCTGCGCCGTCTCGCCGAGCGGGTGTCGCGGGAGAGCGGTGTGGCCGTGGACGTGGTCGTGGCGGAGGACCTCCGGGGGTTGTCCGCGGGCCGCCAGGTCGTGCTGCTGCGGGCCGCGCAGGAGGCGTTGGGCAACGTGCGCAAGCACGCCGGGGCGCGCAGGGTCCAGGTGCGCCTCGTCAGCGCGGACGGGACGGCCACGCTGGAGGTGCACGACGACGGAGTGGGGATCACCGAGCAGGACGTGGTCGCCGCGACCGGTTTCGGCCTCGCCGGCATGCGACGCCGGGTCGAGGAGGCCGGCGGGGTGTTCGAGGTCGTCGGCGAACCCGGTGGCGGTACCCGGTTGCTGGTCGCCGTGCCGGCGGAGGTCCCGGCGTGAGGCCGGTGCGGGTGCTCGTGGTCGACGACCACCCCGTCGTGCGCGGGGGCATCGAGGGGCTGCTCGCGACGGCCGACGACCTCGAGGTCGTCGGCGGCGCCGCGAACGGTCGGGAAGCCCTGGAGGCCGTGGCGAGGCTTCGGCCGGACGTCGTGCTGATGGACCTGCGGATGCCCGTCGTGGACGGTGCCACGGCCACGGAGGAGATCCGGCGCGCCCACCCGGAGGTCCACGTGCTCGTGCTGACGACGTACGAGACCGACGCCGACATCGTCCGGGCCGTCGAGGCCGGGGCGACCGGCTACCTGCTCAAGGACACCCCGCTGGCCCAGCTCGTCGACGCCGTCCGCGCTGCGTCGCGGGGTGAGACCGTGCTGGCCCCGCCGGTCGCGGCGAAGTTGAAGGCGCGCCTGCGGGGACCCGTCCAGGAGTCGCTGACCCCGCGGGAGCTGCAGGTCCTGGGCTCGGTGTCGCGCGGGTCGACGAACGCCGAGATCGGCCGGGAGCTCTTCATCGGGGAGGCGACGGTCAAGACGCACCTGCTGCGGACGTTCGCGAAGCTCGGCGTGGCCGACCGCACCCACGCCGTGACGGTCGCGATCCAACGCGGACTGCTGCCACCACCGTGAGGGCCCCCTGACCAGGACGGATGGCGGTTGGTCCTGGCAGACTCACGGAGCGTGACACGCACGGTCGAGTCCCTGCCCAAGGCGCACCTGCACCTGCACTTCACGGGGTCGATGCGCCCCCAGACCCTGCTCGACCTGGCCGAGCGCCACCGGATCCGGCTGCCCACCCAGCTGAGCTCGTCCTCGATGATCACCCTCTCCCCCGACGAACGCGGCTGGTTCCGCTTCCAACGGCTCTACGACGCCGCCCGCGCCTGCGTCCGGACCGCGGACGACATGCGCCGGATCGTGCTGGAGGCCGCCGCCGACGACGCGGCCGAGGGGTCGCGGTGGCTGGAGCTGCAGGTGGACCCGACCTCCTACGCCGTGCACGTCGGCGGGATCACCCCGGCGCTGGAGATCGTCCTCGAGGCCGCCCGCGACGCGACCGCGCTGACCGGGACCGCGGTGGCCGTCGTCGTCGCCGCGAGCCGGATCCGCCACCCGCTGGACGCGCGGACGTTGGCCCGGCTGGCCGCCCGCCACGCCGGCGACGGGCCGGGCACGGTCGTCGGGTTCGGGCTGTCCAACGACGAACGCCGGGGGGACACCTCGGAGTTCGCCGGGGCCTTCGACATCGCCCGCGACGCCGGGCTCGCCTGCGTCCCGCACTCCGGGGAGCTGTTGGGACCCGACCACGTCGCGCAGACCCTGCGGGAGCTGCAGCCGGACCGGCTCGGCCACGGCGTCCGCAGCGGCGAGGACCCGGCGGTGCTGGACCGGGTCATCGCGGCCGGGGTGGCCCTGGAGGTCTGCCCGACGAGCAACGTCTCCCTCGGGGTCTACCCCGACCTCGAGCGGGTTCCGCTGCGGCAGCTGGTGTCCGCGGGAGCCACGGTGGCGCTCGGGGCCGACGACCCGCTGCTCTTCGGGCCCCGCCTGGCCGCCCAGTACCGCAGCGCGCGGGAGGACCACGGGTTCGACGACGAGGGGCTGGCCGGGCTCGCGAAGGCGTCGATCAGCGCCTCGCGGGCCCCGGCGGAGGTGAAGCGGGCCCTGCACGCGGAGGTGGACGAGTGGTTGGCGAGGTCGCCGAGCGAAGGGGCCCCGGAATCCCTTGCGGTGTGATTGACTCAATGGGTTGATCCATTGAGTTCAGGAGGCGTCCGTGTTCGGTGGGCTCGTCGTGTTCGTGCCGTTGATCGTCCTCCTGGGGGGTGCCGCCGCGGCCCTGGTGTCCGTGCGCCGCGCCGCGCAGCCCTGGGAGCTGCCGCTCCCGGCGGCCGAGGCCCGCCGTCGTGACGCGCGGTCGTCGGTCGTGGGCGTCACCGCCGGGCTGGGCGCCGCCGTGGTGGTCGTGGCCGTCGGCCTCCTCTCGCACTCCCCGGCCCTGGTGGTGACCGGACCGCTCGTCGGAGCCGCTCTCCACGCGGTGGTGGCCTACCTGCACGAGACCGCTCACCCCCGGCCGACCGGGCGGGTGCGCAGCGCCAAGGTCGTCACGCGGTCGATCGGGGACAGCGCTCCGCCGGTCCTGACCGTTCTCGGTGCTCTCGCGGGATTCATCATCGTCGCGGCCTGCGTGGGCGGGATCGTGGTCAACGGAGCGTCGGACCAGTACGTGTGGGAGCGGTGGAACGGGGTGGCGTCCGGCGGGCTCTTCCCCGGCGGCGCCCTGGCCCTGCCGGTGCTCGCGGCGGCGTTCACCGCGATCGTCGTCACCGGCGCCGTCCTGCACCGGGTACCGGCCCGGCCAGCCGTGCCGACGGCTCCCGCCTGGGTCGACGACGGTCTCCGCCGCACCAGCGCCCACCGCGTGGTGCGGGTCACGACCGCGGCTCTGCTCGGGACGGCCGGGGTCCTCGTGCTGCTGTGGTCCCACTTCGCCGCGGTCTACGGCCTGGAGTTCACGGTCAACCCCGATCCGGCGGATCAGCCGATGCCCGTCGGACCGCTGGAGTGGCTCGTCGAGCCCTTCGGTCTGGGCGGCCTGTCCATCGTCCTCGTCGGTCTCGTCGTGCTGGCCGTCCCGGCCCGTGGCCTCCGCAACCCCGTCGCGGTGGGGGTCACCACGGCGTGAGCTCCTTGGAACTGTTCGTCGACACCCAGTCCGCGATCCCGGCCTACGAGCAGATCCGCGAGCAGATCACCACCCTCGCCACCACCGGCGCCCTGCGCGAGGGCGATCGACTCCCCGCAGCGCGGACGTTCGCCGCGGACCTGGGCCTCGCGGTCGGTACCGTCCAACGCGCCTACCGCGAGCTCGAGGCGGCCGGGACCGTCACATCACGACGACGGACGGGGACGGTCGTCGCGGCGCAGGTCACCGTCGAGGAGGACGTCCGCTGGGCGGCGGAGGGGTTCGTCGAACGGGCCCTGGGGTCGGGGTTGAGCCCGGAGCAGGCGCTCGACGTCGTGCGCGCCGCGCTGGTCAGCGTCGGGCGAGACCGCTCCGTCCCCCCGGCGCCGAAGCCCCCGGGCCGGGTGAAGGCCCAGTAGGGAGCCGTCCACGGGGGTCAGCGGGGAAGGGTGAACGCCGCCACGAGTCCGCTCAGCTCGACCGCGGCGCGCGAGACCTCCCCGGCGGTGGTGGCCGTGTGGGTCGCCCCCGCCGTGGTCTGATCCGCCGCAGCGGCGATGCCGGAGATGTTCAACGCGATCTCCTGACTCCCCGAGGAGACCTCGGTGACGTTGCGCACCATCTCCGACGTCGTCGCCGACTGCTCCTCCACCGCCGCCGCGATCGTGGACTGCAACCCGTCGATGCGGGCGATGACCTCGGTGATCTCCGCGATCGCCGAAGCCGCCTCCGCCG